>QQVP01000094.1 GCA_003389215.1 Planctomycetota bacterium | reverse complement strand
CACGCCCTCGATTGAGAAACTTCAGCCCGAGCGAGGCAGCCGTCTTGCTCGGGCTTTTTTCGCGCGCATGCCCTTCGTCGGCCGCCGCAACGGGAGATGTCGTGGGCGGCCTGCTGCGGCGAGATTGTGGGGATCGCTGCGTGCGTGCCCCCAATTCGCGGATCGAGGGGTAATCGATCAACAGGCGAGTTGTGGCGGGCACTAAGAAGGCCACGCCCACACATCGCTCGAGGATCTAGCTCGACGCGATCGCCTTGTCGGAGATGTCCTTGCGGCACCAGGCCCCATCCCAGCGGATACACTTGACCGCCTTGTAGGCCTGCAGCTTTGCCGCGGCGACCGACTCGCCGAGCGCCGTGACGCCCAACACGCGACCGCCGTCGGTAATCACCTGGTCGTCGAGCGTCGCGGTGCCGGCGTGGAAGACCTTCACGTCGTCGAGCTTGGCCGCCTCGTCGAGCCCGCGGATCGGTCGGCCTTTCTCGTACTCGCCGGGATAGCCTTCGCTGGCCATCACCACGCAGACGGCGGGGCGGGGATCCCACTCGAGATCGGGCAATTCGTCGAGCCGCACGTCGACGGCGGCTTCGAGCACGTCGAGCAGATCGCCTCGCAGCCGCATCAGCAGCGGCTGACATTCGGGGTCGCCGAACCGCACGTTGTACTCCAGCACCTTGGGTCCCTGCGCGGTGATCATTAGGCCGGCGTAAAGCACCCCGCGAAACGGAAAGCGGGACCGCTTCATGGCATGAATCGTGGGCACGAGGACCTGCTCTTCGATGTGGCTGAAGAGCTTCTCATCGACCAGCGGGGCAGGGCAGTAGGCCCCCATGCCGCCGGTGTTCGGCCCGCGATCGCCGTCGAACGCCGGCTTGTGATCTTGCGCTGCCGGCAGCGTCACCAGCGTACGGCCGTCGGTAATGGCCAACAGGCTGGCTTCCTGGCCTTCGAGCCGTTCTTCGATGATGAGCTGATCGCCCGCGGCGCCGAACTCGCGTTGGTGAAAGATCCGCTTCACGGCTTCGACCGCTTCGTCCTTGGTGTCGCAGACCATCACCCCCTTACCGGCGGCCAGACCGTCCGCCTTCACGACGACCGAGCCGGACTCACGCTCCTGCAGATAGGTAATCGCGCTCTCGGCGGTACGAAACGAGCGATAGTCGGCCGTCGGCACATCGGCCCGGCGAAGCAGCTTCTTGCAGAAGACCTTGCTGCCTTCCAACTGGGCGGCATCGTGCGAAGGGCCGAAGACGCGTAGCCCTTCGGCGGCGAAGGCGTCGCTGATGCCGGCGCACAGCGGGGCCTCCGGCCCAACGACGGTCAGGGCGACTTTGTTTTCCTTAGCGAACTTGATCAACCGCTCGATGTCGTCGGCCGGAATGTCGACGTTCTCGGCATCCTGCGCCGTGCCGGCGTTTCCCGGGGCCACGAAGACCCGATCGGCGCGGGGACTCTGCGCGAGCTTCCACGCCAGGGCGTGCTCCCGACCGCCGCTACCAACCACGAGGACGTTCATAGATTCGCCGCCACTTTGCCATTTGAGGTTCGAGGTCCCGCCGCTGCGGCTGGCCGACTTCGCCGGCGAACTTCGGCAAGTCCTTCGACGCTAGACAAGAATATCGGTTGGCGCAGTTGCGGACCACCCGTCGGCGGGCGTGTTCGATAGGCCGGTGGGTGGCGCTTCGTTGCTACCTATTGAGCCCTGCGCAGCCAATGAACCAGGCCGACCAGCGGGAGGCCGGCATTTCAGCCATCACCGCCGCCGCGAAGGGCTCATTAACAACGTAGCCATCAAAAAGTCGCAGGGCTCGGTGGTTGGACGTTTCGTGCTTCTGACGTGGGCCGCGCTGACCAAAGGACACAGGAACGCGGTTACCGCAGAGGTGTGGTTTGCGGTTGTCACTTCGCAGTTGAACCGCGCGAGCGCAGGCCCTTGACAGGTTGAGGGCCGATCGCCCATATTGCACTCTGTGAAAAATGTCACGAAGCCTGTCCCGGCTCCGCGAAGCTCTTGACCGAGACATGCAAGCCCTTAGAATCCACCATTTTAGGCCATCCACATGGTGGTCCAGGTGGCGAGCGGCGGCGGCTCGGGGCGCGTGACGATTCGAGCGCAGCAAGCGGCTCTTGTGCCCGCTAGGCGAAGTCCATCTTGCGTTCGAGAGTCGTGGAAGTAGGAAGTCATGGCTGACAAGAAGAAGATGTCGGTTGCGGAGATTCTGGCCGCCGCCCGCCAGCAAGATTCGGGCGAGGGTGACGCGACCCCGTCACCCGCCGAGGCAGCACCGGCGGCTGAAGAAGTCGTCGAGAGCGCCGCATCGGCCGAGTCGCCTCCTGCAGAAGAGCCCGCCCCTGCCACGACGATGAAGCCTGGCGAACGACCGTCGGTCAAAGACATTCTGGCGATGGCCCGCAGTGGCGAGAGTGGCGCGGCGACGAAGCCGGCCGCACCGAAGGCCAAGGCCGCGGCAGAAAAGCCCGCCGCCGCTGCCAAGCCGAAGGCTCCGGCAGCCAAGAAGCCGGCGGCCAAGAAGGAGGTCGCCGAGCGCAAGACGACGGCCAGCATTCTGGCGGCCGCTCGACGAACCAGCAAAGCGGGCCCGATGTCGAAGGCCGAGGCGGCCAAGCAGCCGGCGGCCAAGCCAAAGGCACCCCCCAAACCCAAGCGACCAGTTCCGCCGATGCCGGAGAAGCCGGCCTACGCGATTCCGGTCGAGCCGCCGGAGGTCGACCAGAGTCGGCGGACGGCCATGAAGGCGGCGGGCGTGACGGCGATCGCCGCGGCAGCGCTGTTCGGCAGCGCCTTGCGGCTTGGTTTCACCTCGCTGGCGACGACGCTCTCTTTGTGGGGGCTGGCGACCGCCCGCTTTATGTTCCCCAATATTCTCACGGAACCTCCGAGTCGCTTTAAGGTGGGCTTTCCCGACAGTTTCTCTCCGGGGGTTGTCGAGACGAAGTTCAAGGCCCAATTCGGCGTGTGGGTCGTCAATGGGAGCTACCGAGGCGAGCAACAGCTTTACGCGCTTTCCACGGTTTGTACCCATCTGGGCTGCACGCCCAACTGGCTCGAAGCGGAGCAGAAATTCAAGTGCCCCTGTCACGGCAGCGGCTTTTACAAAGACGGTATCAACTTCGAGGGTCCCGCACCACGTCCACTCGAGCGCTACGCGATTCGTATCGCCGACGACGGTCAGGTCGAGATCGACAAGAGCCGCAGATTTCAGGAGGAAATGGGTCAGTGGTCCGACCCGGCTTCGTTCGTCTCCGTCTAGCGGATGGGCGAAAGCCAGGGGTCGATTCTCGCGACCATCAGCGTTCTGCCGAGACGTTCTTTTCGACACGTTTGTACGTTTTGCAGCCCCGTCCATCGTTCCCGCGCGCTTCAAGCCCCCACGAGTAAATGCCAGCTACCGATCGGTCTTCTCTCAGCGACGCGATTCGCAATTCTCAGATTTGGAAGAGTATCTTCCGCCATCCGGCGCCGCTCGATCGACGTAACCGGATTGTCGTCGTCCTGACCAACTTCTTCTTGCACCTGCACCCGGTGTCGATCAAGAAGCAGGGGATCGCGTTATCGTTTACCTGGTGCATGGGCGGGGTGACGTTCTTCCTGTTCCTGGTGGAAACGATCACCGGCGTACTGTTGATGTTCTACTATCGCCCCACCTTGGAATGGGCGTTCCAGGACATCTTGTCGCTGCGCGACGTGGCATCGCTGGGCATCTTGCGCGAGCTGCATCGCTGGGGCGCACATGCCATGGTGATTACGGTCTGGCTGCACATGTATCGCGTGTTTCTGACCGGCAGTTACAAGCCGCCCCGCGAGTTCAACTGGGTGATCGGCGTGATCCTGCTGCTGCTGACGCTGCTGTTGTCCTTTACCGGCTATCTGCTGCCTTGGGACCAGCTGGCGATTTGGGCCATTACGGTGGGATCGAACATGGCCCGGGCGACGCCGTTTCTCGGGTACGAGGGTCCCGGTCAGGCGCTCTTCAACGTCGGCGGCATCGACATGATCACCAGCGCCTCGGATGCGCGGTTCATGTTGCTTGGCGAACGTTCGGTCGGCGAGGTGACGCTCAATCGCTTTTACATTTTGCACTGCATCGCGATCCCGCTGGCGGTCGCCTTCCTGTTGGCTATCCACTTCTGGCGCGTTCGCAAAGATGGAGGAATCAGCGGGCCGTTATAGGCGCCTGCCCGCGCTTGAGAGGGCCGCGGCCGTCGCCATCCAACTGCGGAGCGGGAGTTTCTTCGCACAACCGCCTCACGAACGATCATGGATCCGAATCTACTAACTCACTGGCAGAACATCAGCGGCTTTCTGGGCTTCTATTACATCGCCCTGGCGTTGATGAACGGCATCGCCGCCTTTGTCGTTTGGCGACGCAGCCACGCAACGGTTGGCCCGGTCCTGCTGCTGCTGCTTTCGCTCGTCTATGTCGGAGTGCTCGCGCCCTTGGCGTTCAGTGCCGATGCGACCTGGATGCCGCGGATGCCATCGTGGTTCACTCAACTGACCAACGAGATCCTGGGCGGCTCCTGGGGTGCGGTGATCTACACGGTCGGCAGCATCGTGTTGCTTGGCGGCCTGTTCGTGGCCCGCAAGTTCTTCGTCCGCCCCGACGTGGCCTGGATACTGTTGAATGCCTCGCTGTTGGCGCTGGGTCTCTCCTTTTCCGACCCGAACTTCTATGCCATCGCGGCCAAGCCCGACAACGTGCCGATTGTGGGATTGATATTCCTGTTGGGTTTCTTCACCTGGTTGGCCACCTCGCGGGCCGTCGAGAACGATGCCCGCGCGCTCGAGGGGCGGCCGCCGTTGGAGAAGGAAAACGACGAGAAGATTCTCGTCTGGCCCGACCTCGTCTATACCGAGCTGATCTGCATGATCCTGCTCACCGCGCTGTTGCTGTTCTGGGCGATCGGGTTGGATGCCCCCCTGGAAGAGCCGGCCAGTTCGGTGAAGACGCCGAATCCCTCGAAGGCGCCGTGGTATTTTCTGGGTCTGCAGGAGATGCTGGTGTACTTCGATCCCTGGATGGCGGGGGTCGTGCTGCCGAGCCTGATCGTAGTCGGGCTGATGGCGATTCCGTACCTCGACTTCAATCCGAAGGGGAACGGCTACTATACCATTGAGGATCGCAAGTTCAGTTACTTGATGTATCAGTTCGGCTTCCTCGTATTGTGGATCACGTTGATCGTCTTGGGAACGTTCCTGCGGGGTCCGAACTGGAACATCTTTGCGGTCTACGAGTACTGGGACCCGCACAAAGTCGAGGCTCTCAACAACATCGACCTGTCGAACATGTTCTGGGAGCAGTTGATGGGAGTGAGTCTGCCCAAGGCGCCAAACGAAGCCGGCTTCTTCACGCAGCTGGGCTTTATCCTGTATCGCGAATGGCTGGGTATTGCCGTGACCTTGCTCTACTTCATCATGCTGCCGCCGTTGATGGCCGCCACCGTGTTCCGTGGCTTCTTCGTCAAGATGGGCTTTATGCGGTTCATGGTCATGTCGAACTTGATCCTGTTCATGGCCCTGCTGCCCATCAAGATGGTGCTGCGATGGACGGTGAACCTGAAATACATCATCGCGATTCCGGAGTACTTCCTGAATCTTTAGTCGTTACGAATGTGCGGCCGATCCTGCGGTAGGCAGGGCAGGCGGCACGACCGGGAATTGATCTCATGCCCGCGACCGAACAGACATGGCGAAACTTGAAAGGCCTCCACGTAGTCTTTGGGGTGTCGGCCTCTGTTTTGCTCGTGGCGACGCTCTGGCTGTTGGCCGCGGATCACAATCGCGAGTACAAGGTCTATCAGCGTCAATTTGAGCGAATCGAGGCGGCGCGACGTGAGGCCCAGATCGCTGAATTCGAGACCGTCACCTTCGAGGAGACCGAGCGACGGCTACACATGGCCAGTGTGCGGGCCAAGTACACTGCCCCGGACGAGAATCTCGTCAAGCGATTCGTCGTGCAAATGCTCTCGGCGGATTGGGCTGCCGCGACGACCGGCCCCGAGGGCCAGACCACGGATGCCGACGCCGCCAAGCTCGCGAGCGACCTGACGGAGCTGAAGTCCCTCGGTTTGGGCGAGCTTGACAAGCATGAAGAATTGCTCGATTCGGTCCTCGCGCGTCTTCGCGAGGCTGTGCCCGATCCGACTGCGGAAGCCATTATGGAGTCCAGCACGCGGCTGCAAGAGATGGCCGCTGAATTGCCGCCGCCGGAGTTGGCGCTCGACCGCGGGCTGGCCGATGAAGACGAGGAACAGCTTGACTCGCTGGTTAAGTTCGACGACTTTGCCGACGAAGCGGCGGCCTTGTTCGGCCTGATGCGGAGCGAGATTGCCCGGGTCCAGTTTGTCCAGGACCAAGAGACGAAAAAGCGGAAGGCGCGACTGGCTCAGCTCGACGAAGCGAAGAGCAAGCTAGATCTGGCGGTTCGCGACGCCGAGCCGGCCGAGGGGCTGGCCGTGCTCAAGAAGAACTTCGACGAGATTCGTTACGGCAAGGGTCCCGACGACCGGAACAGCGTTGCCGCCCTGACCCGCTCGGTTCAGGCCGCCACGTTGCAGCGCGAGGCGCTCGACTCGATCGTGCGGGCCATGACCGACGCGCAGGCCCGCGCGGCAAAGGACCTCGCCGATCACGAGGCGGCTCGACGCACGCTCGTCGAAGGCCGCAAGTCCGGCCTCCGCGGCCTGGTGACACTGCCGATTATCGACGCATTTGGCGGTTTCGAGAAACCCCGCCAGGTCTGGCTGCCCGAGTTGAAGATTCCGGTGGGCAGTTTTGGTCAGGTGGCTCGCTTCGACCGCTGCGTCTCCTGTCATTTGGCGATCGACAAGACCGCGCCCGGGACGGCCGATCAGCCGGCCTATCCGCATCGCGAGACGCTGACGTACTTGCTGCGAGCACCGGCCGAGAAGCCGGAGACCCAGACCGACGAGGATGGCGAAGCGATTCCGCTTTCTACGCGCGAACTTTACGGTTTCGTGCTGGCCGAATCGGGCTGGCTCAATCCGGCGGACGTCACGATTGAAGTCGTGTTGCCCGGCGGTGCCGGCGCCCGAGCCGGTTTGAAGATGGGCGACGTGATCACCCACGTCGACGTCGGTGGTCGCCTGGAGAGCATCGTCTCCCGCGCAGATGCGCAGCGTTATCTCGTCCAGCAGGCTCCTTGGGGTGAGGCGATCCGGGTGGTCGTGGCCCGTGGCATGCCGCACCCTTACAGCTCGCATCCGCGCCTCGATCTGTTCGTCGGCTCGCTGAGCCCACACAAGATCGAGGAGATGGGCTGCACGATTTGCCATGAAGGGCAGGGGAGTGCCACCGAGTTCAAGTGGGTCTCGCACACCCCGAACAATCCTGAGCAGGCCCACGAATGGGCGCGCGACCACGGCTACTTCAACAACCATCATTGGATCTTTCCGATGCGGCCCCAACGCTTCGTGGAAAGCTCCTGTCTGAAATGCCACCACGAGGTGGAGCAGCTGCTGCCGAGCGAGCGCTTCCCCGAGCATCCGGCACCGAAGCTCTACGAGGGCTACGACCTGGTGCGCAACCTGGGCTGCTATGGCTGTCACGAAATCAACGGCTACGACGGACCCGATCGCCGCATCGGGCCCGACCTGCGCAACGAACCAGCCTACTTCGCCGCGGCGGCTCAGCTCCGCTTCGAGGTCGCGTCACGCAAGCGCCTGTTCGTAGCAGCCCTGACCGGCGCTTCAGCGGAGGCTCAGCCGATCTATCGCCAGAGCTTGGACCTGGTGACCGAAATCGAAACGCTGGCCACCCAGGTGGCGTATCACCCCGAGGATGAAGCCGCCCGAACCCGCTTGCATTTCCTGATTACCCAGGACGCTGAGCGTGCCTCGGCTCCGGCGAAGTTGCTGGAAGATCCCGGTCTTCGCGGACAGATGCGGGTCGTCGCCCAGCGGTTAAAGACGGCGCCAATGTCCGTGCCCCTGGCCGACCGGCTCGAGCTGGTCGAGAGTCTCCGTGCCGATCAGGCGGGCGAGTCGCCGCAGCTGCGCCCCGATGCTGCGGGCCTGGCTGACTTGCTCGCGCAGCCGCCGGTGTTGGCCGCCTCGTCGCACAAGCTGGCTGAGCTCCTCAAGACCGTCGAATCGCCCGGCCGTCTGCGGCGCGTGGGACCGAGTCTGCGACACGTCGATAGCAAGCTCGATACGGACACGCTCTATCGCTGGATCTACAACCCACGCTCGATCCGACCTTCAACGAAGATGCCGCGGTTCTTCGGTCAGTACGAGGACTACGACTACCTGACCGAGCCGAGTCAGGAGAAGTCGGAGCGCTTCGAGTTCATCGAGGCTTACAGCGCCGCCGTCTACCTGCGCGATAAGAGCCAACCGTTCGATTACCTGCCGGTCCAGCCCGGCGTGACCGAGCCGCCCGACTTCGATCGGGGTCGGACGATGTTCCAGACGAAGGGTTGCGTTGCCTGTCACCAGCATCAGGAGGATCCCGAAGATGCCGACACACTGGTTGGCACCTCCGAGCAAGGTCCGAATCTGACGAACCTCGGCGAAAAGTTGCGGGCCGAGAAGAGCAAGAAGTGGCTTCATAGTTGGCTGCTGGGACCAAACCATTACAGTCTGCGGACGCTCATGCCGAACGTGCTGCTCGAGCCCGAGCCGGTTCTCGACGGCGAAGGCAAGCCGGAAGAGCAGAACGGCCAGGTGCGCAAGTACGATCCGGCCGCCGACATCGTGTTTTATCTGTTGGGCGAGGATTGGGAGCCGCAGGCCAGCGAGTTGGCTCCGCTGACGGCCGAGCAGCAGACAGATCTCGACGAGCTGGCCTACGAATATCTGGCCAGCGCCTTCCCCGAAGTTCGGGCAAAGGATTATCTGGCCAAGGGCGTGCCTCCGAAGGTGGCGTCCAAGCTCGTCGGCTACGAAGTCGAGCTGGCCATCGAGCGTCCGGACGAGACAGACGACGCGGCGGTGGCCGCGCATGGCGAGGCGCACATGCGCAACAAGCTGAACTACGTCGGGCGGCGCACGATCGGCAAGTTGGGCTGCACTGGCTGCCACGACATTCCTGGCTTTGAAGCGGCCAAGCCGATTGGTGCTGCCCTGGCCGATTGGGGTCGCAAGGAATCTTCGAAGCTGGCCTTCGAGCACATCGTCGAGTACCTCGGCGGTCAACAGGCCAAGCTCTTCGGCACGCACAAGGGACACGGCAAGACCGCGGCCGGAGACGACCACGGCGAGCATGCCCACGAGCACATCGATCCCTACAAGTGGGAGCAGGGAGGTCGGGATCAGGGCTATTTCATCGAGGCCCTGCATCACCATCAGCGCGAGGCGTTCCTCTGGCAGAAGCTCCGCGAGCCCCGCAGCTACGACTATCACAAGACCGACACCAAGGACTACAACGAGCGACTGCGGATGCCGCAGTTCTGGGGCAAGTCGCAGCTCCGCGAGCATCGTCCCAAGGAGCATACGGAGGAGGACCGCCAGGAGATGGAGGCCGTCATGACCTTTGTCTTGGGACTGGTCGCCGAACCGCCTGCCGAGAAGTACATCCACCAGCCCGACGAGCGGCTCGCCGCGATTGTCGAAGGCGAGAAGGTGCTGGCCCGCTACAACTGTGCCGGTTGTCACTCGATGACGCTCGACCAGTGGCAGTTGAGCTTCGATCCGGCCGAGAGTGAGTTCGAGCCGGCGGCGGCCGAGCCCGACTATCCTTTCCTCAAGCCGTTCTTCACGCCCGACGAAATCGAAGCCTCGTTGCGGACTGATCCGGCTGGACGGCGCCAAGCGACGCTGCATGGCATGCCGCGGTTGAGCGATGGCGGTTTACCGGCCAAGTACATCTTTCTGGCCGAGGACGAGGAATTCGTGCCGGTTAGCGAGTTGGACGAAGAAGAAATCGAAGAGCTCGTGCAGGCGGGCGCCGAGAAGGCGATCGAGATCGAATTGTGGCGACCCACGCTCATCAACGGCCAGGTGTTCGACGTCAAGGCTCCGCTGCCGACGATCTCCGAACGGTTGATCGTCGGTCATCACCGCGGACGTGGCGGCGACTTTGCCACCTACCTGATTCCGCTGGCCCTCGAGCTGGCGAACAAGCAGACGGGGGCCGAGGCGAGGGCCTGGGTGCCGCCGCCGCTGATCGATCAGGGGAACAAGACACAATCGGAATGGTTGCACGACTTCCTGCTCGATCCGCATCCGATTCGCCCGGCGGTCATTTTGCGAATGCCGAAGTTCAATATGTCCAGCGACGAAGCGACCAGTCTGGTCCGATACTTCGCCGCGCGGGACAACGCCGACTATCCGCACCAGTTCAACCACCGCACGCGCCCGGATTATCTCGACCGTCGAGAGCACGAGTATCAAGAGCGGCTTTCCGAGCTGGGACTCACCGGCACCCGGTTTGATGATGCCTTCCAGATCATCGTCAATAAGGAAGGTTGCGTGAAGTGTCACCTGGTCGGCGATTACGACCCGGGTGGAGATCGGCTGGCGCAGGCGCCGAACCTGGCTGACGTGAATCGTCGCCTGCAGGCGAGCTACCTGAAGCCGTGGCTGGCCAAACCGACCTCGGTGTTGCCCTACACGTTGATGCCGGTCAACTTCCGCTACGGTTCGGACGGCTACGTTGTGCAGAATCCGACGACTGGCGAGACGGAGCAACTCTATCACGGTGACAGCACCGAGCAGATCGAGGCGGTGGTCGATTTGCTGATGAATCTCGATACCTATTTGGAGAGTCAGATATCCATTGAAAATGAGGTCCGCGGAGATCGCGCGGCGCGGAATTAGGCCGCCTGCGGGGCGGCCCGGTGTGGGAGGTTTCGCCGTGGGAGGTTGCGGCGTGCCCTGGGCAGTGTGCGGTGCCCATTTGGTTCGCCCCAATTGGTTCGCCCCATTTGGTTCGCCGTAGTTGAGTGTTTCCGGGATCGCTATAATTCTGAGGGAGCCTCGACTATCGCAGCCCGGTTGGCGCGGTCACGACCTTGCCAACGCGTTGCGATCCCACCCTGAAGACCTGCGATCGTCGCTCGAACGCGGCGTTCGCCCCGCCGAACTTGCGATCCCTTGTCTCAGCCTCGCGAACAGGGAGCCGGTTCCTGGATCCGTTTCGTCGGGCCTGGAAGGACCAAGGCAAGACGAACAGTCAGCACAGAATATGGAGGCCATCGATCGATGAGATTTACTTCCCAAGCTACCTACGCACTAATTGTTGCCCTGTTGCCACTCTATGTTGGCTGCCAGACGGAGTCGAACAGCGCCACGAACAACGAGTCCGACGCAACCGTCGAGACGGGCCAGAGTGAAGCGGCCGCTGGCGGCGCGACGGTCGCCGAGGCGACCCCATCGTCAGACCAGGCGATCCTGGGCAATGCCGCCGAGTGGACGACCCTGAAGGGCCGATTTGTGCTCGACGGAACGGCGCCCGATGCCAAGGCCTTGACGATCAATCGCGACAAGGAGCTCTGCACCCAATTCAATTTGAAGAGCGAGGACCTGGTTGTTGACGAGAACGGCGGCATCGCCGACGTCTTTATTTGGGTCACCACCAGCGACGTCGAGATTCATCCCGACCTGGCGGAGGCCAGCGGAACGGTGCGGCTGACCAACAAGGATTGCCGCTATGCCCCGCACGGCATGGTGATGCGGGCCGGTCAGACGCTCGAGTTGGGCAACGACGATCCGGTTTCGCACAACGTGAACCTGCCTTTCCGGGCCAACAACGCGTTCAATCAGATCGTGCCGCCGGGCGAGTCGGTGACGCTTAGCAACCTGGCCAAGGCGGAGCGTTTGCCGGTCAAGGCCGAATGCAACATCCATCCCTGGATGAGCGGTCACATTTTGATCCAGGAACATCCCTACGCGGCGGTGAGCGGAGCCGACGGGAGCTTTGAAATTGCCAACCTGCCGGCGGGCGACAAGCTGAAGTTTCGCGTCTGGCATGCCGCGGCCGGTTACCTGAAAGAGGTCAGCATCGACGGCAAGAAGCAGAAGTGGCGCCGCGGCCAATTCGAGGAGAAGCTCGAAGGGGCCGAAGTCGATCTCGGCGATATCGAGGTGAAGTTGAAGTTGTTCAAGCTGTAGAGTCCCGGCGCAGAAGCGCCGCTTTCGTGTGAGGAACCGCGATCATGTCGGGAAGCTGCCGTTGGGCGTCTTCGCTTATCGCAATCGCCATGCTGGCCGGCTGCTCGGATACGAGCCCGCCGTCGATCGTGCCTCAACAGGAGGTGGCGGCCAAGATTCGCCTGGCCATCAGCGAGGCGGGCTCCGGCGAGTCGGACGACGAGGGCGCCGTCGAGGCGGTCCGCACCGGCTGGGCGACGATCAAGGGACGTTTCCTTGTCGAGGGCACGGCCCCGACACCGGGTCGACTGACGGTGAATCGAGATCAAGAAGCCTGCGCTCCCGGTGGCGAGGCCCCGCTCGATCCGTCGATCAAGGTGGCTGCGGACGGCTCGCTGGCCAACGTGGTGGTTTACATTCGCGGACTGAGCGGCGAGAACGTGCACGAATCGGCGGCCACGCCCGCTTCCGACACGGTCGAGTTCGACCAGAAGCAGTGCGTCTTCCTCACGCACGTTTGTCCCCTACAAGTCGGGCAGACGTTGCTCATTCTCAATAGCGACTCGGTGGGACATAACACCAAGATCGGCACCCGTGCCAATCCCGAGATCAATGTGACGCTGTCGGTTGGCGACAAGGCCACGTTTGTGCCCCACAAGCCCGAGAAGGTGCCCGCGCCCGTTGTCTGCAGCATCCACCCCTGGATGAAGGCGTACGTCTTCCCGCGCGCGACCGGATACGTGTCGGTCAGCGGCGAGGACGGCACCTTCGAGATCAAGAACGTGCCGGCGGGAATTGATCTGAGCGTTCAGGTTTGGCACGAGACGCTGAAGAAGTTCGAGAAGATCGATGTCAACGGCGAGCAGGTCACCTGGAAGCGCGGGGCGGTGAAGCTCGGCACGCCGCTGGAGCCGGACGAGGTTCGCGAGCTGACGGTCAAGATTCCCGCCAAGTTATTCGGTAGTTAGCAGGTTAAGCGGAGTTCAATTTCGCGGTTTCTATCGGTGCAGGGTCTGATGATTTCCCTTCAACCGGTTACCGCGGTTGGTGTCCTATGTCTGATTCTCTTTCCACACGAGCGTCTCGGAGCCTGTCGGGCACCGGCATCCTCGCGGCGCTGGTTGCCGTCCTTGGCGTGAGTGCCGGCTGTAGTGACATCGGCAACTCGAGCCCGCCGTTCGTTCCCGATTTGGTCAACGTCCGCTTTCAAGAGCGCGCCAACGGTATCGAGATCACCGATGAGCAGCAGCAGCAGGTGGCCGACATCTTGATGGGAATCTTCGGCACGCCGGATCAACCGGACGATCCCTTTGGCGGCGGTGCCGAGAGTGTCCTGGCTCGTGCCGGCTTTGACGTCGATAAGCTCAAGATTGCGGCCGGACCCGTTTCCAGTACGGAAGAGGGACTCAACCACGGGCTGTACCGGAAGCACTGCGTGCACTGTCACGGGATCACGGGCGACGGCGCCGGGCCGACGGCCGCGTTCCTGAATCCGTATCCCCGCGACTATCGCCACGGCCGCTTCAAGTTCAAGTCGACCTTTAGCGGTGCCAAGCCGACGCGGGCCGACCTGAAGCGGATCCTGATGGAGGGCGCGCCGGGCACTTCGATGCCGAGTTTCCGGCTGCTGCCGGACAATGAGATCGAAGCCCTCATCGAGTACGTCATCTATCTGAGCGTTCGCGGCGAGACCGAGCGCAAGTTGACGGGACTGCTGGCCGTGGATGGCTTCCTGCCGCCTGAAGAAGGCACGATCGAAGACAAGGGCGTCCTCGTGGCGGGCGGCCTGCCTCTGGCCATCGACGACGGCGAGGCGGAGGAACCCGAAATCGACAACATTGTGGCCACGCTGATGTACGAGTGGTACACGGCCAAGGACCAGGTGATTATTCCCGCCGACGTGCCCCCGATGGCGCTCGCTGAGACGAAGGCCGACTACGACGCTTCGGTGGCGATCGGGCGGGAGTTGTTCTACGGCAAAGCGGCCAACTGCTATAGCTGCCACGGCGATTCCGCACAGGGCGACGGGCAGGCGAACGACTACCACTACCGCTTCACCTGGCGAAAGGAACTCACGGGCCTCGAGGGAGACGAGCTGGCGGAGGCCATCGCCGTCTTTCGCGAGAGCGGGGCGCTGCGACCTCGCAACGCGATCCCCCGTAACTTGCGGCACGGCATCTTTCGCGGGGGACGCCGGCCGATCGACATCTATTACCGCATCTACTCGGGTATCTATGGCACGCCGATGCCGGGCCTCGGTAGCGAGCGCGATGCTCAGGCAGCCGCCGAAGCGATGGCTGAGAATGCCACGGCCGGCGACGAGGGCGACGACGACGGAGCAGACGGCGGGGTGAAGAAGGTCTCGCCCGAGGATATTTGGCACCTGGTGAATTACGTCAAGTCGCTGCACCTCGAACCGTTCAGTCGACCGATTGAGCCGATGAGGCTGGGTGCCGCCCGTGAACCAGCAAGTGTGGGACGTTAACGAGACGGTTTCTTAGCGAACGTCGTAAGCAGACGGAGCGATCACGTGGGAAGATTTTGGGCGTTTTTGTTCTTGCTGGTGCCGATTCTCGGCGTGGGCCTGTTTCTCGTCGCGGCCGACGAGAGTAGCCGCCCATTGTTGAATCACTGGTTCCCGGTCGACATCTCCGAGTACGGCTACGTAATCGACGATCTGTTCATGGCCATTCTGTGGATGACCGGAATCGTCTTCGTGGCGACCGAGATCTGCCTGGTGTGGTTCATGATGCGTTATGACCGCAGTCGCAATAGCCAGCCGGTCAAGTTCACGCACGGCAGCCACACGCTGGAGGTTGTCTGGACGATTTTGCCCGCGGCCACGCTGTTGTTCATCGCCATCTATCAGATGAACGCCTGGGCGAACACGAAGATTCGCCGTCCGGACGAACCTGGTCTGACGGTCGAGGTCGTGGCCCGGCAATTTGAGTGGCGGCTGCGTTATCCCGGCAAAGACGGGGAGTTCGACACCCCCGACGACATCTATCACGTGAACGACCTGCACGTGCCGGTCGACGAAGACATTCTTGTCCGGCTGAAGAGCCAGGACGTGTTGCACAGCTTCTTCCTGCCAAACCTCCGCGTCAAGCAGGACGCCGTGCCGGGCATGGACATTCCGGTCTGGTTCAAGGCCAAGAAGAACGGAGCCTACGACCTGGTGTGTGCCGAGTTGTGCGGCTGGGGTCACTACAAGATGCGGGGCCGTCTGACCGTTCAATCGAGAGCGGACTTCGACCAATGGCTCGACGAGTTGGACCGCGAGGGTCAGCGACGGGAGTCCGAAGCGTTAGCCAGTAGCGAGTTGGAATGATGAGTACGACTGCCGAAGGTTATTTGACCCCCGATCACGCCCATTCCGGTCATAGCGAGCCGGGCTTCATTTCGAAGTACGTCTTCTCGCTCGACCATAAGATCATCGGGCTGCAGTTTCTGTTTTCGACGCTGATCTGGTTTCTGATCGGCGGTCTGTTGGCGTTGGCGATCCGCTGGCAATTGGCCTGGCCCTGGACGGAGATGCCGATCTTCGGCAACGCCTTTGCCGCGCAAGGCGGACAGATGCCGCCTGAGTTCTACACGATGCTATTCACGATGCACGCCACGGTGATGATCTTCTTCGTGATCATTCCGATCCTGGCGGGGGCCTTCGGCAACTTCCTGATTCCGCTCATGATCGGGGCGGACGACATGGCCTTTCCCACGCTGAACATGCTCAGCTACTGGTTCATGTGGCCCGCCTTTCTTTGTATCGGGTCCAGTTTCTTCGTCGAGGGCGGCGCGGCCGCGGCGGGATGGACCTCGTATCCGACGCTCTCCGTCCAAGAGGCGGCGGCCCCCGGCAGCGGTACCGGGCAGACCCTCTGGCTGCTGGGCGTGACCTTCGTCGGCATCTCGTCGATGATGGGTTCGATCAACTACATGACGACGATCATCGCCATGCGGGCGCCGGGAATGTCGATGTTCCGCTTGCCGCTGACGATTTGGTCGATGTTCATCACGGCCGTCCTGCAGGCGTTTGCCCTGCCGGTGCTGACGGCCGCCGGTTTCATGCAGATTCTGGACCGCTCCGTGGGCACCGGGTTCTTCATTCCCGAAGGCAACATCGTCAACAACTCAGTTGCCGCCGCCGGTGGTGGCCAACCGTTGCTCTGGCAGCACCTGTTCTGGTTCTACTCCCATCCGGCCGTATACATCATGATCTTGCCGGCGATGGGCATGGTCTCCGACATGATCAGTTGCTTTGCGCGGAAGCCGATCTTCGGATACAAGCCGATGGTCTACTCGATCAGCGGCATCGCAGGACTCGGGTTCATCGTGTGGGGACACCACATGTTCGTCTCCGGAATGAACCCCTATCTCGGCATGACCTTCATGACCGCGACCATGATGATTGCTCTGCCGAGTGCGATTAAGGTGTTCAACTGGCTCGGCACGCTTTGGGGCGGCAAGATCATCTACAGCACGTCGATGCTCTTCGCCCTCTCGTTTGTCTCGATGTTCATCATCGGCGGGCTGTCGGGCATCTTCATGGCGGCCACGCCGGTCGACATCTTTATTCACGACACCTATTTCATCGTGGCCCATTTCCACTACGTGCTCTTCTCCGGCACCGCGATGGCGGTGTTCGGGGCCATCTACTACTGGTTCCCCAAGATGTTCGGGCGGATGATGAACGAGTTCTGGGGCAAGATTCACTTCTTCCTCACGTTCATTTTCCTCAATGGAACCTTCTTCCCGATGCACATCCTGGGCATCGTCGGGTTCCCCCGCCGCCTGGCCGACCCGTACCACTACGAGACGTTTCAGCATCTGGTCGGCATGAATCAATTCATGACCTACTGTGCCTTCGGCATGGTCGCCACGCAGATCATCTTTGCCGCGAACTTCATCGGCAGCATCTTCTTCGGAAAGCCCAGCGGACGAAATCCCTGGGGTGCGAACGGCTTGGAATGGGCCGCTCCGAGCCCGCCGGGTCACGGCAACTTCGACTTCCAGCCGGTCGTTTATCGCGGTCCTTACGAGTACGGCCATCCGGAGGTGGAAACCGACAACTATCCGCAGATACAGCCCCCGCCCCAAGAACCGCAACCTGCCTGAGAACAGGCGTAGCCCAGCACCCGCGTGAAAGCCGCAGCGGCCACCACCGTCGAGCCTCCCACGTCTCCGGAAGCCTATCCTCGCTGGCCACACCGGTTGGCAGTGCTGCTCGTGTGCGCGACTTACCCGATGATTTGGATCGGGGCGCTGGTGACCACCACGCGGGCCGGCATGGCGGTGCCCGACTGGCCATCGACCTACGGTTACAATTTGCTGCTCTACCCGTGGGAAACCTGGTTTTTCGGCCCCTGGGACTTGTTTATCGAACACGGCCATCGTCTGTTTGGCGTGCTGGTCGGCCTGTTGACCATCGGGCTCTGCCTGGGCCTCTGGCTGTGGGATGAACGCGGCTGGGTGCGAGTTCTCGGTCTGGTCGCCTTGGTTCTCGTCATCGCTCAGGGCGTGTTGGGGGGATTGCGAGTCGTCTTTGACGAGGTCCGCCTGGCCCAATTGCACGGTTGCGCTGCTCAGTTCTTCTTCGCCTTCACCGTGGCGATGGCCGTATTCACTTCGCCCTGGTGGCGTCGAGGCGGGATATCTGCCGCGACCACAGGCGGTCTGCCGCGAATCGCTTTGCTTACGACCCTCCTCGTGTACCTGCAAATCGTGCTCGGCTCCTTCCTGCGTCACGTCCATCCGACGATGCACCACGAGTCATTTCGCATCGTCGTCGTCTTTCACGTCGTTCTGGCGGCGATTGTCGTCGCCCAGGGCTTCCTGCTCGGCGTCTCCGTTTGGCGGTCGCGTGTCCGTCTCGGCATGAGCTGGCTGGCGGCGTTGTTGGTGACATTGACCCTGGCTCAGGTTGCCGTCGGCATCGCAACCTGGCTTTGGAAGTACGCCTTGCCGTTCGAAGCCCTCGCCGGTTGGGCACCCTTGAACGGCTGGCTCAACACGGCCGGTTCGATGAGCGAGTCCATCATGGCCACGGCCCACGTGGCCGTCGGGGCGCTGATCCTGGCCACGGCGCTGACCATCGCCTTGCGGAGCCTGAGGATCGCCCAGCTCGCCCGCCAGATGCCAACTCCACTCGCAGGCGCTACGGGGGCCGTCGCATGAGCATGAGCACGATTGCGCTGGAAGGGCGTCGCGAAGGCCTGGCCGCGCGACTCTCGGACCTCTATCAGCTGACGCGGCCTCGAATCGCGCTGTTGGAGCTGGTGACCGTCTCGGTGGGTGCGGTGGTCGCGGCGGCGGGAATTCCGGCCGAACCGATCGTTCTGCTGCACGCGATCGTGGGCACCACGCTGCTGGCGGCCAGCGCGAGCATGATCAATCAGTGGCTCGAATGCGAGACGGATCGCCTCATGCCGCGGACGGCCGATCGGCCGTTACCCGCGGGCCGAGTCAGCCCCGCCCAGGTCGTCGGGCTCGGCATGTTCAGCGGGATCGCGGGCGTCCTGTACCTGATCGCGTTGGTCAACCTGGCGACCGCGCTGTTGGGCCTCGTTTGTTGGACGCTCTACACGGCGGTCTATACGCCGCTCAAGTTTCGCACTCCTGCGAATACCTTTGTGGGGGCCATCGCCGGCGCGATTCCGGTGCTGATGGGGTGGACGGCCGTCTCCGGATCGTTCGCCGGACCCCAGGGAATCCTCGCCGCGACGCTCTTCTTGGTCGTATTCCTGTGGCAGTTTCCCCACTTCATGGCCATCGCCTGGCTCTATCGACACGACTACCAGGCGGCAGGCGTGCGGGTTATTCCCACGGTCGATCCGACAGGCCGGCGGGCGGGTGCCCAGGCGGTCATGGCGGCCCTGGTCCTGATTCCGATTACGCTGCTGCCGGCGGTGTTGCTGTGGACGCTCGACCTGAGCGCCGCGTACTTCGCCGGGGCTTTGTCCTTGGGACTGATGCAGGCATTCGCCGCGATTCGTTTCGCGCTTTCGCGCGACGACGCGACGGCCAGACGACTGCTTCACGCGACTTTGATTTACCTGCCCGTTTTGTTCGGGCTGTTGTTGATGGTGCCGTTGATGATTCCCCGCGCCGTTTGATCGCGGCGACCGAGGCGGCGGCCAGCTGGTCCGCGTAATCGTCAACCATAAGAAGACAATCGAACAAGAAAGCACCGAGGCTAAACATGGCCGATAGCGAGCACGGTCATCACGAGCATATTCAGTTGCAGTACGAGCCGGCTTTGCCGCTACCTAACGGCAAGCTGTTCATGTGGCTGTTCTTGTCGACGGAGATCATGTTCTTCGCGGCCCTGATCGGCACGTACATCGTGCTCCGTTTTGGGGCCGTCGCCTGGCCGACGCCGGACGACGTTCACCTCGTCGAGGTGATTGGGGCCTTCAACACCTTCGTGTTGATCTGTTCCAGCGTGACGATCGTCTTGTGCCTCGAAGCCGCCCGCGTCAATCGAGCCGGCCAGGCCAAGATGTGGATGTTTCTCACGCTGGTGCTGGGCAGTGTGTTCCTCGGCGTGAAGGCCTACGAGTACAACTCCAAATTCTCCCATGGAATCTACCCGGCCCTGCCGCGAGGCATGATCTACGAACAGGCCGACTTGGAATACGTGGCCGCGGTGCGAACGCGACTCGCCGATCTGGCCCAAGAGCTGAACGACGAGGTGGCGCTCACCGAGCGACTCACCGCGGAGCAAGCCCAGTTGCCCGACGAAAAGCAGAACCTGCCGGGCGAGATCGAAGAATTGCAGTCGGACATCAAGACGGCCCAGGATGACCTCGCCAAGCTGACGAACGCCGAGGACGCCGACGAGGAGGATATCCGCGATGCCAGGTCCGACCTGAAGGATCTCGAAGCCGAGCTCGCGGATAAGCAAGAGCGGCTTGCCGAGATTCCCGATCGCGAAGCATACATCGAGGCCAAACTGGCCGAGCTCGCCAGTCGCAAAGAAGAGCGTATGAAGCGGGAGGACCGCATCACCGAAATTCAGGCCGAGGTCCGCGAGGCCGAACGCCTTGCCGCGCGCAACCCCGACGATCCTCGCGGCGCCCTGGCGATTCAGGATCTCGCCTTGCGGATCTATCCCCTGCATAGCCAGGCGGGCCATGGCGAAGATCATGACGGCGGGCACGGCGCCACGCTGGGCTACAACGATCAGGACCCCTGGCTGCGACTCCCCTTCGTGATTGCCGGCGGCAACATGTGGGCCAGCACCTACTTCCTGCTGACCGGGTTTCACGCCATTCACGTGCTGGTGGGACTGATCGTATTCGCCCTGATGTTGTTCGTCCGGCTCGATGCCTCGCGGTCTGTGGGGGTCGAGAACATCGGCCTTTATTGGCACTTTGTCGATCTGGTTTGGATCTTCCTGTTCCCGCTGTTGTACCTGTTCCGATAAACGCGCGCTCGATTGTCGCGAAACAAGATAAGGGCCGTCGACTTCGGCCCCACAGTACATGATCGCACGGCACGATTGCCTGCCGAGTTCAAGAGGTTGACGAATGTCCGAGATTGCTGAAACGGGCCACCATGGCGAGCACGAACATGCGCATCACGGGAGTATCGGGCCGTACATCGCCGTGTTCGTCGCGTTGTGCGTGCTGACCGCCATTTCGTTCCTCACGAACATGGAATTTTGGCAGAAGCAGGTGCCCGAGAGCGTCAGCCGGACGATCATGATGGCCGTCTCCTGCGCCAAGGCCCTGCTGGTGATCATGTTCTTCATGCACCTAAAGTACGAGGCCAACTGGAAGTACGTCCTTACGATTCCCGCGGGGTTGATGTCCATATTTTTGGTTCTGATGCTGGTCCCCGACATCGGGCTCCGCACCGACAACGGACTCTACGGCTATTCGAAGGAGCGCTGGCGCAATGTCGGAACCGGTCTGATCGAGGCCGATCATGGCGACCACGAAGGTGATGCGGACGCCCCCGGCTCGGCGGCGGACCACGAATCGACAGAACACGAATCGTCGGAGCATGACGCGGACGAGGGCGAGGGCGACTCCCATTAGTTCGGACGGCTGCCGGCCCGAGCGTCGTGCGAGAGATTCAGACCGCGTTATGAATGTGGCCAGTGCGATTGCGGTCGAGGACGTGAGTTTCAGTTACGGGCCACGCCGCGCGCTCGACTCGGTCAGCTTCTCGATTCCCCGCGGCGAGATCTTCGCCTTCGTCGGTCCCAACGGGGGAGGCAAGACGACCCTCTTTCGCCTGCTCACCACGCTCGTTCCTCTGCAGAGCGGAAGCGTGCGGATCGAATCGTTCGACCTGGCCCGCGACGTGCGACCGATTCGCCCCCTGCTGGGCGTCGTGTTTCAGGCTCCCAGCCTCGACAAGAAGCTCACCGTCGTCGAGAATCTGCAGCATCACGGGCATCTCTACGGCGTCACCGGACCGCGTCTCGCTGAACGAATTGACGAGCTGCTCGCCCGCTTCAATCTTGGGGAGCGTCGCGACGAGCGGACGGAGAAGCTCTCCGGCGGACTTCGTCGCCGCGTGGAGCTCGCCAAGAGCCTGCTCCATCAACCGCGGATTCTGCTGCTGGACGAACCGAGCACGGCCCTCGACCCGATGGCCCGCAGCGAACTGTGGCAGCACCTGGAACAGATTCGCCAGGATGATGGAGTCACCATCGCGTTGACGACCCACCTGCTCGAAGAGGCGGAACGGGCCGACCGTGTGGGCATCATGCACGAGGGCAGGCTGGTGGCGCTCGACACGCCGGATGCCTTGCGCGACACGATCGGCGGCGATGCGATCACGATTCGCGCGGCCGAGCCGGCCGGCCTCGCGGCAGCGATCTCCGAGCGTTTCGCTTGCGACGCTCATGTGGTGGACGGCGACGTGCGACTGGAACGTGAGGATGGCCACCGCTGGGTCGCCCAACTCGTCGAAGCCTTTCCCGGCGCGATCGACTCGATCACCTTCGCCCGACCCTCGCTGGAGGATGTCTTCGTAGCCCGCACCGGCCACCTGTTTCGTGACGAAGTGGAAGAGGCTGTCGCGGATTCTAAGGAGGCCGTCCGTTGAGTAGCACCCCGTCGAGTAAGACGCTAGAGTCCCCGATCTCCGACAATCCGCCAGCGGCGCCCATCGACGAGAATCCGTGGCCCGCCGTCGGCACACTTTGCCGCCGCGAACTGGTGCGCTTCCTGCGTCAGCGCAACCGGGTGTTCGGGGCGCTCGGCCAGCCGATCATTTTCTGGCTGCTCTTCAGCGAGGGCTTTCGCGGTTCCCAGTTCGACTACGTCCATTTCTTTCCCGGTACGCTGGTGATGATCCTGCTGTTCACCGCGATCTTCGCGACGATCTCGCTGATCGAGGACCGCCGCGAGGGCTTCCTGCAGTCGGTCCTGATCGCGCCGGTGCCCCGCTGGGCGATGACGCTGGGAATCCTCTCGGGTGGGGCTGCTTTGGCCATGTTCCAGGCACTCCTGTTTCTGGTGTTGGGCTACCTCACGTTGGACGGCCTGGCGGTCGACCCGTTGGCGATTGGTCAGGTTGTCTTACTGATGGCGGTCGCGTCGCTGGCCCTGACCGCACTGGGCTTTGTCATCGCCTGGCGCATGGAGAGCACGCACGGATTTCACGCGATTATGAGCCTGGTGCTGTTGCCCATGTGGCTCTTGTCCGGTTCCTTTTTTCCGCCGGGCGAGGGTTGGATGGTCTGGATTGTCAGCGCTAATCCACTGACCTACAGCGTGGCGGGGTTGCGTCAGTTGCTCGTCGACGGACAGGTCGACGGCCCGTCGCTTTCGACTTGTTGGGCGGCAACGGTCGCCTTCGCCCTCGTTATGTTTGCCCTGGCGTGCCTGTCTTCGCGCCGCGGCACGAAAGGAGATTTGTTGTCATGAGTGGTGGTGTCAAAGTCTGGCTGGCCGTGCTGGTGCTCGGGGCAGGGGCCTACGTTGCCTATCGTTTCCTGCCGCGCGATGCCGACGGTGAGCCTCCAAACGCCACGATCGAAGCGACGACGGATGCGAATGATGCGTCCGACGACAAGGTCGTCGTCCCGGGCGAGGCCCCGGTCGATCTGGCTTCCTTTACGATGATTGAGCGGAGCGGCGAGATCTACAACTTCGAGCAACTGCGCGGTGAAGTGTGGGTGGCCAACACCTTCTTCTCGTCGTGTCCGCATCAGTGTCGCGCGATGAACACTTCGGTTCAGGCGCTGCACAAACATCCCGAGTTTCAGGAAGTCCGTTTCGTGAGCATCTCGGTCGATCCAGTGGAGGATACGCCTGAGGAACTCTCTGCCTACGCCGATACCTTTTCGGCCGACCGCGAGCGGTGGTTGTTCATGAACGGGAAGCTGCGTGACGTCCGCCGCTTTGGAAAGGAAATGGGCGTTGTGGCCGGGCTGAAGGAACATACCCGCGAGCTGGTCGTGTTCGACCACACCGGCACCTTTCGGGGCGCCTATACCTATAACTCCGAGCCCGAGATTGAGGAACTCCGCAAGCTGCTTCGTGAATTGCTGGCAGCCAAGCGGGGCGAGGCGATCTAGGTCACGCGATGCCCATTGCCGCCTTCGAGTTCTCCGCGCGCGATTTTCCGACCGTGAACGTCTCGCTCAATGCGCTGGCGGGCGTTCTCCTGATCGTGGGCTTCGTCTTGATCAAGCAACGCAAGGAACGCGCCCACAAGATCGCGATGCTCTCGGCGTTCTTCGTCTCGGTCGCCTTTCTGGCCTGCTACCTGGCATATCACTACACGGCGGGTCACGTGCGTTTCGGCGGACCGCCGCCTATCTCGTACATCTACTACGCGATTCTGATCAGTCACGTTCTGCTGGCCATGACGGTCCCGGTGCTGGCCCTGGCAACGATCTACTTCGGGCTGACGGATCAGCGTCTGCGACACCGCCGCTGGGCCCGCTGGACGTATCCCATCTGGCTCTACGTTTCCATCACGGGGGTCGTCGTCTACTGGATGGTCTATTGGCTCTACCCGCCGGTGGTCGCTTAACCTAGAATTCCATAGTCGAAGGAAGCAAATGAACGTACATCGCTCCTCAAGCTTGTCGTGTTGGCGCGGGGCCTTGCCGCTCGTGGCATTGGCTGTGGCCTTGCTCGTGCTGAGCGCCGATTTCGCGGTGGCCTGTCCGGGCTGCAAGGACGCGGTCGCGGCCAACGACTCGCAGCAGATGAACATCGCCCGCGGCTATTTCTGGAGCATACTCTTCATGCTCAGCATGCCGGCCCTGATCGCCGGATCGTTCGGCACCTATGTCTATGTCGAGCTGCGCCGAGCCCGTCGCGATCAGGAAGCCCTGCAGCAAGTTCCCGAAGAGGCGGCAGCCCCCGCAGAAGAGCATGTCGAAGAACATGCGATGGCGTGATCGTGCCGTTCGCACGCCGAGAGGCTTGGGCCTCCCGTGAGGAGCGGCCGGTTAGGAACTGCTTCGCGGAGACTTCTCCGCGTCGGCCTCCGGATCAAAGTAATAGTCCATGCCGTACCAGAAGCAGCGGGCATAGCGGAAGAACCAGAGGGGAAAGAGCAAGGTGAAGCTGCCCAACAGACCAAGCTTCAGCGGCTCACTCCAGTCGGTTGTCACGAACATCAGCATATAGCCCGCGGTGACGAGGGTTGCCGTCAGTCCGTAGTTGAAGTAGATAGAACCGAGGTAGTAGCCCGGCCCTCGTTCGAAGCGGGCACCACAAGCGTCGCACTGTGACTTCATCCGGAAGTAGCCGGAGAACATCGAGCTCTTTCCGCAACGCGGGCAACGAACCCGCAGGCATCTGCCCAGCAGTCGCGTCAGCGTCAACGGGGCGGGCAGATTGTCGGGATGATTCGACACGAATAGCCAGCTAACGGTCGGGCGAGAGGACTCACCGCTTCAGGGAAACAAAGAGTGATGCGAGCACTTGGGAGATCCCTCCAGATCGCCGGCCTGCTTCTCTTGCCGCTGTCGATGATCATGCAACTGACCAACGTGCTGGGGCGCACGATCCACCTAAGCGAGATGGTGATCATGTTGGTGGCAGGAGTGACCGCATTCTATTTGGGTCGACTCCTCGAAGGCTATGCGTCGAGCGATTAGCTCGTCGACCGCGCGTTGGTCCGCATAAGTTCTTGGCGAGAAACGCGTTTGGCGCCGTCCAAGCCCGCCACGCAGGACGCGATCGGGCGGGGCAAGACAGCGCGTCTCTCTTGCCCGCGGCTTTCCTTGGCCGACCCTCCTCCGTATACTACCCACATTCGTAACTCACTATTTTGCAAATCGTTAGGGCGACGGAATCCCCATGCATCCGGCCGCGGAGAGGCAGTCGAACAGCTCGACCTGGGCGCGACGATGTGAGGCTCGCACGACCGCGCTGCCGGACCGCCGGCTCGGAAGAGCCCTGACCATCGGGTTGCTCATCTCGTTTCTTGGGCTGTGGCTGGCGCTCTCGTCTTCGCCGGCGAGCGGGCAGCGTTTCGTCGGTCCCAGATCTTCCGAGCGCTTCGAGCTCTCGACGGCGGTGCAAATCGAAGACGACGACATCCAGAAAGCGCGTCCTCACCTGGCCCGGGCGGAAGCATTGTTGCAGAATTCGAGCTGGGACGACGCGATCGAGACGCTCGGCCTGTTGATCGATCAGCATGGCAGTCGCGTGGTCCAGGTTGCCGATCGCCGTTACCTGAGCATTCGAGAACTGTGCCATCGCCAGCTCGCTCGCCTGCCGGCGTCGGCATTGGCCCTCTATCGTGAGCGCGTCGATCCGACCGCCGAGCAGTGGTACCGCGAGGGCCTGGCGGCGCGCGATGCGGCGCCGCTCGAGCAGCTGGTACGTCTCCGTTTTTGCAGCAGCTATGGTGACGATGCACTCGACATGCTCGCCCAGTTGGCATTGGAGCGCGGCGAATTTGCCCGCGCTCGCCAGTACTGGCAGCAGATCAGCCCGCTGCTGCGGTTGGTTGATGGCCAAACGGTTTGGGTGGGCCTGGCCGGTTACGATCTGGCTCAGGACTGGGACGAGTTACGGAGTCAATTTGGCGAGCGCGACGCGGCGCCGACCTGGCTCGCCTATCCCGGAACCGACTTGGACGTCGCCTCGATCCGCGCGCGGCTCGTGTTGACGTCGATTCTCGAAGGCTCTCGCGAGCGAGCTCGGCTGGAGCTGGATGTATTCCGGCGTCTTCATGGCGAGGCGGCGGGCCGCCTGGCGGGGCGGAGCGGACCGTACGCGAAGACGTTGGCCGCGTTGCTCCGAGAGAGCGAGACGTGGAAGCTGCCTGATGATACCGGCGAGCAAACGCGCGTTGCCGGCAGTCCATTTGGTGTTCGCTCGCGGCGCGGACGACGCCTGGCGGGCGAGAATCCCATCTGGATCCGCCCCTTGACTCACCAAGGCGACTTGTCGCCACCGTCGAACCCCCTCGGCTCGCGTTTCGGCCGCTCCTTTTCGGCGAGTCGCGCCGAACGGTTTTTCGTATTTCACCCCCTGACGGTCGGTCCCTACATTTTCTTCAACAACCAGCGCGACGTATTCGCCTTGAGGTCGCTCGATGGGAAGCCTGCCTGGTCGAGCGGATTGGGTTCCATTCACAACCTTGAGGAGGCCAATCCCGTCAGGACGTCGGCCTCGCCAGGCAGCCAGTCGCTCGACGCCGCCTGCTTCGCGATGACCACGCGGGGCAATCGCATCTATGCCCGCATCGGTGCCAGGTCGCTTCCCACGGAAGGTGCCCCGGTCAGCCAGAAGTACAGTAGCTTCGTGGTTTGTCTCGGCATCGAGCGCGAGGGCGAACAGGTATGGCAGGTTCCCCGGCGCGACAAGGTGAGTCGGTTTCTCAGCGAGAAATGGAGCTTCGAAGGGCCGCCGGTGGCGGACGACAAGTACGCCTACGTGGGGATGCGTCGCGGCGACCTTTGGTCCGAGGCTTTCGTGGCCTGTCTCGACGGGCAAACTGGCGAGCTCCGCTGGCGCACCAAGATCTGTGCCGCGGGGTCGGTCCAGAAGACGGCCAACAACCTGCTCACGCTGCACCAGGGGACGCTCTACTACAACACCAACCTGGGAGCCATCGCCGCGCTCGACGCGGCCACGGGCGAAATTCGCTGGGTCTACCGCTACGAGCGCGCCGATGGCGGTAGATGGTCGCGGCCGCCGGCCCATTTCTTCCGCAAACTCAACCCGTGCCTGATCCATGACGGACTGGTCATCGTCGACCCGCTCGACAGCGAGTACATCGTCGCGCTCGATGCGACGACGGGAGAGCGGGTCTGGCAGAGTGTCCCGATCATTTCGCGGCACCTGCTCGGTGTCGGCCAGGGCAATCTGATCGCGACAGGTCGCAGCGTGTGGTGGTTCAACGCCCGTACCGGCAAGCTGGAAGCGGAGTGGTCGGGGAAGGACAATAGGAATTCGCCGCGTGGAGCGGGTCGGGGAATTCTCTACGGCACGGTCATCTATTGGCCGACGCCCGAGAATATTCAGGTGCTCGATCAGAAACTGGGACCCAATCGACTGCCAGTGCCACGACCTCAGTTGACCTTGAAACAGGATGGTTTGGGCGGCGGCAACCTTGCCGTAACCGCCCAGGCCTTGCTGCTGGCCACGGACGACAAGTTGGTGGCCTTTCCGTGGCTCGATAGCGACGAGCCCGCGCCTTGAATTGGCGACGACCGCTGCCTGTGTGCCGAGGTCGTGCCACTTAACCCACATGAAGGAAGCCCATCGCGTGACTCAACTCGCCGACGACGACATCCAAGCCGTTCAACGACTTAACGACGCGTATCGCCGAATCACGACCGAGCTCGACAAGGTCATCGTCGGGCAACAGACGGTGATCGAAGAGCTGCTGATCGCGCTGTTTGCCCGGGGCCATTGCCTGCTGGTGGGCGTGCCGGGGCTGGCCAAAACGCTGATGATCCATTCGCTGGCCGATGCGCTGTCGCTCGATTTCAGCCGCATCCAGTTCACGCCCGACCTGATGCCTTCGGACATCACCGGCACGGAGGTTATCCAAGAGGACAAGGCCTCGGGACATCGGGAGCTCCGTTTTCTCAAGGGGCCCGTCTTCGCGAACGTGGTGCTGGCCGACGAAATCAATCGCACGCCGCCGAAGACGCAGGCCGCCCTGCTCGAGGCGATGCAGGAGCACCAGGTCACCATCGGCGGCACGCGTCATCCGCTGAGCGAGCCGTTCTTCGTTCTGGCGACGCAGAACCCCATCGAACAGGAGGGCACCTATCCGCTGCCCGAGGCCCAGCTCGACCGCTTCATGTTCAACATTCTGGTTCGCTATCCGTCGGCGGACGAGGAGTTGGAGATTATCATGCGGACGACCACCGAGGCGAAGGCGCACATCACGGCCACGCTCTCGGCCGAAGAGATCGTCCGTTTGAGCGAAATCGTCCGCAAGGTCCCCATTGCCGAGCATGTGGCCCGCTACGCGATGCAATTCGCGCGACTGACGCGCGGTGAAGACCCCGACACGCCCGACTTCATCCGCGACTACGTCAGCTGGGGAGCGGGCCCGCGAGCAAGCCAGTACCTGGTTCTGGGAGCCAAGGCCCGGGCGATTTTGCAGGGACGCTACTACGTCGATCCGCTCGACATTCGCGCGGTTGCCCCGCCCGTGCTCCGCCATCGCATCATCACGAATTTCAACGCCGAGGCGGAAGGCATCAAGCCCGACGACATTATTCAGAAGCTCATCGATACGATCCCCCTTAGCGCCGAAGAGGCCGTCGCGCGTGGAAGCGAACCGGAAGTATTTAGATCCGCAGATGCTGGCTAAGCTCGAAGGCCTCGAGCTACGCGCGAAGCGTGTTATCGAGGGCTACGTCGCCGGTCTGCACCGAAGTCCGTATCACGGTTTTTCCGTCGAGTTTGCGGAGCACCGCGAGTACGCCCCGGGCGACGACCTGCGCTATCTCGATTGGAAGGTCTACGGCCGTACCGACAAGTACTACCTGAAGCAGTACGAGGAAGAGACCAACCTGATCACTTATCTGCTTCTCGACACCAGCGAGAGCATGCGCTATGCCAGCAACGCGGCGTCGCTCTCGAAGCTGGAGTACGCCAAGTGCGTTGCCGCTTCGCTGGCCTACCTCGTCCTCCGTCAACAGGACAGCGTGGGCATGGTCACGTTCGACGATCAGATTCGCCACCTCGTGCGGCAGAGCAGCAATCCTTCGCATATCAAGCAACTGCTGCACGTGCTGGAGGACGCCACGGCGAATCGCAAGACGGACACAGGGCGCATCTTTCACGACCTGGCCGAACGACTGAAGAAGCGCGGCATCGTGCTGATCTTCAGCGACTTGTTCGACGACGTCGAGAGCATGATGACGGGATTGAAGCACTTTCGACACCGACGTCACGAGGTCATCCTGTTCCATCTGCTCGATCCGGCGGAGCTCGATTTTCCCTTCCGGCAAACGACCAAGTTCATCGGCCTCGAGGAACTCCCGGACGTCGTCACCGATCCACGCTCGCTGCGCAAGGCCTACCTGGAGGAAGTCGGACAATTCGTCCGGGCGGTCCAGCGCGGTTGTCGTAGCAACAACATCGAATACGTGCAGATTCGCACCGACCAATCGCTGGAGATTGCCCTCTCGGCCTTCCTCTCGAAGCGCATGCTCCACACCGCCTAGCACCCGCCCAGTCGTCTGCCAGACGACGCGATCGCCCCACGCATGACTCCCGCCCGCCACCGCCGCCTCGCTCACAAAACTGGTGAGCATTGCCGTCTGCAGGACCTTCCCTCGCAAGAGAGGGGGGCCCCGTGATTAGTTGGCTTGCCAGTCTGTTTGCGAATCCCTGGATGCTCGCCTGGCTGCCCGCGGTGGCGGCTCCGATCATCATCCACCTGTGGAACCGTCGTCGCTATCGGGAGTACGACTGGGCGGCGATGGAGTTCCTGCTGGCGGCGCTGAAGAAGAGCTCCCGGCGGATGCGCATCGAGCAGCTGCTTCTGCTCTTGCTCCGCACGGCCCTGATCCTGCTCATTGTGTTGGCGCTGGCGGAACCGTTCTTCGGTGCGATCGGCGCGGCCTTGGTCGGCGGACCACGAACCCATCGCGTCCTGGTCATCGACGGCTCCTTCTCGATGGCATTCCGTCCCGCGGAGAAGACACTCTTCGAAATCGCCAAACAGAAGGCGATCGACATTGTCCGGGCCAGCAATGAAGGGGACGGCTTCTCGTTGATTCTCATGAGCGAGACGGCCCGACCGATTATCTCGGCCGCCGCCTTCGACCGGGAGGATGTCGTCGAAGAGATCACGAACTTGACCTTGCCACACGGCGGGGCGCGATTGTTGCCGACGGTTCGCAGTATCGAGCAAGTCGTCGGTCGGGTGCGTAACGAGAATAAGAAGCTCGCCCGTAGCCGCATCTACTTCCTGACCGATCTTGGTCGTACCACGTGGGCCGATTCGAGCGGGGCAGGGCAGTCGTCCGCGGAGTTGGCCGACGCCCTCCAGCGGCTCGCCGGCCAGGGAGAAGTCGACGTGGTGCCGCTGGCGGCCAGCGTCGGGAGTCCATCCGCCACCGGCCCGGTCAATCTCGCGATTACCGATGTTCGCATTCCGACGGCGTTCGCCACCTTGCGTCAACCCGTGGACATCGAAGTCGGGGTCGCCCAATGGGGCGGCACGTCGGGTACGGATGCCGTCGTCGAGTTGCTTGTCGACGGTGCTCGCGTCGATCAACAAGTCGCTCGCGTCGAGCCTGGCGAAAGTGCCGTGACCGTGCCGTTCACCTATCAACTCACCGTGCCCGGTGAGCATCAGATCGAAGTTCGCACCAGCGGAGATCGACTTGAGGTCGATAACCGTCGCTTTCTCGCGCTGCCGGTCAAGGATCAGGTACGCGTGCTCTGCGTCAGTGGCAAGAAGGACTCGACCACATTCGTCGTGCTGAGTCTCGATCCCGATCACGGACGAACCAGTGACTCGATCGTCCGCGCCGACGTGGTGGCCGAGAGCGGGTTGCTCGACGGCGACCTGTCACAGTACGACTGCATCTTCTTGTGCAACGTCGCGCAATTCACTGCCCGCGAGGCCGCGGTACTCAAGCGACATCTGGAGCGGGGCGGCGGCCTGGTGTTCTTCCTGGGAGATCAGGTGCGAGCCGACCGTTACAATCGCCAACTCGGCACCGCCGAGGAAGCGACGGGACGGATTCTTCCCGGCACGATCAAGCAGACGGTCGAGGCGGATGAGGACAACTTCTTCGGATTCGATCCGCTCGACTACCGCCACCCGCTGGTCAAAGTCTGGGAGAACAACGAGCGTGCCGGACTGCTGCAGCCGAATGTGCTGAAGTACTTTCGGCTTGAGCTGGCGGGCGACGCGGGTGACTCTGCGGCGGACGAACGGCGGGCCGACGAGGCGGAAGTCGCCGTTGCCCTGGCCTATGAGAACGGCGACCCAGCCATCGTCGAGAGCCGCGTCGGCGACGGTCGCGTGCTCATCATGACGACGGCCGGCTCGAAGTCGTCGGTTACGCGTCGGGCTCAAGGCCTGCGGCCCTGGAACTATCTGAGCACGAATCCCAGCTTTCCTGTGCTCGTGCAGAAGCTGTGGCGACGGGCCGTTTCGGGACGACTCAACGAACGAAATGTGGCGGTGTTCGAGCCTATTTCCGGATCGCTCAGCGACGCGGGCAGCGAACAGCCGCTCTCCGTCCTGCGGCCGGCCTTCGGGGGGCGTAGTTCACAGGCCGATCGAACGGTTCGCATCACTCCCGACGTCGGTTCCGCGAAGTGGTCGTTCGACGAGACGGATCAAAGCGGCATCTACCGCGTCGATCATGGCGATGGCGCGGGGCAGCAACTGTTTGCGGCCAACGTCAACACCGAGGAAAGCGATCTCGCGCGGATCGCTGTCGAGGACCTGCCCGCCGGCCTTACCGCACAGCCCTCCGCGAGCGAAGACTCGGACGTGGAGGCCGTGGTGGAAGCTCCGCCCACGCCGATCCGCCAATCGATTCTCTGGACCGCGTTCGCTCTATTGTTCGTCGAAATTACGTTCGCCTGGTGGCTGGGGAATCGACAGATATGAGCGATCGCTTGATCCAATTCGTGCTGTGGCTCTTCGGCGAGCAGATCCCCTCATCGGCCGCGGATGCCGATCTGTCGCTCGGGGGCAACTGGACCTGGGATCCACCGGCGATCGTCCTGACCGTCGCCGTCGCCGCGCTGAGTGCGATCTTCGTCCTGTTCTTCTACTTTCGCGAGAAGAGCCGCGCCGGTGTCACGTATCGAGTCGCCTTGGGCATGATCCGACTGGCGATCATGGCGCTGGTGGCGCTGATGATCTACGGCCTGCACGTGCGCTTCAGCCGCACGAGTCCGCCGGTGGTCGCGATCATTCTCGACGAGTCGGCCAGCATGGCCTTCGCCGACGAGTATATCGACGGAGACCTGAATACGCGCTTACTGGCCGCGACCAGCGAGGCAGGATTCACGACGACGAGTCGTTTCGATATCGCGCGGAGCGCGCTGCTCGGCGAAGATGCCGAATTCCTCCGCCGCATCGGAGAGAAGTACCGACTCAAGTTCTATACGCTGGCCGGCTCGGCACGGCCGCAGCCGGTCGACTTGGAAGATCTCGCCAAAGTGCTGCGGCAGTTGACTCCCGAAGGCAGTCGCAGCCTGTTGGGAACCGGCCTTCGCGAGGTGCTGACCGATCTGCGCGGAACCCGTCCGACCGCGATCGTGCTTTTCACCGACGGTGTCACGACCGAAGGTCCCACGCTCAGCGAAGCGGCGACCTATGCCTATCGAAAGGCGGTCCCGCTCTACATCGTGGGCATGGGCAGTGAGAATCCCGTCCGCTCGATCGAACTTTCCAACTTGATGGTCGACAACGCGGTGTTTGTCGACGACTACGTCGATCTTGAGTTTAACATGAGCACGACCGGGCTGGAGGGACGGCGAATCGAGGTCGCCCTGAAGAACGGTGCGGATGGTGAGGAGCTATCGCGCGAAACGGTCACCGCGCCGGAGGACGGCGAAATCAAGCGGGTTCGCATCAGCCATCGACCCACCGAGGTCGGCAAGATCGAATACGTGATCGAAGTGGTCAACCTGAAGCAGGAGTTGCAGCAGCCGGTCACGCCGCTGTCGCGCAAGGTCGATGTGCGGCGGGCCAAGATCAAGGTGCTCCTGGTGCAAGGCTACCCGAGTTTCGAGTATCGCTACCTGAAGAATCTGCTCGAGCGGGATTCGACGATTCAGCTGCGGTGCGTACTCCAGCAATCGGATGCGGAGCACGTGCTGCAGGACGACAACGCCCTGGGGGTTTTTCCCGTGCGCCGGCAGGTCCCGGCCGGCACCTCGACGGAGAATCTGACGAAAGCCAATCAGGACTATCTGTTTACCTACGATACGGTCATCTTCGGCGATGTCGACGCCCGTCAACTCAGCCGCCTGCAACTGCAGAACCTGGTCGACTTCGTGAAGTTGAAGGGGGGCGGCGTGCTGTTCATCTCCGGCGAGCGATTCAATCCGATTGCCTATCGCGACACCGTGCTCACCGAGATCTTGCCCATCGACTGGGCATCCGCGCTCACGGCCGACGCCTTGAATTACTCCGGCGAGGGCTTTCGGGTGCGCCCCACCGAGCTGGGCATGACCAGTCCGCACATGCAGCTGGGCGATAATTTTGCGGAGTCGATGCAGCTCTGGCAGTCGCTGGCCGAACTCTACTGGCTTGCGGCCGTGCCGAAGCTCAAGCCGGGTACGCGGGTACTGGCCGAGCACCCGCAGATCACGAACGACGACGGCGAGTACCTGCCCGTGTTTTGCCTGCTGCACTTGCCGCCTGGCAAGGTCCTGTGGCACGCGACCGATGAGACCTGGCGGTGGCGATTTCGCCTCGGCGACGTGGTGATGGCCCGTTACTGGGTGCAGGCGATTCGCTATTTGAGTCGGGCATCGCTGTTGGGACAGAATCAAACGGTGCGACTGACGACCGACCGCACCTCCTATCAGCGCGGCACCCCGGTCCATTTTCGGGTGCAGTTCTTCGACGAACGTCGATCACCGGCCGCCGATGACGGCGTCGAGTTGATCATCGAGAGCGACGATCAAGAGAATCGGCGACTCAAGTTGCAACGCGCCGCCAGCAGCCGTGAATCGTTCGAAGCGTCGATCAACAATTTGCCGCTGGGCGACTATCGGGCCTGGATCGCGGAACCAACCATCGGCGAGGCACCCCCGTCGATCGCGTTTCCCGTCCTTCCGCCGCCCGGCGAACTGGCGCGGCAGACGATGGACGGGGCCGAGCTCCGGGCTTCGGCCCAGCGCTCGCGTGGCAAGTTCTTCGACGTCGCCACGATGGCCGGTCTCGTCGATCAATTGCCCGAGGGACGGGCCATCAAGGTCGAGTCGCTTTCGCCGCTGATGCTGTGGAACAACTGGCGGCTGATCACGCTCCTGCTGCTGCTGTTCGTAACGGAGTGGCTGCTGAGAAAACGGGCCGGAATGCTATAATTCCCGCGACGGGAACGCGTTGCAATGTACCTTGGCGAGACAACCTGGAATAATGGCAGCAGGCGGGGGCTGTTTCATGCCGTGGACGCGGCGGCCGAGACGATGGGGCGGCACCGATTCCGCGAAGCATTCACGCGCGTTACGAGATTCTGACCGAGGCCGCGGCGATGCAGCAAGTACTCGAGCAAACGATTGCCCGGACACGGCGTGAAGCACGTCGGCTGACGCTCTACTACGCCGTCGCCTGGGTCGTGGTCGCCCTGCTCGCGATCACGACCGCCCTCGTCCTGCTCGATCAGTACCTGCGCATCGAGCATCCGCTGGGGCGATTGTTCTTCTCCGCCTGTTGGGTGGCCGGCTGGATTTGGGCCCTGCGTCACTTTCTGTGGAGTTGGTTCACGCATCGGGCAGACGATGTCGCGATTGCCCAGCGGATTCAAGAGCGGTTTCCCGAACTTGAAGATCGACTCGCCACCGCCGTCGAATTTCTCGCCCAGAATGAAGACGACTCGCGAGCCGGCTCGCCGGCGTTGCGACGCGCCGTGGTCGTCCAAGCCTCGTCGCAGCTCGAGGATCTCGACACCGACTCGGTGCTCGATCGCCGGCCGACCTGGCGTGCCCTGTGGACGGCCTGTGGTGCCCTCGGCGTTGCCCTGATTTTGGGTCTCATCTTTTCGGCCTCGACCAGCATCGGCGTGGCCCGGTTGGCGGCTCCCTGGAGCGAGAACGCCTGGCCGCGACGTCACGTGCTTGAGCTGGAAGACCCGCCACAGCGGCTGGCCGAGGGGAGCGACTTCGAAGTGGAAGTCACCGACCGCAATGAAGTACTGCCCGAGGTGGTGCGGATTCAATACCGCTTCGCGGACGACTCCTCGCGGATTTCCGAAGAGGAGATGAACATCTCGGGTAACAAGGCGATTGCAACCCGGGTGAACGTGCGGCGAGGCTTTGCCTACCGCGTCACCGGCGGCGACGACGACACGATGCCCTGGCAAGAGGTTCAAGTGCTCAAGCCGCCGCGGGTCGAATCGGTCGAAGTGACGCTCACACCGCCCACGTATACCGGCTGGGCATCGACGACGACGACGGGACAGATCCGCGCCTTGGTTGGCACCCAGTTGGCTATGGTCGCGACGGCGAGCAAGCCGCTCCGGCAGGCGACGCTAAGGTTCGAAGATGGCACGGGGGTGGCCGCCAAGATCGGGCCGGGTGGGCGATCCTTCTCCGTCGCGTCGACGGCCGAGCAGCCGGTCATGGTCGACGAGAGTGGCGCCTATTGGTTCGAGCTGGTCGACGACGAAGAGATGGCCAACGGCGGCGAGAATCGTTGGCGGATTGAAGCGATTGTCGACGAGCCCCCGACGGTGACGGTGGAAGAGCCGCGGCAGGACGTCTTCGTGACGCCGGCAGCCAAGATTCCGGTGCGCGTGACGATCAAAGATCAATTGGCGATTCGCGACGCGGCGATTGTCTACTTGCGCAGCGATGCCTCGGCCGATGGTGCCCGTCGCCGTGTGCTGATTGAACCGCGCCCGCAGCCGGTTGTTGCCGAGGAAGCGAACGGACAGCCCACCGGGCTCGACGGCGGCGGTCAGCTCGAGCGCATGGACGATCTCTGGGAGCTGGCGAAGCTGGATCCTTCGCTGACGCCGGGGAGTCTCGTCACGTTTCACGTCGAGGCCAGCGACTTCGTTCCCCAGGCAGGTCGTAGCCAGCCGGAGCTGCGGATCCACGTCATTAGCAAAGAGGCCCTCGAAGATCGTCTTGCCAGCCGCTATGCCAAGATTGCGGCCGACCTGGCCGAGGCCGTCCGCCAGCAATGGCAGGCCCGGCAGAAGGTCCGCGACGTGGAGATTCAGCTCGACGTGGTGGGCGAGTTGCCCAACGACGACCTGAACGTCGTGCGGCAGGTCGACATGCAGCAGCGCGATATTCGCCGGTCGCTGGTCGACGACCGCCAGAGCGTGCAGGCCGAGATCGACTCGGTCCTCGACGAGATCGAGAACAACGAGATCGACAATCCGGAGGTTCAACAGCGTCTGGAGGGATTGCGTGAGCTTCTCGAGCAGCTCGATGCCGATCAGCTTCCGCAGGTGCAGCAGCAGCTAACGGCGGCGATCAAAGAGGCCCAGACGGCCGCCCAGCAGAAGCCGCGCGCGACGGACCCGGCCGAGGCCGACGCACCTCAGGTACCTGGCGAAGCGACCGACGACGCCAAGCCCGATGCGGCAGACGCGAACCCCGACCCACAGCAACAGCCGGAAGAACGCGAGGCACATCCGGCCGAAGCCCCGCTAAACCAGGCGGGTCAGGGGCAGGAAGAAATCATCGCCAAGCTGGAGACGGCGCTCGACGACTTGCAGCGTTGGGCGCGCTATCGCGGCTTTCAACGCGACCTGGCCGAGATCCTGCGGGATCAACAGGACCTGAAGAAGGCGGTTCAGGAAAAAGGTCAATCGCTGCTGGGTCGCGAGGCTCAGAACCTCAAGCCCGAAGACGCCGACGACCTCGAGGCCTTCGCACAGCGACAGGCCGCCATGGGACAGCGACTCGACAACCTGGTCCAGCGAATGGCCCGAGCGGCCGAGGACTTGCAGGCTTCCGATCCCGCCGCGGCCGAGCCTCTGGCCGATGCGGCCGAGCACGGTCGCCAGGCCAGTCCCTCGGGCGACATGCGCCAGGCGGCCGAGAACATCCGCCAGAATCAGGTCGCCCGGGCCGAGAATCAACAGCAACAGGTGGCCGACAAGATTGGCGAGATGCTGGACATGCTCTCCAGCCGCAGCGAAGACAATCTGGCCCGTCGCGTAAAGAAGCTTCGCAAGGCCGAAAAAGACCTGGCGACTCTGCGCGAGCGGCAGGAAGGCCTGCGCAAGGCAATGGAGCAGGCCGCGGCGGAAGAGGACGAACAACAACGCAAACGCGAGCTGCAGCGTTTGGCTCGCGAGCAAGAGAAGGTGCAGGAGGAGATCGGTCGCCTCTTGCGGCGACTGGAGCGACTCGGCGCGCAGCGGGCCGGCTCGAAACTCTCCCAGGCCGGCTCCAGCGCCGGCAAAGCGAGCAACGCGGGACGCGCGGGCCAGGGTGACCAGGCGGGAGAAAGCGCCGCCCAAGCGGAGCGCGATCTGGCCGAAGCGCAGCAGGCGTTGGAGAAGGAACGCCGCCAGGCAGAGATCGACCTGGCCCAGCAGATCCTCGCGCGCATTGAAGACGACTTCAATCAGATTCACGAACTGCAGACCAAGCACGCCAAGGAAGCGCGCGACATGGAGGCGGTGCGGCTCGCCAAAGGGACGCTTACCCGGGGACAGAAGTCATCGGTCGCGGCGCTTTCTCGCGAGCAGGACACGCTGGCCAAGACAACCCGCGAGCTAACTAAGGATCTGGCCGGCGCCGAGACCTTTGCCAAGGCCCTGGAACGCATCGCCGCGGCGATGGAGCGGGCAGCCGCGCGGCTGGCCAAGATCGACACCGGCAAGCGGACGCAGGCCGAGCAGCAGGCGGCCTTGCGTCGCCTGGAGTTGCTCCGCGACGCCCTGAAGAAGGGCGAAGACGAAGGAGAGGAGCCGCCCGAAGGGGGCTCGCAGCAGGGTGGAGAAGGGGGGGGCCAGCAGGGCGGTCAAGGAGGCATTCGCTCGATCGCCGAGATTCGCTTGCTGCGTTTGATGCAGGGCGAACTGAACGAGCGGAGTCGCGAGCTTCAGGAAGAAATTGGCGACGGCCGTCCGAATCGTGAACAGGCGCGGCGAATGTTGGAACTCGCGGAAGAGCAGGGCGAGTTGGCCGAACTCACCTTCCGCCTGATGGAGGAGGAAGACGCGGCGCCGGAGGATACATTGGAAGAGCCAGGCGAAGTCGACGCCGAAGATGATGCAGCCGACGACGACGTCGAAATCGACGTCGATGCGGAAGACCTGGATGCGGATGCAGCGGAAGAGCGGGCCGTGGGGGCGGACGAGAGGGCACGATCATGACACATTCCATTTCTACCTGGGTGTCGTTCCGCGTGATCATTGCGACCGCGATGGCGGTTTTCCTAAGCGCCGCGACTGCGGGCCAGGTCGCCCTGGGCCAGCAAGACGGTCCTCCCGCGAGCGAGCCGGCGGACGAAGTCGAACTCGATTCGCTCGACGATGAATTGTTCGAGGGACTGGACGAAGAACTCGACGGCGAGATCGACCTGGAGCCGAGCGACCGCGAGAATCTTGGCGACGGCGAGGATGTGGACCTGGGCGGTGGAGACGGCGGCCAAGACGGGGCCGACCTGGGCGCCGAGGCCGATCGGGCTACCAAGATCGGCGAGATCATGCGTCGGGTCGAAGAGCTACTTGCGGAGAAAGACCTTTCGCCCGAGACTCGCGAGAAGCAGGAGCAGATCGTCAAGGAATTGACCGACTGGCTCAAGGAACTCCAACGGCAGCGACAGCAATCGCAATCCCAGTCGCAGAACCAGCAGCAAGATCAGCAGCAGCAGGCGCGTCGCAACAAACCGAACCCGGGCCAGCAGCAGACGCCGGGGAATCAGCAGCCGACCGGCGGCTCGCAGGCGGCCACACAACCCCAGCCGACCGAAGGCGAGGAGTCGGACGAGGAGCTCCGTGACATTGCGCAGAAGGAAGTCTTACTCGATTTGCTGCGTGACAGCATTGACGAGTTCTGGGGCGACCTTCCCGAGCGTGAACGGGAACGCCTTCGCCAAATGGCCGACGTCGAATTGTTGCCCGAGTACGCGCCCTTGATTCGCAAGTACTACCAACGACTTGCCGAGGACGAGAACCGACGACCCTGACCTTGTTGCCACGCCGCTACCTGTTCAAATGACGCAGTTCAATCGACGCCAATTCCTGATCCGCGGTTCGCTCGCCTCGACGCTGGCCCTGGGGGCGCGTGGGCTGTTGGCCGATGACGACGAGGGGCAAGACGAGCGCGATCCCGAACAGACGGCGGCCGAACTGGTCACTCCGCGTGCTCAGACGGCCATCGCGCGGGGGTTGGAGTATCTTGCCAGTCGCCAGGCCGAGAACGGCTCCTTCGGCACAGGCGTGTACAGCCAAAACGTGGCGGTGGTCGCCCTGGGGGGATTGGCCTTCATGTCGGGCGGCAGCACGCCGGGACGCGGACCCTACGGCGAGCAGGTCGATCGGTGCCTGGACTACATCCTGAAGAACACCGACCAGAGCGGCCTGATTTCGCGGCACCAGGCCCGTACCCACGGGCGGATGTATGGTCACGGGTTTGCCACGTTGTTCCTGGCGCAGGCCTACGGCATGACGCAGCGCAATGACGTGCGGCGCAAGCTTTCCGAGGCCGTGCGTCTGATCGTGCGGACGCAGAATCAGGAGGGAGGCTGGCGCTATGAGCCGGTGCCCAACGACGCCGATGTGTCGGTCACGGTCTGTCAGATCATGGCTTTGCGGGCCGCCCGCAACGCCGGGATTCACGCGCCAAAAGAAACCCGCGATCGCTGCGTCGAGTACATCAAGAAGTGCCAGAACAACGACGGGGGCTTCCGCTATATCCTTCGCGGTAGCGACAGCAAGTTTCCGCGTTCGGCCGCGGGCGTGGTCGCCTTGCAAAGCGCCGGTATCTATGAAGGTCCGGAGATTGAAAAGGGACTGGCCTACTTGATGCGGTTCCTGCCCGACCCGCACTTTGGTGCCCGCGACGGCCATTACTTCTACGGCCACTACTATGCGGTGCAGGCGATGTGGCACGCCGGCGGGGAACACTGGCACGCCTGGTATCCGGCGATTCGCGATACGCTGATTGGCCAGCAGCGTCGCGACGGGTCGTGGATGGACTCGATCGGCCAGGAGTATGGCACGAGCATGGCGTTGATCGTGTTGCAGATGCCGAACAACATGCTTCCCATCTTTCAGCGTTAGGTGTCTTTCGCGATGGCCCCTCGAGACATCTACCGCGCAGTTCTCTTCGTTGTCCCCATGGTTTTGTGGGCCGTGTTCGTATTTTGGGCCGCGCCGAAGATGGGACTCGCTGACGAACTCCCCGAGGTGATCGTTGCCGGGGGCGATCGCTTCGAGGGTCGCTTCGCAGAATTTACCTCCGCGGGAGCGGCACGCTTCGTCACCGAGCGGCGCCAGCGTCGCGACGTGCCGCTCGACTCGCTGGTCCGCTGGGGCAGCGCGGTCACCGCCGAACGCACACCGCAGGTGGTGCTCGCCGACGGCGGTCTGTTGGTCGGTCGCTCGCTGGGCGCTCCGATCCGGATTGAGGGTGACTTCCTGGTCGTCGAGCCCGGTTTCTCCGACGCCGACCTGCGCGCCTCGGCCCCGGTGCGAATTCCGCTGGGGAGGGTAAGCGGCGTGCTGTTCCGCCTGCCGGGCAATCTCGTCGAGCAGGATCAGTTGATCGATCAATTGAGATCGACCGAGCATACCGCCGATGAAGTCATTTTAGAGAATGGCGATTCGCTGGCGGGAACGATCGACACGTTGACCGAACGGGACCTGCGACTGACGAACAACGAACAGCAGGTGGTCCTTTCGATGCGACGCGTCGTGGCGATTCGTTTCAATCCCGCGCTGATCGATCGCGAACCGACGTCGGACCTGGTTCTCGCCGTCGCCACGAGCGACGGCAGCCGGCTGGTCGCCCGTCATTGGGAAAACGACCAGGGTGGCGTTGCCGTCACGCTCGCCGGACTCCCGCCGCTGAAGATTCCCCGGCACAAGCTGGCCGGCTTTCAGCCGCTGGGCAATTCGGTGACTTACCTTTCGGACGTCGAGCCGCACAGCTATCGGCATGTGCCGCTGTTGGAAATCGAGTGGCCCTTTACCAACGACCGCGCCGTCGGTGGGGGATGGCTCCGCCACGACGACCGTGTCTATGGCAAGGGCCTGGGCATGCACAGCGCCGCTCGTTTGACCTATCGACGGGGCGAGCATCGCCGGCTGGAGGCGGACCTGGCCGTCGACGCGTCCGTAGGAAAGAAAGGCTGTGTGCGCTTTCGCGTCTTTGTCGACAACGGCGACGCCCGGCCCCGCGCTATCTATGTGAGCCCCTTGATCCGCGGTGGCGATCCGCCGGTGCCGATGTCGCTGGACATTTCTAACGCCGAACGGATCAACCTGGTCGTCGATTTTGCGGAAGGAGGCGACGTCGGCGATCATGCCAACTGGCTCGATGCCCGGCTGGTGCCCTAGGTCGCGTCCGTTCCTCTTACGCACGGCCCGACTCGCCGCGACCGCGAGTTGATATGCGGTTTAGGCCCCGTACTTGGCCAGCCGGCCTGCGTTGGCCAGCGCCAGCGGCATCAGGTACTTGGCCTCGAACTGTCCCAGGCCACCCCGCAGACATTCGGTTTCGCCGAATCGTTCGCAGGCGTCCGTGCGGCAATGCTCGGCGGCCAGCAACGTCGGCACGGGGTGCCAACTGTGCGAGGCCAGCATGCTCGGCGTGCTGTGATCGCCGGTGACGATCGTCACGGTCGGCCCGAGTTGCATGAAGCCGGGAATGGCCGCGTCGAACGCCTCGGTTTGGGCGACCTTCGCGTCGAAGTCACCGTCTTCGCCCGTGCTGTCGGTGTATTTGAAGTGCACGAAGAAGAAGTCGAATTCCTGCCAATGCGCGCGGACCACGTCGACCTGATCGGCCAGGGTTTGCGCCTGACCGACGATCTGCATCCCGGCCAGCTTGGCCAGGCCCTTGTACATCGGATAGACGGCCACGGCCGCCGCGCGCAATCCGTAGACCTCTTCGTAGGATGGCAGGTTGGGACGGCCCGAGAAACCTCGCATCGTCAGACCGTTGGCTTTCGCCTGGTCGGCGAGCAGTTGGTCCGCCTGGCGAACGAACTCGGCGGCCACCTCCGCGGTGCGACGACTTCCCTCGTCGGTCGCCTGGGGCTTGAGCCGCGGGACGCCGGTCGCCTGCGGATCCGTATCGGCGACGTTGCCCTCCAGGCCCGGTCCTCGCAGCACGACGACAAAGCGATGTTCCTTGACCGGTTCGACGAAGACCTCGACGCCGTCGATCTGCACGTCGCGCAACCGCACCGCCAGCGGGGCGCTCTCCTCGCTCGGAATCCGTCCCGCCCGTCGATCGACAATTCGCCCTTCGTTATCGAGCGTGCAGAAATTGCAGCGGATGGCGACGTCCTGCTCGCCCAGTTCGAAACCGATGCCGGTCGCCTCCAACGCACCGCGGCCAATCGTGTATTGAATCGGATCGTAACCGAAGAGCCCCAGGTGTCCCGGCCCGCTGCCGGGACTGATGCCCGGCTTCACCGGAATGCTGCTTCCACAGACGCCGCGTTTGGCCAGCTCGTCGAGATGGGGCGTGTTGGCCGTCTCCAACTCGGTGAGTCCGCCTGGCTGCTGCGGCAATCCTCCCAGCCCGTCGGCCACCAGCAGGAGAATCTTCGACTCGTTTTGAGTCTTCAGCTCACGGGTCAATTCGTGCATGTCCATGGCGGGGCGGTTCCGGGAAGCTGGATGTGATGAAGGAATTCGCGATGGGGTGCCATCGCGGTTGTGTGCAAAGTTCGCGAACGTCTCGCGGCCGACGCGTCCGCGATCTCCCTTGGTAACAGATCGGACCAGGAACACAAGTCCGCCCACGATGCTGCGCACCGCGGCCGTGCGTCCCGCTGTCGCGCTCTGCGTTTCCGGTTGGCATTGCTGCGCCCCTGGCTAGAACTTGGGGTGTCGGCTAATCTCTACGAAAATCGACAGAATACGAGGGTGTCGGCGCGGACGTCGCCCCGTTGGGAGTCCTGCATGGAAACACTCATCTACGACCCGACTGCCACGCTACGGGCGGCTCACGGCCTGGCCGCCGGCGATGTCGCGCGGCTTGCGCCCGAGCTGGAAAAGGCCCGGGCCGAGGTGCTGGGCGATCTTGATTTGCTTCGGGGCGATGTCACCATTCCTGCGGCGAAACAGCCGCTCGACGCCGCCTTCCTCGATCTGCCCGATCGGCTGCTCGCCGAGTACGAAGCCAACCGCGCGGAGAGCGAGCTGGGCAAGATCCTGGCCGCCGCAAACCAACTCGCCGATCAAGTCGACCGGGTCGTGCTCTTGGGCATCGGCGGTTCCTACATGGGTGCCCGGGCGTTGTTCGATGCCTGTTGCCATCCCTACCACAATGAACTTTCCCGCGCCGAGCGGGGCGGCCGCCCACGTCTGTACTTTGACGGCAACAACGTCGACAACGACGCGACCAGTGGCCTGAGGGAGCTACTCTCCGGTGCCAACTTCGACGACCTCGACCAGCGGTGGGCCATCGCCGTGATCAGTAAGAGTGGCGGCACGCTGGAGACAGCCCTCTCGCTGCGTACGTTTCTCACCACGCTTCGCAAAGCGAGTGGACTCGGCGAGCCGGAGCTGGGCCGCTACGTGCTGCCGGTCACCGGGGCGAGCGGGCGACTCTTCGACCTGGCCAAGGCCCTCGGCTGTGCGGACATCTTTCGCGTGCCCGACGGCGTCGGCGGTCGCTTCTCGGTGCTTTCGGCCGTGGGGCTGTTGCCGGCGGCCATTTTGGGATTGAACGTCGTCGAGCTGCTCCGCGGGGCGGCGGCCATGAATCGTCGCTTCCGGGAGTCGGCCCCCGGGGACAACCCGGTGCTCGACTACGTGGCGATCTGCCACTTGATGGAAAAGCAGCGAGCGGCGTCGACACGCGTGCTTTCGGTGTGGGGCAGTCGTCTCGAGGCGCTCGGGCTGTGGTACGACCAGCTGTTGGCCGAGAGTCTCGGCAAAGAGGAACGGGGCGCCTTGCCGCTAACGGTTGTCAACACACGCGACCTTCACTCGCGTGGTCAGCAACATCAAGAGGGTCCGCGGGACAAGCTGATCACTAACCTCATCGTCGACCAGGTGCGGTGCGATCGCGTGACGATCGAATCGTCGCCGCTCGATCAAGATCAACTCAACGCACTGGCCGGCAAGACGACGCCGGAGGTCATGGTCGCCGCTATCGCGGGGACCAACCAGGCCTATGCCGAAGACGGTCGCCCGACGGCGGACTTGCATCTGCCCAAGTCGGACGAGGCCTCGCTGGGTCAGTTCTTCCAAATGATGATGTTGGCCACGGTCGTCGAGGGCCGCTTGATCGGCATCAACCCTTACGGCCAACCGGGCGTCGAAGCCTACAAACGCCACATGGGCACGCATCTACGCGGAGGATCTGCATAATGTCGGCACAACTCACCTGGCTGGGCCACGGCACCTGGTTGCTGGCCACGATCGACCACAAGATATTGCTCGACCCGTTTCTCGACGAATCGCCGACCGCTCCGGTCAAAGCGGACGAGGTCGAGGCCGACACGATTCTTGTCTCGCACGGCCACTTCGATCACGTGGCCGACTTGGTCTCGATCGCCAAACGCACCGGCGCCACCGTGGTGGCAAATTTCGAGATCTGCCAATGGGTGGCGGGGCAGGGGATCGACAATACGCAGCCGATGAACCTCGGCGGCAGCGTCGCGCTGCCGTGGGGTGAGGTGACGATGACCCTGGCCCATCACAGCAGCAGCCTGCCCGACGGAAGCTACGGCGGTACCGCGTCCGGTTTTCTGTTGAAGCTGCCGGCGTCGACGCTTTACTTTGCTTGTGACACGGCGCTGTTTAACGACATGGAGCGGATCGGTGGGGCGGGGCTCGACCTGGCAGTGCTGCCGATTGGCGACCTCTTCACGATGGGCCCCCGCGATGCCGTCGAAGCGACTAAGTTACTCGGCCCCAAGCGTGTCGCGCCCGCGCACTTCAACACGTGGCCGCCGATTGAGCAGGATGCCGCCGCCTGGGCGGAGCAAGTGCGAAGCGAGACGAGCGCTGAACCGATCCTGCTCGAACCGGGCGAATCGGTGGCGGTGTAGCGCGATCGTTAACCGACTCTGCTGGGGCCAGCTCGTCAGGCTTCAGCCACTGGCCTCGTCGGAAGACGCATCCTCAGATTCGTCCGCAGACTCGGCCGGAGGCGGCACGCGGACCTGTATCTCATCGCCTTCGATCCGCACCTCGAAGCAATCGACACCCAGCTTCGGATTATCGCACCAGGTTCCGTCGCTGACGCGGAACCGCCAGGCGTGCCAGGGACAGCTCACCACGCCGTCTTCGACGTGACCCTCGCCCAGCGACGCGCCCATGTGGGGACAGAGATCGTCGATCGCGTGGTACTTGCCGTCGGAGAGGAAGACCGCCACCAGTCGATCTCCGACGGTAAAGGTGGCACCCTCACCTTCGGGGATCGCTCCAACCTTGGCGACGGTCACGAATTCGGACATGACGCGAAAATCTCCAAGGCTGGTCGTAGGCTCGCTGAGGCGGTCGAAAGCGGCATTCTATCGGCGGGGCAGGGCAAGTGATAGCGGTCATGCGTGGTTCGCTTTGCGACGCGCTATTTTGCAAGGGGGTGGCAACGCGGTAAATTAGTTGCTTGGAAATGATGACGTCGGGCGCGGGGTGTCGGCCTCCGCGATCTCCGCCACGTTGGCCCCACTTCGACGCAATGCTCTACGAGGATGCCCGAATATGAAGATGGACGGCCCCGGCCTGCGCGAAATCGTGATGAGCCGCGTGCTGCCGCGCGTGCAGCAGCCCGCACATTATGTTGGTGGCGAACTCAATGCGGTCCGCAAAGATCATGGTCAGGTGCGCGGTAGGCTTTGCTTCGCCTTTCCCGACACGTACGCGATTGGGATGAGCCACCACGGTCTGCAGGTGCTCTATTCCTTGATGAACGACAAAGAGGACTGGCTCTGCGAACGGGTCTTCGCCCCCTGGATGGATATGGAAGCGGAGCTGCGTCGCGAGGGGCTGCCGCTCTACAGCCTCGAGACCTTCACACCCCTGTCCGAATTCGACATCTTGGGCGTGTCGCTGCAGTACGAAGTCGGATACACGAATCTGCTCACGGTGATCGATCTCGGTGGCATTCCGCTGCATGCCGATCAGCGGACGATGGTCGATCCGCTGGTGCTCAGCGGCGGTCCCTGTGTTCAGAACACGGAACCGGTGGCGCCCTTTGTCGACGTTGCCGTCACCGGCGACGGCGAGCCCGCACTGCCGGTTGTCTGCGACGAGTGGATGCGCTTGAAGGAGCGTTGCCGGCAAGAGCAGGGGTTGCTCGGCGGCGAGGCGGGTCGCCGGCAGCGCGAAGAGGCGCTGGCCGAGCTGGCCGCGCGGGTTCCCTTCGCCTATGTGCCGCGGTTCTACGAGCCTGAGTACTTTCCGGACGGACGCTTCGCCTCGCTCTGTCGCACGCGTAGCGACGTGCCCGAGACGATCGAGCCCTCGGTGATTTCCGATCTCGATGCGATTCCGCTGCCGGTCAAACCGATCGTACCGTATTCCGAATGTGTCCACGATCGCATTGCGATCGAAATTATGCGGGGCTGCCCGTGGCAGTGTCGTTTCTGCCAAAGCACGGTGATCAAGCGTCCGCTGCGCATTCGCGAAGTCGACACAATCGTCAATGGGGCGCTCGAGTCGTATCGCAACACCGGCTTCAACGAAATCTCGCTGCTCTCGCTGTCCACCAGCGACTATCCGCACTTCGAGGAACTCGTCTCGCGGATGCAGGAGGTCTTCAAGCCGCTGGGCGTCAACGTCTCCGTGCCGAGCTTGCGGGTCAACGACCAGCTGAAGAGCGTCGCGCGTCTGATTCACACCGGGCGTCGTTCCGGTTTGACGCTGGCGCCGGAAGTGGCTCGCGACGACATGCGGTCCCAGATTCGCAAGAAGATCAAGAACGAGGATTTGTACGAGGGTTGCCGAGTCGCGTTCGAGAATGGTTTCGACCAGGTCAAACTCTATTTCATGTGCGGCCTGCCTGGCGAGCGGGAGGTCGATCTCGACGGCATCATCGACATGGCCGAGACGATCTCGCGGATCGGCAAGGAAGTTCGCGGACGCTTCGCGAAGGTAACGGCCAGCGTATCCAACTTCGTGCCCAAGCCACACACGCCCTATCAGTGGAACGGGATGCAGCGTCGCGAGTATTTCCATTGGGCGCATCAGTACCTCTACGCACGGCGGCGACTCCGCAGCGTGAACGTCAAGTGCCACGACGTCGAGCTGAGTTTGCTCGAAGGGGCCCTGAGTCGGGCCGATCGACGAATGGCGGCGGCGATTGAACTCGCCTGGCGACGCGGAGCGCGCATGGACAGCTGGAACGAACAGTTCGACGGCGAACGATGGTGGACCGCGATGCGCGAGGTGGGTATCGATATCGAACGTACGCTGCACAAGAGTAATGAGCTCGGAGATCGCCTGCCGTGGGATCATGTCAACGTGAAGAAGGGACGCCAGTTCTTGGAGAAGGAACAAGATCGGGCCGTCGTCCAGCTCGCCGCGATGGCCGATGCGAAATAGGCCGCGTCGTCGAGTGCACTCGATTGGGTGTCTCGTTTTGCGCGGTAGTCCCTTTCCAGTCGTTGGCAGGCTGTGCCTTGATCGCGCTAGAGGCCTCGTGTACCGTTGAGTGACTGCACGCGATGCGCGTTCTGCACGTCTCACCACGACGCGCTGGCGCCACAGCCGTGGGGCAGGGGGCACCACCAGCGACGAAGAGGTTCAGGATCGCCATGGAACAGAGTCGGTCGAGTTTGTCCTTGGTTTCCGGCTTGCTCATGGGAGCGGCTTGCCTGCTCGTCGTGTTCTCCACGCCGGAAGTCGCACGGAGCGAGGAGGCGCTCAACGAGGCCACATCGCTCTACTACCGCGGTCGCTACGCCGAGGCCGAAGAGCGATTCACCTCGGCCGCCGACTCGTCGCCCATCGCGTCCGCCGCCGGAGTGGCCCGTTGTCAGGTGGCGGTCGGCCAAACCGACGAGGCCGTGAAGACCCTCGCCGCGGCACGGAAGCAGCACGCCGACGCGGAAGTGCTCGTCTCGCTATTGGCTCAGATCGAGTTCGGGCGTGGCGACTACGACGCGGCGGATACGTTGATCGCGGCGACACTGCAGCTGAACCCCGAGAATCTGCGCGCCCGATGGCTACGCGCCGAGCTCCATCGACTCCGCGGTCAACTCGACGAGGCAAAGCAGGGCTACGAGTGGTTCGTCGACTATTACAACGGCCATTACGAAGATATCAAGAATCCCGAGGACCTTCGGTACATCGGACTGGCCGCCGCCCAGTATGCTCGATGGACCGGCAATCACGATCAGTTCTCCTTCCTGGTCAACGACCTTTATCCCGACGCCCTGGCCCTCGACGAAGAGTACTGGCCGGCACACCTCGAGTCGGCACGCCTGTTCCTGGAGAAGTTCAACGAGCTCGAGGCCGATCGTTCGTTGCAAGAGGCGATGAAGGTCAATGCAGGCTCGGCCGACATCCACGCGGCGCTGGCCCAAATGGCGTTGCAGAAGGCCGATCTTGCCAAGGCGACCGTGGCCGTCGAAAGGGCCTTGGAGATCAATCCGCATCATCTGCACGCCCAGCTGCTGAAAGCCGACATTCAATTGCACAGTTTCGAGCCCTCGGCAGCGGTACCGATTCTGGAAGGGGCGCTGAAACTCTGTCCGGTTGCCGAGCACACGCTGGGTCGCCTGGCGGCCGCGCGCGGTTGCGTCGAAGGCCTCAAGAAGCCGCGCGAGGATTCGGAGCTTGGCCGGCTCGTCAAGGAAGCGATCGCGCGAAATCCGCACGCCGGCGATTTCTTCGAAGCCCTCGGCCAGGCCCTCGACACGCTTCGCCATTACCCCGAAGCGGCCCACTTCTACAGCGAGGCCGAGCGGGTTATGCCCAAACAGGTTACCGTGCCGGGTAAACTCGGTTGGGTCTACATGCGACTCGGCAAGGAAGAGGAAGCGCGTCCGATTCTCGAGCGGGCCTTCGACGTCAACTTCGGCGATGCCCGCGTGCTCAACGGACTCGAAGTGCTCGAGGTGCTCGACGGCTACGAGACGATCGAGACCGAGCACTTCCTGATCCGCTTCGATCCGGAGCATGACAAGCTGTTGGCCGAGTACGTTGCCCGTCACTTGGAAGCGATGTACCCCGTCATTTGCGGGCGGCTGGGCTACTTCCCCCAGGAAAAGTCGCTGTTCGAGATCTTCAACAAGGCCAAGAACACGAGCGGCCACGGTTGGTTCAGTGCTCGCATGGTGGGATTACCTCACATTCATACGATCGGTGCCTGCGGCGGACAGATGGTGGCCATGGTCTCGCCCGGGGCGATGCCGCAGCGGTTCAATTGGGCGCGGGTTGTCGAGCACGAATTCGTGCACATGGTCAATCTGCAGCAGACGAACTTCAACATTCCGCATTGGTTTACCGAGGCGCTGGCGGTCTACAACGAGGGCTATCCTCGCTCGGCCGCGTGGAACGAAATGCTCGTGCGTCGCGTCGCCGCTGGCGAGGTGTTCAATCTGGACACCATCAACCAAGGCTTCATCCGACCGACGTCCAGCGAAGACTGGCAAATGGCCTATTGCCAGGCGGAGCTGTACGCCGAGTATCTGCTCGACCGATTTGGCGACGAGGCCCTTGCCAAAATGCTGAGCGGTTACGCCGACAATCTGAACACCCCCGCCACGATTCGTCGGGAGTTCGAAGTGACCGTCGCCGACTTCGAGGCGGGCTACACGAAGTATGTCCAGAAGGTTGTCGATGCCTTGCCGGCACTGGCGGCCTCGAAGCAGCGCGGCTTCAGCGAATTGCGCGATGCCTATGAACAGGACCCCCAGGATGCCGATAGGGTCGCCGAACTCGCCCTGGCCTACTTCAAGCGCAAGGCCTATCCGAAGGCCGGCAAACTTGCCAAGGAAGCCCTGGCCATCGAGCCCGCGCACCAGGGAGCGACCTACGTCCAGTTGCGACTGCAGCTGCTCATCGGCGAGGCCGGCGACTTGATCGAGAAGATCGAGACGGTGCTCGATCGCGACGATCCGCATCCTCGCCTGCTGCGACTCCTGGCGAAGCAGAAGTACGAGTCGCGCGACTTTGCTGCCGCCGTGGAACTCTACGAACTTGGTGCAAAGCGCTACCCGGACGATGACGTATGGCTGAAGCTGCAGGCCCGCGCCCTGAACCAACTCAACGAGCGTGAGAAGCTCCTGCCGATCCTGGCACGACTCTCTGCAGCGGATCCGGACGACCCGCAGATTCGCCTGCGGCTGGCGAAGTTTGCCTACGACGGGGAGGACTTTGTCGAGGCCGCCCGTTGGGCGAACCAGGTCTTGCATATCGACGTAATGAATGTGGATGCGCATTACCTGCTGGCTCGAGCTGCGGAGAAGTCCGACGACTTCGAGACGGCCGTGCGAGAATATCGGGTGGCGATCGAGCTTGAACCGGAGAAACTCTCTTATCGCATGGAACTGGCCAAAGCTCTTGAGAAATCGGGTGACGAGCAGAAGGCCGTCGAGGTCCTCCAGGAATTGCTGGAACGCGACCCCGATTCTCAGGAAGCAAGCGAAATGCTGGAACAACTTTCCGGCGAGGCGGCTCAACCTTGAGGTGGCCGCGTGTATATTGACGGGCTGTGTCCCGGGCGATCGAGCGCCGAACGCCCGGGTTCCAATCTGGCCGTCTCCTTCCGCCCCCTGGCTTGCTGTGACCGAAGATTCCTCTGCCCCAGGTCGCGACGATTCCGTTTCGCTCAGCCTGCGCGACTTTCAAGAGCTGATTCGCACGATGTACGTCGAGAAAGACGTCGCGCGGGGCGTCGACGGCACGTTCATGTGGCTCATCGAGGAGATCGGTGAGCTGGCGGCGGCGCTGCGCGAGGGAACCCCGCAGGAGCAGGCCGAGGAGTTCGCCGACGTGTTGGCCTGGTTGGCGACCATTGCCAATGTCGTCGACGTCGACCTGTCCGCGGCCATCGAAGAGAAGTACGGTCGGGGGTGTCCGGGGTGTGGCAACTTCGTTTGCGGCTGCGACGATGCGGAGAAGCCATGACCGAGCCCGATTGTCGACGAGCTCTCGATGTGGCGCGCCGGAACGCGACGTGTTTCGTGTTGGGAATCGTGGTCATCGCCGCCTGCGCTGCCGACCGTGCGATTGCCATCGAGGTTCGCGCGGTCCACTTGGGATTGGACGGCATCTATCGCCTTGGTTTCTGGACACCGATCCTGGTCGAAGTTGACGCGGAGGAACCGCTCACCGAGGCCACGATCGAGGTAATCGTACCCGATGGCGATGCGACACCCGTGGTGTATCGATTGGACTGGCAAGAAGATTCTGACTTCGGGCGGTCTCGGCGGGGCGGGGCAGGGGAGCCGGCGCGTGGGTCAGGAGACTCAGCCGGCGACGTTGTGACCTATCGCGCTGGCGGCTTCATCAAGGTGGGGCGGTCAACAGGCCTGCTCACCGTCCAGTTGCTGTGGGATCAAGAGGTCGTCGAGCGCACTCACTTTCCGCTGCAGTCGGAGAGCGTTGGTCGTGCTGTCGACGACCAAGATGTAATCGTGATGACGCTGGGGCGCCTCGAGGTGGTTGCCGAGCGGTTGAGCGACCTGAGCCGTGGCCAGGTTGCGACGATTCGCACTGCCGAACTGGAACCCGCCACCTGGCCGACCAATTGGCTCGGCTACGACGCGGCAGATGTAGTGATCTTGAGTGCTTCTCCGACAGTCGCGGAACATTTTGCGAATCGACCCGCAACACGTGCCGCCTTGGAGACCTGGCTGCGGCGTGGCGGCCGCCTGCTGCTGGCCGCTGGCGGCGCAGCCCCGGAAACCCTCGCTGCCGACGGACCGTTCGCCGAACTCTTACCCGGCCGATTCGACAAGTTGGTCGACCTGGAGAACACGCTTCGCTATGAGGAGTTTTGTCGCACCGCGGATCGACTCTGGTCGCCCGAGCGGAGTCAACTCGACGCCTGGCGCGTTCCGCGGTTCGTGAATCTCCGCGGTCGCGTCTTGTTACAGGAGACGATCGGCCCGACCAGCGTGCCCTTGATCGTGCGACATTCCTACGGACTCGGTGAGGTTGCCTACCTTGCCGGCGACCTGGAGGGCGACGACTTCATGCGCTGGGCCGGAACCGACGCGCTGTTGGCTCGGCTGCTGCCCTCGCGACTCCAACTCGCAGGTGCCGCCGCCGCAGAGCCGCTCGGCGCGGTCGGGTATGACGATATGTACGGCCACCTGCGACGCAACCTCGACGACTTTCGTGACGCCGGTGTCGAACCGGTGCGATTCTGGATCGTGGCGTCGCTCGTCCTCGTCTATCTGGTCGCCTTGGTTCCGGGCGATTTCTGGCTGTTGCGACGCCTGCGCGGTCGCATGGAGTGGACGTGGATCTCGGTCCCGCTCCTGATCCTGCTGACGTGCACCGCCGCCTGGGCGATCGCCTACGGAGCCCACGGCACGGGGATGAGGATCAACGCGGCGGAGGTCGTCGACATCGACACCACGGACGGCCGGCTGCGTAGTACCCTGTGGTTCACGATCTACAGCCCGCGGACCGCCCGTTACGACGTGCGCGTACTCGAGTCGCAGGCGACGGAAGGCAACATGCCGGAAGCGGCTGTGAAGCCCGAGACGATCCTGGCCTGGCAAGGCTTGCCGGGCGAGGGCTTGGGAGGCATGCATGCTCGTGGTGCGGCGTCGCTCTTCCTATCGCCGTACCGACTCTCGCCAGATCGCCGTGACTTGCAGGGCGTGCCGATTCCCGTGGCCTCTACGAAGACATTTCGGGCCCAGCAATTCTGCACCTGCGGCGAGTCGGTCGAACTCGACGTCCAGATCGCGGTCGGGGGTGCCGAGTCGGAACTCGTCGGCAACGTGGTGAATCATCTCGATCACTCGATTGACGACTGCCTGCTCTTCTATCGCCGCTGGGTATACCGGCTGGGAACGCTTGCGCCAAACGTCGAAACTCCCCTGCCAGAGCAATGGGCTCCCGAGCTCTCCCGATACGAACTGACGAACAACGACGTCTACGATCACGACAGCGAGGATCTGGCGTACGTGCTGTTGATGATGATGTTCTACGACCAGGCAGGCGGTCGGGAATTCAGCCGTTTACAAAATCGTCAGGCGTCGTATCTTGATCTTTCACACACCTTGGCGAGTGGTCGGCCGATCTTGGTCGGGCGTGCCGACCGCGGACGACTGACCGCCTCCGTCGACGACCACGCCGCCGCCTCGGACGTTGTCAACCAGACCAGCCTTTATCGATTCGTTTTTGCACCGTTGACCGCGAACTCCACGGAAGCAGAGGGGGGACCCGTCCCCACCACCGCACCTTGATCGATTTGCCGCGAGCGCATCCGTAGTCATGATCGAAACCCGTCGTCTCACCAAACAGTTCGGCGATTTTGTGGCCGTCAAGCAGCTCAATCTCGAATTGCAGGAAGGGGACGTGTTCGGCTTCATCGGCCCCAATGGCTCGGGCAAGACGACGACGATGCGTATGCTGGCGACCTTGCTCGACCCGACCAGTGGGGAAGGCTACGTCTGTGGCCACTCCATCTACACACATCGGAGCGAGATTCGCCGCCTCATCGGCTACATGCCCGACTTCTTCGGCGTCTACGATGACATGAAGGTCATCGAGTACCTCGAGTTCTTCGCGGCGACCTACCGCATCAACGGCAAGGCGCGACGCGAGGTCTGCGAACGTGTGCTCGAGATGGTCGACCTGACCTTCAAACGCGATCGCTTTGCCAACACGCTCTCGCGCGGACAGACCCAGCGACTGGGACTGGCTCGCGTGCTGCTGCACGACCCCCAGGTCTTGCTGCTCGACGAGCCGGCCAGTGGTCTCGATCCCCGCGCGCGGATCAAGATGAGGGAACTCATCAAGCGACTCGGCGAGATGGGCAAGACGGTGCTGGTTTCCAGCCACATCTTGCCCGAGTTGGCCGACGTCTGCAACCGAATCGGCATTATCGAGCGGGGCGAACTGATCGTCAACGAAGCGGTCGTCGACGTGCTCCGCCAGGTGCGCAAGCAGCCGGTACTCGAAATCGCCGTCGCCGGATCGCTCGCGGAAGCCCGGGCGCTCCTCGAACAGGAAACGTGCGTCGAGCAAGTCGAAACGCGCCGCGTCGACGGCGCCGAGCAACTACTGGTCACCCTGGCTGCGGGCGAAGATCGCTACGGTCGTCTGGCGACGTTGCTGGTGCAGGGGGGGGTCGAGCTGACGCTCTTCAAGGAACAGGAAGTCAACCTGGAGACCGCCTTCCTGACGCTCACCCAGGGCATTCGCGCCTAAGCGCTGCTGAAGCGAATGGCCGCTGTCTACGCTGCCCGGCGTGGGGCCACGAAACGAAACGCTTCGCCTGCGACTTCATAGCCGGGACGCAGGCCGACGTTCAGCACCAATCCCAAGGCCAGGCAGTGGGCCAACAAGCCCGACCCGCCGTAACTCAACAGCGGCAGCGACAACCCGGTGATTGGCAACAGGCCTACCAGCATCGCCGAATTGACGATCACCTGCACGGCGATCAGGGCTGCCACCCCCACGGCCAGCAGGCGACCAAACGGCTCTTGTGTGTCGCGGGCAATGCACAGACAGCGATTGACGAGCAGCGCCTGCAACAACAGCACGATGCCGACACCCCACAGGCCGTAACGTTCCGCGACAATACAGAGAATCGAATCGGTCGCGGCAGCGGGGACGAGGTACAGGTGTGCTTCAGCCTCCGACTCGCCCTGCAGCCAACTCCCCCACCAACCGCCGGCGGCCAACGTCTGCTTCGAACGATAGAGGTGATAGCCGTCAGCGTCGGGTCGCGCGGAGGCAGTCGCCGGCGAGAGCACGGCCGTCACTCGGGATTTTTGCTCGCGCGTCATTTGCAGCCACACGAGCGGAACCGCCAAAAACCCGATCAGGGCGATTGTCGCCAAGTCGCGTCTTCGCGCGCCAGCCGCGAACAACATGGCGAACAGCACCGGCAGAAAGACCAAGGCCGTGCCGAGGTCGGGCTCGCGAAGAATCAGCAACACCGGCAACAGCGTGATGCCCAGCGGCAGCAGGAGGCCACTCAGCGTACGGTAGTGATTCTGATGCATCAGCCAGCGAGCCAGGGCCATCACGCAGGCGACCTTGGCGAGCTCCGACGGCTGAATGCCGATCGGTCCGACACGAATCCAACGGTGCGAACCGTTGATCGCGGGAAAGAAGTAGACGGCCACCAACAGCACCAGTACCACCGCGAGCAGCAGGTAGCTCGCGGGACAGAGCACTCGGTAACTGGGCCAGGTGGCAACGAACATCGCCGTCACGGCGATCGCGGCCCACACCAGTTGACGCCAGACGAGATGTCCACCGCCTGCGGCCAATTGATCACTGCGCGCAATCGCCAGGCAACCGATGCCGATCAATGCCATGACCAGCAAGGGCAGCGACCAGTGGAGGCGGGTTGCCCATTGGCTTGACTTCATCGGCTCGCTCGGTGACGGGACAGGTGCCTTCGAGTCGGACACTCGAAAGCGGCCGATTATAGGAGTGCTCGGCTGCCTTGGCCGAGGTCAATTTGCGACGGACGGAACGCGGATTCTCAACCCTCTTCGGCTCGGTGTCGCCCGTGAGTGAGCTGCGGAGTAGGGTGCTGTCACGGCCTGGCGAGCTCTGTCAAAATGGGCGACCGTCAGGTGTGTCTAAGTGTTCGCAACCCCTTCGCGTCCGGCTGGAGAGTCTCTCACGATGCGTGCCTGTGTCCAGCGCGTCAGCGAAGCCCGCGTTACCGTCGACGGGGAAGTCTGTGGCGAGATCGGTGCAGGCTTCGTCGTGTTGCTGGGCGTCGCGCACGACGATAGCGAAGCGGATGTCACGCGCCTGGCGGACAAGGTGGCCGGACTGCGGGTCTTCGAAGACGACGCCGGTCAGATGAATCGCGACATTGGCGAGGCGGGCGGGGCGATGCTCGTGGTGAGCCAGTTCACGCTGTTGGGCGATTGCCGCAAGGGTCGGCGACCGAGCTTTATCGATGCCGCGCCGCCCGACTTGGCCGAACGGCTCTACGAGCAATTCGTCGCCGCCATTCGCGACAAGGACATCGAGGTTGCGACCGGTCGCTTTCGCACCATGATGGACGTCGCCCTGGTGAACCAGGGGCCGGTGACCCTGTTGCTCGATAGCCGACGAGCGTTCTAGAGCGTGTTTATTGATGGCTGCGTTGTTAATGAGCCCTTCGCGTCGGCGGCCTCTTGCGATGTGCGATCGCCGATGCGTGCGATCTCGCGGGTCGTTCGCTAGCGCCAAATACCGCGCATCGCCTCCCAGGCCGCGGTGTGCAAGTCCTTGCGTTCGCCGTTGGACTGCGAATCGGCCGGCGGCGGCGAATCGTTCGGTTGCTGAGCCTGATGCAGCCGGGGATGGTCGTGCCCGTTGAACTGTTTCATCCAAATCGGATCTCCGAACGCGGCCATGGCGAGCAGACCACACAGCGCATAAGCGACGAAATTCGCGCTGCGCTTATCGCTCCAAAACTTGACCGCCGTGCCGAACGACTTCTTTAGTCGGAAACGGCCCCCGCGCCACTCGATGCTGTACAGTTCGTCGAGAAGCAAGTGCGAGGCGAAGCCCAGCATGACCGCACCCGCGTGGAAATAGCGCAGACTCATGTTCTCGCACGAACAGATCAGAAAGCCGAGCATTCCTGCGATCAGCAGGGCGGGAATGCTGTGAAACATGCCGCGGTGTATGGTGAACTTCTTCAGCATTCTGGCAAAGCCAAAGCGCACCGCCACGTACATCAATCCGCCGGCCAGCACCATGCTCTCATGCGTGAGGCCGAGATGTGCGAAACGATCCATCATCAGCATCGGCACCACCGCGGCACCAAACGCCACCGTTTCGCGAAGGGGGACACCCGAATCGCTATCGAGGTCGGGCAGCATGCCCGAGACGCTGCAGAGCCCCGTGGCGAGCAGACAACTCGAGATGGGCACTTCGCCCGTCGCCTCGCGAAACCAGAAGGCTCCGGCGACTCCGTAGCCGACGCCGAGTACGGTGCTCGTCGTGATGTGGGTCTTGAATCCTGCCATGCTGTCGCGTCTCGCCAGAAGTTCGCTCGACAATATCACTCGATATCGTTGAATCGGTTGCCCTGAGTGGGAAGTTAACGAGATCGTCGTGCTTTCGCCAAGAGCTGCCTGTGACCATTGGCACATTAGCGCTTGCAGTGCTGGCATGGTCGATCTTTCGGCACCTCGGGCTGGTCGCTATACTCCCGGCCCAAATTCGCTGGCGCAAGAGGAGCATGCGGATGGAAACCTACGACTTCGTGATGCTTGCGGTTGTGATCGGAGCGACGATCATCGGTGCCTACAAGGGCCTGGCCTGGCAGGTTGCTTCGGTGGCGTCGCTGGTGGTCAGCTACTTTGTCGCATTGCACTACAGCCCCCAGCTGGCCCCCTATCTGATGGAAGAGGAGCCGTTCAACCGCTTCCTGGCGATGTTGATCCTCTACGCCGGGACGTCGGTCGTGATCTGGATGCTATTCCGCCTCGTGGCTGGGTTTATCGACCGCCTGCGGCTCAAGGAGTTCGATCGCCAAATGGGGGCCCTGCTGGGGGCCGCCAAAGGCGTCTTGCTGTGCATCGCGATCACGTTTTTTGCGGTTTCCATGACCGATGCCAGCTGGCGGGACCAGATTCTGCACTCCAAGTCGGGCTACTACATCGGCTATCTGATCGACCGCGCCGAGCCCGTCATGCCGGAGGAAATTCGCCGCGTCATCGGCCCGCATCTGCGGAAGCTCGACTCGCAGCTGGACCACGAGCATGTCGACCACGGCCAGGAGTTTCGGCCCGGCTACCAGCCGCCCGTACCGGCCGCGATCGATGGTCCGACCGCCGTCGATCAGACCGATCCGTTTGCCGAGCCGCGGACGGCCCAGCCCCCCAGCGCGTTTGGCAACCCGCCGCCGGGCGGCCAGTTCGGCGGCTAGACGAAGCGGCGAGCGCGGACGTTGTCGCGGTTTGGCAGCCAACAGGGCGGACGGCAGAAGCCCGCTAATTCTCGGGAAAAACCGCGGCGGAACCGAACATAACAAACATTATCGGACGTTCGATCCGGGGCGAAGAAACAGGGCTCACTCCAGAAAGACACGCCCTGCTCCCGACGAACATCGGCCTTTGGCCCAGGCCGGCGCGTTCGTTCATTCGCTCATTCGCTCGCGGCGGCCGCCTCGACATAGACGCCCATCACGCGGAACTTCTCGTACCGCCGCTCGATCAGATCGTCGACAGGAATGTCAACCAGCGATTGCACCGTCCGGCTGAGATACATCTTCAGCCGGGCGCCCATCTGACGATGATCGCGGTGAGCTCCGCCGATCGGCTCTGCGATCACGTCGTCGACGACGCCGAACCCGAGCAGATCCTTGGACGTCATCTTCAGGGCCGAGGCGGCCTGCTCGGCATAGCTGCCACTCTTCCAGAGAATTCCGGCACAGCCCTCCGGGCTGATCACCGAATAGTAGGCATGCTCGAGCATGGCGACCCGGTCGCCGACACCGATGCCGAGCGCCCCGCCGGAACCCCCCTCCCCGATCACCACACAGACCAGCGGCGTCCGTAGCCGCGACATCTCCAGCATGTTCTCCGCGATGACCTGAGCCTGGCCGCGCTCTTCGGCGCCGATGCCCGGATAAGCGCCCGGCGTGTCGATGAAACAGATCACGGGCATGCCGTACTTCTCGGCCATCCGCATCTTGCCCATGGCCTTGCGATAACCCTCAGGATGCGCGCAACCGTAATGACAGGCGGTGCGTTCCTTGAGCGTCTTGCCTTTCTGGTGGCCGACGAACATCACCTTCCGCCCGTCGAGCTTGGCAAAGCCGGTGCGAATCGCGCGATCGTCGCCGAACAGCTTGTCGCCATGGAGTTCGACAAACTCTTCGAAGATGAGATCGATATAGTCGGTCGTCATGGGGCGATCCTGGTGGCGAGCGACCTGCACCGTTTGCCAGGGCTCAAGATTCCCATAGACCTCTTTACGAAGCTCAACCAGCTCTCGCTTCAAGAGCCGCAACTCTTCGCGAGCGTCGGCGCTGTGGTCGTCTTGAGCCTCAAGCTGTTCGACCTTGGCCTCAAGCTCGGCGATCGGCTTTTCGAATTCGAGGCGGTGGTGGGGACCGGCCATATGTGTATCTCAATCAAGCCAAGGAAGACGCGGGGCGAAGATTCGTTTCGCCATTCTATTCCGGCGGGCCCGATTCGGGTACTGCCCGGCGCTCCAGCACCGAGCTGCCACGAATCTGCTCCAAGACTTCCGACATCGAAGTCGGCCGGTCGTCGGGGACTTTGGCCATCATCTGACCGACCAGTTGGGAAAGCGCCGGGGTCACCTCGCTCCGCGCAGCCCGCAAAGACGGGATCGGCGCCTTCAGGTGTTTCGACAGCAGTTCGCCGCTGCTGTTGCCGGCATAGGGTGGCTTGCCGGCGAACAGTTCGAAGAATACGCAGCCGAGACTGTAGATGTCGCTGCGGGCGTCCAGTCGCTGTTTGCGAATTTGTTCGGGCGAGAGATACGTTCGCGTTCCCTGAATCGCGCTCGCACCGCCACCGAATAGCGAGTTCCACCAGCGGGGCGGCCGCTGGGCCAACGAGAAGTCGATCAGGCGCACCTCGCCGGTATCGCTGACGAGATAGTTCTCCGGCTTTACGTCGCGGTGGATCCAGCCCTGGTCATGCAGATGTGCGAGCCCCGCCGTTGCCTGTTCAACGATCTTCACAGCGAGCGGAAGCAGTGCCTCGTGCCGTTCGCGAATCTGCCCCTTGAGCGTGGGATTGGCGAAGTACTCCATGGCGATCAGCGGCACGCCGTCGTCGCGCAGGAACTCATCCATGCGAATCACGGCTGGGTGCTTCAGCGTCGAGCCGACGGTGAATTCATGTCGTAGGGCTCGCGTGGCCTCGCTCCTGGCGGAGACGCTGGGCAGCATCAGCTTCAGCGCGTGACGCCGATTCGTACTGACATGAAGCGCTTCCCAAATGTCGCACGTCTGGCTGCGCGCCACGTGATTGAGCAGCCGATATCGACCCACGATGTCTTCGCGGCTGTATCGATCTGAGTGTGCGACCTTCAAGGTCTCGGCAGTCCTTTACGCCCGCGTCTCGCGTTCGATTGTTGCAGTTGTGCGCTCGTTGCAGCTCTTTGGGCGAAGATGGAAAGGGGATCCAATTCTATCAGATGGACCTTCGACCGAAAACGCTCGCTCGATCAGGCTGTTTCCCCGCGCGCCTTCGGCTCGCTCGCGAGATGCAACCTAATCGTAGTCGACCCGCAGCAGCGCCAGGCCCTCGGGCGGAGCCGTCATGCCCGCCCGCCTGCGGTCGCGCGCGGCAAGCACCTCGGCCGGCCACGACTCCGACTTGGCGCCTCGACCGACTTCAACCAGCGTGCCCGTGATTGCCCGCACCATGTTGTAGAGAAATCCGTTGGCCTCGATTTCGAGCAGCACCTTGTCGACAAGTTGTCCCTTGCCGCGCACCACGTCGAGCCTGGTTACGTGCCGCACGCTATCGGCACGGGCTGCGCCGGTGGTTTCGTAGCTGCTGAAGTCGTGCTCGCCGACCAAAGCCTGGCCGGCGCGATGCATCGCTTCGACGTCGAGTCGCACAGGAATGTACCAACAAACATGTCTGGCAAAGACGTCCCGCACCGCGCCGTTGTCGATCGTGTATCGATAGCACTTCGAGCGGGCCGAACGCAGTGCGTGAAAGTCGGCGGCCACTTCGGCGGCATCGTGAACGCGAATATCCTCCGGCAGCTCGGCATTGAGCGCGCGGAGAAACTCGTGGGGCGTGAGTCGACTGGAGGTCGAAAAGCTGATGACCTGCCCCAGAGCATGCACGCCGGAATCGGTTCGACCACTGGCGGCAACCCGAATCGACTCGCCGGTGATCTTCTCGAGCGTGGTCTCGACCGCCTGCTGAATGGTCGGCTGGCCCGGCTGCACCTGCCAGCCGCAGTAGTTCGTGCCGTCGTAGGCGAGCGTTAGCTTGAGATTCCGCATGCGCCGCCCTGCCTCACACTGCGGCCTTGCGCTGCGCCAAGAGTTCCGCGATTTGCACCGCGTTGGTTGCCGCTCCCTTGCGCAGATTGTCGCTGACGCACCAAAACGCGAGGCCCGTTTCGCTCGACAAGTCCTCGCGTATGCGGCCTACGAAAACTTCGTCGCGGTCGTCGCAGCCGACCGGCATCGGATAGACGCCGTCGCCGAGATTGTCTTCGACGACGATTCCTTCGGCCGCCTCGAACAACTCACGGGCTTCGTCGACAGAGACTTTTCGCTCGGTCTCGACGAGGATGCTCTCGCTGTGGCAGTTCGTGACCGGCACCCGGACGCAGGTCGGGCAAATCTTGATCGAGTCGTCGCCGAAGATCTTGTGCGTCTCGTAGACCATCTTCATCTCTTCCGAGGTATAGCCGGCGTGCTTTTCGGAGCCGATTTGCGGAATGACGTTGAAGGCGATCGGATGTGCGAAGGCGGAATACTCGTGCTGCCGACCTTCCAGGTGGGCCGCGGTGCCGGCCGCCAGGTCTTCGTTACCGGCCACACCCGCTCCGCTGGTCGCTTGATAACTGCTCACCACCACCCGCGTGATACGGGCGGCGTCGTGCAACGGCTTCATGGCGACGACCATTTGTGTCGTCGAGCAATTCGGGCTGGCGATGATGCCGGTGTGCGAATCGATGGCCTGCGGATTCACCTCGGGTACGACCAGCGCGACCTCCGGCTTCATTCGCCAGTAGCCGCTCTCGTCGACGACAGTGCAGCCGCGCTCGCGGGCCCAGGGCACAAACTCGGCGGCCACGTCGTCAGGCGTGCTGCAAATCGCCAACTCGATGCCGTCAAACGCGGCCGGTTCGAGCAGTTCTACCGTGTGTTCTGCGCCGCGGAATGGGATCTTCGAGCCGGCGGACCGCTGCGAGGCCAGAAACTTGATCTCCCTGAACGCCAAGTCCCGCTCTTCCAGAATCCGGCGAATCAGCGTGCCCACGGCTCCCGTGGCACCGACAACCGCAACCGAATCAAACACAATTCTCTCCTTCAATAACTCATCCGTCGCGGCATGCCGCGAACTGTCTCGCTCGAGGCAGCAAGTTGTAGCCAGCCCGTATGTCGCAGCATGTCCCAGGAGGGCCTTCGCTCACCACGCCAAGACCCGTCAGTATAGGTGCTCGCCGCGGCGGCTTTCAACTTCGCTCCAACAGCGGCTCCCTCGCGATCTCCTCGCAGTTGGCCCCTGCCTTTAGCTCGCTACGTCGAGTCCCCGCTCGGCGCGAATCTTCTGCACGGCGGCCAGCACCTCTTCGATCACGTCGTGATGATCCAGGATATGCTGCCACTGGGCCAAAAAACTCCACGCGATCAGCCCCACTCCCAGCATCGCTGCGATCAAGTGCGGCGTGACGTATTGTTCGCCATTGGCGAAGGCAGCCATCGGATCGGACATGGCGCCGAGCGAACTGATCGTCAGAATGGTCAACATCCCGATCACGGCCCAGAAGAAGGCGCCCCGTTTCATCCGCGCGCTGCGGCCGAACAAGGTACCGTCGAGCTGGTAAGCCTCGACGACCTCGCGACACCAACGGGCCGTGCCCACGAAGTAGGTCACCGCCAGACAATTGACGAGCAGCACCAGCACCCCGGTGGCGATGCCCAACAGCCGGTGGGCGTTGGCTCGTTTCTTGACGCCTTCGAGCAAAGCAATTTCCGCCAGGACTTCGTCGTCGACGGGCGACGCTCTCTGAGCCGCGGCCGCCGCGGCACCCGTCGAGAGTACCTGCAGTTGCTCGAGCTGAGGCTTGAGTTGCCCCAAGGAGAGCCCCACGCTGAGCGTGACGACCATCAGCACCAGGGCTAGGCAGGCGAGCGTGAAGAAGATGCGAGACACGGCGGTGAGTCGAACTTGTGGGGGCGGGAACGGTACGAGCCGCGAGGCGGTCGCGGGGCGGGAGTTTCGAAACAGCGGCTCTACTATCCATTAGATAGGGTCGCCCGGCCAGTTGTCCACGGCCTGCCCTGCCCTGTCGTCACGCCCTAGAATAGCAGCATGCAGCGACCAACTTTGGCCATCACGATGGGTGACCCCGCGGGTGTCGGTCCCGAAACGATCGTCGGCGCGTGGGCCGAGCGCCGCCTCCACGAGGACGCACGGCTGCTCGTGGTGGGAAATGCGGCCGTGTTGCGTCGCGCCGGAGCTCTGCTGGAGACGCCGCTCGAGGTCGTCGAGATCGGCCGCGTCGAGGAAGCCCGCCCCAATCCGCGGGAGATCCCCTGCCTCGTTGCCGGTAGTCATGAAGCCGAGGCGGTCGAGCCAGGCCAAGTCTCTGCCGCCGCCGGACAAGCGGCCTACGACGCGGTGGCCGTTGCCGCCCAACTGGCCTGCACGGGCCAGATCGACGCCATGGTCACCGCCCCGCTCAACAAGGAAGCCCTGAACCTGGCCGGTTGCTCGGTCCCCGGACATACCGAACTGCTGGCCGAACTGTGCGATGTCGAACGCACCGCCATGATGCTCTTTCTGCCGCCACAGGTGGCGTCGGTCGGTCCCGCCGGCCTGGGAGTCGTTCACGTCACGCTTCACACCGCACTGGCCGAGGTGCCTGCTCAGATTCGCCGTCAAGCGGTGGTCGATCGTATCGAACTGGCCGACGGCGCGCTGCGGTGGCTGGCGGACGATCTTGAGGACTTCGTACCGAGGATCGGCGTCGCGGCGCTCAACCCGCACGCGGGCGAGTCAGGTCTGTTCGGCGACGAGGAGCTTCGCGAAATCGCTCCCGCGGTGGCCGAGGCCCAACAGGCGGGCTATCAGGTAGAAGGTCCCCTACCCGCCGATACACTCATGGTTCGCGCCGCCGCGGGCGAGTTCGATGCGGTGGTGGCGATGTTCCACGATCAGGGACACATTGCCTTGAAGCTTCTCGACATGGATCGCGCGGTGAACATTACCTTGGGCCTGCCGATCGTTCGCACGAGCGTGGCCCACGGTACGGCGTTCGACCTGGCGTGGCAGGGACGGGCGAGTACGAGCAGTATGACCGAGGCCATCCAGACGGCAAGACGTTTGGCCTGTGCTCGCGGGCGAGGTGCGGGCCATGCTCTGACAAGCGTGGCGGCGTCCACCCGATTTCAGAGCGATGCTACTCAGGGATGAAGTCGCTTGACGAGCTGCTGAGCATACGTGTCCGTATGGTCGGTCGCTTGCAGGTCGACCGGCTTGCCAAACTGACTCGCCTCGATCGGAACGTCGAAACGAACCTCGAAGAGTTCCATGTCGACGATCGTCGTGGGCGCGGCATCGCTGGCGTCGTTTGACGCGCCGCGACGGAACTGGAAGCGGTAGGGAAACAGCTCTTCCTGATCGACGAAGATCAGAACGTCGTGCGGCACATGCGCATCGAGCTCGGCCAGGCCGCGCTGCTCCAGCGGCAAATCGCTCTCGACGTGTTGTAGCAACGCCCGCAGTGGCGCCTCGCGCCAGACGCCCTGGACGACCCAGGCCGAAAGACCCTCCAGTCGTGTCTGGCCGACGGTCTGGAATTCGAAGTTCGCCCGCAGATCGGCAAGCACCTGGGGAAGTCCACCACGCGAGAGATCGGGCGGCCCCGGCGAGCCCGACACTTGATCCTCGGCGACACCGGCCTCCATGCGGTACCGCTGCACCGCGAGTTCCAGTCGCTGCAAGTCGATTTCGCGAAGCTGCGCGCCCGTGTCGCGATTGTCGTCGAAGAGCCACAACATCACGCCATCGCTACTCCGAATTAGGCCGCGGCTGGTACCCGCGAGCTGAAAGCTCAGCTCGAGTCGGAACTTCGCCCGCTCCCCCCTGCCCTCCTGCAGGTAGATGCCCGAGCCAAAGACTTCGCGATCGAACATCCTCACGCGCTGGCGCATCTGTGCCGACACGGACGGCATTGACTGCAAGGCTACAGCACAGGCGGCGATCAGTTGCTCGCCGTCGGGCAGGTCGCCCGTCCGGCCAGTAATGGGCTGCGGGTCCCTATCTAACACGGGCGCCGGACTCGGGTCGTGACGTACATCGGCCCAGATGACGGCGGCGATTCCGGCGGCTGTGAAGATGGCGAAGATGCGGAAGATGTAACGCATGTTCGGATAATGACGATTTTGTCAAAGAAACCGACCTCGCAAAGCCGAACTATAGGTGACATCGGCCTTGGTAGTCGGCAGCCAAGTCGCGGTGGGGACGCATTCTAGGTGTCTCCAGAGCGGACGTCGACGGCAGTTTCCCGGCCCGAGTACGGTCAAGGAGACTCCGTTTCGTCCCACGACGGACCTGCCAGGACTTCAGGAAACAACGGTATGAGACGCTATCCAACGTTCCTTCTCGTCGTCGCACTGTGTGTCACCGTCGGTTCGGTCGGCTGCTCGCGACATCGCGTCCACAAGACGCCGCCGGCCAAGATGCTCATGGAGCCCGGTCCCGGCGTCGGCGGCCCTGGTCCGGGCGTTGTGATGTCGGGTTACCCGATGCCAGTGCCGCAAATGGCCTCGCAACTGGCGTTCGTCGCGCCCCAAGGCATGTGGGTGCGACCGTGGATGGGTGCCGGCGACGGCATGGTCGAGACGGAACCGCTGGTCGCGCCCGGTCGCCAAAACGTCCTACAGGGCGGATTCTATCGTTACAAGCTGACGAACATTCCGGGTCGACCGGGTGTGGAGCTCTACCCCTCGCTCGAGATCGGGCCGGCAACTCCGCGCACCGAGGCCTACCTGTCCCACAACGCGATTCCCATTCAACTGAACGAACAAGATCTGGATCAGATCCTCAGCGGCAATTTCATCACCAAGGTGATCTACTTGCCCGATCCGGAGTTCCAGACCGGTCTCGATGGCGGCATCGACACCCTGGTTAGCTCCCGCCTGAACGCTGGAGTCGACCCGATTGTGGAGGCGGACCGTCGCGGATCGATCCTCTGCATCATGCGGGTCGGTAACATCGATCCTGAGCTTCCCGGCATGCCCGGCGAGTTGAACATGGGCGACATGGGCGGCGTGAGCCCCGCCTCGTTCAACCAGGCGATGCCCGGTGCCCCGATCGCAATGGGCAGCCCCGGGGTCTACGGCGGGCCCGGCTTCGCTCCGTCGCTGGTCGCTGGCGTCACCGGTCCGCAATACGGAATGCCGATTACCGGCACGCCGATTGGGCTACCCGGACCGCCGCACGTGCCTTTGGGAGTACCGGCCGGATTGCAGCGACATGCGATTCGCAACGGTACCCACGTCTGCATGCCCGATCCGCCCAAGAAGATTCACATGCGAGTCAAGCAGAAGCCGGGTTACAGCTATCCGAAGCCGGTCAACCGTGTCAACCTTGTCGAGTCGAATCGGGCCTCGGGACAAGGTTCGTTTAAGCAGCCACTCGTTGACATCTTCAATTGGATGAAGAACTAGCAGCCACGCGATTCGCCTCATCGAGAGGCGTTACTTCCCCCCCCCACATGCGATCTCGCCGCCGCGGGTAGCGAGCGACAAATTTCAAATCCAGGATAATGGTCCACAAGCTCCGCACTCGTGTAGTTGGTATCGCGGTCTGCCGAACTTGTTTCGGCAGGACACTGGCGGTGCTGCTGGGGTTGGCCGGAACGTCGCTGGCGACGGCTCAGTCAACACCTCTGCACTATCGCCATTCCGGCGACATGCCACCGGGAGCGATTGGCCGTGCCCAACTACAGCGGGGCGGACCATTACCTGGTTTCTTTCAACCTGTTGAAATCAAGGCCCCACGCGGGGCCTTGGTTGCTTTCGCGAGCCAGGGGAACTTCGAGCCGACCGCGGCCACGCCCCGGCGGGCTGGACTGTTGATCGGCTCGGTCTATCGTCTCAAGGTGACCGAGATTGACGGCTACCCTGGGGTCGAGGTGTTTCCCACGATCGAGATCATCGATCGCATCTATCCGCCGCCGGGCCTGGAGGCCAAATTTCCGATCCCAATTCAGCTCACTCAGGATGACCTCGTCCGCGCGTCGGAAGGGCAAATGGTCACCCGCGTGATCTACCTGGAAGACCCCGAGTCGGCACTGCCCGCCGCGGAGGTCGACGGCGAACAGTATTGGTTTGACGTCGGTCCCGATCAGGACCCCCTGCTGGTGGCCGATACGCTCGGTCGCCCTGTCGCCATTCTGAGGATGGGCGGGCTGTTGCCTGGTCGGTTTGGTCCCGATCAACAATTCCTGTTCGGATCGCCGCCCTACAAACCGTTGGCGACGATCGAAGTGATTCCCTCCCCGGTTCCGAGTGAACCGTTGCCGGCCGTGCCGCACGAGTTGCCCGAACCATGAACCGACTCCAAACCGACGGCGAACAGCAACTAAAGGGCACAGCGGCGACGTGGCCCCGTTGGTGGCGGTGGACCGTCATCGGCGCATCCGTCCTGGTGCTCTGTTCTTGCCGTGGCCTGCCGTCGAAACGGACGTCGCCCGGCGGCGACGCGACGCTGGTCTCTGCGAGCCAACTCCAGAGGCCGGCAAAGACGCTGGCCAGCAATGGCGCGGACGCCCTACTACGTTCACAACCAGTTCCGTCCCCAGATATCGCCTCGATTCAGCACCGACAAGCGAGCTACCAGCCGACGGTGCGCGGCCAGAGTCCTCACGCGACGACGCTCGTTAGCAACAGCTTGCCGCCGGGAGCCTTCACGGGCGAGCACCTGCCCGATTGCCCGCGCGTGCTCTTGGACCATGAGCTACCAATGCACGGCGGAGCCCAGTGGGCTCCCCCCGGCATCGCGCGCCCCTGGCCGCCCGCGGAGTATATCTACGACGGCGGCGACCGAGGCAAACCCGCCTATGCGGGCAAGGACTGGGAAGTTCGCGGCCTCGATCCGGAAGACACGATCGCTCACTACGACACGCTCGACGGGCGGATTATCGTGGAGCCGAGCAACCGCGTTTGTATCTATGCCCCGCGGTTTCGCGTTGTGCGACGAGTGGACGGACTTCAACAGTACACGGCCGACCTGGCTGCCAACATCGGCGACGCTTCGGTCGGGCCGGCGATTCAGGACCTCGATCTCAACCCCGGTGCCGCTGTCCAGCTGGCCGGTCCGTTGGACGAGCGCGGCGTACGCGATCCGAACATCGAGCAGCTCGACCTGCCCGGGGTGAGCGTGAGCACCGACCTGCACCTCCGCGAGGCGATCAACGACGATTTGCCGTTTGAGAATCTCTCGATCATCCGCAAGGGCATCGCCGAACAGGCCGAACGCCCGCTGCTGGCCATCCACGTCGACGCCGCGATCGAATGGACTCACGAGGATGGTGTGAGCATCATCCTGGACGGACAAAAGGCACATGCCGAGACCGGGGACATTCGGGCCCAAGCGACGTTTACCGTCGACAACCCGAATCGGCCCTGTCTGCGGATCGTCAAGCTCGCCTCGTGCAAGGTCGCACGGCCGGGTGACTTCATCGACTTTGTGCTTCGCTTCGACAACACGGGAAGCGAAACGATCGGCAACGTGACGATCATGGACAATCTCACCACGCGGCTCGAATACGTTCCCAAGTCGCAGTCCTCGAGCCTGCCGGGCGACTTTGTGACCGTAGCCAATGAGGTCGGCTCGCTCAAGCTGCGCTGGGAAATCAAGGATCCGCTGCCCGCCGGCCATGGTGGCACGATCCGCTTCCGTTGTCGCGTACGCTAGAGCGCGTCTAGTTTATCTCTAGCGGCTACGGGGCTTGGGCGCGGAATGCCAGCGCCGGATGCTTGCTCGCCCGTTTGATTGGCCGTTTGCCCCCAATTCGGCCAACTGCGGGGCTTTCTCCCGCGATCTTGACGGCCCGGCTGCGGCTTCGCTATCGTTCGCCGCTTCTCTGCCTGGGCATGCCAGCGGAGGGCAACCTGCCACCCGTCCGTTACCGCCTCGCGCTGCCACTGCAAGTGCCACTGCAAGAATGTCCCCGATATCCACCACGGCCGTCGCCTACCGCTGTCCCGGCGAGACGCAGGAGATCTCTCGGGCCATTCACCTGGGACGCCTCGCCAGCCATTACGCGGGCTGTCTTCGCTGCCCTCACCGAAACGATGCCGGAACACTCTCGGGCAGACAGCTGGCGCAACTGACGAATTGGTCGGAACGGCGTCGTGAGCAGCTTGCCTTTGCCGGTCACACGATTCGTGGCGGCTACCGCGACCACTTGGGGCCGAGCGAAGTGCGACGCCTGGCGGGGGCCTTCGGGACCTGGCTCTTCGGTCGTCACGAATCCGACTCGTCGCGGTCCCGCGTCGCCGTGGGCAGCGATGGCGTCGTGACCACCGCCGAGGTGCATGCCGCGGCAACCGAGGGACTCCGCTTCTCGGGCTGCGACGTTCTTGATGTTGGGTTCGTCACTGCCCCGACGCTGGTGCATGCCATTAGCAATCGGTCGCTCGACGGTGGTCTGCTGCTGAACTTCCTGTCGCAGCCGCTGCCGCAGTTGGAACTCCGTATGTTTGGTGGCGGGGCGATGCCACTCTCGGCGGGCGGCGAGCTTGACGAAGTACGCCAACGGTTCGAGGCCAGCTCGCTGCGGGCCAAGCGGACTGCAGGTTCTCTACGTCGTCAGGCTGTGACGGACGCCTATCTCGACCAGCTCCGTCCCGTGTTCCATGCGCTCCGCCCCCTCCGCTTCGTGCTGAAGACCGCAAGTCGGCCGCTACGCAGTTCCGTCCAAGAGCTCATCAAGCAGGTTGCCTGCCGCGCCATCGATGTTGAAGAGTCGAACGAGGCCAGTGCGCGACGGTCTGAGCGGGACGACACCGAGCTCTCCGAACGGGTTGTGGCTCTGGGTGCCGACTTTGGAATCTGGGTCGACGCGGCCGGCGAAGCGGTTCATGTCGTCGACGAACTCGGCCAAGGCATCTTGCCGCACGCCATGCTGCCGCTGCTCATTTGGGAACGCACGACCGCCGCTGAGCCGGACGCTCAAGACGTACACCAGGATGCCACCAGGCCGCGTTTCCAGGCCGAAGAAGAACTCGACCCGACCGCCGCGGAAATGTACATCTCGTTGCTCTCGAATCGGGCAGACGCCGCCGTGCAGCGCGGTGGCCGCTACTGGTTCACACGGGAAGTTCCCGTCGTCGATGGGCTCGAAGTGCTCGCCCGACTGCTGGGGCGACTGAGTCAAAGCGATCGCCCGCTCTCCGCGGTACTCGCCGACGATGAGACGAGCCGCTAGGATAGCGCGTCCGCCCGCCGCGCGCGGAATTGTCAACTTCACGTCGCGAGAGTTTTTGATGAGTCACCGCTGGATCGCCGAGCGCAGTGCCACCTTCGACAGCTCGGGCATTCGCAAGGTCTTTGACCTGGCGGCGCAGCTCGAAGACCCGATCAATCTCTCGATCGGGCAACCGGACTTCGACGTCCCCCAGCCGATCCGACAGGCGGCGATCGACGCCATCGAGAACGGCAAGAACGGCTACACACCTTCGCAGGGGCTGGCCAGCCTGCTGGACAAAGTGCAGCGTGGCGTCGACGAGTGTTATGGCCACGCCGATCGGCGGGCACTGATCACCTCGGGCACCAGTGGCGGGCTGGTCCTGGCATTGATGGCATTGGTCAATCCGGGCGAAGAGGTGATCGTCTTCGACCCCTACTTCGTGATGTACGACGCGCTGATCAAGATGGTCGGTGGCCGGCCGGTCTTCGTCGACACCTATCCCGACTTTCGCATCGACGTCGCGAAGGTCGAGGCGGCTATCACGCCACGTACGAAGATGATCTTGGCCAACAGCCCGGCCAACCCGACGGGGGCAGTGGCCGGTCGCGAAGAGCTATGCGCACTGGCCGAGCTGGCTGCCTGTCATGATGTCGCGCTGGTGAGTGACGAGATCTACCGGCTCTTCTGCTACGACGACGCGTTCACGTCTCCGGCCGAGTTCAACGAGCAGACGATCGTGCTCGACGGCTTTTCGAAGTCGTACGGCATGACTGGGTGGCGGCTCGGTTACGCTCATGGTCCGAGCGAGATTATCGACACCATGATCAAGCTGCAGCAGTACACGTTCGTGTGCGCGCCGCAGCCGGCCCAGTGGGGCGGCCTCGCGGCCTTGGACGTCGACATGAGCTGCCACATCGCCGACTATCGCCGCAAACGCGATTTGCTCGTTGCGGGCCTCTCCGATCACTACCAGGTGACGCGTCCCGGCGGGGCGTTTTACGCCTTTCCCCGCGCGCCGCGCGGCACCGCCAGCGAGTTCGTCGAACGGGCCATCGAGCGGGGGCTGTTGATCATCCCGGGCAAGATCTTTAGCCGGCAGGACACCCACTTCCGCATTTCTTACGCGGCGGACGACGCGGTGATCGAGCGAGGCGTCGAAGTGCTGCGCGATCTGGTCGCCAGCTGAGGCTCAAGCGGGTCGGACTTGGCGACAACCTGGGGCACTCCCCTGCCCTGCATTTCCAGCCGCTCGGCGTACAAGAAACGGTTGCGCGCATAAAAAAACGGGGCGCTCAGCGTGCTTGTGTCCGCTGAGCGCCCCGTCCGAAAACGCGTACTTGACCCCCGCCTGCGCTTGCGCGGTGACGGGCTTGAACGTTACGCGCTCTTCTTGTCTTCCTGAGAGCCGAAGAGACGATCTTCGCCATTGACGACTTCCGGCGTGATCACGTAGTTGTGGCCGGCCGGCTGATCGGGCAGGTCGTACATGATCTCGAGCATGACGCCCTCGATAATCGAACGCAGTCCTCGGGCTCCCGTCTCGCGATCCTTGGCCTGGCGGGCGATTTCCTGCAGGGCCTCGGGCGTGAACTGGAGCTCCGCATCTTCCATCGAGAAGAGTTTTTCGTACTGCTTGGTGAGCGCGTTGCGCGGTTCGCTCAGCACCCGGACCAATTGTTCGGTGTTCAGCGGCGTGAGGGCCGACTGAACCGGCAGTCGTCCGACCAGTTCCGGAATCAATCCGAACTCGAGGATGTCGTCCGAGGTAACATTCGGCAGCAGCTCGGCCAGGTCTTCGGTGTTTTCCAGACCGGCTTCCTGTCCAAAACCGATCGTCCGCTTGCCGAGTCGCTTGCCGATGATCTGATCGATGCCGACGAACGTGCCGCCGCAGATGAACAAGATGTTCGTCGTGTCCATTTGAATGTACTGCTGCTCGGGATGCTTGCGACCTCCCTGCGGCGGTACATTGGCCATGGTGCCTTCGAGCATCTTCAGCAGTGCCTGTTGCACGCCCTCGCCCGAGACGTCGCGCGTGATCGAGACGTTCTGGCTCGTCTTGCCAATCTTGTCGATCTCGTCGATGTAGAGCACGCCACGCTGGGCCGCTTCCAGATCGAAATCGGCGGCGTGCAACAGCTTCAACAACAGGTTTTCGACGTCTTCGCCCACATAGCCCGCTTCGGTCAGCGTGGTGGCGTCGCCAATGGCAAACGGCACATTCAGCGTGCGAGCCAAGGTGCGGGCCAGCAGCGTCTTTCCGCTACCGGTCGGTCCGACCAGCAAGATGTTCGACTTGTCGATCTCGACGTCCGAACCTTCTTCGTCGGCGAGCAGTCGTTTGTAGTGGCTGTAGACCGCCACGGCCAAGACACGCTTGGCGTGATCCTGGCCAATGACGTACTCGTCCAGCTCGGCCACGATTTCGCGCGGCGTCGGCACCTTGGTGAAGAGCTGCTTCGTGGTGCCCCGGCGGCGGCGTTCCTGATCGAGAATCGATTGGCAAAGCTCGATGCAGTCGCCACAAATGTAGACGTCGCCCGGGCCCTCGACGAGCGGGCCGACGTCGCGGTAACTCTTGCGACAGAATGAACAGAACGCGTTCTTCTTCGACGAGGTTCCGCCGCGGCGGCCACCACCGGTGATGTCCCGTCCTGAAGGCATGCGGTTTCCTTTCAACACTCAAGCGCGATCAACCACCGGGATCTTCCCTCGCGGATCCCAGTGTGGCGGCGAATCTAGGTTTGTTTCGCTCGAGCGACCGTCGAGCGGAGCCTGGCCGTTCATGCCGAACGGCCCCAGCCTCCTTCAGCGGTCAGTCGCAGTCCCTGCGGACTCGAGTAGATGAGTAGCGTGTCGCGGTTCGTTGATGTCGATTCGTCGCGGCCACCGGGCGGTAGGCTCCCGACTTTGCGTAGAGTTTACCGGACCGGTCTAGTCTTCCTGCTCCGTAGCCCTCAACTCTTCTTCTAACTGCCGAGCTAGCTTCGCTTTTATAGTTCGGAATTCTTCCTCGCTAAGCTCACCCCGGCTGTGCATTTCCCGGAAATTGCTGAGCAGCTCGTTGGCGGTTAGCCTATCGTCCCCGGAAACATCGCGAAATCTTGACAACACGTACGCGCCAGCCGCGATCAACAGGGCGATCGCCGCAAGCGACACAATCGCGAGACTTCGCGGAGATTCAAAGAGGTCGAACATGCTCCCCGGATTCGCCATGCACCGGGTGGGCTTATCCGCCGGTGCCCGACTTCGACCGGGACGGCCCGAGATGCGACCCTATTATGCCCGTGCGCGGGCACCGAGTCCACCGAAACGGTGGTGCTGGCGTCACGAACGTCGCAGAAACGAGTCCGAATGGGTTCGTAATTCGCAACGGACACTTTTTCCACCGCGACTCGTTCGTTGACAGTCGATCTGCCAGCACCTAAGTTTGGCCGCATGGCGCAAGAAGGCGACCTTCAGCGGATTCTGGAAACGATTCTCATCGCGGTCATCCGCGCGCCCGATGGCGATCGTCTGGTCGAGGTGAGCGAGGCCCTGATCGCCGGAGGCGTGACCAATCTGGAGATCACCCTCACGGTGCCGAGGGCCGACGAGGTGATTCGCCAGGTCGTCGATGCGGTCGGCGACCGGGCGCTGGTCGGTGCTGGGACGGTCCTCGATCTGGCTACGGCACAGCGAGCCGTCGACGCCGGCGCCCGCTTCCTCGTGACGCCGGTGACGGACACCCAGGTGATCGATTTTGCCAGGTCGCACGATCGGCTGGTGATGCCCGGCGCCTTCAGCCCGACCGAAATCCACACGGCCTGGCAGGCAGGCGCCGACATCGTCAAGGTCTTTCCGGCCGACGTGGCGGGTCCGGCCTACTTCAAGGCTCTCCGCGGGCCGCTTCCCGAGGTGCGGCTGATGCCGACCGGAGGTGTGAATCTCGACACTGTCGCCCCTTTTCTCAAGGCGGGTGCGTGTGCTTTGGGAGTTGGCGGGGCGCTCGTCGACGCGGTTACGCTGGCCCTCGACGACTTTGCCGAACAGATCGAGCAGCGGGCACGGAAGTACGCGGCGGCCGTGGCGGCCGTGGCGGCAGCGCGCGTCGACTGCTAGCTCTGCGCAGTCTCGCCAGCCGTTACGATCGCTCTCAAGCGACTCTTCGCAACTGCCGATAGGACGAGGGGATCGTCCCTTTTTCTTGGGCTTTCATTGCGCGCACTGAAAGCGGGTCGCCACGTAAGCATCGCCATGGCCAGGACGCGAACACTGACTGTCTCGATTGCCTTGTGCCTCGTTGCGCACACGATGACCTTGTCGTGGGCTCAGTCGGTCGGGGCCGACGGCGTCATTCGCACCCGCGAGCGTGTGTTTGCGATCCCGTTCCAGATTCAAGATGTCCGCAGCCCAGCCGACCTGCCGAGCGAGGTCCGGCTGTTCGTGTCGGCCGATCGTGGCAACAACTGGCAGCTGGAGAACCGCTGGCAAAATCAGGGACAACGCGACCCTGGCTCGCGCCAGTTCACCTTTCGAGCCCCGCAAGACGGCGAGTACTGGTTCAAGGTGCAAACGATCGACAGCCAGGGAAAACCGCTGCCGGACGGAAGCAACGGTCCGCTGCGGGTACTGGTCGATACGGTTCAGCCCAGCCTGACGCTGAACGTCATTCCTGTCGGGACCGCCATCCAGGCGGATTGGCACTTTCACGACGAGCATCTCGACGCTTCGACGTTTCAGATCGCATTTCGCGTCGCCGACGGCGGCCCGCTGCAGCCCGTGCCGCGGGCGGGGATAACCATTCCACCGGTGGATCCGCAGCAGCCGAACCGACGCTCCGGCTCGGCTCGTTGGGAAACCGCAGTGACCAGCGGCCAGATCGACATCATCGCCAGCGTCTCCGACGTTTGCGGGAACCAGGCGATCGTACGACAAATCGCCCAGGTGCCGAGCGAGTATCGCTCGCCTTCGCTGCTCGATAACGACAACGAAGATCAAGATGCCGACAAACCGGAGGTTGGAGGTCCGCAGGGACGGCAGGACAACTCGCCACCACCGAATCCGGGTGGCCAAGTAAGTACCGGCAGGACTCCGCAGACCGTCTGGCCCAGCGACGACGGGTCGACGCGTTGGCCGCCTTCGCACACCGCGCGGCGACCGCTCGAAGGCCCACGCGACGCAAACTCGAATACAAGCGTGGCCGACACGCACAGCCCGAGCGGCGTACCCAGAGGACGAGGGATCGTCGCGCCGCATCAAGTCGAGCCCGCCGGAGAAGTCGCCGGCAGGATCGGTTCCACGGCGACGACGCCTTCCGGTTCAAGCTCACATCCGGTTGCGACCGTGGACGGGAGCACCGCACCATTGCCGGCCGCTGAAACGCCGGCGCCGCCGACATCGCACTTCGTCAACTCTCGTACTTTCGCACTCGACTACGAGATCGATATGTCCCAGTCGCCAGGCATCGCCAGTGTCGAGCTCTGGCGCACGGACGACGGCGGTCGCACCTGGCAGTTTGCCTCGCTCGACAACGACCGGCAGTCGCCCCTGATGGCAAAAGTCGAGCGGGACGGGCTCTACGGCTTTCGGATCGTCGTCGACGACGTCCATGGGCATAGCGACCCGCGCCCCGAGCCGGGCGACGCCCCGCAGATGTCGGTCTTCGTCGACCAGCAACCGCCGGCTGTGCAAATCTTGGCGGTCGAGCCCGACGTTGCGCAGCGGCCGGGCCGTTTGCTGATTCGCTGGCAGGCTCAGGACCGGCGGCTCGCCGCGCGCCCCATCGCACTCCATTACAGCGACCGTCCGGGCGGTGAGTGGTTCGTCATCGCCACGAACCTGGAGAATCGCGGTGAATTCACCTGGCAACTTCCCGAGCGGATGCCCCGCGAGATCTATCTGCGACTGGCGGCTCGCGATGCCGCGGGCAACGAGGCCAAGGACGTGACGAATGTCCCGGTGGTGCTCCAGCGAGCTCGGCCTCGGGGAACCTTGCGCGGCGTGCGGCCTTCGAGCATTTCGCCTCCGCCGCTGGGTCCGCCACCGCGGGCTACTCAAGACGACTCGGCCCCGCTTTATCGCTAGACGGGCTTCTCTCGCCAGGCCCACCACGATCATCGGACAGGTCGGACAGAAGATGGCCCGGCAACCCATACCGTGACGTTCGCGCCGGCGATATATTGGCAGTTGAGCGCCGTGGATCGGTGTTTGAACGCACTCCGTCCGCAGCGCGAGTCCTCGCTCCCCTGCCCTGGCCGACTCGATGCCCGCTGCGAAGAAGAAAGCGCTCACGGCACTGGCGTACCTGGCGGACGTCGATAAACACCCGCCGCGACCGATCTGTGTCGCCTATGGCGACGACGCCTTCTTGCAGGCCCAGGTTCGCGATGCGCTGCGTGGCACGATCTGCGGGGGGGGCGACGGCGAGGCGGCCCTGACAACCTACTCAGGTCGCGCCGTCGATCTTTGCGATGTGCTCGATGGGCTACGGACCGTGTCGCTGTTTGGCGACAGGCGGATGATCGAGATCGAAAACGCCGACGAGTTCGTGCAGCGACATCGTGCGGCCCTGGAAGACTACGCGACTGCGCCGAGCTCGGCCGCAGTGTTGCTATTGCTCGTCAGCAGCTGGCCGGGCAACACGCGGCTGGCGCGGGAGCTGGCCGACTCCGGTTTGGTCGTCGATTGCAAGCGACCGGCCAAGAGCTCTGAGGCTGAACGACGCGCGAAAAAGTGGCTGCCCCAACGGGCACGCGACTGCCACGGCTTTCGCTTCTCGTCGGGCGGGGCAGAGCTGTTGGTCGAGCGCGTGGGACCCGACCTTGGCTTGCTCGATCAGGAGCTCAGCAAGTTGGCCGTCTTGGCCGAAGGCGGTACCGTCACCGATGCCCAGGTCGAGCAGACCGCGGGCAGCTGGCGGACGCGGACCGTCTGGGAAATGCTGGATGCGATGCTCGATGGTCGTGCCGCGATCGCCCTGACGAATCTCGATCGACTGCTGTTGGCGGGCGAGCACCCCGTGGCCATTCTCGGCCAGATAGGCTCGTCGCTGCGTCGCTTCTCCGCGGCGGCCCGCATTTATGCCGACGCCCAGGGAGCTGGAGGCCGTGTCTCGCTCAAGGAGGCCCTCCAGCAGGCTGGGATTCTACATTTCAAGCTTCGCGATGCCGAGCGGCAGCTCAAGCGATTGGGCCGCCCCAGGGCTCTCCGGCTGGCTCAGCGACTGCTGGCGGCCGATCTGGCCCTGAAGGGAGCCAGCTCTGCTCCCGATCGTGCCCGTCTGGTCGTCGAGCGACTCTTGGTCGAGACCGCCGCGTTCGCCGAGGGCGCACGCCGCGAACCGTCTCCGATGGTCGGGGCGGCGAGCCGCTAAGGCACCTGCTCCGCTAGCACCGCGCGGAGTCGTGGTGACGATCTCCTGTTGCCGGGGCCGCATCGGTTTGCGTACCATCTCGCGGATTTTTCTGCGGGATCGGTCCCCGCCGTCGCCTTGACTAGTGGTTCCCAGCGAGTTCGATGAGCCTGCACGCATTCTCTGGCATCTGGTCGGCCATTCGACTCACAGGGCTGTTGCTTGCGCTGGCCATGTCGAGCGGGTGCGGCGCCCTCTTCTACGACAGCTTGGGCGTCGCGTCATCCGGAAGCGACGGAGCGAAAGCCGATGCAGCGTCGGCCGTCAATGAATCGGGTAAGTCTGCCGAGACAGGTGTTCCCGCCGCAGACATCGACGAGATCAACTCAGCGATTGCCGAACTCCGCGACTTGGACCCCGCCACCTACAACGAATTGAACGCCCAGTGGCAAGCGTCGCTAAAGAACCTCGAGAAGACCGATGCGGCGGCCTGGCCCAGCATCAAGAGTCTCTATCTCACGACGATCCGCAGCCGCAAGCGACAGCTTCAAAGCAAGACGGGAGAAGACGAAGCAAGCGACACGGAGTCGACGACCGAGGAGCCGCGTCGGTCCGCAGCCCGAAGAGCCAGGCGGGCAAAACAACAAAAGGCTCAACGGCTCGCCGTGAAGCGTCGTCAATCGAAGAACCCCAACGGTGAGCATGACGAGGACGCCCTGACCCAAGCAGACCGTGAAGCACCCCAGGCGGAGACTTCTTCGGCGACGCCTGAGGTACCGGTTCACGAAGCGGCCGCCCAGCGCGATGGCTGGTTCTTTCTGGTGGAAGAGGATTCCCCCAATGCGTCCCCTGCGGGCACGATTCGCAACGTGGCTCACCAGGCGGCCGAGGTGGAGCAAGATGCGTCGACTCGGCCTCGCGGCCCGCAATCCACGGAGCACACGCAACACGGACCTTCGACGAACACTGCCGACACGGGGGTGGCCGACGCCACGACCGAGCCGGCGTCCGCCACGAACGAGCCGGCCGTCGCCGCCGACTGGCGAGACAATCTGACCGCGGCGATTCACACGCTGGAGGCGGAAATCGAGGAAGGCGATTTCGAAACCCCCGAGCGCGACCGGCAAGAAGCCATCTTGCGGCTGCTCTATCTGGCCAACGGGCGACGCGACGCGGCCGTCCGCACTGTCTCGAGCGAGGAGTCGCAGCAACGGGAGTTCTGGTCCAAACAGATGTACGCCCTGTCGCTCATGCTGGACGAGGGACCGGTAGCGGATCGACCACGGCGGGCGACGGCGGCCGGGGCGGCCCTCGGACAGGCCCAGCAGCATCTGGCGGCGATGGGAGACCTGATTCTCAAGAACATGACGTTTTGCACTTCGGTCACCAGTTTTGCCATCTACCAGGAGTTCGATCGTTTCGAGTTCGTGCCCGGTCAGCAGACGCTCGTCTACGTGGAGATCGAGAACTTCCGCCACGAGGAGACCGGCGAGGGACAGCGGTTGTCGTTCGGCGGCAGTTACCAGATCTTCGACCATCTCGGACGCATGATCGTCGACCGCCAGTTGGCCGAATTTTCGGAGGTGGCCCAGGACGCCCGCCGCGACTTCTATCTCCACTATGCCATCACGCTGCCGCAGCGGGTCGATCCGGGCGAGTACACGCTGCAGCTCTCCATCGAGGACAACGTGCGACATCAAATCGCCCAGTCGCGGATCGATTTCGAAATCCGAGGCGCCGTCCCCAAGAACGCCTCGCAATTGCGCTAGCCGGCAAAGTTTCCGGCACCCGAGCATCCGTGCTCCTTCTCGACCTGGCCCAAGCTCCTGGGCTCTCTGCGCGTCGAGCATCCCCAGACTGCGGGAAGAGGGACGCGGCGCGCACGCTTGCCTCTGCGAGCTGCAGGCCGAACGGACCGACCGTGGGCTGATCGCTTGGCGGCCATCTCGCCCTATCTGCCGCACGACCGGAAAACTCGCCGACGACCGTCGCGGCCCGTATGCCCGGACTAGCAGGAATCAGCGGGCCAAGATTGCCTGAGTCGCACGAGCCCGTTCTGGTGCGCAATCGAAGCGGCGGACGAAAAAAACCACCTCGCGGCGGGAACCGCTTTAGAGAGTCTTCGCGCCCGACGTCGATAGTCGAAGCTGAAGCGAATGCACAAGGCGCCGAGTTTCTCTCGACTCGACGCTTGGGGAAGAGCCCGATCGGGACGGAACGCTGCGGGTAGCCGTTCGGAGACGGTGGTTAGGAGAACCAGGGGGTGCGAGGCCCCAACAAAGGAGACAACGCATTATGATTACGCGAATTGTACTTGCCGCCGTGTTGGCCATCGGTTTCGTTGGTACCACCAACAACGCCTCGGCCGGCCTTCTGGACGATCTGCTCATGGGCGGTTGCGGTTGCGAAGCCGCTCCCACGTGTGGCTGCGATGCTGCTCCGGCCTGTGGCTGTGAAGCGGCTGGCCCGACGTGCGGTTGCGAGGCGGCTGGTCCCGCCTGCGGTTGTGAAGCTGCCGCTCCCTCGTGCGGTTGCGAAGCCGCTCCGAGCTGTGGCTGTGAAGCGAGCTGTGGTTGTGCGAAGAGCTGCTGCAAGCAGCGTTGCTGCAAGAAGCGCTGCTGCAAGTCGCGCTGCCGCTGCATCAACCTCGACTTCCTCGGTTTGTTCAGCTGCTGCCGCAACAAGTGCTGCGGTTCGTCGTGCGGCGGCTGCGAGTCCAGCTGCGGTTGCGAAGCGAGCTGCGGCTGCGAAGCTGCCGGCCCCTCGTGCGGTTGCGAGTAAGGCCTGCTTCAGTTGAGGATGTGCGGCATTTCGGCGCGGCCGCCGGCCACACGGCCCTCACTCGTCTGAGCTTGAATCGGCCCGCCTTCGTCCGAAGGCGGGCCGTTCTTTGTTTGCCGGGACGATCCCGGGCCCCCGCGGCCGAGCCGCCCTTGGCCACCTGGGGTCGATGGCGATAAGCTGAACACGTCGTTTCGCCGCGGAACGGCCGTCGCTCGGGGTGTGACCGAGCCGAGATGGCCCCATCCGTGGTTTCTGGCGATCGACGGGCGATTAACTCAGTTGGTTCAGAGTGCTTCCCTTACAAGGAAGAAGTCGGGGGTTCGAGTCCCTCATCGCCCACTTATCGCGTTGCGTAGAGCGTTGTTCAGATCGATGTCGCGTCTTCGGCACCCGCGAGGCAAGTTGGACAAGGAGACCGAAGCAGGCGAATCGAGGAGATTCGTCGATGCAGGTCGACGACGTCAAACGCGGTCGTAGCCCGCCGAGACGCGACAGGGAAATGAAGAGCGCTCTAGGGCCTGCCGCACAAGCGGCGACGTTGGGAGTGCGTGGGCGACCAAGCGCAACGACCCGGCGGTTATCGCGCGCTCCGCTTGTCGATCATGTCGGCCAATAAGGCGAACATGACCGTGCTCATGCCGAAGAGCAGGAACAGAATGGTCCTGTCCCCCAGATTCCGGACCACGAACACGTCCCAGACCAGGCTGACGAGGAAAGCAATTCCCAGCAACAGGCCCACCGGGAAGAAGACTCTCAGCGGCGCAAAGTACATGCCGGTCCGCAGGATCAGTTGAAAGAACAGCAGCGTGTCGCGAATGGGCCGAATCTTCGACTTGCCGACGCGATGCGTGTACCCGATCGGCTCGAATTTGACGTGATAGGCGTTGGTCAACATCGCCAAGGTGATCGTCGTCGTGAAGCTGAACGAGTCGGGAAGAATCGGCAGAAACTTCTCCAGTACGCTCCGCCGCATGACGCGCAGGCCCGAGTTGATGTCCGGGATTTTCTGCTGCGCGATCCAAGAGGCGTACGCGGCCAAGAAGATCTTGGGGATCTTGCGAATCTTCGAGTATTCGACGTTGTCCGCGGTCCGCGCCCCGACAACCATATCGGCGTCGTGGGCTAGCGCAACGAGATCGGGAATCCGCTCGTTCGGATAGGTTCCGTCCGCGTCGGTAATCACGATCAAGTCGGAAGCGGCTCGGCGGATGCCGGTTTTCAAAGCCGCACCGTATCCGCGATTCTGAGGGTGGGTCTCGACCCGGACCTGGGCGTATTGCGGCGCGAGCTCTTCGAGAATTTCCGCCGTGCCGTCGTTCGAGCCGTCATTGACGATGATCACCTCGTACCGTGGTCCCGCTTCCAGATCCTTGACGATCGCCGCGATCGTATCGCCGACACCGTCGCGCTCGTTGTAGCAGGGTACGACGACGCTGAACTGGGGCACCGCTTCCGGCGACTCATCACCTACGGTCATGCGGCAGAACTCCTGGCGGCGAATATCGGGGGCGGGGTGTCAAGGCTCGACGTGTCGAATCGCGAACGTGACGGTCCGCCGAGACGCACGGGCGGCCACTTTGCTCGAGTTCCCGTGTCGACACGCCACACTCTAGTTTAATTGGAATTGGAATACGGCATCAACATGTTGTCGGCATCGCGCGGCGCGACGTGATTTGGCGCCGGCGATACACTAGGATAGAGCTACCCATGACGCGGCCAGAGGTCACCCGTCGCGTCATGGGTGCGGCGTCTCATTCCCCGATCGGAACCCGCCGAACGACTCTGAAAGAGTCCCCCGCAGATGTTGCCGGGCCACGACGCTGGGCCGTGTCACCAGGAGCGCTTACTTTGGCTAGATCACTCTTCTGGTTCCTCGTGGTGGCCGCGGCCTGGTTGGCTTCCACGTATGTCTTCTGGATGGGCTACGCCGGTACCGACGACATCTTCTATGCGCGCTATGCCAACTCGCTTCACCGACTGCCGCTGAATCACTGGGAATATCGCTTGCCGGCGGTGTACCTGATGCGGCTGAGCATCTTCCTGTTCGGCCCCACGGAATTCGCAGCGGCGCTGCCGACGCTGCTCTCGTCGCTGGCCATGTTGGCCTCGGTGGCATGGCTGATCGACTGGCCGCGGCGACCGACCTGGCAAGCGAATTGCGGGATGCTGCTGTTCTGCTTCATGCCCCTGGATATCTCGTTTCGTTCCTATCCCAACGCTTCGTACATAGCCGCTGGAATGCTCGCGGTGGGCAGCGTGGCGATGCTGAAGGGGAGCCGTCTCGTACAGTATCTGGGTGCCGGCCTGATGGCGGTCGCCTTTCTGACCCACGAAGTCTCGTTCTTCTACGTGGCGATCTTCTGTCTCACGGCACTCGCGTTCGATCGTCGTCGCTACTGGTATCCGGTCATCGCCTGCGTGGCCTTCTCGGGCGGGTTGTTCGCGATCGAAGCGGCGATCTACTATTCCATCACCGGCGAGGCCTTTGCACGTTACACCCGGGCCAGCGCGGCGATCGGGGTCTTGGAGGCCGGCCGGGACGTTCGCGTCGGCGCTTCGCCACTGAGCTTCTTCCTGTGGCCGCTGAAGAATGTGCTCTTCTGTAAGCAGCTGGCGTTTTCGCTGCTGTTGCTTTTCGGCTCAGGACTGCTGGTGTTTGGGAAACTCCGCAAGGAGCAGAAGATCCTGCTCGCGGTCATGATCCTCTTCTGGGCCTACTTGGGGTACGGCAGCCTCGTGCCATGGACGTACAAGCCGCTCGGGCGGGCCTGGCACTATTACTATCTGCTGGTGGTCGGCATCGCGGCGCTGTTGCCTTACACTCTGACGCTCGCCCTCGGCGAGCGGGAGAGGCTGAGCCGCGCGATTCTGTTGTTCACGTTGGTCGCGCTCGTTGGCTGCGCGGCCGCCGGAGGCCGCTGGGGTCAGAACGTCGACGTCTCTCGCGAACTACTTGCCTATGCCCAAGCCCATCCTGAGAAGACGTTTCTGACCGATGTGAACACGATGAACCAAATGTACGTGTGGGGCGGCTTTCAGTTGCCTGAGAATGTGATCTGCCTCAACGGCGAGCCGGTCGAAAAACACTTGCTTATCAACAAGGAGCCGGAAGATACGCCACGTTATGAATTTCCACGGCAAGAGTATGACGCGGTTCTGCTGAACCTGGAGGGCTTTGTCGAGCGAAAGCCGTTCGCCAACTTCCAGGAGGTCCGCCAGTCGCTCACCGGCGAACGCGAGGTGATCGTGCCGCCCCGATATCGGCTGGTCTTTCTTCCTTGGCTGCTTGTCGCCGAGCCGAGAGACTTTATGATTCGGAGTCGTGGCGGAGCGGTTGTCCATCTGGATCCGACGGATTAGCCGGCGCGTTTCCCACCCGCAACCACGGCGGCCGGCCCGCCCGCGGTTGTCCCACCTCGTCCACCCCCCTGCCCCGCCCAATACTTCCTACCCGATCCGTCCCGCCTTGCCGCTCGCTGGCCCTACCCGACCGAGGAATCTCGATGTTCGCGATCTTGTCGTCTCCACGCGCACGACTCTTCTGCCTGCTCGGCACCGTTCTGATCTTCGCGGCGGACATTTCGCCGCTCGCCGCCGAGGAGAAGCCGCCGCGTGTCGCCATTCCGGCGGAGCTGCCCGATCATCCACGGCTCTTCTGGAACAACGAGGAGATTGCCGCGTTCAAGGCCTGGGTAGCCCGTACGCCGTGGCTGTCGGAGTATCTCGACAAGCTCGCCGCAGAAATGGAACCGGCGATCGCCGATCCTGTCCTGCCCCGTGCCGATAAACGCGACAATGTCGAAATCGCGCAGACCGCCCACAAGCTGGCGATTCTTTATGTGCTGCGGGACGAGGACCGCTTTGCCGAGCCGGTCGCCCAGATTCTCCAACGCTACGTCGAGGTCTTTCCCCAGTACGAAATGGCCCATCTCAAGGGCAAGGCCACCGGCTCGACCCTGGGAGAGTGCGATTGGGCAATCAACATCGCCTCGGCCTACGACTTGATCTATCACGCTGGCGTCCTCAGCGACGAAGACAAGGAGGCCATCGAACAGCAAGTCTTCCAACCTTCGGCCGAGGTGATGCGGATTTGCAACCACAAGTTTCGCAGCAACTGGCGAGGTCGGGCCATCGCCGGCGTGGCGGTGCTGGGGTTCTGCATCGGCGACCGCGAACTGATCGACGAGGCCATCAACGGCTACTACGAAGATGGTCGCCTGGCCCGCGACGGCTTCGTGCAGCACGTCGCCTGGTCGATCCTGGCGGACGGGGTCTTCTACGAGCGTTCGATGCACTACCACATGTACACGGCCGACGCCTACACACTCATCGCCGAAACGGCGCGGCATAGCGGCATCGACTTGTGGAATCTCGAGATACCGGGTCATCGGCTCGATGCAGGTGCCGATCCGCAGCGGCGCTTCGGCCCCACCGGCAGGAAGACGGTCAAGGCGATCTTCGACTCGCCCTTCTACGAGGCGTTCAGCGACGGCTCGCTGGTGCGCCTGGGCAATTCGTACACCGACCGCCTCGAGCGCACACGTTGTTACGAGCGAGCGTGGGCCGCCTACCGCGATCCGAAGTATGCCTGGCTGTTGCGTCGTCCCGTGGCCTTCTACCGGCCGATTGCCGGCGGCGGCTATATCGATCCGGCGAATGTGGCCGCCGCCTATCGCGCGAGGCCACCCCAGGAGGGGGACGTCGACGTTCGCCGGCCGCTCAACCCGATGGAGCTCATCTGGCTCGCCCCTGACCTGCCCCAGGGCGAATTCGATCACACGGCCGACGCCCGGATCGGCGTTACCGGGCGACATGAAAATGCCTGCACGCTGTTGCCCAACGGAGGCATCACCGTGCTTCGACAAAGCGGCGATCGGGACGCCGTCGGCGTACAGATGACCTATGGCGATTGGGGCTCCTCCCATACGCACCCCGAGTTGTTGGCCATCACGGTTGCCGCCGAAGGTCGTCAGATCATTCCCGAGGTCCGCTACCACCACTATGGGCACGAGGCCTTTCTCACTTGGGATCGGCAGACGATCGCCCACAACACCGTCACGGTTGACGAGACCTCGCAATATCCACAGGAAGCCAGCGACGATCCCTGGGCCGTGGAGCGCGGCAAACAGGCCCACGGCGAGCCGGTCTTCTTCCACGCGGGGAATGAGCTCAAGGCCTTTCGGGCGACGTGTACGGCCGCCTACGACGGCGTGCTGCTCGATCGCACGATTGCCCTGCTCGACGAGGTGGTGGTCGACTTCTATCGCTGTCGTAGCGATGAAGATCACCAGTACGACTTTGCCCTGCACGTCGATGGCCGGCTCGATACGAGTTCGATTGGTCTCAGCGATCCGACCCCGGGCCCGGTCTCTTCGGCGCTCGGCTATGCACACCTGAAGCAGCCGCGACGAGCCCGTCTTGAAAACGAGCCGGTCGAGTTGACCTACACGGGCTCGGACGATGGCGAGACGTCGCTGCGACTGCGGCTCCTCTCGCCCGGTGCGACGGAGTTGATCTCGGCGAAGGGCCATGCCGATCTGAAAGAACGCACCAAAGACGTGCTAATTCTCCGCAAGCAGGGTCGCGACGTCGACTTCGTCAACGTCATTGGCGCCGCCGCGACGGCTCGCGCAGGCTATCAGGCCCGGCGGCTCGATGACACGCCGGCGGGCGTGCTCGGTGTGGAACTGCTTCGCGAGGGCGAGCCGGCGTTGCTCGTCCTGAGTGCTGAGAAGTCGGGTGATCTGCGTTACGGGGGTGCGGCGGTCAAAGGTCAGCTAGCCCTTTTGCGGCGCGAAGCAGACGGCGTGCTGAAGGTGCTGGCCTTCGTGCCGTGAGCCACGCGGTCGCTCATTTGCCCGAGTTCGAAAGATGCCTCCGAGTCTGACCGACGGCTCGGACTCGAAGTGCGTGACTTGCGGGAGTCGCCCAATCAGGGCCGCATGCGCAAGATGCGGTTGTTGCCACTGTCGACGACGTACAGCCAGCCATCGTGCCAGGCGACGCCGTGGGGCTTGTTCAGCGTGTATTCGGCATCCCCGTGGCCTCGACCCAGCACGGTCGTCACCGTCGCCGTATACGGGTCGTACTTGCGAATCGCGTGATTCCCATCGTCGGCGATGTAGACGTTCCCGGCGTCATCTAGGCAGAGATGTTTCGGTCCGTCGAACTGGGCCTGGAGCGCGGTGCCGTCACGGTAGCCCTTCTTGCCGTTGCCGGCGACGGTGCGAATCTTGTCCTGTCGATCGACGACGCGCAGCGCGTGCCCTGCCCTCTCCAGAATGTAGACGTTACCCGCCCCGTCGGCCGCCACGGCTCGCGGATCGACGAGCGGACTGGCGACCGCCGCATCGCCGTCGCGCGGCACGGCCGAACGACCTGTGCCGGCCACCGTCTCCACGATGTCGTGAGCCATATCGATTCGTCGGATGCGTACGTTGTAGATGTCGGCCACGAAGAGCGCGTCTTTCGAAGGATTGAAGGCAATCGAGATCACCTTCTTGTAGCGGGCCGACTTGGCGTTGCCGGTATCCTGATCGAAGCCCTGCTGGCCGTTGCCGGAGAAGGTCGTGACAACGCCGGTCTTCGCATCGATGCGGCGAATGCAATGGTTCGAGCTGTCCGCGATAAACAGATTGTCCTCGGCGTCCACGGCCAGATTGTGCATCTCGCGAAACGTGGCCTGCGCTGCGGGTCCGCCATCGCCGGAATAACCCGCTTCCGGACGTCCGGCGATGGTCGTCAACTTCCCGCGTACGTCTCGCTTGAGCACGCGGCCCCCGGTCATCTCCACGACGTACAGGTTGCCGGATCGGTCGAAGTCGACGCCAAACGGGAAATCGAGCGGACCGCTCGTGGCCGCGTCGCCTCCCTGGGCTGCCTGCCGGGGGCCGATGACCACTTCAACTTGCGGCCGCGCATCGCCGGACGTCGTGAGCGCCAGGACGCTGTCGAGTGTCAGCCACAGCCAGCCAATGCCGACCATCGGCACGATCAATCCGATCAAGAGGCCAAGCCAGAGGAAATCGCGCACCTGACAATAGCCGGTCGCAAAGGCCAGCGCATTCGGTGGCGTGGCCACCGGCAAACACATCGCCGCCGAGGCGGCAAAGGCGATCGGCAGGGCGACCCGTGCCTCGAAACCCGTGGCAATCGTCACGCCGATCGGAATCAGCACGTTGGCGGCCGCCGTGTTGCTCATGAAATTGGATAGGACCACGGTCAGATAGGCCATCAGAATCGTCACGCCCAGTACGTCGAAACCCTCGAGCGGCAACCGGGCAACGATCCACTGGGAAAGACCCGTCTCGGTTACCGTCTCGCCGAGAGCCAGCCCGCCGGCGATCAAGAATAACACGTCGTAGTTGAGTCCGCGAATCTCTTTCGCCCCCAACACACCGGTCGTCGTGAAGACCACGATAGGCAAGAAGGACACGGCCGCGGTCGGGATTTGATGCCACTGGGACGTGAGCCACAACAGCAGAGTGGCCAGAAACGTGACGCTCACGGTGAACGTCTGCCACTGCTGCGGCGAGGCGGGATGCCCGTGGTCGCTGGTGTGCTCGGCAAAATCGAGCGGAATCGTGGCCTGGGCAGAGGCGAACGCGCGGGCCAGCACGACCCAGGCCAGCAGCAGCGATGCGACGCCCGGCGGTAGTCCGAGGAAAAGCCACTGCAAGAAGCCGATCTGATAGCTCGGTTCCACCTCGGCGAGCGCCGCCACCGCGATGGCATTCGGCGGCGTGCCAATCAGACTGCCCATGCCGCCTAGATTGGCCGCCACCGCCAGGCCCAGCAGCAGACCCCGGCGATAGCGTCCACAGATGTCGTTCGAGGCGACCAGCGGCATCAACATGGCCAACATCATGGCGGTGGTGGCCGTGTTGGAAATGAACATCGAAAGCAGGAAGGTGACCGACATGACTCCCAGCAAGACGGCCGAGGGCCGACTCCCAAAACGAGGCAAAAGCAGCATGGCGAGTCGGCGGTCGAGTCCCGTCTTGGCCATCCCGGCCGCCAGCACAAAGCCGCCAAAGAAGAGCCATACCAGCGGATGCCCCATCACGGCAATGAACTTTTCCCAGTCGTGGGCCGTGGTCGCAAACGCGCCGCCCGGCTTGCCCAAGAGCGCGATCTTCATGCCGATTACCAAAATGCCGACGGCGAAGGCGGGAATCGCTTCGGTAACCCACAGCGACGCGGCCAACAGCAGGATGAAGAGCGCTTGCGGGCCCGCCCTGGGCAACGTGCCGCGATCGACGAGGTAGAACGCGGTGTAGAACGAGCCGACGAGGCAGAGCGCAAACACAATGGTCCGCCGCATCGACCCCGTTTCCGGATCGATGAACAACGTGCCCGTGTGTGACGGGGACTGTGTTGGGCTGCCTTCCTCGTTCAATTGCCCAGCTCCGCGAGAGTCCTTCCAAGAGCCATCCGGCCACATGCGCAAAAAAAGAGCCTTCGCAGGTGGGGCAGAACCTGCGAAGGCAGTACAGGGGCCTTAGAAACCCCTGACACATGTGCAGCAGAGATTGTGACCGGAGACCGCCCGAATTTCAAGTGCCCTGCCAAGAAGAAATCTATGGAGGAGCCCTGCCGCATTGGAAATCTCACCACCTGACCGCTGGTGTATTCCAGTTCACCGTAGGGCACCCCCTCGATCAGCAGCCCACAGCGGCGGTCGGACTATTTTGACCAGTCCAAACAGTCGCCTCGCGCTTCGCGACCCAAGTTCGGCAGCGGTACGTGCTCCAACTGCGGCAAAGCTACGGGGCCAAAAGGCACGATTCTCGACGTCCCTCTCGTCGGCTCACCTTAGTGGATCGCGTCGGCCTCCCGCCTCGACGCCTCGGACGCACTCGTCGAGAGCCCGATTCAAGGGGGAGCCTTCGTCGGAAACCGCGGCCGCCGAGGGACGGTCGCCGCCGGGCGACCGGCAAGATTGTGGAGTCCCGCAGGGCCGCTGACGCCGTGCCGGCAGTTTCACCACGCCGTTGGTGCGAATACCGAAGTGGAGAATCAGATTCCGTCCCCGACAGTCGCGCAGCAGGCTCTCCGTTTTGCCAGCTGCCTTCTTGCAATCGGCACCGCGATAGGCTCTATTTTTCCCCCATCGGCTGCCGATTCGGCAAAGGCATCGTCATTCCCGCGGCCGCGCCCGGTGAATCGAGTTTGCTTTATGAGCGTTCGATCCCATCATGGAGGACTCATGGGTTGCACAAAGGTTTCCACTTATTGATCGACTGTCGCGGGGTTCCTCGCGACGTTTGCCTTGACGACGCTGGTATGCTCGACGCGCTGGCCGAGTCGGCGCGAGCTGCGGGGGCGACGGTTATTTCTCAGACCCGCTACCATTTCGGTCACACATCCGCGGCCGGATTCACGGCGATCGTGCTGCTCGACGAGAGCCATTGTTCGGCCCATGCCTATGCGGACGAGGGACTCTTGGCACTCGACATCTTCACCTGCGGCGCGACAAGTCCGCACGAGATCCTACAGAATCTCCGGGCCAGGCTCGACCTCGGGGAAATCAGCGTCATGGAAGCGTCTCGCTTTCGTCTCGACGAAATGCCGGAGTCGGTTCCGAGCGCGGTGCTCGAGTCGCCGACTTCTTAGCGAGCTTCCGCAGCTTCGCCAGTTCGGTTCAGCGAACGGGTGACGTGACGAGATTGACCGATCCGCTGCTTATCGCCGGAAGGCCGGTGGTGAGCGTGACGAGCTCCGGATTGTCGAGCTGGTCCACGGCAGAGTCGGAGGCGGCTGGGGTATCGGACTCGGCTGGCTCTGCTTCGCGAGCCAAGGCCGGGCCGCAAGTCAGCGCGATGGCGAGGGCAAACGGGGCGACTAGCTTCTGGAACATGTTAACTCGCTCCTGGTTTGGGGTTGGTGAATCTCTCTAAGCACTACATGGAAGAATCGGTGGGCGACCCCACATGCCGCCCCAGAGCCGCGCAGAAAATCTCATCCATCGCTTCCCACCCGGCGGATTCGCAAGGTGTGCTGTCGAAGCCATCGCTACGTTTGCGGGGCGCCGCATCTGTTTCCCCATGCGGGGGATGTCGCCTTGAGCATCTGACGAAAATGGGGTAAAACCGCGTGCGGTAGAGAATGAGGCAGCCGGGATGACCGGGGACTTCGCAACCGCTTCGAGCGCAGCGGGTGCGACACGTGAAGGTCACCGTGACCGATTCGGTACTGCTAACATCAAGGGGATCGCTACTATGGGCAAGCGAATACTTCTACTTCCGCTGTTGGCCTTCGGCTTTGCATGCGCCTTCACCGGTTCGGTGGGCGATGCAGCGCCCAAGAAGGAGACACGTAAACTAACCGTCGACGAGGCGTTCGAACTCTCGAAGAAGACGGGTCGTCCGATCGTGGCCGTCGCGGGAGAGGCGGCCTGAGGCCCGTGTGCGACTTTTTTGAACCGGCTCCGACATGACCGGTCAATCAAGCCGCTGGTGGCACAGGTTGTGCCCCTGAAGATCAACACGGAAAACGACGACTGGCCGAACTGGAAACGCAAGTACGCTTACGAAGGGGAATCGACGTTTCCCATCGTCTACGTGATTCGAGCCGACGGCGAGATGCTCTACGGTCGCAGCGGCGCCATCGTGGGCGACGCCTTGAAGACCTTCATGCAGAAACAGATCGACAATGCGGGCCTCGTGTTGTCGACGAAGAACGCCGAGAAGATCGAGTCGATTCTCAGGGTCGCCAAGACGGCTCATGAGAACGACGACGACTTCGCTGCCGTCAAAGCGATGGCACCGCTAAAACGGCTCGGTAAACTCGGTGCGCTGGGGAGTCACGCCGAGCCGGCGATGGAGGCCGATGAGCTGGCAAACGAGCTCATCGAGGCCGGCAAGCAAGGATTGAGCGAGGTGGATGAAGCGCTCACGGGCGACCTCGACGACTTTGCCGCCACGGTCGACCTGGCGTTCATCCGCCGTGCCTACGAACCGCTGCTCGCCAAGGAGATCGCCGAGGTCATTCGCAAGTATCGAAACAAGGGAAGCTTCAACACCCATTTCGAACAGGCCGAACTCGTCGATCGGGTCAAGTTGCGGTTGCGAAATCCGGAAGGTAAGGAACGGGCGAAGCAATCCCTGGTGAGCATCCTCACGCGTAACGCGGGCAGGCCCCCTGCCGCTTACGTCGCCGAGCATTACGAGGAGTGGATGGGCGAGCCGCTCGACGAGCAGCTTCTGGCGAAAGCCGAGGGCAACGATGCGGAAGCGACCCGGCCCGGCGAACGTGCCGAGGCGGCTGCTGACTCGCAGAGCGAGGAATCGGGCGACACGCCGCCTGCCGACTCGTCGCGGGACGAGCCGGCCGCGGCGAGTGCGGAACCGGGCCTCCGGACGTGGACTTCCCGAGACGGCAAGCATACGCTCGAGGCGGAGTTCGTCGAGATCGTCGGAGATCGCGTGCGACTGAGGAAAAAGAACGGTCGCTTTGCCACCATCGGCATCGCTCAGCTCAGCGATTCCGACCGCGCCTATCTCAGAGGTCTCTAACGACTTCAATCGTATGCGTAGATCGAACCTCCAGCCACTCGGCCTCGGACAGGCTTCTTGTCCGAGGCCTTTTTTTGGTGACCACGCCAACGGTCGCCTTCTCTCCAGACGCGGAGGCTGAGGGCCATCGCCTGACCGCCCGCGGGCGGCCTACCTGCGGCTGCAAGCGGTTCCGAGTCTGCGACTGGACGTCTGCCCTTCGCGAGAGCTATAAACAAGCTTCGGGGACGCTCGCCGCTGCGTGGGACCGAACGCGGCGAACCTCGCCAGTAGCCTGTCATGAGGAGTCGATTTTGCCGCTTTTCGTGCGATTCCTGGGAGGCGATCGGGCCGGCGAGGTGCTCACCTTCGACGATGATCGCACTCGCGTCGTGTTGGGACGCAGCCCCGAAGAGTGCGACGTCCTCTTTCCGCCCGAGACGACGATTGTGGGCCGCGAACATTGCGCGTTGGTGCGCGATCTGGGTCGCTACGAGCTACGGCTGAATCGGGACAATCCGGTCTACGTCGACGGCGAGCTGGCGATCGAGGGCCAGGAACTCGGCCCCCGCGCCGAACTTCAGCTTGGCGAAAAGGGTCCGCGACTGCTGGTCGAAACGCGCCAGAACGAGTCGCTTCCCTCGACGGCCGATCAGGGTCGCCGCCCCGGGGCGCCCATGCTGATTCGCGAAGCGGGTCGGACCGCCGCCGCAGGGCGACGAGTCGGCCTGATCGCCTTGATCCTGCTCGCCATCGCCGGATACGTCGGCTACACGCTCTGGACGAACACGAACATCGACCTCGAAGATACCCAAGCAGAAATCAAATCGGCACGTAGCGAGTTGGGAGCGACGCAATCTGAACTCGACGAGGCTCAGCAACGGCTTCAGGAAACTCGCCAGCAGCTCCGCGAGACCCGCCAGCTCGTCGAGTTGATCGAGCCGAAGATCACCAACCTCCGGCAACTGACGCAGCAGCAAGAGCGAATCCTCGACGACATCGCTTCCAATGTCGATCGGGTCGATCGGCGTATACGCCGACTCGAGCCCCAGCTGGCGGCGGCTCTGAAACGGGCCACCCCGTCGGTCTACCTGGTGCTAAGTCAGAACGGGCGTGATGTCTCGCCGATGGCGACGGCCTGGGTCGTCGACCGGGAGCGTGGTTTGTTGGCAACCAACGGCCACGTGGCCGAAGGTTTTCGCGGGGCCGGGACGATGGTCGTGCGGTCGACCTCCGATCCTCCGGTCACGCTTGAAGTGGAGTCGGCGGAGACCCATCCCGGCTACAGCCAGTTTCTCCGGCTGTGGTACGAGTACGACCCGACCACGCGACTCGGTAACGTGGCCGCCGAACGAGTTGCCTCGGCCGGACCGGCCTGCGACGTGGCCCTGCTGAAGGTCGCGGATCCCGATCGGCTGGCCCCTGCCCTGCCGCTGGCCGACGCGGACGAACTGGGGCGGCTCGAGCCGGCCTATCCGGTCGGCTACGTCGGCTTTCCTATGGAGGGCATCGTGCTGGGCGGCGTCAATGCCCAGGCCCCGGCTCCCACGCGGCATATGGCCTATGTCACCGCGCTGACCACCTATTTCGGCGAAGAGCGGGCCCCGCTCGACCGCCGCCTGCTTGTGCAACACGCCATGCCCTCGGCCGGAGGCGCTAGCGGCAGTCCGATCATCAACCGCGACGGCAAGGTGGTCGCCGTCCACAACGCCGGGAATGTGATCGGCGTTACCAAACAGGGACGTCGAATCAAATCGGGGGCCAATATCCAGTACGGTCAGCGCGCCGATTTGGTCCGCGAACTTTTGCAGGGCACCGCGGATGCGAATCAGTTCGACCGGCGGACCCAGTGGGAGCGGGACATCGCCCGCTTCTACCGCAGACGCACCGATCTCGAACGGGAGATTCGGCCCGTCCGCGATCATATCTTTGCCCAGATCGCTGCGACCTGGGAATCGATGCAGACGATGTCGGGCAACTATCGTGTGAACGTCGTCCCCGAAATTGATGGCGTCGTCACCGCGGCCCCGCGTGCTCAGCGCTCCATCACAATCGGCCAGGGCGGGCCCTGTCTGGCCATCGCCTATGCCACCTTGCTCAACGTCGACATCGAGCTGGAGCTACGAGATTCCCGCGCGGGCGACCAGCGAAAGCTGATTGCCGACCAAGACAACTTTCGCTGGGGGCGGTCGCTTGGCTTCGAAGTCGCGGATAACCGGTCTCTCTCGGCGATCGTGACCTGCGAATCGCAAGCGGCCGACGTTGTGCTGCGGATCTTGCGGGCAGAGCGGACCCGCGTTCCGATCGAGGAAAAGGTTGCCAACGATCTGCAGTTCTGGCGACGCCAGCTGCGCATCTTCGGTGGACAAGATCTGGAGGCGGGACTGGTCTCCGAAGCCGAAGGCAAGTTCCCTGCGCCCGTCAACGCAAAGGGACCCGCGGTGACCCAGATCGAACTTGAGGTCGAAGAAGCGGGCGAGTACTTCGCTTTCGTCAGTGTACCGGGCGATCACCGCGTCAATCTCACGGTCACGCATACCGACGAAGGTACCGAGCGCGAGTTCTCGGCCTTTCCGCCCGACATGCCCTCGGCGAACGTTGCCTTCGACTTGGAGGCGGGCACGAAGGTCACGTTCTTGGTCATGGGCGACGAGGAAGACGTGACCTATCAGTTTCGACTCTACCGCGGCATTCCTCCGTCGCCTCCGCCGGTGTAGCCGGTCCTCGCCCGTGTCTCGGCGACGCTCCCGCCCATCGGTATTACACACCCAGGTCCTCACTCATCCGGCAACAGCGCTGCGCCACCTCGGCCGCGGTCGGACGTCTGCGCGGCGCACGGTCGAGCAACGAGCTCACCAGCGATTCGAGGTCCGCCGGCAATCCTCGCCGCAGATCGCGCAGCCGGAGCGGTTGTTTGGAGAGCAGGTCGTCGACACGCTCCGACCAGTTCTCACCACGCGGGTCGATCGGTCGAGTGCCGGTAAGCCATTCAAAGGCGATCACGCCCAACGAGTAGAGATCGCTGCGACCGTCGAGCTGCCGGCCGCGAGCCTGCTCGGGCGACATGTAGGGCAACGTCCCCAAGACCGATTCGTCGACCGCCGAGCGGAGACCGGCGACCGCCGCGATGCCAAAGTCGACCAGAACCAACGAGCCCTCGGCGCGGGCGATGACGTTGCCTGGTTTAAGATCGCGATGCACCGTGCCGGCCGCGTGCAAGGCAGTGAGCGCCTCGGCGATCTCGGCCAGACCCTTGAGCACGCTTGCCAAGGGCGCGCTTGCATCGAACGGAATCAGGTCCCGCAACGAACGCCCCGGCACGAATTCCTGCACCACGTACATCTCGTCGGACGGGTCGCCACCGATGGCAAGGACTCGCGCGACGCCGGGATGCCGCACGCGCGAGGCGGCCTCCAGTTCGCGACGGGCCGAGGCGATGACCTTCGCGCGACGACGAGTTTCGTAGAGCTGACTGAGCCGCAATCGCTTGTAGGCAACCTCCTGGCCTCGCACAGGATCGTAGGCGCGAAACACCTCGCCAAAAGCCCCGCCCCCCAGCTTCTCACGCAGGACATAGTCGTGCGGCGATCGGGGCGCCGACTCGTCGGCGGTTGCCAGGTGGCGGTCCGTCTCGGCGAGCAGGCCCTCGACGACGTCGAGCGAAGCCATCGCCTCGCTCAGTTGCCGCGAAAAGCGACGAAATCCCCCCTGCTTGGCTCGCCGCGCGGCAACGACCAAGGCCTCCTCAGCCAAGGCAGGTAGCCGCGCCGCCCGATACGCCTTCGCCAGGGCCACGCGCGCCGGAATCTCGAGGTCCGGGGCGTCCCCTGCGCAAAAGGCCTCGACCGCACTGCGGAGAAGCTCGATCGCTCCCGCGTCGCCACGGGCTATCAGCAGCTCCCCCTCCAACTCGGTGAGCAACGCCGAGAACAACGGCTCCGCGTCCCTGGGCAGTGCGGCTGCGGCTGCCTGATAGGAGGCATCGGCCTCGTCGAGTTGGTCTTCCGCCAGCGCCAGACGCGCCAGGTCGACGCAAGCCAGGAATTCGAGATCTCCGAAATGCCACTTCCGGGCCGAGGCCAGGGCAGCTCCCAAATGGCGTCGTGCCACGTCGAATCGCTCGAGTGCTAGAAAGGCCCTGCCCAAGTCCTCGTTCATCCGCACGATGCCGCGCCGATCTTCGAGCTGCTCGGAGAGTTCCAGGTCGCGCTCGAAGCACTCGACGGCTTGCTCAAATCGTCCGGCCCGCAGCTGGACCCGACCGATGCTGCCGAGGGTCGTCGCCATCCCGGCTCGATCGTCGTCCAGGGCCTTATCGACGAGCGACAGCGCGTAGTAATGCAGGGCGCTGTCGAGTCGACCGCAGGAAGTTTCCAGCGCGGCCATCGTGTCGCGGACACGGGCCACCGATGCCCGCTGGTCGAGACTTTGGTACAGTCTGCACGAGGTCTGCAATGCGTCGAAGGCGACCGACCAGCGGCGCAACTTTCCTTCGCCCAAGCCGATCAGGTGCCAGGCCCGCGCGCGGAGCCGTGGAGAGCGATCGGAGTCGGCGGCCAGATCGGACGCGGCACGTACGGCCGGTCGCAAGGCTCGCCCTGTCACCAGATCGAGATACGCCAGTTCCAATCGACAGGCGGTGACGAGTTCTTCGTCGGCCTCCAAGTCGGCCACTCGCTCCAGGTCGGCACGGGCTTCGGCGTAGCGGCCAATTTCGCTCCGCGCCACCGCGCGGGCAAAATGTTCCGCCGCGTTGTCGACCTCCGCGTCGGCCACTTCCGCGGCGTGCCCGACACGAACGGCGGAGGCGAAGCGCTCAGGTAGATCGACCGTAAAGAAAGGCATGGCACGAGGCCCGCGCTGGGGTGCAGAGACGGACTTCAGTATCGGTCTGCCGCTGCCTGGTTTCAACTCGGCGTTTCAACCTTGCGAGGATAGGCGATCCTTGCGCCGTCCGGGTGGCAATGAAGCGGCTTGCGTCGATTGCCTCGACGCGGTCGTGCAGGTACATTCGGAAAGCGTCGGAACGGCTGGTCGGCACGCGCGCGAGACTTGCGGCTGCCGCCTACTCCGGGCCGTCAAGGCTATCGAACCGGAAGAACAGGTCTCGCCCCCATCGAGTAACGAATCCCGTCCTCCTTCTGCGTGTCGGCTGCGATCGTGAAGCTCATCGAATCTTCCTTCATCAAGTTCGTGTTTCCATTCGCCTTCGAGGCGGAAACGTTCGAAGAGCGACTTGCGGTCGTCGAGCAGGCGACTTGGCCCAAGGTCGGGTCCGTCTGGCGGAAGCGCAACTTTCCCGCGGAGGAGATCCTTCCGCACGTCAGTCGTTACCTCAATCCGCCCGACGGCACGACGGCCACCGCGGCGGTGTGGCGATTGGAGTCTGCGGCCCTGTGCGATGAGCAAGGTCTGGCTGCGGGCGCGGAAGACCCGCTGGCACGCTGGAGTCTGCGAGTTCGCAAGGACGCTCTCCCCTTTCGCATTCTCGAGGCGGAGTTTTCGCTGTTTCGCGTCGGCATCGGATTTCTGGCGATCACGACGCGACCCGAGTCGGCCGAGTCGGCTCGGTGGCACGACTTTTTGCATTTTTTTCGTTTCGCGGCGGGCCAGCGCGGCGTCAAGCTCGAAGCTCGCCGGCGTTCGTCCGCCAATGACGAATCGCCGCCCGACGGAGAACCCTTCTTCCCAGCCGCCGCCGGAGGTTTGGCCGAGCATGCCGACGGCCGCGGCACTGTCGACGACCTTCTTCGAGGACTCCTGAACTCGGCACAGCTGCCAGGCGAGGTCGAGCCCTGGTGGCGCGATGCGTTCGTCGCGGGTCGCCTGGTGCCCTTTGCCGCGCTGTTGGTCGAAGACGTGGCGGCTGAGGAAGTTGCTCCGCTGCTCTATCGGTCGCGGAGCTTCTTTCACGCCCGCCAGGAGGTCCACCTTACTGACGAAGATCGCACGCTGGGCCCTCCTTCGATCATGCCTTACGCCGAAAACCAGTGGCTCCTGTTCTCGCTCGAAGGCACGGCGTTCGTGGCGGTCGATCCTCCCGATCAGCCCTTCTTTCGGGAGACGCTTCCTCAGAATTTGAGGACCCAATACTATCTGCTCTTCCTGATCGCGTTGCATCAACGTTTTGCGCTCATTGAGCTCTCCGATCGGGTCGCGCGTCACTGGCTGACTCAGCGTCCCGGTCGCGATTCGCGGTCTCGCGACGAGCAATTTCGGCGGATGTACGAATCGTTGTTGGCGTTTACGGCTCGCGGACACTTTGCCCAGGTTGCCCAGCGAGAACGGCATCATCGTTGCTACCGACAGTGGCAGCGGATCTTCGAGATCGAGTCACTCTACCACGAAGTGAGCAACGAGGTTCACGACATGCACGACTTTCTCCAAGCCCGCGCGGCACAGCGTCTGGAAGAGCGTATCAACGTGCTGGCGGCGATCTTCGGCGTGCCGGGCTTGATCGTGGGCTTCCTTGGCATCAACCTTTATGGCGTCACCGCGGGTGCGGAAGGAATGAACGTTTGGTGGGCGGCTTTGGGCACGGCAGGAGTGGGTCTGCTGGCCGGGAGCCTGGCGCTGTGGCTGATGCGTCGTTAAGATAGGCGTTCGAGCAGCGAGCCAGCATGGCAGTCCGCCCATCACCTGGCACATTTCCACTTACAACCCCGTCGGTCCATGAACGAGTCGAACGAAATCGCCTGCGAGTTGGATGTGGCGGGTCGCGTTCTGGAGTGCCACACGCGATTCTTGCACCCGTTCGTCGTTGCCGCGAACCGCGGTCGCGAGATGGCCGCAGCGCTGGAGCAATTCCGCTTCGGTGAGGTAGCCGAGTTGTGGCAGGTCAACAGCTTACCGGAGAACTATCGGGAAGAGATGCTGGCGCCGTTGTTGCGGCTGTTTGCCGTCGATGATGCGGCGGAGTCGTTGCGAAGCTATTTGCGCGTTGCCGACGCCGCCTTGAACCGCATGTTTCACGACGCGGTCGTCCAATTTGGCGACATCTCGCTGCCGGTCGAGCCGGTCTGGAGCACGGGTATCGAACTTTTCTTGCTCGACGCGGGCATCGGAGTTCTCTCGGTCTCGCTCGAAGTCGAGGCCGACTCGCTCACGGCCGGACAGGTGGTCGATTTCAACTATCGACTCACACAACCGGTTGACAAGTCGCGGGCCGTGATTCGCACTGCGCATCCGCAGGACAGCCCCGCAGCTTGGCAACGCGTGCCGGAGGCCGAGCGGGCGAAGATCGCCCCGGCACCGGCAGAGGACGCGCCGCTGGCCGAGCGCGTCGGGGTTCGCGGCGGTCAGTTCGGTCTCGCCGAGCTGTGCGACGCACTGCTGCGGCCGTTGCAGGAGTTCGCGTTCCGCACGCTGCAGCCGCAATTGTCGGTCTATAGCGTGGTGAGAATGTCGGATGAATTCGATCTGGAGGTAGCCGACGTCCAGCAGCGTTCGGGACCATTCCTGTCGGCCTTGGCGCAAATCGAGGAGTCGACCCACGTCGGTTCCACCTCGCGAGAACTGAGCGTTCCGGAGCGAATTCTCAATCGCAAGCATTGGGCCGCGGTCGGCCTCTTCGGCGCCGCGCATCTGGTGGGCGACCAGGCGGACACACCCGACGGGACGCCGCATCCGTACAATACGCAGCGCGTGCCCCGCGTCCGCGACAAGTACTTCATGCCGTTTCTGGCGGCGCTGATGCAGCGACTGGTATTGCATCGCACCGTCGAGGCGGCGGCCGATCTGTTGCCCGCCGCCGGCGTGAAGCTGCCCGGCGAGTATGCCGAGCTGCGTCGCAGTCTGTTGGGCTACGCCGTGAGTGGTCGGCTTACCCACGTCACCAATCGTCACGCGGCCCATCGCTACTACGAGCTCGCCCGGGAAGGTTTGCATGTCGACGAGGCCTGGGATGACGTCGAGCGAGCGATGAGCCAGGTGGACGCGCGGCTACGCGCCGATCAGGAAGAGAAAATGAGCGGCGACATGCACCAGAACCTGGCTTTGGTGGCCCACACCCAGAAGATGATCGAGTGGATCGAGATCTTTCTGGTCTCGGTTTACGGGGCCCATCTCTGGTTCATGGTGGGCGAGGCCATCCATATCCCCGGAAAAACGCTCGCCGTGGGCGTCATTCTGTTCGCGTTGGCCGGGGGGCTCGTCACCGCCTGGATGCTCAAGCCGTGGCGGCACGTCGTCCGCGGGCAGAAACACCACGGCGACGGGACTCACTGACGCGGTCGTCCCCCGCGACTATGGCGTGAGAACCACCTTGATGCGCTCCATGTCGGGATGGGTAACCCCCTTGGCGGCGAACGCCTCGAAGTCTTCGAGAACCGTCTCGGCAAAAGTCTTTCCGCCCCCCATGTCCGCGTCCTTGTACTTCAGATAGAGGTTTTCCGCGGCATCGTACTTGTCACTGAACAGATATCCGTGAGCCAGGTTCGTGCGCAGCCAGAGCATGGTCGAGTCCAGCCTGATCGCCTCTTCCGAGGTCTTTACGACTTCCTCGGGCTGTTGATTATAGATTTGGTACCAGGCAAGGCTGCCTAGAGCGGTGGCCAATTCGCGACGAGTCGACGCGGTCGCGGACTCCTCATGAAGGGTGCGGCGAATCTCGACGCGGTCCTTCGCCAGCGCCGCCGCATCCGCAAATCGTCGCAATTCGCAATAGACGTCTGCCAGCTTCATGTAACTGGTAGCAAAGTCGCGGCGAACGTCCTTATAGGAGGGGTCGTGGTCCGCCTCGCGAATCCGTTCCAGGCCTTCGTTATAGACCGCGACGGCGCCATGATGATCGCCTGATTTGTTGCGAGCATCACCAACGCGATTAAGCGCAAACCAGAGCTGTCGAAGATACGAATTCTTGCGATCGCGACGCACCGTGTCGCGCATCATCTGCATCGTCTGTTCGTAGATTTCAAGGGCGCGTTGCCTTTCTTCCTCCGAACCGATGGCGGTCTGATCGCCAGCCACCATGCCGGCCCCGGCCAACTCGTAACAGGCCTCGCTGTCCTCCGCCACCTGCTCATGGGCCTGGCGAAGTGCCTCGGCCGCCGCGGCGGCGTCTCCCAGCTTTACCAAGACATAGCTGTGATCGGCCAGAATGGGCCAGGTTGCCTCGGTCCTCTCGAGCGCGTCTCGATAGTCGTCCGCAGCAGCGGACCAGTTCCGGAGGAATCGATGACACATGCCGCGCAGGTACCACAGTTGCCACGATTTACCGCCGGCCGCAATCGCCCGGTCACACGCCTCGATGGCGTCGGTCCATTCGTCTTGCTCTGCCCGACTTCGCGCCAAGGCCATCCAGGGCAACCACAGTTCGGCGTCGGCCTTCTCGCGGTGCTCCTGATTGGCTTCTGGCTGCTCGTCGTTCTCGCGCACCGGTTCCTCGGCGTCCCCCTCGGCCTGATCGTCCGCGTCGCGGTCCTCGCCGGCCGCACCGTCGTCGTCCGCGGCCGGGGTCGAATCGGGTGTCGCCGTCAATTGATCCGCGAGCCGGGCCGCCATGAGGAAGTCGGCTTCGGCATCGCGGTACTTCCGCAGGCCCGCGTAGGCGAGTCCCCGCGCGAAATAGACGCGCCAGGGAACCTCCTCGACGTCCGGGTCTTCGATCAGGTCGGTCAGGTCGGCGACGGTGAATTCCCAGCCACTCGGCTCGAGCCGCTCCGTCCGCTTGGCCGAATCCCACGGATGCCTGCCCGAGAGCAGCACCCCGGCAAAAGCGCCGGCGCGTCCTGGATCGCCGTCAATAAAGTTCATGACCTCGTCGGGTGCGAGCATGGCCCGAGCGGCATACCAGCAGAGCCACGAAGCCCCGTCGTCCGGCCTACGAGTCAATACCTCGAGAAAGTCGGACATGGCCGACGCTTCATCGCCGCGTCGAGCGTGAGCCCAACCTCGATTCCGCCAGAGGTATCGATCGGTCCCCCCCAAGTCGATCGCGCGCGAGTAACTCGCAATGGCGCGGCTCCACTGCTGGAGCTGAGTATGCAAGTGACCTCGCACGTGGTGGTGCTGCCAGCGGTCGCCCTCGGTTTCCATCACGCTGAGCGCCGGCGTGTCGTACAGACGCACGATGCGGCCGTTTCCGTCTGCGGCGACGAGGCCCATTCCGTCGGGGCGAAACGCCACGCTGGTAATCGGCTGCCTGACTGGTCCCAGCGAGACGAGTTCCTCGCGCGAATCGGGATCCCAGACGATGACCGTTCCATCACCCCCAGCCGATGCCACGCGATTGCGCGGTACGTTCCAGGCAAAGCCGAGTACCGGACCGCGGTGGCCGAGCATGCTCGCCGTATTGGTGAGGGTGCGCTGGTTGGTCTCGACATCCCGGCCCACCTCCCAAACATTGATGACGCCAAAGAACCCGCCAACGAGCATTCGCGAGCCGTCTTCCCAGAAGGTGACGCTGTAGGGCCGGTCTCCTTCGATTTCGGCCACGCTCTCGCCGCTCTGCGTGTCCCAGACTTGCATCTTGTGTGAGCCGTACAAGGACACGAGCAACGATGCCTGCGGATCGAACTCGAGCACGTTCGACGTGTCGCCCCCTTCGGCTTTGATCTCTCGCAGCAACTTGCCCGTTGCCGCGTCCCACAGGCGAATGCTCTTTTTCGCATCCGCCGAAGCGATGATCCGACCGTCTCGGCTGAGCGCGATAAGACGAATCTCACCACGATGGCACGACTCGTCATCCTCGGGAATCCGTTTCTCGAGCTCTCCGGTAACCGCATCGACGACGCGTAGCCGCCCGTCGCGCGCCCCGAAGACGATCTGACGGCAGTCGGCCGAAACCGCCGTCGCGTCCATCCAGCCGTCACCAAATCGCTCCAGGAGTCCGCCAGGACGCGGCAACTCGCGACCGCTAATCGGATCGTGAAATGCGACCCGTGTCTGATTGTGGATGATCAGGGGACCCTCGTCGGGCGCAAATCGCAACGTGCGTGTTCCGCTCACGCTCGACTCGAAGGAACGTGTCATGTCCGCAGGGCTCAACGTACCCGACTCGGCGTCGACGATCTTGACGGTGCCGTCCGAGCCAGCCGTGGCCAGCGAACTGCCGTCGGGAGTAAAGCTCGCGCCCCAGACCAGCCCGGTATGCAGACGAAATTGGCGGACAAGCCGGGATCGCCCGGCGTTCGACTCCCACAGAAAGACTCGGCCATCGATCGTCCCGATGGCGACTTGATCGTGGCCGGGTCGGTAGGCCACTGCCGGTGTGGCCAGACTCGGAATATTCGTCGCGGACCTCAGGCTTCCGTCGGGCAGGTCCAGCAGGTAAAGATTCCCGTTGCGGTCGACGAGAAACGCCTGCTCGCCGTCCTCGCGGACGTCCATCCCCACAAACGCCCGCTCGTGCCTGGCGACTGTGGCAATCTCCCGCCCCTCGGCAGCGTCCCATAACCTTGCGGTTCCGTCCCAACTACACGAGAGAAGTCGCTTCCCGTCGCCCAGGAAACGAATGCCGCGAATCGCCGAGGTGTGTCCCTCAAGAAGCGCCGTGCGCTTGCCTGATTCGCGATCGTAGATGCGGATCTTTCCGTCGGAACCGGCCACCGCCAGAAAACGATCGTCGGCACTGAACGCCACGCCCATACTGTCGTCGCCAAACCCTGAGGCGTTCTGCGCGTAGCCCGGACTCGACATCGAGTAGAGAAGTACCTGGCTGTCCCAAGACGTCGAGGCCAGGCGCGTGGTCGTGGGATTGAACTGCAGCGCCGTGATGTGCTGCGTATGCTGCATAGGCGGCGCTCGAGCCTGGGTAACGAGAAACGTCTTGCGAGGTCCGTCCTCGGGCAGAGCAACCTCGATGCGCCGCTCGGTGCCTTCGGGGCTGTTGAGCAGTCGTCGCACTTCCGCCAACTCGAAATCATCGATCGACTTCATTTCGCCGTCGTCGTTGGAGATAGCAACAATGCGACTTCCCACCGGCGGCAGCTCGTCGGTCGGGCGCCCGTGGTCGCGAACCTCCGTGACGACAAACTGTTCCTCCTCGTATCGGACTGCCACCTCGAGCAGCACCCGGTGGCGATCTTCCCATCCCGGCGCAAGGCCTCCGGTGACCAGATCCCAAACATACACGACCCCCTTGGCGTCGCCGCTGGCCAGATAGCGACCATCGCGCGACGTGGCGACGGCGGTCACGGGGGCTTCGTGTTTGCGCAGCTCCGTCATGCCGGCTCGAATCAGACCCTGAAGGTAATACCACTCCCAGCCACGTAGCTTGGCGTGTTCGGGATCCACCTCGCGCTCGGTGCGGGCCGCCATGTCCAATTGGTCGAGCGCTCGGGAAAACTCGCCTTCATCGAGCGACTGATCCGCCATGCGAATCCGCGCAATGTACAGGCTGAGTTGCGCCTTCTGCTCGCGCTCCCGGGCCAATTCCGCGTTGCGCTTCGCCTCGAGCGTCAACTTGCGTTGCGTCTCAGCCGCTTCGGCCAGCTGCTGATTGCTCGACTTCAAACTCTGGTTCGTACGGTTGAGCTGTTGGGCCGTCGTGTCGAGCGCTTTGTTCGTCGTCTCCAGTTCGTCGACGGTGTCCGCCAGCTGCTGACTCGTCTCCTTCTCTCGCTCCAGCGCACCGAGAACGACGATGAACGACACGACGATCGTCACGACGACGGCTAACAGTGCGGTCGCCGCGGTGCCGACGAGCGCCTTGCGCTGTCGGATCCACTGCCAAACAACCTCGCCCGCCCCCGGCGGACGAATCGGCAGCGGCTTGCCCTCGAGATAGAGATCCAGGTACTGGGCAAATTCGCGGGCGGTCTGAATGCGGCGCTCCGGCTCGCGTTCGACCGCCCGGGCTACGATCGCCTCGAGGTCCCGATCGAGTGTCGGGTCGATTGAACGTAGCGTCGGCACATCGCGAGTGAGCACCCAGGACGGCAGCTGGCGATCGTCGGCATCCTCGAACAGCCGTCGCCGCGTAAGCAGTTCCCAGAGCGTCACGCCGAGTGCCCGCACGTCGGCCGGCGGTCCCACGGGAAGCTGGGAGGTCGCCAGCTGCTCGGGCGCGGCATAGCGCAGGGTGCCTAGAAAGTCGCCGCTGTGAGCCGCGGTCACGGTCTGCCCCGTGCCCTTGGCCAGGCCAAAGTCCATCAGCACCACCCGCGAACCATCGGCGGTAAGCAGCAGATTTGCCGGTTTGATGTCGCGATGCACGACGTGCTGGTCGTGGACCGCCTGGACCGCCGAGGCCGCGTCGCGGAGCATTCGCGCCACGTGCCGCGAGTAGCTCAGCAAGTCGTCCTCGGCCTGGGGAAAGTCCGGAAGCGGCGGCAGCGGCAGCTCGGGAATCTCCTCTTCGACGACGGTTTCCTTTTCGACCGCCACCGTCTCGCGTGCGGACGAAACCTCGACGGTCGTGTCCAGACCGGCGGCCTTCCGCTCGACGGCACTCCGCTGCTTGCGACTCGCAGATAGCACGGCGTGACCCCAGGTCGTCCCGCCGATCGTGGCCGCGGGACCGTTGCCGTCGCTGCCGCTTAGCTCGCGCCACACCATGTCGAGGTCGGCCCCCGGCACGTACTCCATCGAGTAATAGAGCTGACCGTCGGGCAGCGTGCCGCTGGAAAGCACCTTCACGATGTGCGGATGCTCGCAGCGGCCCAACACCCGCATCTCCCGGCGAAAACGGGCCAGCGCGAGTTCGTTTCCCTGCAGATCGGCCGGCAGCATCTTCAGGGCCACCAAACGACCGAGAGAAAGCTGGCGACCGAGGTAGACGACGCCCATGCCGCCTCGACCGATCTCAGCCAGAATCTCGTAGTCGCCAATGGTGCGGCGTTCCGTCTCCTCGGGTTCGAAGAGGGCTTCGACCGAGGGCGTTTCCACCAGGCTCCGCTCGACCATCTCGCGAAGTTCCGACTCCTGGACGTCGCGGCCGGTAATGCGACTCAACAACCGCGTCATCGCCGGGGCCATCGATTTGTCGCGCTCGGTGCTGCCGGTGGTGTAGCTGAGGTACTCGACCTGCCGACCGCTCCGGTCGCGATTGAGGAACAGCACCTCGTCGGCGACTTCACGACCGCGAAAGACGAGCAGAGGATCGAGTCGAATCGGCACCGGCCGACTCGGCCAGATCACCGCCACCGAGCTCGGAGCCAGATCGCGGGCCTCCGCCTCGGAGAGCGTCAGCGGCATCATCCGCTCGGCCTGCAAACCGACCAGGTCGGACATCGCGACTTCGACCCGATTCTCCTCGGTCCGGCGAATCTCACTCAGGTAGACCAGCCGCGAACCCTTGGGGCCGAGCACGTCGAGTACGCCCTCGTCCAGCAGCTCATTGGCCGCTGGCAGCATCAGCGGCCCCATCTCCTGTTCGTAGAACGACTCGAAACGCCCTGCCCCGTGCCCGAACACGTGATTGCGGTACGCCACCAGGGCGTCGATCACCTGCAGAAGCGAACAGGTCGTATCGTTGCCCGGCTCTCCGTCAGGCCCATTCTTGATCCGACGGTAGAGATTCAAGAGACCCGGCAAGTCGCGATGCTTGACGGTCAGCTGTTTCCACAGATGTCCCAACGAATGGGACGCGGCGTCGGGCCGATCGCCGTAGTGGCGGGCCAGTTCGCGCAGAATACCAACCCACTGGCCCAGCGAAGGAAGGGCCAACTGGGCGAGCAGCCGATCGATCGCGCCGTCGCGCTCCCCGCCCCGCTCGGTACGTCGCAGGTAGTAGGCCACCAGCGGACTGGCCGTCAGCTTGATCAGGGCCTCGAACAGGTAGAACGTGTTGTCGTGACGCGCCCGCGGCGCGGGGGCGTTGTGCGCGCGACTGTAGAGCTGCGCCAACGGGAGCGGCAGCCGCAGCAGGTACTCGCGACGGAATTCGTGATCGGGCTGGCTCACGGCATTTTTCGCCCCGGCAACCGTAAGTGTCTGAAACCGCGAATGGAGTGTGGCCGATCGCGCACGACTTCTCCCATTATGCACCTCCCCCCGCCAAGAAGGTAGAGTTCGTCCCGCGGAGTTCGAGCCACAACCGCGGGAGAAGCGGCCTCGCCCTGGCGCCTTGGGCGTCGCTGAGTGGGCTGGGGACACGCCCCTCGCGCAGCAAAGAACCCTGAGAAGCCCTCAGCTTCCCAGGGTTTGTCCGAGTGGAGCGGAAGGGAGTCGAACCCTCGACCTCTGCATTGCGAACGCAGCGCTCTCCCAACTGAGCTACCGCCCCGGGGCGGCGCGATGCCGACCGCGTGTCCCCGCCGCTTGTCGCCGTGGGGGACACAGCAGCGGGCGAACCAGTCTATCGCGATCCAACATTCTAGGCCGGCGGCCGCGGGAGTGTCCAGCCGCGACGTCGCTCGCACTCGACGCGGTCGGCGGCGAGGCGGCGGACGACCAATCGAAGGCCCCCGCTACGAATCCGTTTGTCTGGTCGCTCATGCAGAGAATCGCTACACTCGCCCGTTATGTCCGACCCCGCCCACGAGGCACCCGCGTCCGCGCCGACCAGTGAACCCGATGGCAGCCTGACCTCGCCCAGCTTTCTCGCGCTGGTGGCGACGCAGTTTCTCGGCGCCGTCAACGACAACATGTTTCGCTGGTTCGTCATCGGAATCGCGAAACACTACGTCGACCAGCAAGACACCGCCACCACGGCCGCCGTCCTTTCCGCGGGCCTGGCCTGCTTCGTGGTGCCCTATCTGCTGCTGGCCGCCCCGGCGGGCTATCTGGCCGATCGCTTCAGCAAGCGCCAGGTCATCGTCGGCTGCAAAGTGGCCGAGGTCGTCATCATGGCCCTGGGCATCGGCGCCGTGCTCGTCTCGAACCAGGTCGACAGCTTCTATCCGATGTTCGTGGTCGTCTTCCTGATGGGCAGCCAGAGCGCGCTGTTCGGACCGGCCAAGCTCGGCAGCGTGCCCGAGATTGTGAAGGCCAGCAAGATCTCCTCCGCCAACGGCGTGCTGGGCCTGTTCACGGTCATCGCCACCGCGGTCGGCTTTGCCGCCGGCAACTACCTCAGCGACGTCGCCGGCGAGCGAGGCGTTCCGCAGCTCTATCTTCCCGCCTTGGCGCTCGTCGGCCTGGCGGTCGCGGGCATTACCACGAGTCTTGGCATCCGTCGCCTCGTGCCGGCCAATCCGCACATTCGCTTTCCCTTCGACGCGGTCAGTCAAACCGTTCGCGATCTGCAAACGCTGGCGTCGAATCGTGCCATGCTGCGGGTGGCCCTCGGCATCGCCTTCTTCTGGTCGCTGGGCTCGCTTTGTCAGATGAACATCGATCAGTTCGGCATCGAGGGCGGCCTCGAACAGCGGCAGCTCTTTCCGCTGCTCACCGCGCTGGTGTTCGGTGTGGGGCTAGGCAGTGTGTTGGCCGGCGTCTGGTCGGGCGGCAAGGTCGAACTCGGCATTCTGCCGCTCGGTGCCGCCGGCATCGTGCTCAGTTCGGTGTTGCTCTTCACGGTCGAGGGCGTGCTGCGCATGCCCAACGACGACTGGACGGCAATGCACGTGTGGGCTTGCCTGTGGCTGTTTACACTGGGGGTCAGTGCCGGCCTGTTCGATGTTCCGCTGGCCGCCTACATGCAGCATCGCAGCCCCACGGAAAAGCGCGGCGCGATTCTGGCCGCCAGCAATTTTCTCACATTCGCTGGCATGGCGCTGATCGCCGGTGTGTTCGCGATTCTCAAGGCCAACTTTACGGCCCGCCAGATCTTCTTGATCTGCGGTCTGGCAACCGTGCCCGTGCTGGTCTATGCCCTGTGGCTGTTACCGCAAAACACGATCCGCTTCGTGGTCTGGCTGGCCAGTCGCACCATCTACCGCGTCCGGGTGTTCGACCACGACCACTTGCCCGAGCGGGGTGGTGCGTTGCTGGTGGCCAACCACGTCAGCTGGCTCGACGGGGTAATGTTACTCCTGGCCTCGTCGCGGCACGTGCGGATGATTGCCTATGCCCCGATTGTCAATCAGTGGTGGTCGCGTTGGATCAGCCGCACGATGCAGGTGATCGCGATCCGCGAGGGCCCCAAATCGATTCGCGCCGCGCTGGCCGAGGCTCGCGAGGCGGTGCTGGCCGGTGACTTGGTATGTATCTTTCCCGAGGGTCGGATCACGCGGAATGGCCAGCTTGGTCACTTCAAGCCGGGCCTGTTGCGCGTCGTCGAGGGAACGGGTGCCCCCGTGGTACCGGTCTTCTTGGACGAATTGTGGGGGAGTATCTTTAGTTATCGCGATGGCAACTCATTTTGGACCTGGCCACGCCGCGTCCCCTACCCAGTTTCCATCCACTTTGGCGAGCCGCTGGCCACGCCGCAGGAAGTCGCGCCTGTACGCACGGCACTGGAGAAGCTGGCGTCGACGGCCGTGATGCGCCGCCGGGACGAAGACATGAACCTTCCACGCATGATGCTGCGAAGCTGCCGCCGTCGCGGATCAACCTCGAAGGCGGCCGATTCCAGCGGTGCCGACCTTTCCGGTCGCCAGTTGTTGCTGCGGACGTTTGTGCTGCGGCGGCTGCTGCTCCGCAATGTGCTCGGGGCCGACGAGAAGTTCGTCGGCGTGCTGCTGCCCCCTTCGGTCGGCGGCGTCGTCACCAATGCCGCCCTCTCGCTGTGCGGACGCGTGCCGGTGAACCTGAACTACACGGTTTCGCCCGGCGTTTTCCATCGCTGCATCGAACAGTGCGGCATCCGCCACGTGCTCACGAGCCGCAAGTTTGTCGAAAAGCTGCGCGAGCGGGGCGATTTTCCGATCGACGTCGAGGTGGTCTACCTCGAGGACTTTGCCGACGCCGCCACGGTGGCCGACAAACTGGCGGCAGTGATGGGCGCCTACGTCACGCCGATCTCGCTGCTGGTGCGGCAACTCGGCGTCGCCGATCTCGATCCCGATGAAGTCTTCACGATCATCTTCACGTCCGGTTCGACAGGCGACCCGAAAGGCGTACAGCTCACGCTGCGGAATATCGCCAGCAACGTGATTGCCGTCGACGAAGCGGTCCACCTGCGGCACGACGACGTCTTCCTCGGCGTGTTGCCCTTCTTCCATTCGTTCGGTTTCACGGTCACGCTGTGGACCGTGCTCACGCTCGACATCAAGGGCATCTACCACTTCAATCCGCTCGACTCGAAGCAAATTGGCAAGCTCTGCGAGCGGCACGGCTGCACCATTGCGGTGGCGACGCCGACCTTCCTTCGTGGCATTGTCCGTCGCTGTGGGCCGGAACAGCTCGCGGCGTTGGAAGTCATGGTCACCGGGGCGGAGAAGCTACCCACGGACCTGGCCGACGCCTTCGAGAAGAAGTTTGGCGTGCGACCGCTGGAAGGTTACGGCACCACGGAACTCTCGCCGCTGGTGTCCGTCAATGTGCCGCCGACACGGGCCGTTTCCGATCCGGGCGGCGGCGTCCGCGAAGGTACCGTCGGCCGGCCCGTTTCAGGCGTTTGCGCGAAGACCGTGGATCCGGAGACGGGCGAGGATCTGCCGCTCGGCGAGATGGGCATGTTGCTGATCACCGGGCCCAATGTGATGAAAGGCTACCTGCACAAACCTGAGTTGACCGCCGAGGTGATTCGCGACGGCTGGTACGTCACTGGCGACCTGGCCCGCATCGACGAAGACGGATTCATCCAGATCACCGGTCGCGAGAGTCGTTTTTCGAAGATCGGCGGCGAAATGGTTCCCCATATTCGCATCGAAGAAGAGCTGGCCGCGCTGCTCGGTTCCGCCCCGCACGACGACGACGCGGAGGATGAGGCTCATGGGATGAGAGCGGTTGTCACGGCGGTGCCTGACGAGCGCAAAGGCGAACGTCTCATCGTGCTGCACTTGCCCATTGAGAAGTCGCCCGAGGAACTTTGCCAGGGACTCAAGGCGGCGGGACTGCCGCCATTGTGGATCCCGGCACACGACAGTTTTTTCGAAGTGGCGGAGTTTCCCCACCTGGGCACGGGCAAGATCGATCTGAAGCAGCTTCAGCAACAGGCCCGCGAGTTGACGGGAACGGCCGAGTAAGCGCACGTCGGTGTGGGTCGCCGTAGACGCGGAGTCCGGCCCGCACTGCCCCTCCCCTATGCCAGCAGCTTCTCGACCACCTTGCCGCCGACGTTCGTTAGCCGCATGTCGAGTCCGCCGAAGGGCACCGTCAGCTTGAGATGATCGAGCCCGAACAGGTGCAGTAGTGTGGCGTGGAAGTCGTTCATGTGCATCGGGTCCTCGATCGGCGACCAACCGATCTCGTCGGTCTTGCCGACGACCTGGCCCGCCTTGATGCCGCCGCCGGCCAACAGCACGCTGAAGGCGAACGGATGATGGTCGCGCCCCGTGACCGGTTTGCCCGGCACGCGGTTCTCGCCCAGCGGCGTGCGACCGAACTCGCCGGCGATGACCACGAGCGTCGAGTCGAGCAGGCTGCGCTGCTTCAGGTCCTTGATCAGCGCGGCGACCGGCTGATCGAGCACGCTCGTGTTGTACTTCAACTCCGGTTCCAGATCGCTGTGGTGATCCCACGAGGCGTGGACGATGTTGACGAAGCGCACACCGCGCTCGACCATCCGTCTGGCTAACAGACAGTTGCGGGCAAAGTCGGCATGCACGGTCGGCCCGCCACCCCGCTCGCCGACAAACTCCGGCTCGCCCCGATCCACGCCATAGGCGTCGCGAGTCTGCTGCGACTCGCCGGAGAAGTCGATCAGCTCGGGAGCCGCCGCCTGCATGCGAAATGCTAGTTCATAGGCCGCGATGCGGCTGGCGATTTCGTCGTCGCCCGTCTCGCTAAGCCGCCGCTGATTCATCCGCTTGATCAATTCGAGACTCTCGCGCTGCATCTCGCGAGTCACGCCGGGCGGATTGGCCAGGTTCAACACCGGATCGCCCTGGCCGCGGAACAACACACCCTGATAGGTCGAGGGCAAAAAGCCACTGCTCCAGTTCGATGTGCCGCCGCTGCTGCCGCGACCGGCCGTGAGCACGACAAAGCCGGGCAGGTCTCGCGACTCGCTCCCCAGCCCGTAATTCAACCACGAACCAAAACTGGGCCGTCCGAAGCGTCCCACGCCCGTGTTGAGCATCAGCTGGGCGGGGTGATGATTGAACTGTTCGGTGTACAAACTGCGGACCAGCGTCATGTCGTCGGCGCAGGTCGACAAGTGCGGCAACAGGTCCGAAAGCTCCATGCCGCACTGGCCGCGGGGCTCGAACTTGCGCGGACTGCCGGCGAGCTTCGCACTTTCCTTCTTGATGAAGGCGAAGCGGACGTTCTCGGTCATCGACTCGGGCAAGGCCTGGCCGTTCAACTCGACCAGCTTCGGCTTCGGGTCGTAGAGATCGATCTGGCTGGGGCCGCCTGCCAGGAAGATGAAGATGCAGTTCTTAGCCCGCGGCACGAAGTGTGGCGGCTTTGGCTCGAGCGGGTTGACCGACGCGGCGTCTGAGTCCGACGACTCTTCCGACTCGGCGCGCTCGGCCGCCAGCAGCCCGTCGTCGCTGAGCATCGAGGTGAGCGCGAGCGCCCCGACGGCATTCGCGCTGGACGCGAGAAACTGACGTCGCTTCAGATTGACCAGCTGTTCTAGGAAGGCCATGGCGATTTACTCCCGCACGATAAACTCGTCCAAATTCATCAACGCGCGACTCACGGCCACCCAGGCGGCGAGCTCGGCCGGTTCGATCTCGGTAGGTCGCTCGACCGCGCCGGTGGCGGCCAGTGCCGCTTCCTCATACTTCGCGTAGAGTTCGCGCATCGTGTCGAAGGTGTTCACAAAGTCGCTCAGCTCTTCAGCCGCCGGCTCGCGGGCCAGGCAGAGACGGAAAGCGTGTCGCACGCGCCGCGCAGTTAGCGAGTCGGCTCCGTCGGCCGTCGCGGCAGCGACCCGGGGTACATCGCCTTGGTCCGTGTCGCCCTCGGAGATGTCGGTCACCAATCGAAGCGCCAGCGACTGGGAGCACTCGACAAAGACCGGATCGTTCCAAAGCGTCAGCGCCTGCAGCGGCGTATTCGAGCGGTCGCGACGCGTACAGGCGACGTTCGAGTCGGGGGCGTCGAAGGTCATCAGCATCGGATAGGGCACCGTCCGCTGGAAAAACGTATACAGCCCACGGCGATAACGATCGGGGCCCTCGCTGGTGACCCACTTCACGCTGTTGGCATAGCCCAACTCAGCCAGGCCCTTCGGCTGCGGGGGACGCACGCTGCGGCCGCCGATCTTCTCGTTCAGCAGCCCACTGGCCCTCAGGGCGACATCGCGGATGATCTCGGCCTCCATTCGCAAGCGATTCTGGCGGGCGAGCCAGATATTCAGCGGATCGCGCTCTTCCAGATCGGGTCGGGCGTGCGACGATTGGCGATAGGTGGCCGACGTGACAATCCGGCGGTGCAGATCCTTCAGCTTCCAGCCACCTTCGCGGAAGCGATAGGCCAGGTGGTCCAGCAACTCGGGATGCGAAGGCGGATCGCCCTGCGTGCCGAAGTCATGCAGCGTGTTGACGATGCCGCGCTGAAAATAGCGCTGCCAGACGCGGTTCACCACCACCCGCGCGGTAAGCGGATGACTCGAATCGACCAACCAACGGGCCAGGTCCAGCCGATCGGGTGCTTTGCCACGGGCGGAAAGCGGAGGCAGGACGGCCGGCGTTGACGCGGCCACTTCGGCACCCGGCCGCAGGAAGTCGCCACGGATGTGAACCTGTGTCGCGCGCCGCTGGCGTTGTTCCTTGACGACCTGAGCCCGCGTGCTTTGACGCGGATCGGGCGGGGCCATCTCGCGATCGGCCACCTCTTCCTTCTGCAGTGCCACGAGCCCCGGATCGAACAGGCCAAAGTAGTCCAACAGCTCAGCCGCCTGACGCTCGTCGCGCTCCGCTACGGGCGTGCTCAAGATCGCCACCAAACGATCGCTGATCGCGTCGAATTCGACCGCCTTGCTGTCGCGATCGGTCAGCGCCAGGCGGAAACGACCCATCACGCGGCCGCCGCCGTACTCCTGTTTCATCTCGATCCGCAGGACCGCGTCGCCTTCGATCTCGAGCGGCTCTTCCAACTCGAAGATTGCGGCGTGCCGTTCGCCCACGCGGGGCAGCAGGGCCCAACCTTGGCGATTCTCCAACAGGGCGCCCGCCGGGCCATAGAAGTTCTGCGCGAAGGAAGCCCGCGCGTCGGCAAATTTTACTTGACGCTCTGCGTCGTCGTCGGCCGATCGCACGAAAAGCTTGATTTCGTTGAGCAGGATGTTGCCGTTATCGCCGCGACCGGGGCCGTTTTTCGGCAAAGTCGCATCGGGCAAAACTTCCAGGCGAATTGCCGTGACGCGGCGCGGCTCGGTCTTCGTCTCGAAGTTGTAGATATCGCGCGAGGGAACGTAACCGCTGACCAACTGCGAGCCGTCGGCCTGCGTCTCAATCGTCGCCCCCGAGCTGGCCTCGACCTTGGACGGCTTGAGGACGAACCACTGGGCCTCCTGATCGGCTTGCTCTTCCTCCCAGGCGGCCAACCCCGCCGGCAGCTTGCTGGCCCGATAATCGGCGATCGCGTCGAGGTACTTCTGGTGTTTCTTATCGAACTCCGCCTTGGCCGCGCGATACGCCTCGAGTTCCTCGTCATACGGCGCGGGCACGTCGGGCTCTTCCAGATTGTTGAAGAACGCGTAGAGCTGGTAGTACTCGCGCTGCGAGAGTGGATCGTACTTGTGCGAGTGGCACTGGCTGCACTCGACCGTCATGCCGAGCCAGACGCTGCCCAGCGTGTTCGTTCGATCGACCGTCCGCTTGACCCGATCTTCTTCGGGGTCGATGCCTCCTTCGCGATTGACCAGCGTGTTGCGATGAAATCCCGTCGCCACCAATTGCTCCAGGTCGCGATCGGGCAGCAAGTCGCCCGCCAGCTGTTCGATCGTGAACTGATCGAACGGCAGGTCGCGGTTCAACGCCGAGATGACCCAGTCACGCCATCGCCAGGCATGCGGTCGCGGCAGGTCCTTTTCGAAACCGTCGCTATCCGCATAGCGGGCCAGGTCGAGCCAGTGACGTCCCCATCGCTCGCCGTAGTGGGGCGAGGCGAGCAAGTGATCGACCAGCATCGCGTACCAATCGTCGCTGCTCTCGTGCGTCCATCGCTCCAATTCCTCGGGCGAGGGCGACAACCCGATCAAGTCGAGGTACACCCGGCGAATCAACACGTGGCGCGCCGCTTCGGGCGAAGGTTTCACGCCTTCGGAACGCAGCTTTGCGAGAACGAAGGCGTCGATTTCGTTCCGCTGCCAGGCGTCGTCGATCTGCGGCACCGGCGGGTTGGCGATCGGCTGGAACGCCCAGTGGTCGGCCCCGCGAATATGGTCCGCGTCGCCGTCGGCCTCGGCCGGCCAGGAAGCTCCCTGATCGATCCAGGCCCGCAGCAGGGCTACCTGATCGCCCGTCAGTGGCGAGCCCTCGCCGTCGGGCGGCATCAACATGTCTTCGTCAAGCCCGGCGACGTAGTGAATCAAGCGGCTGTCGGCGCTCTTGCCGATTTCGATAATCGCACCGCCATCTCCGCCCTCAAAGGCCGCCTTCTTCAGATCGAGCCGCAGCCCGCTTTCCGACTCTTCCGGACCGTGGCACGAATAACACCGCGTCTGCAAGATCGGCCGAATGTGCTCGGCAAAGTCGATCTCCTGCTCGGCCGCCGCCGGCAGCGCGCTCAGATCGAGGGCCTCCACCGCGTAGATTCGCTCTGTCCGCACGCCCTGGCCCACGGCGTACAGAAAGAGCAGCACCAGACTCAACAAGTTTCGCGGAGACATCCGTCGTCGCGGTCGCGAGCTGCGCGTCATGGCGTTATTCCCTCGGGGGCCGAAATCGCCGTCAAAGGTCACGGCGAACCTATCTGCTATATCGGCTCACAGGTGGCTGGCACGCCCACGTCGTTCCGCTCGAGAAAGACGGGACCGGCCACGAGCTAAAGGCGGGCATGGTTTGTGGAGTCGTTCCACAGGCGGGTAGGCGGGCTGCAGGGTACTGACGGCGCGCGATGCAAGAGCCCACTGTCACACGACTTATGGTAGCCGATCGGACAACGGACTGTCAATTCTCCGCGGCCACAGAAACCCGCGAACGTCCGTGACTTCGCCGAGTTTGGGCGTTACGCGGCGTGTCGCCTTCGGGCACCCAACAGCGCCAGAGCCACAACAGCTACCGCCGCCATCCAGATTGCACTCGGTTCGGGAACCGTCGGCGCGTTGAGCACCACCAGGTCGAAGGCGACCAGCGGAGCGCCCAACGAGCGGCTTACCTGGTTCACCGTCAACAGGGCCTGCAATCCGGCCAGGTTGAGTCCCGTCGGGAAGACGAAGCCGATTGAACCCGAGCCGGGCGCGAGCGCCGCCTCTTCCAGCTGCGAAGTTAGGGCCGTGGTTACGCCCGCCAAGATCGGCGTGTGGCCTACCGGCAGAAAACTATTGGTGGCGTTTTGCAGCGAGTAGCCGATGATCGAAGAGCCATCGGGGTCGAGCACGACTTCGCCGGTTGCAGCGTCGTAGATCAAATCGGGAATCGCCGGATCGCCCGCCTCGGCCGGCCCACCCAGACCCGCCTCGTCGGGTGGCGGTCCCGTGAAATTGCTGAGGATATCCAGCAGGTCGCTCACGTCGACATCGTCGTCACCCAAGCCTCCTCCACCGTTTACGTCGCCGTCACTGCGGAGCAAACTAAAGGTGCCCGGTCCTGTGAACTTCGAGAACGCGGGAAGGATGTCGTTCGAGACGTCGACAAAACCATCGCAGTTCACGTCACCCGTACCGCAGGTCAAATCGAAGTCGAAGTTGACCGTCGGCTGACCGAGCGCGGTGCTGGCGTCATGCTGGGTAATCGTCGTCCACACTTGCTCGAGCGTTAGACCGGCAGGCAAGACCAGACCGAGGCTACCTGGCGTGGTGAGAGAAGTTAACGTGGCCTCGGCCAGTTGGTCCGACCGCGACGTTACGACGCCCCCTGTAAAGACAGGAGTATGGTTGGCGTCCAGGAATTGATCGTCGCTGAGCAAGACATAGCCAATCAACCCGCCGGTATCTCGCGGATCGAGATGCACCTCTCCCGTGGCGGGATTGTAGAACAGATCGGGCTGGCCGGCGGTATCCACGATTTCGACCTCGCCGCTGAGATTGAGCGTCAATGTCTGATTCGTGCCCGCCGCGTCGGTGAAGCTGAGGTCGTACGAAGCGGAAAACGCACCGAGGGCCGATGTGTCGATCGAAGCGAGGTAATTGTTGGTGTTCCCGGCGAGGAGTCCCGTGAACGGCGCCAGGTCGGTGGTCAATGTGGTGGTATCGCCGGAGCCGACGATCGTCGACAGATCGAGACTGGCCGTGATTCCCGCACCCGCCAGGTTCGAGACGTCGAAGCCGAGCGACGAGGCGGCCGACCCCGCGCTGACACTGCCAAAATCGAGGTTCAGCACGTCAACGTCGCTGCCGCTGGAGAACGACGCATTCGACGTGGAGTCGAACGCCAGGCTGTCGATCCACGACAAGATCGACGCTTCATTGATTCGCGCGTCGCCCTGAAATTCCCCCCAGCCGAAGTTGAGCGATCCGCCGTAGTCCCCCTGATGCCCGCCGATAAGAAAACCGTGCGAGTGAACGCCGGCAATCTTCATGACGCCGCCATCGTTGATGAAACTCGGCCCACCCGAATCGCCCGGGGCCAGGCCGACCTCATCGTCGCCGAATCCAAGGTCTTCGGGGAAACCGTAGTTGCGCGCAAAGGCGTCGTTCGCGGCCAGACCGCTGTCGAAGTCCCAGGTCAGCTGCGTGTGGTTGTTGAAGATGCCGAACCCGCCGGGCAAGCCGCCGACGCCTTGATACTCGTAGCGATTCAGCCCAATGCGCTTCGTCCCTGCGGTGCCGGGAATGCGGCCGGTCGATCCGTGGCCCGTCTCGCCGTAGCCGACCATCACAATCTGCTCGCCGACCTCCTCGACGGATCGATTCAGCTCGTAACTGGGAATTGTCGGATCGACCGGGGCGTCGAACTCCAGCAGCGCGACGTCATAGCCGCTAAACGTATCGCCGTTGTAGTTTGGATGTACCGTAATTTGACTGGGGGTGCTGACGGTCTCGACGACCAGACCTCCCGGGGTGTCGAACTCCATCGTCGCGCTGATCGCCCCATTGGCACAGTGCGCGGCCGTCAGTGCCCATTGCCGACCACCTTGGGTCAGGAGCGAGCCGCTACAGCGAATCGTGCCTCCGGTGAACGTGATTCGCATCAGACCCACGCCGTCGTGATCGAGCCCGAACTGGGGCACGCCGGGCGTGGTGGTGTGGCTGCCCGAGGTATCTGAGGTCACCACCGTCGGCTGGCCGATGAACGAAGACTCGATTTCGAGTCCGCTTGCCGGCCGCGCAAACGCAACCAACAGCAGCGTCAGCAGCGGGACGACAGCGAAAGCCGAGTTGGGTCGATGCAACATGAAAGCAGCACTCCGTTCCGAAAGGGTATTGTTTCGCGAAATAGCGGACGACGCGTGCTCACCCCCAACAAGCCCGGCCGGCTACGAAAAAAGCCGTCGGGATTCGCGCTGCCGGCAAGCCCTGGCGCGCGATGGCGCAGCTTGCGGCGCGTATCCCGACAGCTCTATTCGCAGTTCGATTGGCAATCCTCGGAGGACCAAGCTTCCCCGATTTTCTGAGGAAACGGGACCTATGTCAAGAAAAGCGGAATCGCTCGACGGCCAGCGGCCTATAGCGGACGCACGACCGACTGGTGCCACCAATAGTCCAGCAGCGTTTCGATCGAGTTCACGCCTCCGCCGACCCCACTTTTCTTCACCCCTCCGTAAGGGATGCCGTGGGAGAAGACATTGTGCGCGTTGATCCAACTGTTCGAGGCGTCCATCGCCTCGGCCACGCGTCGGGCACGACCGAGATCGGCCGACCAGACGCTGTTGGCCAATCCGTAATCGGTTGCGTTGGCCATGGCGACCGCTTGCTCCTCGTCGTCAAAGGGAGCGAGGTAGGCGACGGGCCCGAAGATCTCTTCCCGTGCCGCCACGTTGTCGAGCGAGCCGGCCAGCAGCGCCGGCTTCACGTAGAAGCCCTCGCGTCCTGACACTTCGGCGGCACCCCCTTCGAGCACCAACTCGGCACCTTCGTCCTGGCCCTTCTTGAGATAGCCCAGCACCCGCTCGCGCTGCTTGGCGTTGACCACCGGGCCCATCTGCGCATCAGCGTCGCGTTGGTAACCGATGCGGACGTTCTTCAGGCGCACGACGCATTCGTCGACAAACTGGTCATAGACGTCGCGCTGCACCAGCCACCGCGTGGCATCGCAGCAAACCTGACCGGTGTGGAAGGTAATCGCCTCGACCAACTTGTCCGCGGTGTCGGCCACGTCGACATCGTTGAAGATAACCGCCGCGCCTTTGCCGCCCAGCTCCAACTTCACCGGAGTCAGATTGCGACCGCACGCCTCGGCGACCAGACGACCGACCTCCGGCGAGCCCGTGAACGACATCCGCCGCAAACCGGGGTGATTGGCCAGGGCGGCCCCGGTCACCTCACCGAGTCCCGGCACCACGTTGATCACGCCGTCGGGAATGCCCACCTCCTGCGCGAGCTCGGCCAGGTAGATTGCCGAGAGGGGTGTGTCTTCGGCCGGTTTTATGACCGCGGTGTTACCCGCGGCCAGCGCCGGTCCGAGTCCCCAACCGACCAACAGCAGCGGGAAGTTCCACGGCACGATGAACCCGCACGGTCCCCAGGCATGATGGACCGTGGCGGCCTCGACACCCTTGATCGCCAACGCGATCCGCGGCTGCACGTGCTGCGCCAGGTCGGCGAAGTAACGCATCGTGTCGACGAAGTTCTGGACGTCGCCTTCGGCCTGGGCCAAGATCTTTCCCGCATCGAGCGATTCGATCTGGGCCAGAATCAGCAGACGCTTTTCCACTGCGTCGGCCAGCCGGTGCAGCAGCACGGCCCGCTCGTTCACCGGCAGCCCGGCCCAATCCGCCTCGACGAACGCCGCCTGGGCGGCCGCCACGGCACGGTCGACGTCGTCGGCCTGCATATTGGCCACGGTGGCGAGCAACGTGCCCGAGCCGGGATCGCGCGTCTCGAAGGTCTCGCCGCGGGAAGAAGCGACCCGCTGGCCCCCGATCACGGCGTGAAACTGATCTCGGGCAAGAAACGACTGAACCTCGGGCAAAAGGTCCTGTTCGGCGACCGTGGCCATGATCATTTCTCCTCTCAACTCGTGGACCGGAACGGGGAAAGACGGCTGCGGATGGCTGCCGTTTGGGGAACCAAGTCGAGTCTATCGATTCCCCCAGCCGGTTCCAAGTAGACGCCGCTTCTTCGCTACACGTGGGACGTCTTCGGCAGACGTCAGACTTTACCAGACCGGCCACCTTTGGCTGACGTGTCGTGCGCCGCACCAGCCAATCAACCTGCACTCCGGACACGACGCGCTCTTGCAGCCCGAACGACGCCGGTAAGAAAAACGCCGGCAAGAAGGACGCCGTTAAGAACCGGCGCCGGCATGTCGGATGCCGCGTCGTGACCTTTTCGGGGCCCGGCTCTAAGCGACACCCTGAGCCCACTTCCGCCGCGTTGCCGTCGGTAGCCGTAAACGCTACTGGCACATCCGCCGCAGCCCGGCACTGCCCACTCTCACGAGCGGTCCTGACCGAGTTGGGCCTCCCACTGCTCAACCAACCTGACCCCAACGTTTAACCAGCCCAACCGCCGTGGTAGGGACCCGCACGCCCGGTGGTGTGAGAGGGCGGGGCCGCAAGGCTCCTCCCTCTCCCGATTGCGGACGGATTCCGGCAGTCGCTTAGGCGGTTTTGCGTCGCCGATTGTAGAGAACGAGACCGACCAACCCGAGCGCCGCCATCGCCCAGGTGGAGGGCTCCGGTACCGTCTGCATCGAAAACATGACGAAGATGTCCCGGTTTCCGGTGAGCAGCGCATCGTTGATATGAACCTGTCCAAAATCCAAGGTATCGGTCACGTTGTTAAACGTGAACCCAAAAGTGTAATCCGTGATCGGCGTAAGAGTCGTCAGGTTCACGGGATTGTTAAGTATGTCGTCGCCAACTTGAATCATCATGCTACCGGTAACGAAACCTTCGTACGCCGTATCGAGGGACGAAATGTCGTTCATGGCCAAATCGAGCATGCCGTTGGCTCCGCCGGACCCAGCGCCGAATCCGGCCGTATTGCGGAAATGGAACATAAACTCCTCGGTGTGGTTGCCGGTTCGCCTGGCGACTTGGTTGACCCGTAGACCGCCGATGGTCTGTTGTACGCCCCAGTTGAAACTGGCCGACGCCGCCTCAACGTTGACCGTAATGTTATCTGCGTTGAGGCTCGTCGCCGCCACGAACGCGTTTTGATAATACATGGCGCTGATCTGGGGAATCGTGTCTGTCGCGCTGGCACTCGTGGGGCCAACATTCTTGCCAATTTGGTCGGCGGTCCCGGTCGGCCAGACGGCGTTAAGATTCGCGGGAATGTTACGAGGCACGTTGCCCGAAGCCATGAGATCGTTGGCCGTGCCACTGTGAATTCCTCCGCCCCCAAATCCTTCTTGCGCACGCCATCGCCACCGATCAAGGAGAATATGTCCGATCTCATGCGCGAACGTATCGTTGCGGCGGGTCGGCGCATCCATGACGGCACCGATCGCCACCGAATTGCCGTTCGTCACGTCTTCCTGGCTCCAGGCCTGCCCGAAGTTCCCAGCACCGCCAAAGCTAGGCACGTAATAAGTATTGATGCGATTGTTCGTGTTATCGTTGTTGCCGAGCAAGGTATTGGCGACTTCGGCCGACGACCAGCTTCCGTTGCCACCGGGGTCGGCCAACACGAGCGTCCGATCCGCGCCGGATTTGTTGACGGTCAGACCGATTTGGTTGTAGATCTTGTTGGCAAACGCAAAGTCGTTCGCGATACCCGGGTCCGGTGCGAGTGGACCGGCCGGCCCCACGGTCGTGGTACGAACATTGATCTGGCCGTTGATCGGGAGAGCATCTGCGGTTTGCTGGTACGCGACTGAGACGACGAGAACGAGGATGGCCGTCAATGCGGCCTGCGAAGCGCGGTGTAACTTATTCATTTTGATTTCCCCAATGCATGATGGACACGACACTTATTCTGGACTGAACCCACCGAAGGCAGTTGCCGTCTGCCTCTCCGCGTTCACTCGAACGTGAACATACCAGCCGCCTCCCTTGCCGTTATTCAGCCACTGAAACAAATAGCCCGCCTGTTTATCTTCAAGCTCGACTTTCTCCACAGAAAGTGGCTTGCCGTTGAGTCGCTGAATCTGATCATCTGGAAAATCGTGTGCCGTCGCAAACGCCAACGCAGCACGACGCGCCACCTCGACGAGCCGCGATTTCTCCTTCGCCTCTCTGTCTTCCTCTTTGTCACCCACGCCAGTATCGGTCATTGCAGGAGTGGTCGAATCGGGCAGCCGATTGCCTGCAATGGGTGCCGGCAGGAGTGCCATAAAGCAGATGGCGGCGATTGCGAATTTCATTTCCCGCGCAAACATTCTCAAGCAACGTGAGCGTTGCCAGGCTTTCTCGAACCATGATGAATTAGAATGAACACAAGCGATGCCAACCTATCGCAACGCGTTCGTCGTTTTATAAATCATTCAGCTCATAAATCATTCAGCGGAATCGGAACGCGCTGAAACACGTTTTGGTACCTGGGTTCGTTGACGAACGTCGAGAGTCACGAAAAAAAGCTGCCAGGAACCTCGGGCGATGTAACTCGCACGGAGAGGGTCCAGACAGCTTTTTGGGAGCCGAATCAGCAATTCCTCACGCTGGGATTGTCACCCCATGGAGGGATTATCACCCCATGGAGGCGGGCTGTCAAGCAGTTCTGTGGCCGCCGCCGAGGCGCGACGCCTCGTCGAGATCCCATCCTGAACGGCCTGCCGCGACGACTGGGCCGGCGTGACAACCAATTCCTAAGGAGCCTTACTATGTCCCTGCTTGACTCGGGCCTTGACTGCCCCTTGTGTGGCGGCCGCGATTTAGAGATCCGCCGTCACTACGAATTGACTCGCGATGTCGTGGCCACGCTTTCCTGCAAATGCCGCCAAGCAGAGGACTCTATTGCTGCTCAAGGTCGGAGGCGATTGCACGAAGCCTGGCTTGAGGTTGGCCATCTTGACGAGGATGGATGCTACAAGATCGATCTCACGGAGCGCACTGATAAAGAACCCGTCAAGGACATGGAACAGTTGGGGATAGATTGTAGAGATTGCTATCGCAACGCTGGTGAACATGATTGGGTCACCGAGGAGTTGGAAGACGAGTGGATTGACGGCACGAGTGATTCATGGACCTGCCGTTGCCGAGCGTGCGACCATGAGTTTTCGATCGACTGGCCTGCATCGCATCTGGCGTATTCCATAGTTGATGGAAAACGGAGTTGGTGGTCCTGATACCCTCTTGCTACGCATCAGTCTCACTCGAAGCGAAGTGGGAGGGTCGTGCAACGATCCGGCCGAGCAGCTTATCGCTGCGCGCGAAACCGTCGCCAGCCGTAGAGGCTCATCCCTACCAGACCAATCGCGGACAGCACCAGACTCGCTGGCTCTGGAATCGCCGCGCTGTACTGGCCGCTGACTTCCATCGGGCTCAACACCCGATTGAAGACAGCAACTTCGTCGAGACGCCCTCCAAAAATTCGATCGTTTCCGTAGTAGCTCGTGTTGTTGGGCCGACCTATTCGGATGCTCGAAAAGCCGAAACTGTTTGCGTCATGGGCCACTGAGAGAATGTCGTTGCCATCGACATAGATGCGAGCAGCGTTGTCACCAGCGTCATTTCTGTCCCACGTAAAGGCCAGGTGATGCCATTTCCCGTCAGCATAGCTTCCCTGTGACGGTTCGCTGGCCACTGAAAGAGTCGTATTGGATTCCGTTCCGCGTATATAGAGAGCCATTCTCTTGCCGTCTGGCATTAGATGCACATGGTGCTCGTTCGCGGAGCCCCAGCCGTCGCCGGTGGTGGGATGACTGTTTCCGTAAAAAAGAAAGGAAGGTCCGACGTCAAGTTCGTCTTGCGTGATCCTAAAGAACATCGATACGGAGCCAATGCTGCTTGACATCCCTAGACTGGATGGCAGATTGATCACGCTGCTGAAATCGTCCTTATCGAACTGCGGCGCCAAGTTATTGGCCCCAAAGCCACCGAAGGCGGGCGGCCGTGGTCCGTCGTCACCAAGCGTCAGCGCTGAGCCATAGCTGCCGTGATTCGTGCCGACTAAGTCCGTAGCTACAGTTCCCACTTGTTCGTCGAGTTGGTAGTACGCGAGTGGGCTTTGCCCCAGTACCGTGTCTTGGTAGAGCAGCGAGCCGAGCGTCTGTGATGCAGGGAGTGAGAAAAACGCGACGGCTACGAGTAACATCTTGGCGTTGTTCATCCTCAGTAATTCCTCGCTAAAGATTCGTGTTCTTGCTTCTCGCCAACCATCGCCGCCGGCCGAAGATGCCGAAGGCGAGCAGGCCGATACCTGCGAGGGCGAGCGTACTTGGCTCAGGAACCAACGTAGACCCAGCACGCAAGTCCAGCGCAATGGCAGAAGGAGACGTCAGGCCGGAAAGAATGGTTTGCACACCCGAACCGTCCAAGGCCGCACGTTGGACCAGTCCATCTGGTGAATCTGTCCAATACATAGCATTGCCGGCGGCGTCGAGTGCGATACCTAACGGACCGGAAAGACCGCTCAACAAGGTCTGTCGGCCAGAGCCGTCAAGATTGGCTCGCTCAATCACACCGGCGGAGGAGTCGGTCCAATACACGTGATTGTTGGTTAAATCAAGATCCAGGAATCGCGGACGAAATCCAACGGCCAAAATCTCCTTGCCGGTCCCGTCGAGGTTGGCACGTAACACAGCTTGGGCACCTCCGTCACCAGAATCGGCCCAGTAGATTTTGCCACCCACTGGGTCTACACGAATGCCGCGCGGCTGGCCTGTCGTGAGGATTTGCGTCGGGTTAGAGCCATCCAGCTCGGCACGGAAGATCGCGTCAGCATCGCGGTCGGTCCAGTAAACGAAGCCATTACCTAAATCGAGGTCGAGGCCCCATTCGGCAATTCCAACGCCGCTGACGACGCTCTCCAGTCCCGTTCCGTCAAGATTTGAGCGTCCAATGACGTCCAGCAGGCTCGTGCCGTAGAGCTTGTCAGCCGTCAGGTCCAACACGATGTCACGCGTGGTCTCGCCGCCCAGGGCAAGTGTTTGAATGTTGGTTCCGTCGAGATGGGATCGGCTCACGGTTTTTGCTGGTCCTAGCTCGCTCCAATACAGGACTCCGGCATGAACACCATCGCAGACGTTCAGCATTGAGACGACAGCAAAGAGCACGGCAAGCAAGTGTTTCATGTCTTGCTCCTCCATCGCAATTTGTAGAACACAAGCGCAAGCAGACCGATCGCGGAGAGGGTGTAAGATGAGGGCTCGGGGATCGGCTTCTCGACGACCGCAGCCATTTGAATGGCCGAGGCCACAGGAAGATCATTCCACAGTCCAAGTTCATTCACCGATATGCGGTTCTCGTTTCCCAAGAAACCACCGCTATCATTTGGCTCACCAGCACTCCAGTTTTGATAAACGAACGGCTCACCGTTTACCCAACTCCATCCTTGGTCGGGTTCAACGCTATCAGAAAGCTGGATGCCGCCAATCCAGTACGCTCGGTATGGCAGTGGGGAAATTGCCGGGATGATCGAACCGTCTGGCGCGAGTGGCGAAAACGTATCGAAGACCCATGCGTCTTCGGCGGCGTCATTGATGGCTACGAGATTCCCGTTTACCGACTCCGCCAGCGTCTGCGCAGTTTCCCAGTCAAGCACTTCGGTCAAGCGATACTGGTGTCCGTTGAAAGAAAACCAGTCAGAGATCCATGCGGCGTCTGAGGTGCTCGACGCACTTACGAAGACGACAAAAGAACACGCCGCTTTAATGAGAACGCCACGCCTGCTGCACCATGCGTAGCCAAGCAAGAGCAGCAGGACAAACCCGGCGAGGATGAGCGAGTTCGGCTCCGGGACCGGCTGGACGATGGAATCGGCCTCGATGACCAAATTGTCGAAGCTGATGTCAAGTGCGGTAAATGGACGGGTCGATCCACCGGCGTTGGGTCCTTGTGCGGCGAAAAGCTGAACTCTCATTGGGTCAAAGTAGCCGGATTGACTGGCGATTGTCGTAAATGAAGAGCTACCTGACGGGGCGAAAAAACCCGTCATTGTCGAGCCCGCACGAGTTATGCGATATCGTCCGCTGGTCAGGGTCGAGTTTTGCACGCCTAGTGGACCACCGACCGGTTCCGCAAAAACTTCGATCTTGTTGCCGCTGCCGACGCGAAACCGAAGTACATCAAAAGCGTGACCGCCATCGGACCTAAGATTTAAAAACGACTCGTTTAGCTGAACGCCAGTACCAGCAGGGAAGTTATGCAAGGTGAAGTCCACTGTGACTGTGAAGTCGCCATCCAATTGGAATTGCGAAAAGACTCCCGCACCAATGTAGTCGTTCGGAAAAATCGTGCCCGCGTCCGCAGATTTCGAGATACGCAAATCCGGGCCATCCGTGTCAATCGTCCACAAGCCAGTCGCGGGACCGAGGTACGCTGTATGGGGACTGACGCTGCCCCCGTCGAATATCGTGAGGCCGGGACCAGGCCCCGAATCAAAGTCGTAGTTCAATGTGACCGCCTCGGCGCGGACCGCGATCAAAACCAACGCCAGGTAACCCGTAAAGCGCAGCATTCGTGTTTTCCTCTTATCGAAATGGGAACGATTGGCGATCTGCCGTAGAGCAACGCGCGCAAGAAAAGCCGCCTCAAACCTCCCCACGAAGCTGCTATGCCACGACAGTGGCGCTGTCAGCTAAGGAGAAATCTCAGGCGGCTTTTCGGGTCACGGGCCGGGTTGTCTCTAGTTGTCCGCTGGCTCTACCTTGATCGATTGCAAATACCGGACCGACGCCACCCAATGCGGCGCGCGATCCCGTCCACGCGCCGGCAACCATTCGCCGTGAGTGGCAACAAAAAAACTGCGGAGACCCTTTCCATCGATACGGCCGGCTAACGCCCAGGCCATAGACAAAGATTCCACGCAGTTCTTCTATTCACAAGTCGGTTGTTGGGGACGCAGTAGCAATTCCTTGTTTCTGTTGGCCCACTCCGGAGAGCAGCCCCTCGATCGGACCCCCAGCCTACCAAGTCAGATGCCGTCGTCAAGCATTTCACCCAGATTTCTTCTGAATCCTTTTGGCCGATCCCAGGCGCTATACCGTTTTGGCATAGGGTTAAGCGCGTCATCCGTCGCAAAGTGTGCGGGTGCGTCACAGCTAGGCGTCTGAGGGCTAAAGAAAACTCTCCGAGCCAGGCCGGCTCTTCGACGTACGCCTCGACGTGCATGCGACGCGTGAAGTAATAGAGGGCGGTCAGGCCTTGGAAGATCGCGCTCAGCACGATCACCGTCCCGTAAACGGCGGCGACGAGGACCTTGTAGAGACCGTCGAACTCGTCCAGCGAACCGAGCGCGGTGGCAAGTTCGGGATGTGCTGCCAGTTCCGCGGCGAAGGGACCGGGACCGCTGAGAACGTGTCCCGAATAGCGTGAAATGAGAAAAACTGCTACGGCTCCCCCTTTGGTTTTCGGATCCAAGGACGGAGGAGCCGCAGCATGGAAACGGATGGTAAGTATCCCAGCGATCTGTCGGACGG
>QQVP01000121.1 GCA_003389215.1 Planctomycetota bacterium | reverse complement strand
CGGCGGAATGCCGAGCCACTTGTGATAAGGATCGAAATCGCCGCTCATCGTGCGCCCTTGTCCGTTATGCCCGCGCTCTGCGACGGCGCTACTCAACCTGCTTCCTCGCCGACGGACGCTCCCTGCGCCGCGGTTGCCGCTAGAGCGTTTCTCAGATCGATCTAGCGTCTTCGGCGTGGGCGAGACAAGTTTGACAAGGAGACCGAAGCAGGCGAATCCAAGAGATTCGTCGATGCAGGTCGACGACGTCAAACGTGGTCGTAGTAAGCCGAAAAGCTATAGGGAGATGAGAATCGCTCTAGCTCTGTGCCTTTCGTTCCAGGGCGACGCGAATCTTGCCCAGCCGCTCGTAGTCGCTGTTCATACTCCTCGACGGTCCCAGTTCGGCCCCGATTTCCTCCAGGGCCTCGAAGATCCCTTCCACTTCGGTCAGCCGACCGTATTGTTCGCCCAAGGCGTTGAACTGTTCTTCGGCCTCGTCGAGCACTCGGGCACAGGCATCGTAGGCGTCTTGTTTCTGTCGTTCCGCCTGTTCGAATCGATCTCGTATCGGCTTGATCTTCTCGTCAAGCTCCTTTTGCAACCTGTTGCGCTCGTCCTCTTTCGCCTGGTCACCACCATACGGCAGAGCTTCGGCAATCTCTTTGTTCAGCTTGTTGATCTTGCTCCGCAGGATCGCCTCTTCGCGGTCGAGCGTCGGCAGGAGTTCGTTGTTGTTCTTCACCTGGCGATGGGCTTTCACGTAATTGCCGCTGGCGATCTTGGCCGACTTCACCTTTTCGGCCAATTGCTTCTCGCCGGCGAGCACAAAGAACCCCTTTTGCTCAGTCAGCTTGAGCGCAGCAAGAAACTCGCGAGCCTTCTCTTCACCGTCGCCGGCGGCAAACGTCATTCCGGGGTCGGGCGGGCCGGCCTCTGTCGGTTCGCTCGCACCGGCAGCGCCCGAACCGTCGGCCGCAAAGTCGGATCCTGCGTCGGTCCCCGCTTCGCCATCGCCCGCGTAGTCGGTCGGCTCGGGCCCGGCGGGGGTATCGTTGGGCGTCGCCTGCCGTCCGGTCAGCAGCAGCGCAATCGCCTCCGGCTCGTAGCGGGCCAGGTTCTTCCAGAAGACCTCGTTGAGTCCTGGATACTGCAGGAGCGCCCCCGACGCCGGGAAAATCTGGCGGTAGTCGAAACTTCCCTGACTACGCAGCTGGCGAAGGTGATCTTCGTTCCGCAAGTCGAGATTGGTAATTTCCGCCTGCAACGCTTCGATATAGGGCAGGAGCAAACTGTTGATCAGATAGACCCGGTTGACGACGTTGGTCGCTTCGTCGAGGACCCAGGCGTTCGAGCGCACCTCCGCGGGCATTGCGGAATGGCTCAGGTTGCTTCGCAGCAGCCTGGTCGCGTCGACGAGTTGTTTCTCCGTGGCGCCGGGGTCCTTAAAGACTCCGAAGGCGGCCGTGAATTCGGCGGCGGAGAGGCCGGAGTCTTGCCCTGCGGGCGCGGCGTCGACTTCCTCGGCGCCGGCTCCCCAATCGGCTTCCGCCTGATCGGCCGGTTCTTCCGTTGCGGCAGCGTTAGAGCCGCCCGGGGGGGAACCTGTATCGGCGGGCGTTGGCGTCGACGACGCCGTGCTGGCGGCCTTGGTTGCTGGGGGATCTGTCGGCTGTTCGAATCGCGAGGCGATGTCGTCGAGCGAAACTTCGGCGTCTGCCGACTTCGGCTTCGGCGTGTCCGAAGAAACCGGAAATCGATTTCCAAAGGCATCGACTTCGAACTGATCTTCGGCCCGCTGGCCAATCTGATCGGCAGCGTCAGCGACTTGTTGCGCCCCGCGAACCATCAGGATGGTGACGCACAGCATGATCAGGAAGCCGACCGCCACGACGCCGCCCACGATCATCGCGACTTGACTGCTGCTGAGGCCGAGCTGGTCCTGTTTCCGGGCCGAGCTGCGCTTGCCAGCACCCCGTTTGCCGCGAGCGGCCGACGACTTGCCACCGCGTGCGGTCGACTTCATGCGACCTGCACGACGTGGCACCGGTGCGATGTCGGCAATGCCTGCCGACTCGGGCTGTTCCTCTTCACGCAGCTGCGCGTCGTAGCGGGCCCGCTTTTCCTCGTCGAGCAGGACCAGGCGGGCCTTGGAAATCTCCGACATCAACCGTTCGGAGGCGGCCGCGGTGGGGCCGGTCGCCTGCTGCCGCAAGAACAGCATGACGCGATCTGCCGCCGACTCGATGACGTCTTCATCGTCCTCGAAGTCGTCCACGCCGATCAGACGGTAGAGCGTAGGCGGCTGTTCCGCCTTGGGGATTCCGAGCCACTTATGATAGGGGTCAAATTTGACGGCCATCGTTGCCTGCCTTCGCCCGAGGAGCTATCCAGAACAACCACCACTCGATTCGGCACTCGGCGGTCGCTACCAGGGCCGGCCCAGGCCGACCCTTCCCCTATGATCCTTATTCTACGGTTCGGTCCGAACTAACACAATTATCGATGCTCGACGATGCACCTCGCCGCCAGGCAGGCCCCGGGATCTCGGGACATCGCCCACTAATCGGGCAGGGCCCGCGTTGCGCCCGTCGAGAATCCCCCGTCGACCAGGATCGTCTGTCCGGTAACGAAGCGACTCGCCGGCGAGGCTAAGAACACGACCGTCGAGTCGAGATCGCCCGCCTCGCCGGTCCGCCCCAGAGGCGTCCGCTCGAGAATCGATTCGACCCAGGTTTCGTCTTCGTAAAGTACCTGGCTTTGAGCCGTGCGAAACCAACCCGGGGCCAGGCAGTTCACCGTGATCCCATGACGCCCCCAATCGTCGGCCAGACTCATCGTCAGCTGCTTGATGCCTCCGCGACTCGCACAGTAGGGGCCCATGCCGGCGTAGCCAAACACCGAGGTGACCGAACCGATGTTGATCACGCGACCGAATTCCTGCTGGACCATGTGCCGGGCGACTTGCTGGGCCATGAAGAACTGCCCGCGCAAATTCGTGTCGACGACCTGATTCCATTCGTCCCAACTCACCTCCAGCGCGGGCTTGCGGACGTTGCAGCCGGCGTTGTTCACGAGAATGTCGAGCCGCCCGAGCTGCTGGTGGGCTGCGGCCACCGCCTGCGCGATGCTGTCCTGCCGTCGAACATCGAGTTCCAGGGCGACCACACGACGATCGAGTCGTTCCAGTTCCTCGCGAAACTCGTCGAGCGTCTCCGCGTGGCGTGAAGTGATCGCAAGATCGGCACCGGCGCGGGCCAGCGCTCGGGCAAACTGCTGACCCAGGCCGCGGCTGGCCCCCGTCACGATCGCCACCCGTCCGCTCAGGTCGAAAAGTTCGTCAGTCAAGATATTCGTCCCCGGCGTGTCGAACTATTCCCGCCCGGCCTTCTTCCGGTCCGAGCCCTTGCCAGCTTGGCCTTTGGGCGCGTCTGCGAGGCACTCCGGTCAGGTCGCCAAAAGTGTGAATGGGGCTGACAGGAATCGAACCTGCACTCCCGAAGGAACGGGATCCTAAATCCCGCGCGTCTGCCAGTTCCGCCACAGCCCCGCGGCGATCCGGAGGGGTCCCGGTCGGCTTCGGTGCATCATACCGCGTGCCCGCGAGAACTGCCCAGAGCGGCGGCCGACTCTGAGCGATGGCGGCTGCGGCGATTTCCAGCGGCGCGTAGGCCACCGGATTACTCGCTGCGACGCACCGACGTGCGTTTGCGGCGGGCGGGGGAAGCGCTGGCGGGCGGGGCCTTCGCCCGTCCCGTCGACTTCGGCGACTTTGGCGAATTCGGCTTGCTCGCCCGCTGCGCCGATGAGCCTTGGTCGCTGCGGGTCGGTTGCCCCTGACGAGCCGCCTGGGCGTTGGGGTGATCCGCCTGGCCGGTCATCTCGTAGAGATATCGACTCGGCTGGGTCGGCCGACTCTTGCCCCATTTTTGACGTGAGAGGGCCATCGTGAGCGTGAGCTGATCTCGGGCACGGGTAACACCGACGTAGCAGAGGCGGCGTTCCTCGTCGATCGCTTTGCCTCCTTCGGTCACGGCTCGATGGTGCGGCAAGAGGCCCTCTTCGAGTCCCACCAGGTAGACGTGGGGAAATTCGAGGCCCTTGGCGCTGTGCAGGGTCATGAGCGCCACCGCATTGCGGGCCAGCTTGGCGTCCTTGTCGTTCTCGTCTTCCCGACCGGTGAGTGCCAGGTCGTCGAGGTACCGCTTGAGGCTCATGTCTGCTTGATCCTGTTCATAGCCACCCAGCGAGCTGACGACCTGCTCGACGGCGGCCCAGCGCGATTCTCGATCGGCGGCTTCCTTGTAGACACGGTCGAGATCTTCACGGTAGCGCAGTTCCGCCAGCAGATCGCGAAGCGCGGCAGCTCGATCCGGTTGGCGAAAGCGGGCGGAGTACCGCTCGACGAGTTTGCGGAACTTCGCGGTGGCCTCGGCGGCAGTACGCGTTACGCCCTGGACCGAACCGGCCGTGGCGAGGACGTCCCACAGCGAATCTCCGCGCGAGACGGCGGCGGCGAGGAGTGCCTTGACGGCCGGCTGCGCGATTCCCCGCGGCGGCGTGTTGATGATCCGCAGCAGCGACGTCTCGTCGTTAGGGTTGACGAACACCTTGAGATAAGCAAGGAGGTCCCGCACCTCTTTGCGGTCGTAGAACGACATCCCGCCGATCAACACGTAGGGCATTTCGACACGGCGCAACTCCATTTCAAACGTGCGCGGCTGTTCGTTGGTGCGGAAGAGAATGGCCACGTCGCTGAGGCGGATCTGACCCGCCTCGAGCCGTCGGCGGATATCGGCGACCACCTGCCGGGCCTCGTCCGCCTCGTCCTGCATCTGTAGCACGCGAACCGCCGCTCCACTGCGCCGTGCGGGGCGAAGCACCTTGTCGTGTCGTTCGCGATTGTGGGTGATCAGCGTATTGGCCATCTCGAGGATCTGCGGAGTGGAGCGATAGTTCTCCTCCAGGCGTACGATCTTCGCCTCGGGCCAATCGATCTTGAAGCGGAGAATGTGGGTCACCTCGGCGCCTCGCCACCCGTAGATGGCCTGGTCGTCGTCGCCCACGACACACAGGTTGCGATGCGGCGCGGCCAGCGCTTTGACGATCCGGTATTGGCTGGTGTTGGTGTCCTGATACTCGTCGATCATGACGTGATCGAAGCGGGCCGCCTCGGCACGGCGCGACTTGTCGTGATTCTCGAAGAGTTCGACGACCAGCAACAGCAGATCGTCGAAGTCGACGGCGCCGGCTGCCTTGAGCGCGGCCTGATAGCGACGATAGGCCAACGCCGCCAGGTGCTCCTTGTCGGTCTCCACGGACCCTTCGGCCGCGGCGGGGGAAATGCCGTGCGTCTTCCACTGCCCGATGAACCAGAGCAGCTCACCGGGCCGCAGCGACTCGCCCGGAACGTTCATCTCGCGCAGGGCACCGCGGGCCAGGCTGTCCTGATCGCCACGATCGTAGATCGCGAATTGCTGGGGATAACCGAGCTGCTGAATGTGCCGACGCAGAATCCGCACACAAAGGGAGTGAAATGTGGAAATTTCCGGTCGCGCTTTGCCCTTCTGCCGCAGTCGCGCGGCGGCCCGCTCTCGCATCTCGCTGGCTGCCTTGTTCGTGAAGGTCACGGCCAGGATGCGCTCGGGCGCCGTGCCGCGTCGGATCAATTCCGCGATGCGATAGGTGACGACCCTCGTCTTGCCGCTGCCGGCGCCCGCCAAGACGAGCAGGGGGCCCGTCGAGGTCATCACCGCGTCTTGCTGTGTCGGACTTAATTCGGCAGGCACGATTCGGACTCCGTGTCGTTGGTCGCTCGCGAAGGCGTCGCTGCCTGTCGCGCTGGCTCGATGGCCCCCCAGCAGACTTTGCCCGTCGCCAAAAGACAATAGGGCTCGGGTGCCGCCGCGGGCTCGACCTTGACCCTGTAATCTGAGCGGCCCTATACTCTGGCGAGATTGCTGGTTTCCGTCGCGCCGCTGACTTTGCGGTGCGGCCAAAATTCACGATGTTGAGCTCGCCGACGCGGGCCAAGCCCTATGAAGACGGAACGCCGCCACGAACTGCAGTCGAACGCCTTGGCTGCCTGGTTGATGAAGACCTCACAGTCGCTGGGTCCCTACATGTCGTGGATCATTGCGGGAGCGATTGCGGTCGTGCTTTTGTTGGTGTTCCTGCAGATTCGTTCCGGTCGACAGAACGAAGGGACCGCCGCACTGCAGCAGGAGATCAGCACTCTCAGCAGCAATGCGCTGGCGGCTTTACGGCAGAATCCTCCTAAGTTCTTCGAGTTTCAGACCGCCGCCACTGAATTGAAGGACCTGGCGGAAGAGCACGAGGGAACGCGTATGGGGCAGCTCGCTGCCCTGGCGGTCGGCGACACCTATATGCAACAGGGCGAGGTGATGCTGCGGGGCAGGCGTGCCGAGGCGTATGACGCGATGGAGACCGCCGCCGAGTATTACTCGAAGGTCATCGAGGACGAGACGGCACCGCAGCTCTGGTCGCAGCTCGCCCGCTATCGGCGGGGTCGCACCTATGAGTGGCGAAACCAGCTGAACCCGGCGATTGAAGACTACGAGGCGACCGAGGGCCCCTACGCAAGGCTCGCGGCACAGCACGCGGCCTTTCTGAAGCGGCCGTCGACCCGAGAATTCTATGACGAGTTCGATCGGCTCGACCTGAGGCCTCCGCAAATCGATCCGACACGGGTCGACCCCACCACTGGTTTTTCCGACCAGTCGGGACTCGACGAAGAGCTCGGCGAAGTTGGTCTGAGCGACCCCTTCGGCGGCGGCCCCGCGACACAACGCTCCGTGCTCGATCGCGTCAACACGGAGAAGCTCGGTGATCAAAGGCCGCTGGAGGCGGACCCCACCCAGGACGTCGATACCTCGGACGGGGCTCAGGAACCGGCCACCGACGCGCCCCCAGGCGAAACGAGTGGCGATGAGCCCGAAAGCGGCGGCGCCGACTCGCAAGGGGATGCGCAACCGGTGGATCCCAGCGACGCCGCTCCGACGGACGACGATCCGTCCGACGACGCGCAACCCTGATGGGGTGCAACTCGTCGGGTTGCGAAAATTCGCCACACGGGTCTTGGCTCTCCTTGGTGCGGTCGTTCCGCAGAGTTCCTGACGCAGTCGGACCGGCCTGCGTGCCCCTCACATGCTGGGACTCGAACCATGTCCGAGGAACCGTCCAGCGGCGAATTACGGGCTTGGACGATCGCTGAAGCCGACGTCGGTGCCCGACTCGACGCCTACCTCAGCGACCAGTTGACCCGCTACAGCCGCGTCTACTTGCGGCGACTGATCCAGCAGGGCCACATCACCGTGGGCGGCAAGCGCGTGAAGGCGGCCTATCGTCTTCGTGAAGGCGACCAGATCGAGGCGGAACTGGTCGAGCCCCCGCGCGAAGGGCCCGAGCCCGAGCCGATTCCCCTGGAGATTCTCTACGAGGACGAGCACCTGGCAGCGATCGACAAGCCGGCCGGAATGGTCGTTCATCCTGCCAAGGGCCACTGGCAGGGAACGCTCGCGTCGGCCCTGGCACATCACTTCCAACAGCTAAGTTCCGTGGGCGGTCCCAGCCGACCAGGCATCGTGCACCGACTGGATCGTGATACGAGCGGGGTGATTGTCGTTGCCAAGACCGACTCGGCCCATCACCAGCTGGCTGGCCAATTCGAACGCCGAGAAGTGACCAAGGAGTATTTTGCCCTGGTGGTCGGCAATCCCGATCGCGACCGTGGCGAGATCCGGGAACCGATCGGTCCGCATCCCTACCAACGCGAGAAGATGGCCATCCGCCGGGACATCGACACCGCTCGCGACGCGCACACGTTCTACGAAGTGATCGAGCGATACAAGAACTTCGCAGCGGTGCGAGTCCTGCCGAAGACAGGACGCACCCATCAAATACGGCTCCACCTGAGCCATCTCGGTCATCCGGTGCTCTGCGACCGGCTCTATGGAGGACGTGCCCGCATCGCCCGGGCGGAAATTTCGGGCCGAGAGGTCGCGAGTCCCTCGTCCAAACCGATCCTCGAGCGGCAAGCGCTGCACGCGCGGCAGTTGACGCTGCAGCATCCCGTGACGGGAGAGTCGCTCTGTTTGACGGCGGAGATTGCCGAGGATCTTCAGGCCACCGTCGAGTTCCTGCGGAGTAGCGCCTCGACTTGAGCGCGGTTGCCCGCGCGTGGTCCGGTCACGGTTGCGGGAAAGCGTGGTTGCCCGCGCGTGGTCCAGTCACGGTTGCGGGAAGAGGTAACCCATCAGGTCGTCCGTTCCGAAGGCCCGGGGGCTCATCAGGACCTCGCCCGCGGCGAACCCGGCACGGGTGCCGTGATAAAGGGCAATTGCCCGAACCCGCTCCAGCACGTACTCCTTTTCCGGCGGAAACTGCGTTTGATAGCAGCGAATCGCCTCCATCTTGGCCTCGAGTTGGTCCCCAATATCGACAACGACCTGGCTCGAAGCGGCAAGCTCCTCACCGGCGACGATGTTCAGCGAGCAATAGAGTTGTTTCTCGATCGCGTGCACCGGCAATTTCGCGAAGTGCTCATCCCACTTGGTGAGTCTCGAATAGAAGACGGCGGCGTCGGTGATTTGCATCGCCTGCCAATGGTCGGGCGAGGCGAGCGGCGTCTTGTCTCCCAGTCCGATGACGACGCGGGGACGATATTTGCGGAATTCGCGGGCCAAGGCCACCCGTGCGTCGAAGGAATCGAACAGTCGGCGATTGGGCAGGTCGAGCGTGACACGCAGCGGGACGCCGAGTCGTGCGGCGGCGGCTTGCGCTTCCGCCAGACGAACCTCCGGACCCGGCGACTTGGGCGTCGGCTCGCCGTCGGTCAGGTCGATAATCCCGACGCGGTAGCCCTGCGACACCAGCCTGGCCAAGGTCCCGCCGCAGGCGATTTCCACGTCGTCCGGGTGAGCGCCGACCGCCACCACGTCCAGCTGCTGATTCTCGCTGTGCGTTTCGGGTTGCGTCATGCAGATTGGCTCTTGGGCGTCGGGTGGCTGCCGTGGCGAGCCCGATTCTAGAGCCGCAATCCGACGCGAACAATGGTCGCCCCAGGCGTACTGCGGCGGGGATGGCAGTCTTCTTCGGCCAGACGCCTTTCCCATGCGGCACAGCCCGCACATCCGTTCGCGACGGCGTCGACGACAGCCCGGTCGTTCTCGCATCGTCGGCCAGGCTCGGCAGAGCCTGACGGCGAGCACGAGTACCGGTCATGCCGGTCGTGCCGATCGGTGGGAAGAACGGCGGAACGGGGAATTGAAAAGGGGGCAATCCGGCGGTCGTCGCTTGGACCGTTTGGGGAACAACCTACATTTCACTAATGGGCCCTGGGGGGTCCGGACGCCGTTGCGCGATCTGCCCGTGCAGTGATGGCGCGCCGCTAGTGCGCGTCGACTCAAGAAACGCAAGCCGAACTATGAAACGCGTTGCCGATTTTCTCGCCGAGGCCGACTTCTCGCCCGAGCTGTTCGCGTCGTTGCAGCTGGGGATTCTGGTCGCGCGGCCCAATTGGGAAATTGTCGGCTGGAACGAAGTGCTCGCGAAATGGACGGGCATCTCGGCCGACGAGGTTGACGGCGTAAGCCTGATCGACCGCTACCCCCACCTGGCCACCTCGCACATCACGACGCAGCTGGAGACGGTGATCCGCACGGGCCGCCCGACCACGCTGCGACCGCCGCTGGTGCCCCACTTGCTGCCCGTTTCCGCCGAGGGGGAGTTTGGCGGACTGCCGATGATGCAGGAGATTCGAATTCACCGACTTTGCGAGCAGCGCGGCGAAGCGGTGGTCATCCTGCGCGACGTAACGGCCGAGCAACTGCAAAGGGAAGCCTTTCACCGCGAGCACGACCAGCTCGTTTCCGTGCAGCAACAGCTCAAGGATGCCAACGACGCACTGCAGCGGGCGACCACGTCCGCGGCGCAGGCCGGCGAAGACAAGAGCGAGTTCCTCGCCAACATGAGTCACGAGATTCGCTGCCTGATGACGGCGATCATGGGCTATACCGATCTGTTGGCCGACGGCCTGGCCCAAGGACGCGTCGGTTCCGTCGTCGACGTGATCCGCGGCAACGGCGAAAACCTGTTGGCCATGCTCGACGACGTGCTTGATCTATCCCGCATTGAAGCCGGCAAGATCGCCGTCCATCGCGACGCCAGCGATCCCGGGCGTTTGGTCGAAGACGTGCTGGCCATGGTCCGGCAGCAAGCCGACAAGAAAGACCTCGCCCTGGCGGTCGAGAAATCGGGGCCGATTCCCTTTACGATTCAGACAGATCCCACACGTGTCCGTCAGGTGCTGCTCAATCTCTTGACCAACGCGGTCAAGTACACCGAAACGGGTGGCGTCACGGTGCGAATTCACCTGACGGACCCCGACCCGACCCGGGCATTACTGGCGTTCGACGTCAGCGACACGGGCATCGGTCTGGATGCCCACGAAATCGACCACCTCTTTGATGCCTTCGCGCACGGCCTGAAGTCGGGCAGCGGCAGAGAACACAGTGCCGGCCTGGGACTGACGATCAGCCGGCACCTGGCGAAGCTGCTGGGGGGAGATGTACGAGTGCTTCGCACCGGACCCGAGGGCAGCACCTTCCGATTCACTGTGGCCACGGGCTCGCTCGACGGCGTGCCGTTGCTCGAGCACGATGAGCTGCCCAGCCAGGAACCGACCACCACGGCCTGTGTCCGGCGTGCCCGTGAGCCGGTCGGCGGTCGTCGCGTGCTGTTTGCCGAGGGCGGTCACCAGGGCGGACCGGCAATCTGTGCGCTCAAGGAAGAGCCGAACACGGAAGTCACGCTCGTCGAGAATGGCGTGGCGGCGGTTGAAGAAATTGCGTCCGCGATTGAGCATCATCGGCCGTACGACCTGTTGTTGCTCGACGAACAGATCCCGCTGATGGATGCCGCGCGGGTCGCGCTTGAATTGCGGCAGACCGGCATCGAGATGCCGATCGTGGCGATCGGTCCGGCAGTCGACAAGTCCGCCGGTGCCAGCGAATTGGTGGGCGGCTGCGACGCCCATCTTGCTCGTCCGCTCGACTGCGCCGAGCTGCTGGACACGGTACGACGCCTCGCCCCGCTTCCGGGGGCAGCCGCTACGGCAACCCTTTGAGAAAGTCGCCGAGCTGCGAGTCGTCGCCGGGGTCGATTTGCTGATCGTCGTCCGCATCGTCGAAGCCCGCGAAGCTGCCCGCGTCTTTGTCGTTCGACTCATCTTCAAGAAAGCCAAAGGCATTGGACGAAGCTTCCGCGTCTTCCGGCTCGTTCGCATCTGCAAAGTCGAAGGCGTCGGCTTCCGACTCTTCGGCAGGCTGCCGCTGTTTGGTTCGGCTTCCTGGCCGTTTGGTTTTGGGCACCTCGACGGTAGGCTCGTCGACCGCCTCAAAGATGTCTTCTTCCTCGTCTTCATCGACGACATCCGCTTCGAAGACGTCGTCCTCGGCATCGTCCGCGTCATCGAACACCGCGGCCAGCTCTTCCTCGTCGACTTCCTCGGCGATTTCGGCGACGTCGCCCGGCTCGGGCAGCAGCCGATTCTCGCGAATCCGTTCTGCCCAGTTCTCCAGATCCTCTTCGGAAAGGCCCGAATCGCGGGTGATCTCGAGCGATGCGTCGCGGCCCGCCTTGGGCAGATGGGCGCGGACCGTGATGCGACCGTTCTCTTCGTACTTGAAGACGACATCGACCGGCGTATGGGCCGGCAGATTTGCCGGCAGGTCGGTCACCTTGCAAACGCCGATCGGCGTCGAGTTCTTGCCGCTGTCATCACCACCCTCGACCACGGTGACGACAACACTCTTCTGATTGTCCTTTTGCGTGGCGAATCGGCCTCCCTTCTTGGCCGGCAGCTGGGTGTTTCGCGGGATGATGATCCGCCGTCGTGGTCGCCCCGTGGCCGGTTCCGTCCCCATCACACCCAGGTCGTGCGAGCTGACGTTGGTGATTCTGCCCACGGCGCTCGCCTTCACCGCGTCCTCATGGCCCGAGGTCAGAAAGCCCGCATAGATGGCGGCTCCGTGGGCGACCGCTTCGTCGGCGGCTAGGGAGCGGTCCGGGTCGAGGCCGCTCTCCTTGGCCAGCATGGCGGTCACCATCGGCATGCGACTCGATCCGCCGACCAGCAGCAGCCGCGAAATGTCCTTCCACTCCAGATTGGCCTCGCGGAGTACCTGTCGGCAGGTGAAGCGGGTTCGCTCGACGAGGTCGCTGGTGATCAACTCGAACTGCTTGCGGGATAGGGGGGTGCGAATCAGCTTGCCGTCGTGCTCGAAGGTGATCTTGATTTCCTCGCGCGCGGTGAGTGTCTTCTTGGCGTCTTCGGCCTCTTTGGCGAGCCGAATCAGGGCCGCTTCGTCCTCGCGCGGATCGATGCCGCCGTGTTCTTCGGCAAACCGCTCGGCCACGAAGTCGATGATGCGACGGTCCCAATCGAGCCCGCCCAGAAACACATCACCGGCAGTGCCCAGCGCCGTGTAATCATGGCCTTCGAGTCGCATTAGCGTCACGTCGAACGTTCCGCCGCCGAGGTCGTAGACGAGCACCGTTTCCGCAGATTTGGCTTCGCCTTCACCGGTCAGAAAGCCCTCGGCAACTCCATGCGCGATCGCCGCTGCGGTCGGCTCGTTGATGATGTCGAGCACGTTCAAATGGGCAAGACGTCCGGCGTCCTGCGTCGCCTTGCGACGAGGCTCGTTGAAGTAGGCCGGGACCGTAATCACCACGTCGCGAATCGGGCCGACCTTCAGCTCCGCGTCCGCGCGCAGCTTGGAGAGCACGAACGACTGCACGACCTCCGGCGGCAAGTGCGTTCCGCGCAGGGCACGTCCGAATCGCGAGGCCCCGATGTCGCGCTTGGCATAGGCCGCCACCGCGTCGGGTTCGTGGGCGGCCAGCTTGACCGCCTCGCGACCCACGATGATCTCGCTGGGGTCGAAGAGCACCACGCTCGGCGTGGTCGTGTCGCCTTCCGCGTTCTGGATCGTCAGCGGTCGGCCTTGTGCGTCGAGGGTCGCCACGACCGAATAGGTCGTGCCCAGATCAATTCCAATGGGCGGTTGTTCGTTTGCCTGACTCACGCGCTCCACTCTCTCTTCCTTTGTTGGCTTCCTTTGTCGGCTTCCTTCGTTGGTCCTGGGATTCCGAGATTTCGTGATCGACCTGTCCTCTCTCCGCAGGAAACTCTCATTCTAGCAAATTGGCAGGCCGACGCAGGGCGCAGGGGCACGGAACTTCCGGCGTTTCTTCGTTCCCGTTGCCTTGCGGAGTCCAGCCCACGATAATCACGTGCGCTGGCAGCGGTAGGGTGGTTGCCTGCCCGGGCAGGGGGAGAGGGCCAGCATGGGGCCGCGGCCAACCGGAACAGCGGGCCCGTGATGGCGGGGCCGCAGGACGAGGACTGACCATGGCAGAACAATTCGACGCCTACCATAAGTGGCTCGGGATTCCGCCCGACGAGCAGCCGCCGAACCACTATCGGCTGCTTGGATTGGTCGATTTCGAGGCCGATGCGGACGTCATCGAGGCGGCCGCCAATCAGCGGATGACCTATGTCCGCGAGTGCGCAATCGGCCCCCACGTCGATCTCTCGCAACAGATTCTCAATCACATCGCCTCCGCTCGCATCGAACTGCTGCAACCGGAGACGAAGGCCAAATACGACGCCGGTTTGCGGAAGGCCGCCGCCTCGGACGACATTGAAGAGCAAGATGCCGCAAATCTTGGCACGGTGACCGAGTTTCCCATGCCCGAGCGCCGCCGCGTGCGGCGGCGCGGCCGGCAGCCCGCGCTCACGCGATCCTGGCATCTACCGGTCTATGGAGTCGCGACCCTCGTGATGCTGCTGGTCGGGGTCTTGCTGACCGACGTCGTGAGTTCGCGCATGCTGGCGGTCGTCCCGCTGGAAACGCGAGGCGGCTTGGAGATTTCACCGGTCGGCACCCTGGAACTCCGCCCCGAGACCGATACGTCGGACGGCGATCCGCCGGTCGAGATCGGGCCGAACGACGCGACCGCGTCGGACGGCACGTCCGGCAGTTTGACGACGGTCGAGATCGAGGGGGGCGACGATTCGCTCCCGGATCTTCCCGTGTCCGATGGCGACGGCGGGAACGGTGTGGCCGACGTTGATGTGTCCCAGCCAGGAGTCACTCCATCGACGCCCAGCGGCAGCGACCTGCCTGACATCGGCGGTGCCCCGCAGCGGCCCACGGCCGAGGTCGATGGCGGAGCGAAGATTCGGCACCCGATCGCGACCAAGCAGCAGCTGCGCGAGGCCAAGCAGAAGCTCGACGCGAAGGACCCGCCTCCGTTGAAAGAGGATGAGGAGTTCCGCATCGGCGTCCTCTTGTCGGAGTATGAACTCTATCAGGGAGATGCGCCGACCCAGTACTTCATCCTGCAAGAAGTACTCGCCCTGGCCCTGAAGCGGGCGGACATCATCAGCGCGGAGAAGGCCGTCAAGCTGCTTGAGGAAAACTATCAGGTCGACGGGCCAAAGGTGCGCGCGGAGATGGTGATCGCCATGAGCAAGCGGATCAAGCCGCAGGCCGACATGTACGAGTATTTTTGGGAGCAGGCGGCGCTGCTGATCGACAAGATGTTCAAGCAAGACGAGCTGCAAATCGCGCTCGATCTCTCCGAGGCGATCTACGAGATGGGCACCGAGCACCGGCGGCGAAGTGTGCAGGTCGAGATCGAGAAGCGGCGGCACCAGATCGAAATCGCCAGGGCCTACGCCCAGAAACTGCCGCAATGGCGCAAGGCTCTCGCCGAGGACGCCAACGACGCCAACGCGAACTTGCTGCTGGGGCTCTATCTCTACTTCGTTCAGGGCAACCATGCGGCCGGCTTGCCCCACCTGCGGCTCGGCTCCGACGCCAAGATCGCCGCCGCCGCGGAACTCGAGTCAAGCGCGGGACGCGGTCTCGACGATCTCGTCGAGATTGGCAAGGCGTGGCGACTCGCGGGTCGCAAGATTCGCGGCAAGGCGAAAGACTATCAGGTCGACATCAATACGCGGGGTCGACATTTCCTGATCGACGCCTACGTGAAAGCCACGGATGAAAAGCGAGCCGCGATCGAGCAGACGTTGATCGACGAGCGATTGCTGATCATCAACGCCCTGCAAATGCGTCTGATCTACTGTCCGCCGGGCGAGTTCCTCATGGGGTCGCCCGAATCCGAAGCGGGACGTGAGGTCTTCCAGATACGCATTGTCAACAACGTCTTGACACCCGTTTCCGAGCGACAACATCGGGTCCGCCTGACGCGTGGCTTCTATATCGGGACCCACGAAGTGACGCAGGGACAGTTCGAGCGTGCCTTGGCGGCGAACCCCAGCGAGAAGATCGGCGAAAACCTTCCGGTGCACAACGTAACGACGATGGATGCCCGGCAGTTCTGTGCCGCCCTAAAGAACAGGGAAGGTCGCAACTATCGTCTGCCGACCGAGGCCGAGTGGGAGTACGCCTGTCGAGCCGGCACGACGTCGGCCTATGCCTTCGGCGATGTGCTGAAGCAGTCTCAAGCGACTTTCGGACTGCCCAAGGGTGCCGAGGACACGGGGCCCGGGCCGGTCGGTTCCTACCAGCCCAACGCTTGGGGGCTCTACGACATGCATGGCAACGTCTACGAGTGGGTTCGCGATTACCACCGCGATGGCTACTACGCCGAGTTTGCCGACAACAACAAGGTGGCGGTCGACCCGATCGGTCCGAGGAGTAGCGGGATGCGGATTCTGCGCGGGGGAGGATGCGACAACATCGCCGCCTTCTGTCGCAGTGCCGCGAGGGCCCTGTTCAGCGGTCGCAAGGCGGGACCGCGAGATGTGCCGCTCAACACGGGACGGTTTCGACCCTGGACCGGCTTTCGCGTCGTCTTGCCAGAGTGATTCCGTTAATGGTGCGCTCGATGGCGACGCACGTTCTCGAGCGTTTCTCGGATCGATGTGGTGTCTTCGGCGCCCGCGAGACAAGTTTGACGAGGAGACCGATGCAGGCGAATCCAGAAGATTCGTCGATGCAGGTCGACAACGTCAAGCGCGGTCGTAGCCAGCCGAGACGCTACAGGGAAATGAGAATCGTTCTAGGGGCTAGCGGAAGTCACGCGAGCGTGAGCTCATCTCGCGAATTCGCCCCTGCAAGTCTTCCAGCTTGTTGACCACGACGTGAATCACGCCGTGTTTGCGTTCCAGCTTGCCGTGGGCGATCATCGCGGCCGACGTTTTCGCCACGCGATAGTAACGCTCCCAGATCGGCGGCCGGATGACCAGATTGGCTGTGCCCGTTTCGTCCTCGAGCGTCACGAAGGTGATCCCCTTGGCCGTACTCGGGCGTTGTCGTAGCAATACCAGGCCCGCCACGCGGACCGGTCGCCCGGATGGGCGAGTGGCCAGCTCGCGACTCGTTGCGACCCGCAGCACCCGGAGTTGATCGCGATAAAACGAAATCGGATGGGCCCGCAAGGACAGGCCGGTCGCTCGATAGTCGGCGTGTACTTCGGCCTCGGCGTCGAGTCGCGGCAGCGCCTCTTGGTGATCGTCCTCGCCCGGCAAATCGTCGAACAATGGCATCGGCTGGGGGGCGCGCTCCTGGGCCAGGGCGTTCCAGAGGGCCCCGCGACGGTCGAGGCGCAGCGAACCGAAGGCGTCCGCATCGCTCAGGCGGACAATCACGGTTCGCGGCAAGCCAGTGCGCACCGTGAAATCTTCAATCGATCGATAAGGCTCGCGGGCTCGCTCGCGCTCGATCGTCTCGGCATCGACCTTTCGCATGCCAGCGAGCATGCGAAAGCCGAGCCGCAGAGCGGGGGACGTGCCGGTCGCCTGGCTTTCCAATGTGCAATCCCAACGGCTGTAATTCGCGTCGACGCCGCGAACCTCGACGCCATGTTCACGAGCGTCGCGCACCAGTTGGGCGGGGGCATAGAAGCCCATCGGCTGGCTGTTGATCACCGCCGCGGCAAACACCGCCGGGTGATGGCATTTCAGCCAGGCCGAGACGTAAACCAACAGGGCAAAGCTCGCCGCGTGCGACTCGGGAAACCCATACTCGCCAAAGCCGCGAATCTGGCGAAAGACGTTTTCGGCAAACTCGGCGGAAAGCCCGTTCGCCTTCATGCCCGCGAGCAGCTTCAGGCGGAACGGTTCGATCGATCCGCGCCGCCGCCAGGCGGCCATCGCGCGGCGCAGCTCGTCGGCCTCGCCCGGGGTAAAGCCCGCGGCCACGACCGCCAGACGCATCGCCTGTTCCTGAAAGATCGGCACGCCGAGCGTCTTGTCGAGCACCTGGCGAATCGCGTCGTTGGGATAAGTAACCGCTTCCTGGCCCATGCGGCGCCGCAAAAAGGGATGGACCATGTTGCCCTGAATCGGTCCCGGTCGCACGATGGCCACCTCGATCACCAGGTCGTAATAACAACGCGGTCGCAGTCTCGGTAGCATGCTCATCTGGGCTCGGCTCTCGATCTGAAAGACGCCGATCGTATCGGCCCGGCAGATCATCTCGTAAACCCGTGGATCCTCCGGGGGCACGCTGGCCAGGGTGAGCCGGGGTCCGCCTGGTCCCTGGTGAAGGCGATGTCGCTCGACCAGATCGAGGGCTTTGCGAATCGCGGTGAGCATGCCCAGCGAGAGGCAGTCGACCTTGAGGATGCCCAGCTCGTCCAAGTCATCTTTGTTCCACTGAATGACCGTGCGGTCGGCCATGGCCGCATTTTCAATCGGCACCAGCTCGCAAAGCGGGCCTTCGGTCATGACCATGCCGCCGACGTGCTGAGAGAGGTGCCGCGGAAAGCCGCAAAGTTCCTGCACCAGCGAGATCAGGCGGCGCCCCAGTTCCGATTCGACGTCGAGACCCGCTTCGGCAAATCGTTTGGCATATTGCGGCTCGCCTCGTACCTCGATGCTCTTGGTCAAAGCGTCGACCCGATCGAGCGATAGGCCCAGGGCCTTGCCCACATCGCGAATCGCCGACCGCGTGCGGTAGGTAATCACCTCGGCGGTCATGCCGACTCGCTCGCGACCGTACTTCTGATAGATGTACTGCAGGACCTCCTCGCGGCGCTCGTGTTCGAAATCGACGTCGATGTCAGGCGCTTCGTTGCGCTCGCGACTGACGAATCGCTCGAACAGCAAGTCCATTTGTCCGGGATCGACCGACGTGATTCCCAGGCAATAGCAAACGGCCGAATTGGCGGCCGAGCCGCGTCCCTGGCACAAGATGCCCCGGCGCCGCGCAAAACGAACCAGGTCCCAGACGGTGAGAAAGTAGGCCTCGTACTTCAACTCGCGAATCAGCGCGAGCTCGTGTCGCAGCAGGCCGGCGACCTTGTCGGGCAGCCCGTCGGGATAACGCCGACAAGCTCCCTGCCAGGTGAGTTCGGTCAGGTAGTCGATCGCCTCGATGCCGGCCGGGACGAGTTCCTCGGGATACTCGTAGCGCAGCTCGTCGAGCGAAAAGGTACACCGCTGGGCGATTTCGAGTGTCCGCCGTAGGGCGGCCGGATAACGAGTGAAGCGGGCTCGCATCTCGGCCGCCGATTTCAGGTAGCGCTCGCGATTCGGCAACAGCACGTCGCGGGCTTCGTCGACCGTTTGGCCCCATCGCGTGGCGGTCAGGATGTCGCAAAGGGTGCGTCGCTCGCGACGGTGAAAGTGAACCCCTCCGGCGGCGACCAGCGGCAGTCGACTGCCGCGTGCCAGAGTATCGAGCTCGGCCAGGCGACGTTCGTCGTCACTGCCATAATGCACCTCGGCCAGCAGGTAGCAGCTCCGCGGAAATATCTCGCGATAGGTGGCCAGTGCGCGAAGCGACGATTCTTTGGATGGGGAAGAGGCAGACAGTTGGTCGGAAACGACCGCCGCGATGAGGCCTTCGTGAAAGTCCGCCAGATCGTCGAGCGTCAGTTGGCATGCTCCCTTCTCACATCGCCGGCGACCGCGGGTAATCAAGCGAGCCAAGCGGCCATAGCCGGCCCGGTCGGTTGCCAGTAGCACCACCGGCGGCGCATCGTCGGGCGTGATCTCGGCGCCGATCAGCAGCTTCAGCCCCAGCGGTTTGGCCGCCGCGTGCGCGCGGACGACCCCCGCCAGGCTGTTGCGATCGGTGATCGCCAGCGCACGGTATTCGAGCTCCGCGGCCCGCTCGACCAGCTCATGTGGATGCGAAGCCCCCTCGAGAAAGGAGAAGTTCGTTTTGCAGTGCAACTCGGCGTAGGCCACGATTCGGTGCTCTTACTCGAACATGCCGTGCAGGAACCAGGCCTGTTGCCGCAGACAACGAAACAACCAAAATCGCAAACCGGTCGTCGTTTCGACACGGTAGTAGTCGCGTCGCACCGCGGCGCCGCGCCACCATCCGGTTTCGATGCGCTCCGGTCCCCAGCAGCGGGCCACGACGTGATCGGTTCCACGGAGTCGAAAGCGAATCGGCGTTCCCTCGCGTTCATGTTCGGCAACGACGACCGTCGCCACGACCGGCACACGCAGCGGTCGGGGCACGAGCCACAACGGTCGCGCTCCGGCGGGTCGCTTGGCGGGCTGTTGCGGCTGCCGCGACGAGCGGTGCCGGGCGGTGGTGCGAAGTGGTCGCTGTCCGCTCAGCGGTCGCGTCAGGGAGGCATACTCGGGTACGGCGTCGCCGGTGAGTCGTGCAGAAAGAACGGCCTCGCGTCCCAGACGACTGCTGAGCCGATCGATCAATGTGGCCACGGCCCGCTGTGTCGTTTGACCAGTGAACTCGCCGCCTGACCCGCTTGGATGCGTGGTGGTGGCGTCGAAGAGGGTTTGCTGACGGCGTTCCAAGGGGGCCGTCAGCGGCACGCTGACTTCGATTCGCCACGCCGCCTGGTCGAGCGGCTGACACTCCCATCGCAGGCGAAGCAGGTCTTTCAGGTGACGTGCATCGGCCACGGGGCGATAGGTGCTCAGCGAAATCAAGAGGGGCTCTCCGGCCTCCAATTCCAGGGAGCACTCCAAACGCAGCGCTCCTTCACCGCGTTGGACGAGCTGACGGCAAAGCTGGTCAATCAGATCTTGCCAGGCAAATTCGAGCACCTCACGACGATCGGTCGGGGTGGGGAAACGACAGGCCGCCATCAGAGGCTCGGCCGCGTGTTCGGCCGGCGTGGCTTCTTCGCGGCTGCCGAGCGCCTCGTCCAAACGCCGCAGTAGTTCCTCGTCAAAACGGCTGGCCAAAGCCGCCCGTGGAAGCTCGGCCACCTGGCCGATTGTGATCAGCCCCAAGCTGGCCAACCGCGTAACGGTTGCCTCACTCAGGCGCAGGGCCGCGACGGGCAAAGGAGCCAATGCCGCCAGGCTCTGGCCGGCAGGAACGATCTGCGGCACCTCGCGCGGCAGCTTCGAGCCGCGGTGAGAACGACGATCTGCCACAGTGCGACCTACCGCCGTGCGACCTCCGCCATAATGAGCCATCGCCCAGGCGGTTCCGGCCGTATCGGCCAAGGCCACACGGACATACCAACCTTCGCGAGAAAAGTCGCGGACGATCTGACGGGCGAAGGCGCCTTCGCCGCCGAAGAGCGACGGCAAACCCGTGACGTCCAAGAGCAGACCCTGTGGCCCGCTGGCGGCTGTTTCACGAGCCCCTTTTTCTTCAGCAATATCAAGAGCCACGAGGGGACTGAACCTTTGGCACCAGCCGGCCAGTTGTTCCAGCATCGCCCGATCGGCCGCCGCGTCGTGAGCGGCCACGTGCCGTTCGTGCCGCTCGACGAGCGAAGTCGCTTCGGCGACCGGCATGTCGATATGCACGCCTCGCTGCGCGGCCCGCTGCGAAACGGCGCAAACGCGCCGTCCGCCGCGGAACGATTCGTAAAGCACCACCGCGCGGCCGCTAAGCTCCGGCTCGTCGCGCAAGAGACGCTGAATCGGCCAGCGAGGCAGCCAAATCGCCACGCTTCGCGGCCGCGATCGTGTACGTCGCATCGTCGATCTCCAAATCTACGGTCGCCGCGTCGGCTCCCCCACGGACTCGCAACAATCGGACGCGCAACCGCTGCACCGTTTGGCGGGGCTCGTCATTGGCACCGGCGGTGTGGGCAGCGGGCAGCGGCTCAACGACCATTCGCAACGTGGCCCAGGAGGGTTGGCTTTGCAGGGCGCACGGCCGCACCAATAGTCCCAGCGATCCGCTCTGTTCGGTGGCCAACTGCAAACGGCGAAAGTCACGCCCCTCGAGCCCGCCGCCCCACCACAACCAGGCCGCCACACCCCGGCAACGTGCGACCTGATCGAGAGCCCAGATTTCGTCGGCGTCGCTGGTGGGACGGACGATCAGCAATCGTGCCAGATCGACTCCCCAGGCGGCGGCCGCCGGAGGATGAAAACGGAGCGCGTCGCCGTCGGCTCGCTCGACCACCACAACCGCGCCGCCAGCGAGGGCGGCCTCACGGGCGGCCGACAGGGCTAGTGCTCCCGCTCCGCCGGCGGCTCCTGGTCCGCATACATTGGGCGGAGCAAGCCACTCGACCAGCGTGCCCCGCACAAATCCGCCAGATGGCAACAGGCGATCGACCGCCGGCACGCCACTGGTCACCAGCGACGAATGAGGCGTATCGACACCCCCACCCGCCACGCCCGCGGTCCGTTCCGCCCGACGAAGCACCTCGGCCAACTGCCGCAAGATTTCGGGCCGGACCGGTTCGGTCGGCGGCGGATCGGTGCTCATCGTTGTGGGTCTCTAAGTTTGACCAGGCTTCCGTCTGATTTCCTGTCCCGTTGGGGCTCTTTTTTTCAGGTCCTTTTGGGATCGTGATTTCGGCGTCCTTCGGGACTCTTTTTTCGGGCCCCTTCGGAGCGGGATTTCGGCTCCCTTCGGGGCGGTGATTTCGGCGCCCTTCGGGGCCGTGCCCGACATTGCCGGATAGTATACATATGTATCGTTAGGTTGTCCAGGCGAGGATCAGGAATTCTTCCAAGGGGACCCCCGCGCGCCACAAAAAGCAGCCCCACTGAACCACAAAAAGCCGCCCCGCTGAAAAAGGACCTCGGGCAAGCCCGACCCCCACACGCACGCGGCCCTGCAATCATGTACCGGCGGTGCCGCTCCGCCTGGAGGGGAGATTCCCGAGGAAACGCGCTCCGTTGCCGCCTGTCAGGCCGTGTCTCGGCCGGAGTTTTTTCGCCACACGAGGGGGAAATCCGAAGACTCTTGCCTCGATCAACCAGTTCGGCCAACGAAGGTCTGGGGTCGCCAGCGGCGACAGCGCGGAGCGGGGAAGAAATTGCCACGTTCAATACGAAGTGCCGCTAGAATGCCCCGTTTCCGGGTTAGGCACGCCGAATCGCCGGTTCCAGGTATGCTGTGGAAAATCTCGGGAACGAATCAGCCCGCCGGCGCGTCTCAGGTCTGAGGCCTGGGGCTCCATGCTGGCGAATTGTTGGGGGGGGGGACCACCGTCCTTGGGCCAGGGAACGAGATGAGCACGGGGATCGAAGGGCAAGACGAGCTTCGGAACGGAACTACAGGAACAAGGAACCCATGATGTTCACCAGCTATCGGCGGACCGCTTGCCTGCTCGGCTTTCCTCTCCTGCTCACGCTCAGCGGGACCCCACTGCTCTCGGCCGATGCGGAACCGGGCGACTTGCGAAAGCGGGCGGCTCAGCTCTATCAAGAGAACAACTTCGCCGAAGCCTACGAGCTCTATCGCCAAATCACGCTCGCCGCCGATGCCGATCCCAAGACCGTCGGGCAGGATCTTCAGCAAGCCACCTACTGTCTGGTGCGCCTCAACCGAGTCCACGAGATCGATGCCTATCGCGAGGCGGTGATCGCCCGTCATGCGGACAATTGGCGACTGCTGTTCGCCGCTGCCCGCAATTACATGTCGATTCAACACGACGGCTTCATGATCGCCGGCGAGTTTCGCCGCGGTCGCCATCGGGGAGGCGGGCGACAGGTTTTCGCCCTCGAGCGCGATCGTGTTCGCTCGCTTCAGTTGATGGTTCAGGCAAGCGAGGCGATGGGTGAGGACGCCACGCCCGGCGAACGTTTTAATTTCTACTTTCAGCTGGCCAACGATTTGCTCCATTCCCGCGGAGGCGGCGGAGCGTGGCGGCTGCAGTACCTGACGAACATCGACGAACTACCCGACTACGAAGAGTCATGGAACTTTGGCCGCGGGGCGAGTGGGGCGCCGGTCGACGCGGAAGGAACGCCGATCTATCACGATACGGTTCGCACCTTTGCCGAGGCGAAGACCGACGGCGAGCGATGGCGCTGGGCGCTCGACCAGGCGGCCGAGTCGGATCCGTCGCAGCTGAATCGCGTGCGATTCACCCGCGCACAGTTTCTCATGCAGCAGTTCGGCGTGCAGACGATGGCTTACTTCGGCCGTTTTTTCGCCGGGGGATTGCTCGACGACGACACCACGAACGACGAAAGCGGCACCTACGCGCTGCACACTCTCGGCGAAAACGAGACAATCGCCCGTCTGGCCACGGGGATCAAACGCTTTGAGCTGCCCGACGAGCATAACTTCATCAAGCTCTTCGAGCAGATCGCGCGCGGCGACGCTGCTGGTCGCGGAAACTGGTCGTTCGTGCGCGAGGCCCAGTCGCAGCTGGCCCAGATCTTTCAGAACCGCCGGCAATATCCGCGTGCCGCGGAGGTCCTGCGGGCCTTGATCAAGAACAACGGGGGCGCGTCGGCCCAACGCCAGCTGTCTCAGATCGTCGACAACTGGGGACGCTTCGAACCGGTCATGAATCAGCCGGCCGGCAGCGGGGCCACGGTCGATTATCGGTTCCGCAACGGCAAGAAGGTGCGCTTCGAGGCGCACCCGATCAAGGTTGAACTCTTGCTCTCCGACCTGAAGGAATATCTCGAGTCGAACCCGGCCCAGATCGAATGGAACAAGATCAACATCGGCAACATCGGCTATCGTCTGGTGCACCAGAACGAGCGGAAGTACCTGGGCGAGAAGACCGCCAGCTGGGAGCTCGATGTCGAACCCCGCGAGGCGCACTTCGACAAACGGGTCACCGTGACCACTCCGCTGCAAAAAGCGGGCGCCTACCTGGTGACCGCCAAGATGGACGGTGGCAACACCAGCAAGATCGTGGTCTGGCTCTCGGACACGGCGATCGTGAAGAAACCACTCGACGGGGCAACGTTCTATTTCGTCGCCGATGCGGTCAGCGGCACGCCGCTCGATGGCGTCAACGTCGAGTTCTTCGGCTACCGGCAAGAGTACCTGGGCAATCGCCCTAAAGGCGGTCGGGCCCGCGGCCGCGCGCGGCAATACACTGTGCACACCAAGAATTTCGCCGAGAAGACGGACGGCGACGGCCAGATCATTCTGGACGGCAAACGACAGCCGAGCAACTTTCAATGGATCGCCATTGCCCGCACCAAGCGGCCCGATGGACAGCCGCAACGGTTGGCCTATCTCGGCTTCAGCGGTGTCTGGCATCCGCGCTACACCGATCCGGTCTATCACCAGACCAAGACGTTTGCGATCACCGACCGACCCGTCTATCGGCCCGACCAGACGGTGAAGTTCAAGTGCTGGATCCGCCGCCCGCGGTTCGATCAGCCCGCCGAGTCGAGCTACGCGGACAAGGAATTCTACGTCGAGTTCTTCAATCCCAAGCGCGAGACGATTCAGCACGAAAAGTACACCGCCGACAAGTTCGGCGGCATCGCGGGCGAGCTGCCGCTGCCGGCCGACGCCACGCTTGGGGCGTATCAGTACATCGTGCGTGTGGGCGCCAAGGACGGCACCCACGTGGGCAGCGGCAACTTTCGCGTGGAAGAGTACAAGAAGCCCGAGTTCGAAGTGACCGTCGATGCCCCCAGCGAGCCGGTCATGCTGGGCGAGAAGATCACGGCCACGCTCAATGCCCGCTATTACTTTGGCTCGCCCGTGACCGAGGCGAAGGTCAAGTACAAGATTCTTCGCAAGAGCTATACGAGCACCTGGTTCCCCATCGGCCGCTGGGATTGGCTCTACGGACGCGGCTATTGGTGGTTCGCCTCGAACTACACCTGGTATCCCGGTTGGTCCGAGTGGGGTTGTGTGGCGCCGTCGCCCTGGTGGTGGCCGATGCCGATGCAGCAGCCCGAGCTGATCGCCGAGCGGGAAATGGAGATCGGTGCCGAAGGCAAGGTCGAGATCGAGATCGACACCGCCGTGGCCAAGGAGATTCACGGCAACCAGGACCACGAGTACACGATTACCGCCGAGGTCGTCGACCAATCGCGCCGCACGATTGTCGGTACCGGTCGCGTGCTGGTGGCCCGCAAGCCGTTCAAGGTCTTTTCCTGGGTCGACCGGGGGCACTATCGCGTGGGCGACACGGTCACCGCCAGTTTCCAGGCCCAGACGCTCGATCAAGAGCCGGTCGCGGGCAGTGGCAAGCTCAAGCTGCTCTCGATCCGCTACGACAAGAATCGACAGCCGGTCGAAACCGTCGAGCGCGAGTGGGACCTCGACCCCGACGCCACCGGGCGGGCAACGCAACAACTCAAGGCGAGTCGTGCCGGTCAGTATCGACTGTCGTACACGGTAACCGACAAGGCCGGGCACGCCATCGAGGGCGGCTACGTGTTTGTGGTGCGCGGCGAGGGGTTCGATTCGTCGGCCTTCCGCTTCAATCACCTGGAACTCGTGCCCGACAAGCGCGAATACAGGCCGGGTGAGACGGTCAACCTGCTGGTCAACACCGATCGCACGGGCGGCACTGTGCTGCTCTTTCCCCGCGCCGCGGGCGGGGCCTACCTGAAGCCGACCGTTTTGCGTCTGTCGGGCAAGAGCGTCGCGGAGGAAATCGCCGTCGTCCAGCGCGACATGCCCAACTTCTTCATCGAGGCGCTCACCATCGCCGACGGCCGACTGCATACCGCGACCCGCGAGATTGTCGTGCCGCCCGAGAAACGGGTGTTCGACGTCGCCATCGAGACGTCGGCCGACGAATACAAGCCGGGCGAGAAGGCCAAGGTGAAGCTCAAGCTCACGGGGCCCGACGGCAAGCCGCTGGCCGACGCGTCGACCGTGTTGGCCGTCTACGACAAGGCGCTCGAGTACATCTCGGGCGGATCGAACGTGGCCGAGATCAAGGAGTTCTTCTGGAAGTTCCGCCGGCGCCACCACGCCCACAGCGAAACCAATCTGGGCCGCCTGTTCGCCAATCTGGTGCTCAAGAACAAGGTCGCCATGCAGAACCTGGGCGTCTTCGGCGAGACGGTGGCCGACGAGATCGCGACCGAGGGTGGGGAGCGCCGTGATAAAGCTGGCTTTGGAGGCGGGGGCTTTGGCGGTGGAGGTTTCGGTGGCGCCGCTCTGAACGGACGAGCCGGTCGGGCGATGCCAATGGCCGCGGCGGCCCCGGCGGACATCGAAGTAGACAGGTTCGAGGAGGCGGACCGTGAAGGCGTTGGGTATGCGGGCCCGTCGGAAAGTGAGACCGGAACGACCGTGCAACTGCCGCAATTGGGCGCGCTTGTCGAACCCACCGTGCGAACCAACTTCGCCGACACCGCCTATTGGGCGGCTGCGCTGTCGACTGACGAGAACGGCATCGCCGAGGTCGAGTTCGACATGCCCGAGAACCTCTCGGCGTGGAAGATCAAGGCCTGGAGCATGGGGCACGGCACCCGGGTCGGCTCGTCGGAGGCGGAGGTGGTGACCCGCAAGAACCTGATTTTGCGGCTGCAAGCACCGCGCTTCTTCGTCGACACCGACGAAGTGGTGCTCTCGGCCAACGTCCACAACTATCTCGACGAGAAGAAGTCGGTCACCGTCTCGTTGGAGGTCGACGAGAATTATCTCGCGCCCCAGTCCGAGGCGACACAGCAAGTCGAAATCGGCGCCGGCGAAGAGAAGCGTGTCGACTGGCGAGTCCGCGTGAGCGGCGAAGGCGAGGCCTTCGTCCGCATGAAGGCCCTGACCGACGAAGAGTCGGACGCGATGGAGATGAAGTTCCCGGTCTATATCCACGGCATGCTGAAGATGGATTCGTTGGCCGGGGCCCTGCGACCCGAGGAGGAAACGGCCAAGTTCACCGTCAAGATTCCCGAGCAGCGACGCCCTGAGCAATCGCGACTCGAGATTCGTTACTCGCCCACGCTGGCCGGGGCGATGGTCGACGCCCTGCCGTATCTCGTCTCGTACCCCTACGGCTGCACCGAGCAGACACTCAATCGGTTCCTGCCCACGGTCATTACCCAGAAGATTCTGCTCGACATGAATCTCGACCTGGCGGCGATCAAGGACAAGCGAACCAACCTGAACGCCCAGGAAATCGGCGACGATCGCGAGCGGGCCCGCCGCTGGCAGCGGTTCGAGCACAATCCTGTGTTCGACCGCGACGAGGTCGCCCGGATGGTCAAGGACGGCCTCACGCGGCTCACCGAGATGCAGCTTTCCGACGGCGGCTGGGGTTGGTTCTCCGGCTACGGCGAGCGGTCGTACCCCCACACCACGGCCTACGTCGTGCACGGGCTGCAGATTGCTCAGGCCAACGACGTAGCGATCGTGCCAGGTGTGTTGGAGCGCGGCGTCGAGTGGCTGAAGGCCTACCAGGTGGAGCAGCTCGTGCGACTCGACAACGCCAAGACGGAGACGCATCCCTACAAGCGGCACGCCGACAACCTCGACGCCTTTGTCTACATGGTGCTCGCCGATGCCGGGCAGAAGAGCGAGAAGATGCGCGACTACCTGTATCGCGATCGCGGCAAGCTGGCCGTCTACAGCCTGGCGATGTACGGTATTGCCTTGGAGAAGCAGCAGGAGGCCGAGAAGCTCACCATGGTGCTGCGAAACATCTCGCAGTTCCTGGTCGAAGACGACGAGAACCAGACGGCCTGGCTCAACCTGCCCCAGGACAACTACTGGTGGTTCTGGTACGGCAGCGAGTTTGAAGCCCAGGCCTATTACCTGAAGCTGCTCTCGCGCACCGATCCGAAGGGCCGCGTGGCCTCGCGACTGGCAAAATACCTGATCAACAATCGCAAGCACGCCACCTACTGGAACTCGACCCGCGATACGGCGATCTGCATCGAGGCCCTGGCCGACTTCATGCGGGCCAGTGGCGAGGATCGTCCCGAGATGACCGTCGAGGTGTGGGTCAACGGTGAACACCAGCAAACCGTCGAGATCACGCCGCACAACCTGTTCACCTTCGACAACAAGTTCGTGCTGACCGGCGACGCATTGGAGAGTGGCCCGCAGGCGATCGAGCTGCGTAAGAAGGGAACCGGACCGCTCTACTACAACGCCTACACGACGAATTTCACGCTCGAGGACTTCATCGAGAAGGCGGGCTTGGAAATCAAAGTGCAGCGGAACTACTACAAGCTCCGCCGCGTCGACAAGACGATCAAGGCCGAGGGGTCGCGCGGCCAGGCGGTCGACCAGCGCGTCGAGAAGTACGAGCGCGAGGCGGTCTCTCACCGGGGCACGCTGAAGAGCGGCGACCTGGTCGAGATCGAGCTGGTGATCGAAAGCAAGAACGATTACGAGTACTTGATCTTCGAGGACATGAAGGCGGCCGGCTTCGAACCGGTCGAGGTTCGCAGCGGCTATGGCGGCAACGACATGGGCGCCTACATGGAACTCCGCGACAACCGGGTGGCCTTCTTCGTCCGCCGCCTGGCCCGCGGCAAACACAGTCTGGCCTATCGCATGCGGGCGGAGATTCCGGGCAAGTTCAGCGCCCTGCCGACCCGGGCCAGCGCGATGTACGCCCCCGAATTGAAGGCCAACAGCGACGAGATCAAGCTGACGATCGAGGACTAGGGGGCAAAGCGGTCCGCAGCTCGCCGAGCGAACCGTGGTCGGGCGTTGCCGTTGCGGAGCGGCTGCCGCCGCCGCGTTGCCGCGTTAGTCCATGCGCGTATCCTGAGCCACGTCGTCCGCCTCCCTTTTGGCAAGGCGTCGATTGAGCCAGTGGCTCAGATTGGCGACGATTTGGAAATAGGCTTCGATGAGGATGCCTAAAAAGAGCCCCACGGGAGTGCCAAAGTAGACGGCGGCACCGATGGCAGTGAGCAGGTTGTCGGCAAGGAATCGCCAATGGAACGCTTCGTAGCCGTACGCGCCGATTGCCGACAGGGCCAACACGAATCCCGTATAGACAATGCCGACGACGATGGAGACCTCGCGTGCGCGATATCCGCGATACAGCGTGGCCTGCGCGATGCCGACGCACGTGAACAGCCCGATCAGGATCGCCCCGAAGACGACCCCAAGACCACAGGCTCTCAACGCGCCAAACAGCATCGCGTAGCCCATGACGATGGCCAGCGCGGTCGTGACGTCGAAGCTCTTTCTTATTCGCATGTCGGAACTTCGAGGCACCCTTGCCCCAGCTCCCTCGCGAGGAGTTTGCCCGAGGGGAACGCTACGTCCGGACTCCCCAAACGTCCCGCTCTGGGTGTGGCGATTGTCGGTCTCGATTCTTGCATCTTCGGCGGCGAATGCCGGCTGATGATGGAACGGTGATTGAACGCGGGCACTCCGGAGACGCTGACGTCTATCAACTTGACTGTCCAGACTGCCGAGGGCGCCGCATTCGGGCGAACAACGTGAAGTGCAGCTCGGTCAAAATGCCGGCGAAGATTCCCGCCGGAATGCCCCACAGCACGGCCGGAAACGCGCCGGCGTTGAGCGCCCAGAGGCCCTGAGCGTGCTGAAACCGGCCGGGTTGTCGCGGTAGGTGGCCACGACCGCCACGCCGATGGCGTAGAAGACCCCGACGTGCATCGAGGCCACGCGCGGTCGATTGCCGCCGTAGAACCACGACTGGGCGATGCCCACGCAGGTAAACAATCCCACGACGCCTGCGAAGATCCAGGGCGAATCGGTGACTGCGCGGATGACGCCAAAGAGGATCGCATAGCCGACGACCAAGGCGATCAGCGTCGCCAGGTCGAATCGCCGCGGTACAAAGAACTTTTCGCTCATGCCCAGATTCCGCGAAATGCGGCCGACGTTGCCCTCTTCGCTCCAGCGCGCCCATACTGAGTCTACTGTCGGGCAGTTCTTGCGGCCAGCTAAGTCGATTACTACACGGTTTCGCGATGAATACCGAGAAGCCTCGTCGCCGCTGGTGTCAGTTTCGCCTGCGGACCCTGTTGATCGCCATCACGCTGATTTCGCTTCCTCTGTCCTGGCTGGCTTGGGAGATCCAACAGCGGCGGCGTCAGCGTCCGGCGGTCGAATGGATTCGCAATATCGGCGGTCTCCTCAATGAAGAGATGGAATTGTACTTCGTTTCACCGCAGTTTAGCCCGCCTCCAAAGCCGCTCTCCGAACGCTTCCAGGAGCGGTTCGACGAATGGTTTGGTCCGGACGTGAGGAAGGTCTACCTCTGGGGGCTGAATATGATTGCTGCGGGCGACGGGTCGATTACATTCCAGGATGACGAGCCACTCGACCTGACACTCCTGTCGCGGTTGGAGAATCTCGAAGAGCTGCATATCGTCGGACCGATGCCCAAGAGCTTGTCGCCGTTGGAGGGGATGTCGCAGCTTCGTGTGATTTCCATTAACGAGCCTCGCTTGACGGTAGATGGATTCATCACAAGCGAGACCTTTGTCGTCCGCGAGCGAGACTACCTCGAACCGCTGCTCAAGCTCGACAATCTGGAACGATTGGTTTTGCACGGACTTCGTCTCGATGACGTCGGGCCGTTGACGCGTCTGAAGCAGCTGCGGTCCATCTCTCTTGTCGACGGCTTCGTCGAGGACGAACAACTTCAGCTGCTCCAAGAAGCGCTACCGGACTGCCAAATACTTACATTCGAATTCCCGGTCAGCAGTGAGGCCGGCGACGTCCCTGCCGATTACGAAGCTTACGAAGTTCTGCCGGCACCGAGTGGTGAATCTTATGAGTGACGCGCGGCCCCTCCGACCGTAACCTTCAAGGCCTTACGGCGGGTCGTAACCCGAGCCGCCCCAGGGATGGCAGCGGGCGATCCGTCGCGCGCCGCGCCAGGTGCCCCGCAGGGCGCCGTACTTGCACACCGACTCGATGAGGTAGGAGCTGCACGTGGGGCGATAGCGACAGTGGGCTCCGATCACGGGACTGATCGTCACCTGATAGAAACGCACCGCAAAGACGAGCACGCGCGAAGGCAGTCGCCCCAGGCTGGTCCACATTCTCATCACGACTCACGCTCCAAACGCCGGGCAATCCGCTCGGTCAACTTCCGCAGCGAAGCGGCTACCGCGGGCAGCACCGGGGCCACCGGCGACCGCGGAATCACCACCCAATCGTAACCGTCGGGCAGGCGATCTGCCTGGGTGCGAAAGGCCTCGCGAATCAGCCGTTTCCAGCGATTGCGTTTCACGGCCGAGCCAACCTTGCGGGAGACCGACAGCCCCAACCGCGAGTGCCCCCGACCGTTGGCTAGCCCATACACCAGTAGCACGTCGTCCGCCGCCGAACGCCGCCGGCGATAGACGCGGTCGAAGTCGCTGCTGGAACCGAGTCGGGCGGCGCGGGGAAAACGTTGATCACCCATCATGTCGAGCAGACACCTCTGGGAACTTGCCGTGTCACCACCAGCCGCCGCAGACCTACCACTTCAGGCGCTCACGGACGTCGGGCGTCTGGCTGCTGAGTTTCTCCAGCAACGTTTCGGTCTCTGCGTCGACACGCTTCGGCACGACGATCTGGATTTCCGCCAACAGGTCGCCGGGCGGTCGGCCAGTCGCTTTGACACCGTGACCCTTGATGCGCAGCTTGGTGCCGCTGGAGGTCCCCGCCGGTACGCTCAGACTGACCGCACCACCAGGGGTCGGCACGTCGACCCGCGCCCCACGCGTCGCTTCGACGACCGTGAGCGGAACCTTGACTTCAAGATTCGATCCGTTGCGGGTAAAGCAGGGATGGGGGCTGACGCGAATCGTGATCAGCACATCGCCGGCGGCACCGGAGCCGTCGGGCGAGGACTCGCCCTGTCCGCGGAGGCGAATTTTCTTGTTGTCGGCGATACCGGCGGGGATCTTTACCGCCAGCGTCTCGGTCCGTCCGTCGCGACGACGGATGGTGATCTGCGCCTCGCCCCCTTGGATGGCCGTGGTGAAGGGGATCTTCAGCTCGTGCTGAATGTTGGCGCCCCTGGTCGCACGGGGACGGGTCTGGGCACCATGTCCGGCGGCCTGGCGAAACACGTGCTCGAAGCCGCCCGGCCCGCTGGGACCACCGCCGCCCATGCCGCCAAAGATCTCGCTGAAGTCGAAGCCCCCGAAGCCGCCGGGGCCCGCGCCCGTGCCGGAGGCGGACGAACCGCCACCCGGACCGCCCCCGCCCATCGATTCGAAAGAGCTGCCGTAGCGGTCGTACATCTCGCGTTTTTCGGCGTCGCTAAGCACGTCAAAGGCGGTTTGCACCTCTTGGAACTTCTGCTTCGCCGACTTGTCGTCGGGATTGCGATCGGGGTGGTACTTCCGCGCCAAATCGCGATAGGCCTTCTCGATATCGCTTTGCGAGGCGCTGCGAGAGATGCCGAGCGTTTCGTAGTAGTCGGTGGCCATGCGCTGCTTGCCGGTCCTGCTGTCGTTGTTCGCCTGGCGTCGCCGCCAACGACATCTTACGGCCGTACGCGGCCGATCATCAAGCTCGCCTCCGGGCGAGGTCTTCACGGTCCATAACGGCCCCCGCGGCACCGCGGAACTGTCGCCCATCGGATCGCTACGGTATATTTGACGGTTGCGGCGGAATGGGTGTTGCCAGGGTATTGTGTCGCCACCGCGGACGTCTAGACGCGAGTCGCCGCGTCGAGTGTGAGCGAGCCCGACGAACCGAGTGTGAGCGAGCCCGATGAACATCGACCACGACTGGCGGCCGCTCTATTCGTTTCGCTCACGCACGATCGAGCTCGATGCACCCCACGGCGGTTCAAGACTGCGTTACCATTTTGTGGACGAAGGTGCCGGCGAGCCGCTGCTGCTGGTGCACGGCAATCCGACTTGGTCCTTCTACTGGCGCAAAATCGTCACGGCGCTGGCCGATCGTTACCGACTCATCGCGGTCGACCACATCGGATGTGGCCTGAGCGACAAGCCGCTCGACTATCCTTACACGCTCGCCCAGCACACGGCGAACCTGGGCGCGTTGATCCGTCAGCTCGACCTGCGCGACGTGACCCTCTTGGCCCACGATTGGGGTGGGGCGATCGGCCTCGGGGCCGCGGCCTGTGAGCCGGAGCGCTTCGCCCGCTATGTGCTCTTCAACACGGCGGCGTTTCCTCCACCGCACTTTCCCTGGCGGATTCGCGTTTGCCGCACCCCGCTCCTCGGTCGCTGGGCCGTGCAGCGGTTGAACGTGTTTGCCCGCGCGGCCCTCACGATGGCCCTGGAAGATCCCTCGAGACTCTCGCCCGCCGAACGCGCGGGATTGCTGGCTCCCTACGACAGTTGGGCACATCGCCATGCCATCTACCGCTTCATTGCGGACATCCCCGCCACGCCGCGACACCCGACGTGGCAGGTTCTCGAACGGCTCGAGGCAGCCCTGCCGGGCCTGGCGACGAGTCCGTTCCTGTTCATCTGGGGCATGCGTGACTGGTGCTTTACCCCCGCGTGTCTGGAGCGATTCTTGCAGCACGTACCTGCGGCCGAGGTAACGAAGCTGGAAAACGCGGGGCACTACGTCGTCGAAGAGGCCTCGGAGGCGATTGTCGAGCGGCTTGCAGAGTTTCTCACGGCCCATCCTCTCGCGAAGCAGACGCCCGCCGCGAAGACGACGGCAGCCGAGGAGGCGCGGTCCCATGCCTAGGCTTTGTCCAACAAGGGAGGGCGAGCCTCCCCGCGAGCCGAGAGTCACGAATGATTCTGCGGCTCAGCAGGCTTCGGTCGCGAGCTCAGCCGAGCGGAGCTTCGCCCCTCGCGACGGACGTTCGGAAGCGCGTTTGGAGACAAAGCCTAGTCTTTCCGTGGGACAAGCGGCGACGCTCGCCTGCTTGTGGGAGGTGAGCGTGCCCAAGCCAGGCAACGTCCATCGCGGTACCGACTTCGAGGACCTCACGTTCTTCGATTTTGTGACCAGCGCGGTGGCGATTGCCCCGGCGATGGAGATGGCAGCGGGGCAGGGCATCGGTGCGGCCGTGCTGGAAGCGGTGGGAGCCACGCGGGCCGCGGTCTCGACCAATACCAATCTGGGGACGATCCTGCTGCTCGCTCCGCTCGCCGCCGTGCGGTCCGACTTGGACGAAGTGACGCTCGATGCGGAACAATTCCGGTCGCAGCTCGAGCAGACGCTCCAGGGCCTCGGTTCGGCGGATGCGGAGCACGTCTACGAGGCGATTCGATTGGCCCAGCCGGGAGGGCTCGACGAAGTCGACGAGATGGACGTCGCCGACGAAGCTCCCGACGACTTGTTGGCCGCCATGCGGGCCGCAGCCGCACGGGACCTCGTCGCCCGTCAGTACACGAACGGTTTCGCCGAGGTGTTCGAAGTGGTCGTGCCTTGGATCGGACGGGGCCTCGCCCAAGGTTGGCACCTGGCCGCGAGCCTCGTTCACGCCCACGTGCAGCTGATGGCCGCGCACCCGGACAGCTTGATCGCGAGAAAGTGTGGTGCGGAAACGGCGGCGACCGCATGCCGCCGGGCCGCCGCGGTGCTCTCGGCGGGTGAACCGGGCGACGAGGCGTACGAGCGCGGCCTTGGCGATCTCGACTTCTGGCTCCGCAGTGACGGACACCGGCGCAATCCGGGGACGACCGCGGACCTGATTGCGGCCAGCTTGTTCGTCATGTTACGCATCGGTCTGCTCGACACCGGGTCGATGACGCACCGGGTCGAGGTGCCCACGCTGCACGACGCTTAGCCAAGATATCCAGTCGACGGGAACATCGAATCGGTAGTCAGCCATGAGCGAAAGATACCACGTCCGTATCTCCAAGGACTTTCTCGTTTTTAGTGCCGGTCACTTCATCACGTTCGACGGCGATACCTGCGAGCGTCTCCACGGACACAACTATCGCGTGGCCGCCGAGGTTCACGGCGAGCTGGACGAGAATCACTACGTGATCGATTTCATCGCCCTGCGCGACACGCTCAAGCAGTTGGTCGACGAACTGGATCACCGCATGCTGCTGCCAACGGAACATCCCAAGATTCGCGTCACCGCGGATGAGACCAGCGTGGAAGCGACATTCGAAGACCGCCGTTGGGTCTTTCCTCGTGAAGACTGCGTGCTGTTGCCGGTGCCCAACACGACCACGGAACTGCTGGCTCGCTACCTGGGTAAACGCCTGCTCGACGCCCTGGAAGTCCGCACTGGCACTCGCCCGAGCCACCTACGTCTGGAAGTTGACGAGAATTTCGGGCAGTTGGGGGTTTGCGAGCTTCTGGATGAGTAGGCTGCGGGGGCACGCTTCTCGCCGCACTTCGCGGTGTCACATGCAAAACCAAGTCGGGCGGGCGCCGACTTTGCACATCGAAGGCGGCGGAGCTTTACGCGCCAGCGGTCGTTGCCGCACTTTCTTGCGGAATCGAGTGTGCTAGCTGGCCACGGGACTTCAGAAAGTCGGCCCAGAATGCCGATATACGGCCAGCGACTCTGTGCGCCCGCTTCTCGGTCGAGATTTGTGTCGCGAGGAATTGGAACGTGAGCACCGACATCCGCAAAGCCGCCGTCCTGTTGACGAGTCTTCCGCCCGATACGGCGGGCGACTTGCTCGGCCGTCTCGATGCCAAGTTGGTGGAGGCGGTCTCGATCGAAATCGCCAAGCTCGATCATGTCTCCGGACCCGAGATGGAGAACGTCGCCCACGAGTTTGCGGAAGCCAATCCGCACGCCTTTGGCGGTGAAGGGGGCATGAAGCTGGCCGAAGCGCTCATGGAGCGGGCACTTGGCAAGGACGCCCACTCGACGATCGACACGGTTCGCCAGTCGATCGAGGCTCTGCCGTTTGGCTTCTTGAAGAATGTCGACAGCCAGAACCTGTTGACGTTCATCATCGACGAACACCCGCAGACGATCGCCTTGATTCTCTCCCACTTGCCCGCCGGCCAGGGTGCGGAGATTTTGGCGGGTCTGCCGACGGAGCGTCAGCTCTCGGTGATTCGTCGCGTGGCGACCATGGGCCAGACGAACCCCGAAATCATTCAGGAGGTCGAGCACGGCCTCGAGACGCGCATGGCCAGCGTGATGAGCCAGCAATTCGAAAACGCCGGCGGGGTGCCCTGTGTTGCCGAAATTCTCAACGTGACGGATCGCACCACGGAACGCAGCCTACTGGAAAACCTGGCCCAGGAAGACCCCGATCTGGTCGAGGAAATCCGACGCCTGATGTTCGTGTTCGAGGACATCGGCAAGCTCACCGACCGGGATATCCAGACGGTGCTCAAGAACGTCGAGAACTCGCAGTGGGCGATGGCCCTCAAGGGCGCGAGCGATCTGGTGCAGGAGAAGATCCTGGGCAACCTCTCCCAGCGTGCCGGCGAGCTGCTGAAGGAGGAGATGGAGTATCTGGGGCCGGTCAAGGTATCCTCCGTCGAGCAGGTTCAGCAGCAGATTGTGGACATCGTGCGACGTCTGGAAGACGCCGGCGAGATCACGGTCCAGGGTGCCGACGAGGCCGAGGAAATGATCACCTAACGCGGAACGCTCGTTTCGCGTTGTGGCAGTCCTGTGCCGCCGCCACGCGGTTGGCCTTGTCAAGGCGGCGCGTCGACACGTCGACAAATGCGGCCTTCTGCCGCCTTGTCCGTTTCCCGGCCAGTTGGTCCAATGGCGAGGATGTCCAGCTCGCCCATGATGAAACAGTACGACGAGGCCAAAGCGGCCTGCGGCGATGCGCTGTTGCTGTTTCGCATGGGCGACTTCTACGAGCTGTTTCACGACGACGCCAAGGAGGCGCATCGACTGCTCGGCATCACGCTGACCAGCCGCGACAAGTCGGAAAACCCGATTCCGATGGCCGGGTTTCCGCATCATCAGCTCGACGGCTATCTGGCCAAGCTCATCAAGCTCGGCGTGCGGGTCGCAATCTGCGATCAGGTTGAAGACCCGAAGAAGGCAAAGGGACTCGTACGACGCGAAGTGACGCGGGTCGTCACGCCCGGCACGCTCACCGACGATGCCTTGCTCGACCCGCGCCACAGCAATTTTCTGGTGGCGGTGGTAGGCGAGGAGAAGCAGTGCGGGCTGGCTTGGATCGATCTTTCCACGGGACGTTTCTTCGCGTCGGGGTGCTCTCGCGCCGGACTGGCCGACGAGTTGATGCGAATTGCCCCGGCCGAGTGCCTGGTGAGCGAATCGGCCGATCCCTTGCCGCAGTTTGGCAGTTCGACGCCGGTCGTCACCAAGCGACCGGGTTGGACGTTCGCGTTGGCGTCCGCCGAGCAGGCCCTTCTCAGGCAGTTTGGCACCGCGAGCCTGGAGGGCTTTGGGTTTGCCGACGACGACACCCTGGCCGTCCGCGCGGCGGGCGGGGTCGTTGCCTATCTGAGCGAGACCCAAAAGTGCGAATTGGCGCACGTCGATCGGCTTATCCGCTATCGGACGGCCGATTCGGTACAAATTGACGAGGCGACACGTCGGAGCCTCGAAATCGCGCAGACGCTGCGACACGGCCTTCGCGAAGGGTCGCTGTTGGCAACGATCGACCGCACGGTTGCCGCGATGGGTTCGCGATTGCTCGCAGAGTGGATCGCCAATCCACTCACCGACTTGAGCGAAATCACCGCCCGCCACGATGCCGTCGAGGAGCTCGTGGGCGACGCCAAGCTAACCGACGAACTGCGAGACCTGCTCCGCGGCGTCTATGACATGGAACGGTTGGTCGCGCGGGTGACGACCCAGCGTGCCAGTCCCCGCGACCTGCGGTTCGTGGCCCAGACGCTGGCCGCCTTGCCGCGTTTGAAGGCCAAGCTGACGGGACGCGCGAGTAAGCTGCTGCAGAAGCTGGAGACGCGACTCGATCTTTGCCACGAGTTGCGCGGCGAGCTCGAAGCCGCGCTGGTCGACGATTGCCCGCTGACCGCTCGCGAGGGAGGCATCATCCGTCCGGACTATCACGAGCGACTCGACGAACTGCGCGAGCTGACCCGCGGCGGCAAGCAGTGGATTGCCGAGTACCAACAGGCCGAGATCGAAGGATCGGGGATTCCAAGTTTGAAGATCGGCTACAACAAGGTCTTCGGTTACTACCTCGAGGTGACGCACGCCCACCGCGACAAGGTGCCCGAACACTATATCCGCAAGCAGACGCTCAAGAATGCCGAGCGCTATATCACGCCCGACCTGAAAGAGCACGAAGAGAAGGTGCTCACGGCGGACGACGAGAGCAAGGAGCTGGAATACGAGCTCTTCATCGCACTCCGTGAGCGGGTGGCGGCCGCAGCCGGTCGTTTGCGATCGACGGCCGAGGTGCTCGCCCAGGTCGACGTCCTGGTGGCCCTGGCTCAGCTGGCGCGAGAACGTGGCTATTGCCGTCCCGAGATGCATGAGGGACGCCGGTTGCGGATCGAGGCGGGGCGACACCCGGTGCTCGACCTGCTGGCGGCCGACGGTTCATTCGTGCCCAACGACACCGACGTGGGTAACGAGGACCGTCGCGTGTTGCTGATCACCGGACCGAACATGGCCGGCAAGAGCACGTACATTCGACAGGTGGCGCTGATCACCTTGATGGCGCAAATGGGCAGCTTCGTGCCCGCCAAGCGGGCCATTGTGGGTCTGACTGATCGCATCTTCGCCCGTGTGGGGGCGAGCGACGAACTCTCGCGGCGTCAAAGTACGTTCATGGTCGAAATGGTCGAGACGGCGCGGATCCTCAATACGGCGACCGATCGCAGCCTCGTCATCCTCGACGAAATCGGTCGCGGGACGAGCACCTACGACGGCATCTCGCTGGCCTGGAGTGTCGTCGAGTACCTGCACGACAAGATCGGCTGTCGCACGTTGTTCGCCACCCACTATCACGAACTGACCGATTTGGAGAGCCTGCTCGAGGGCGTCAAAAACCTGAACGTCGCCGTGCGCGAGTGGCAGGACGAGTTGGTCTTTCTCTATGAGTTGAGTGAAGGACCCGCCGATAAGAGCTACGGAATCCACGTCGCGCGACTGGCGGGCGTGCCGCGTGAAGTCAACGAGCGGGCGAAGACGATCTTGGCACGACTCGAAGACGAACACCTCGACGCCGGCGGACGACCAAAAATTGCCAACCCGGACGACCGTGCGGGAAATCTGCAGTTGACCCTGTTCGGGCCGCACGACCACCCGCTGATCGAAGAGCTTCGCTCGCTGGACCCCAACCAGATGACGCCCATGGAGGCACTCAAGCACATCTGCCAGTGGCAGGAAAGTCTGGAAGAAGAGTCGACGGCGCGTCCGCGTTGAGCGGCCCGGACTTCGTGCCGCACTAGGTCTGGGGACCCGCTGCGGGCGAGGCCGCGGCTTCCCGGTAAGGTTCGCCACGTGCGTAGAACTCGATCTGCTCGTCGAGTCGGCCCAGCATCTCGTCCTTCTGCGCAGCGGGCAGGTTGAAGTTCTCGATCAGCGTCTGCGCTTCCTTGGCGACGGTGATCGCTTCTTCGAATCGTCCTACCTCTGCGTATGCTGCCGCCAAGGTCCAGAGCGGACCGGGCTGGCGTCGCGCAGTGACGTCGACGACCCGTTTCGCCCAGCGAACGGCCTCCTCGCCGTTGCGCATCTGGTCGTCGGGTGAGGTCGCCATGAGCCAGGCGACGCGGCGGTGCAGCGTGACGACATTCGAGCCCAACGTCATCAACTGCTCCGAGCCGGCCGTGCGACTGAGCAGCGTGGCCAGGTCGGTAAGCTCGAATGTCTTTTCGGGGTTGGCACGAACCGCTTCGCGCATCGACAGCACCGCCGGCGGCATGGCGCGCGCTTCGACATGAACCATGGCCAGGTGGTAGTGGGCTGACGCGAGCTGCGGATCCTGGGCCACTGCGGTTTGCAGCGATCGCAGCGCAGCACGGAGATTCCCCTGCTCCGAGTAGGCGGCCCCCAGGTAGTCGTGGGCCTGAGCAAAGTTGGCCCGATAACGAACGGCCTGTCCCAGGTGATAGATCGCCTGTTCGAGTTGATCGTTCTTGAGCTGGCTGAGGGCGTGGCGGAACATAATCGTGGCCTCGTAAGCGCGACGCGAAGCCGACAGCTTCTCGTGATCGACGAGGCTGCCGGGCAAGGCCGCAGCCGCGACCCAACGCTCGTCCAGCGATTGATACGAGTAGGCAACATCCTCGAGCAGCTGATCGACGCCGACGCGACCTTTGTAGATCACCGCCAGGCGACCTTGACCATCGATCAAGAAACTCGAAGGGATCGGCAGCGGCCGGTTCAACGTCGTGAGGATGCTGTCGTAGGCCTGAAACAGTTCGAGTTCGCCTTCGCTGGCCGGTTTGACGACGAAGGGGAACCGCAGTTGGCGGACGTACTTCTTGGCGGCATCGACGTTGCCGCGGTCCTGATCGACCGCGTCCACCGAGATGGCGACGACCTCGATGCCCGCCCGTCGCAATTCCTTGGCCCGCGCAGTGAACTCGGCGAGCTCCTCGCGGCAGGGGCGACACCAACTTCCCCACAGGTTGAACAGCACCGCCTTCCCCTCGCCGGTGGCCACGTTGCCCGAGACCGAGGGGCTGGCAAACTGCACGGGGGGAATGCGGAGCAAGGAGACCACGGGAATGCGCTGCGAACTCACCGGTTTCGGATACTCCGGTTCTCCCGCGGCGAGGCCGATGGCATCCTCGCGCGGGGGCAGCTCCACAGCCTCACCGCTTGCTTGTTCGAGTCGATAGCGCTTGTCGACGGCCGGCAGACGAAATACCTCGAGGGCATCGTCCTGTCGCGGCCAGCGAACCTCGACGCGGTCGATTTGGTCGTTGCTGCCCAAGCCGAAGTGCAGCCACTTCGTCGACTGAGCGACAAAACCCTCGCCCGCTCGAAGGGTCTGCAACAGCGGCGTCTCTTCACCGGCAAGGTGCACGGCGACCCGGGCACCAATCGCGTCGCGATTCGTATCCGTGCCGTTTCCAGCCAGACGCAGCGCGACGAAGTGGTGATCGCTCTTGGTTTCATTTCGCATCAATCGCACCCGCGGGGCGTTGCGATTGGAAATCCACATGTCTAGGTCGCCGTCGCCGTCCCAGTCCGTGATGGCCACGCCACGACCGTCGTCGGGCCAGTCGATTCCGGAGGCGGCCGAGATGTCGGCGAATCGAGGTGAGTCGGTGGAAGGCCGACCCGTATTGAGGAACACGCAATTGCGTTCCCGGCCGCTGAACGAGCGACCACGGCGCATCATTTCGTTAAGATCGGACTGACGCTGATTTGCCACCTGGGTCGGCTTGTCGTCGGAATCGTTGGCACCACGCGACACGACCTGTCGCCAGAAGAAACTTCACAAGTCGCCCGTGTCCTCCGTCGTCATGTAACCGTTGGCGACGACGAGGTCTTGCCAGCCGTCGTTGTTCAAGTCGAAGAAGCGGTTGGCCCAGGCCCACCGTCCCATTTCGACGCCGGCTTCGAGCGTGCGATTCGCAAACACGCCCTTCCCGTTGTTGCGCATCAGGGTGTTGCCCTCGGCGACGTGTCGAAATCGCTTCCGAATGCGCTCGTCGACGCCCTCCTTGAAGCGACGCTGGGCGGTCACCCGATGGCCGGCCGACGACCACATGTTGCTGACGTACGCATCGACCCAGCCGTCGCGATCGTAGTCGCCCCAGCTCACCGCCATGCCGCCGGCACTGTTTTCGATCTGGGCAGCATCGCTCACGTCGACAAAATGCCGCCCGCCATCCTCGCCAACGTCGTTCCGATACAGATTGTCACGGCCGTAGTCGTTGGCCACGTAAAGGTCGAGGTCGCCGTCGTTGTCGTAGTCTTCGGCTGCGGCCGCGAAGCTCCAGCGGCGATTGTTCACGTCGAGCCCCACGTCGACCGTGACATCGTCGAACTTCCAGGGACCGCCATCCTCGGAAACGTTACGAAACAGGCGGTTCGCCGCGCCGTCGTTGGCGTCGTGAATGACGAAGCGCTCCCGCGCCGCGCCCAGCGCCGCGCCAGCAGATTCCTGCAGCAGCTCGTCGGGATGATAGGCGCAGACGTAGAGGTCGAGTCGCCCATCCATGTCGTAATCGAGCGCGACGAGCGATGTCGGGTCCTCGCTCGGGGTCAGCACCGTCTTCACGCGGAACGTCTGCTGCGCGTCGTTCTCGGCCAGCACAAGCGCCGTGTGCATCGCCACGACCAGGTCTTGGTCGCCGTCGTTGTCCAGGTCGACCAGCAGGGCACTGCGGGCATCTTCCAACCAGTCGACGCCCCACTGCCGCGAGACCTCGCGCGCGGTCCCGTCGCGATTCTGCAAGTAGAGCCGGTTGGGAAGACCCGGGTCCTGGCACAGATAGAGGTCTTCCAGTCCGTCGCCATTCACATCGCCCACGGCAATGCCCGGCATGCTGAACAGGTTGAGCATGGAGCGGAAGGGAATCCGCTCGAACAGGTGATTTGCACCGCGCAGAATCTGCTCACGGTAGTTCTTGGTGTCGCGCAGAGCCGAGTCGGTGACGTCTACGAACAAAGAGGCAGCCGGCGCGCGTGCGCGGGTCTGTTCGAACCGCGTGACGCGAAGGGAATGCAGCTTCGGCTTCGCACCGGAGGGCTGCTTCCACTCGCAGACCCAATGGGCGTGCTGCTCGAAGAAGCCATCGTCATTTTGTCCGGAAAGGGCCAAGCGCAGGTCGGTCTCCACGGAGTCCTCGTCCACGTCGTCCTCGCCGACGTCGTCTTCATGCACCTCGACCCGAGTCACCTTGAACTCATGTCGCATCTCGCTGATCGATCCGAGCGGTTCGACCAACCCCGTGATGGCCGCGGCCAGGCCCTCGGCGCCGCGAAAGGCGTCCGCGGCGTCGTCCCCAAAACGTCCGCGCTCCACAATCAGGGCCGCGTCCTCCAGGTCGACGACCAATTCTCCAGGGCGCAACGGGGCACAACGAAAGTCATTCGTCAGCAGCGGCGCGAGCGCCTCGGGCGTAGCACGCTCCGGGGAGGTGAGCAGTCGCCCTAGCTTGGCCAGCTGCTTCTTGAGGCGGAGGTGAACGTCTTCACTCTTCCAACCGTCGCTCGACGGGTCGTCGATCTCTGCGAGCGGGCGCACGCGGACGAGTTGCAACTCGGCCGAGTCCGTCAGCAACTGAGGTCGCGAAGGCGGGTTCTTTGCTGCGGAGTCCGCGGACTTCCCGTCCGCCTCCTCCGCGGGTCGGTCTGCCTCGCCCAGCAGTCCGCTTTGCCACGCGATGGCCCCCAGTCCGACCGCCAGCACAACGACCGGCGCGATCCATCCCGCAGGAGAACCCCCCGACGACTTTTGGGTGGACGCTCCGCGCCGACCCGCCGGCTCGTTTTTATTCGCTTGCGCCATAACCGCAATGATACCACGCTCGCGACGGACCGTCAGGCGGTTTGTTGCAACCGACTGCGTCCAGCGAACAACGACGCATGCGACACGCCGCGCGACGCGGGAATCAGCCAGCAAGCGACAGGCGGCGGCGCCATCTCGTCAGCAGTCCCACACCAATTGAGCCGCACAGCCACAACACGAGCGACGTCGGCTCGGGCACGGCCGGCGAACCGCCCAGCACGACGAGATCGAAAGGAACCAGTGGGGTCCCCAGCGAACGGCTCACCTGATTCACCGTGAGCAGCGATTGAAGGCCTGCCAGGTCGAGGCCGGTGGGAAACACCGGGCCAAGCGAACCGGAGCCGGCAGCCAAGGCCGCCTCTTCGAGTTGGGACGGCAGCGCCGTCGTGACGCCGGCCAGAATCGGCGTGTGGGCTCCTGGCAGAAAACCGTTCGTGGCGTTCTGCAGCGAATAGCCGATGATGGAGCTTCCATCGGGGTCGAGGATCACCTCCCCGGTAGCCGGGTCGTAAATCAAGTCGGGAATCGCAGGATCACCTGCCGCCGCGGGCGCGCCCAAACCGCCCGCTTCGTCCAGGGGACCCGTGAAGGCCCCAAACATGGTCAGCAAGTCGCTCACATCGACATCCGAGTCGTGACCATTGGGGTCGGTCGTAGCGCCGGTCACGCTGCCTTGCACGTCTCCTTCGAGACGCGTCTTGCCGAACGAACCGGGGCCGGTGAAGTTGGTAAACGCGGGGAGAATGTCGCCGCCGATGTCGACGTCGCCGTCGCAGTCGGCGTCCCCAATGACACACGTATTGACCTCGACCGGCGGCCCCGTTGGTCCGGTGACGACGCCACCGTTGGGAAAGCCGAAAGCGTCCATCGTCAGGTAGTAGTTCATTGAACCGGGCGAGTTCGGGTGCACGATACGCACCGTCATCGAAAGGACCGGAATCCAGCCGTTGCCTTGCACGACCGAACTCAGGTTTCGCCAGGCAAGTCCCAGCGTGGGACTGAGCGACCCGCCGGGATCCATCAACGCCGTGTCTTGCGGATAGTCGGCCGGATCGTGAAACGGATTCGCCAGGGCCCACGGCAGCGGAGCGCCGACGGGTCCGAAGTCACCGTTGGTATCGACGACGTTCGTATCCCAAACCGTGCCGCCGACATCGCCGATTGCCGCGGGGTAGTTGAAGTCCTTGTCCGTATTGCAGCCGAAGAGTGAGCAGGACTGGCCGACGCTCGAGTGATACCAAACCTGCCAGACGCCGAACCGAGAAGCATCCGTGGCCGCCTCGCGATAGTACGCCGACTCCGTCCCGTTAAAGGCTCCGGCCGGTCCGGCCGGGCCAATCGTTCCGCCCAGGTGCACCTGAGCGTCGGCCTGGACGAAGTTGATTTCGCCGCCAAAGTCAAACGTCACGTCGTAGAAGTACTGGTAGCCGGTGACTCCGTCCTCCGTGAAGATTCCATCCGCGATCGGGTCGTTGAGCAACGTCACCGTAACGGCGGCCGAAGGCTCCGGCGAGATCGCCAACATCAACGACAGAACGGCCACGACGAGGAGGAATCGAGAATTCACCGAGATGCTCCCACTTGCTGCCAGTTTCCAAGCTGCCCACATCCAAGTTGCGGGACGCCCACGGCCCAGCCGGAGTTTCGAATTCGCGCCGGGCAACACGAGACGTGGGCACAGCGATTAATGTAGCCTGCAATGCCGCGGCGGCATAGAAAGTTATCCGCCGCCGCGGGCGGGCCACAGGACTTGTGAGCCCCCGCGCGCGATCGTGGCGGGATTCGACGTCGGCGGACGCCGGATCCGGGGGTAACTCCACTCGGACGCTTTTCCTGCCCCACAACTCGCCTGGGACCACGGGCGTTGCTCAACCCCAGGCTGGCGAGCGTCTTGTGACTCGAAGTCAGTGCCCAAGGGCGTGCCCCTCGGCTCATCGGGGTCGCTTTAACTCCTTGACCCATGACGGCTTATGCACTACGATACGGCTATTCACTCCTGGCCTGCTAGCTCGCGGTTGCGGACCGCACCGGCTTCGATTTTGCCGGCCTGAGGTTGCTGCCCGAGGAGTGCCCCCACCCCAATGCACATTCCCGCGGCCGCTTCCCACCAACTTGGGCCGCGTTTCGGCCCTTGGCAAATGGACATTTGCCCTGGCCGATGACCTCTGGCCCTGGCAAGTATCCATGGATCGAACCGCCGAAATGAGTTCAGCGCCCCGAGTTCCTCGCTACGTTGCCGATCGCGACGCCGGTACCGCCGGCTCGGTTGGGCCGGCTTTCTCCACGCTCGCTGCCCGCTGGCTGATTGGCCTGACCTTGTCGCTCGTCGCGGGTGTGGTGGTTGCCGAAGAAGCCGAGACTCCCGCGTTCAACCCGGAAGAGCTGCGCTTCTTCGAGACCAACATTCGCCCCCTGCTCGCCGAGCACTGCTACAAGTGCCACGGCGAAGAGAAGCAGAAGGGCGAACTGCGGCTCGATTCTCTGGCGGCCATTCTCGAAGGTGGGAGCTACGGGCCGGCTGTCGTGCCGCACCAGCCCGACGAGAGCCCGCTGATCGAGGCGATCCTCTACGAGGGTCTGGAGATGCCGCCCGACGCGCAGCTCTCCGACGACAAGATTGCTCTGTTGACTCGCTGGGTCGAGATGGGCGCGCCCTGGCCCAACGCGGGGAAGGTGCGGTCGTCCGTCGGCGAGGATGAGCCCCATGTCACGGAGGAGGATCGTCAGTTCTGGTCCTATCGACCGCGCGTGCGCCCCGCGGTGCCCCACCTGCAGGATGACGACTGGGTAACCAGCGACGTCGACGCGTTCATCCGCCGCAAACAGCTCGAACAGGGGCTCGAGCCGGCACCGCCCGCGACGAAGCGCGCGTTGATTCGCCGGGCCTATTTCGATCTGATCGGACTGCCGCCGACGCTGGCAGAAGTCCGGGCGTTCGAGCAGGACGATTCCCCTGACGCCTTCGAGAAGGTGGTCGATCGTTTGCTCGCGATGCCGCAGTATGGCGAGCGATGGGGCCGCCACTGGCTCGACCTGGTTCGCTACGCACAGACGAACGGCTACGAGCGCGACGACGAGAAGCCTTTCGCCTGGCGGTTTCGCGACTACGTGATTCGCGCCTTCAACGAGGACAAACCGTATGACCAGTTCGTCCGCGAACAACTCGCCGGCGACGAGTTGGATGAGGTGACCGACGACTCGATCATTGCCACCGGGTTCTACCGCCTCGGCGTCTGGGATGACGAGCCCGACACGATCTTGCAGGCCTACTACGACGGTCTCGACGATATGCTGTCGACCACGGGCACGGCGTTTCTAGGCATGACGATTGGTTGCGCCCGGTGCCACGAGCACAAGTTCGACCCCATCTCAAACGACGAGTACTATCAGCTCACCGCCTTCATTCGCAATGTGAACTACTATCGCAAGCCGAATGAGGACTCCAAGAACGAGGTCATCTTCACCCAGCTCTCCGACGGGCATTCGCGGGCGCTTTCCGTGCACGAGTATGGGCGTGAGCCGCGTAAGACAAACGTCACCATTCGAGGCCAGGCCGCCTCGATGGGTAAGGAGGTCGAGCCCCGCTTCCCGCTGGTCCTGAGCGCGTCGGAAGAAGCGACGAAGCCGAGCTTCCCCGAGCGCCCGGAAACTGCCCGTACAAGCGGTCGCCGCCGGGTGCTGGCCGAGTGGATCGCAAATGAGACGAATCCCCTTACCGCCCGCGTGATGGCCAACCGACTTTGGCACTATCACTTCGGCCAGGGAATCGTGCAGACGACGAGCGACTTCGGCAAGATCGGCAGTCCGCCTTCGCACCCCGAGTTGCTCGACTGGCTCGCCTCGGAACTGGTCGACGGTGGCTGGCGGCTCAAGCGCATGCACAAGCTGATCATGCTCACCAGCACCTATCAGCAGTCGTCCCGCGTTCACAGCGCGAAAGCGGTTGAGGTCGATCCCGGAAACACCTTGCTCTGGCGACAAAATCTTCGCCGTCTCGAGGCGGAAGCGATTCGCGACTCGATGCTGGCCGTCAACGGCACGCTCAACTCGCGGATGGGCGGGCCCAGTTTCTACCCCAACCTGACGGCCGATGTGTTGGCCGGGCAGTCGATGCCGGGGCGCGGCTGGGGACGATCGAGTCGCCAGGAGCGCAGTCGCCGCAGCGTCTATGCGTTCATCAAGCGCAGCGTTCGCATCCCCATGCTCGACACCTTCGATTTCCCCACGACCGACAAACCGGTGGCCCGTCGCGTTTCGACGACTGTGGCACCGCAGGCGCTGGCCCTGCTGAACAGCGAGTTCTTGCAGGAGCAGGCCGAATCGCTGGCCGATCGGCTGACGCGTGAAGTGGGCGACGACCCGGCCGAACAGATTCGCCTCGCCTATCGGCTGGCCTTGGCTCGCGAAGCGCGGCCCGCCGAAGTGGCGGCGATCCTCGACTATGTGAGCCGCCAGCGGGCGGCCTTCCATCGGGTCAAGGTCGCGCCGACGATCGAACCCCGACTTCCCTCCGCCTTGCACAAGTCGTATCTGGCCGGGGCCCGCTCGACGGAGTTTTTGGCCGGACCGCGCGTCGGCTGGTCCTACTACATCGGCGACTGGCCGGGCCGTGGCGATAGCATCCACTGGATTCAGTATGAGCGGGGGCCGTTTGCCCTTTGGGATCCCGTAAAGTTCGCAGACGCGACGGTGACGACGCGTGTCTATCCCCATCGCAATTCCCACTTCGTCGCCCTGGTGGCTCGCGCCAACGCCGATGGCGAATTGTTCCAAGGCTACGAGCTGTACCTCGATCTGCAGAAGAACCGCGCGGCGCTGCGACGACACGGACGCGAGGTAACAACGCTCGCCGAGGTGCCGGTGAACCTGGTCGACTCGCGCTGGTACGACCTTAAACTGGAGCTGACCGGTTCACAACTTCGTGCCTGGCTCGACGGAAGCAGCAAGCCGCTGCTCGAGGCCAAGGACGATCAGCCGTTCACGGCGCCGGGCCACGTCGGGCTCCGTACCTGGGGGGCGGCTCTCACGTTCGACACGCTTCGCGTCGACGCCAACGGAAGCCAGGTCGACGCCGCTACCTACCAAGGCGACATGGGCGATGTGCTGGCCCGCCTGCCCGATTGGCATTACTACGGCGGCGACTGGACTGCCTACGAAGACGGCAGCTATGGTGCCAAGACCGACGGCTATCAGTACGCGGTCTGGTTGCAACCGACGTTTGCCAACGGCGAAGTCGAAGCCCGCTTGATGTCGAGTGACGAATACGATGCCGAAGTGCTCTTCCGTGTTACCAGCCCCCGCCGCGGTACCGACACGTTCCGTGGGTACGAGGTGGCCATCAATGCCCGCGCGGGCTACGTGCGGCTGGCCAAGCACGAAGACGATTTTCAACCGATCGTCGATGTGCCCTACGACATTAAGGCGAACGAGTGGCACCATGTGCGGGTGCGGCTCGACGGGGGGCATATCCGCGTGTACGTCGACGGGGGCGAGCAGCCGCTGATCGATCACTACGACGCCAAGCCGCTGCCCCGCGGGCGTGTCGCCCTGCGGACCGGGGGCGAAGCCCGCTTCACCGATCTGGTGGCTCGGGGCGAAGGCCAGCAATGGCGGGCCGATTTCCGGCCTCCCGCGGGCGACGAACGGGCCGGGCTGACGCCTGAGCGGCGCGCCCTGGTGGCCATGTGCAACATGATTTTGAATTTGAACGAGTTTCTCTACATCGATTGACGAGACTAGAATGTGGGTGGCCTGATCGGCGGGCGGCGGTGGCTGCCCTGAAGATCAGCCAGGCGGAAGGCCACGGATGCGGAACGAGAATTCCAGGCGCGTCAAAACCCCAGGCGCGCCAGAATCCCAGGCGCAATTGAGGACAGGGACGAAATGTCGCACGAGAGTTTAGGTAGTTGTCGCGGGAGTCGCCGCCAGTTCGTGTGGGAGCTGGGAGCCGGTTTTGGGGGCGTTGCGCTCGCCTCGCTCTTGTCCGAAGATGGCTTCTTCGCCAAGCATGCCTACGGCGAACCGGCACCGCTGGACGGCTACGTCGACCCGCTCGCGCCCAAGATGCCCCACTTCGCTCCCAAGGCCAAACGCTGCATCTTTCTGTTCATCTACGGCGGCCCGTCGTCGATGGACACCTTCGACTACAAGCCCGAGTTGCAGAAGCGCGACGGCGAAGAGATCGACATCGAGTCGCGCCGTGGTGTGACGAAGAAGATGCGACTGTTGGCTTCCCAACGCAAATTCAAGCAACACGGCGAGTCGGGCCTGTGGTGCAGCGATGCCTTTCCCAATATCGCCAAGCACATGGACGAGCTCTGCCTGGTCAAGAGTCTCTACTGCGACTCCTTCGCCCACGGCACGGCGCTCTTGCAGATCAACAGCGGCGAGTTCATTCAGGGCTCGCCCACACTCGGCTCGTGGCTCGGCTACGGGCTCGGTACAGAGAACAAGGACCTGCCCGCGTATGTCGTGATGCTCGACCCGCGTGGCGGTCCCGTTTCCGGTCCGCCCAACTGGGGTGCCGGATACATGCCCGCGGTGTACCAGGGAACGTGCTTCAACTCGAAGGGCGATCCGATCCGCAATCTCTCGCCCCGCAGTGGCATGACGCGACAGATGCAGCGTGATCACATCGACACGCTGGCCGCGCTCAATGCCGAGCATCTCGCCGATCGGCCCGGCTACTCCGAGTTGCCGGCCCGCATCGCCAGCTACGAGCTTGCCTTCCAGCTGCAGCGAACGGCGCCCGAGGCGATGGACCTCGCTTCGGAGTCGCAGAAGACGCTCGAGGCCTACGGCCTGTTCGATCCTAAGGGCGCGCACAAGCTTTCGATCGGCCCGTCGCATTTCGGCCGCCAGTGTCTGATCGCCCGCCGCATGATCGAGCGTGGCACCCGCTACGTGCAGATCTACTCGGGCGGCGGCCACCAGCAGCAGAACTGGGACGCCCATCACGGCATGGAGGAGAACCTCGACATTCACACCTGCGAGATCGACAAGCCGATCGACGCCTTGCTGACGGACCTGAAGCAGCGGGGACTTCTGGAAGAGACGCTGGTGATCTGGGGCGGCGAGTTCGGCCGACAGCCGGTCAGTCAGGACAAGCTCAACGGCCGCGATCACAATCCGAAGGGCTTCATGTACTGGATGGCCGGGGGCGGCGTCAAAGGTGGCTACCAACACGGCGAGACCGACGAGTTCGGCGGCGAGGCGGTCGTCGATCGACACCATATTCGCGACCTTCACGCCACGATCCTGCACCTGATGGGCCTCGACCATCACAAGCTGACCTACTTCTACGGCGGGCTCGATCGCAAGCTGACCGGCGTCAAAGAGGCCGAGGTCATTCACGACATCATCGCCTGACGTACTCGCGTCACGCATTCGTCGTGTGCCGTACGGGTCGCTCATCGACCCTCCTTCTCTTTCCGTGTAGAATTGCGGCTCGCTCGACGGCGGTGCGGGCGAGTGTTCCACGGATTTGCACGGAGAACCGATCATGCTCGTTGGTGTCGGAGAATGGGGATTTCGCGAGATGCCGATGGAAGATCACTTCCGCATCGCGAAGAAGTTCGGCTTCAAGTACCTCGAGTTCGGCATCGGCGGTGGCCAGGTCGGTCGCCTGCCCGAGGAGCCGACGGCCAAGGACGTCGAGGACTTCGTCGCGTTGGGCCGCGAGTACAACATCGTTACGCCCTTCTGCTGCGTCGAAAACGACTACACGCTGCCCGATGCCGCGGCCCACGACGCCATGCTGGCCAAGACGCTCCAGAGCATGCGCACCGCCAAGGAGTGCGGAGCCACGCACATGCGGCTCTTCGCCGGTTTCACGCCGGCCGCCGAGATGACCGAAGAGATCTGGTCCCGTATGTTCGACGCCTTTCGCCAAAGCGAAGCGCTGTGCGAAGAACTCGACATGCTCATCGCCATCGAAACGCACGGCAAGATCGAGGACCTGGGCGGCGGGGCCCTCAAGCACATCCACACCGTGTCCACCGACATCGAGAGCCTCAAACGGCTCGTCGCCGAGCTGCCGCCGCGGGTGGGCTTCAACTACGATCCAGGCAATCTCAAGCCGCTGGCCGACGGCGACGCCTCGCTGCGGCTGGACCTCATCAACGATCGCATCAACTATTGTCATATGAAGGACTGGAAGCGCAACGGTGACGGGTGGACGGCCTGCGCGATCGGCGATGACGATCTCGACTACAAGCCGCTGCTCGACCGGATGACCTTCGATGGCGTTTACCAAATCGAGTACGAGCCGCTCCACGACGTCGAAGACGGCATCCAGCGGAGTCTCGACTATTTGAACAGGATCGTTTCCAACGTCGTGCTGACCGACTGAAGTTCCATCCATGCTCGAGTTGCTTGAGGCCCTTTGCGAATCGCTCCGCGGCGGTCGGCCGTTGGTCTACTGCCGGCTTGTCGAGACCCGCGGATCGACGCCGCAAAAAGCCGGCGCGGCGATGCTCGTCTACGAAGATGCCTCGCAGGTCGGTACGCTCGGCGGCGGCTGTGTCGAGGCGGAAGTGAAACGCCGCGCCCTGGCCTCGCTGCGACGCAAGCTGCCCGAGGTGGCCCGCTTCGATCTCGATCACGACTACGGCTGGGATGATGGGCTGATCTGCGGCGGGCGGATGCAGGTCGTCATCGATCCGCTCGTGCCCGAAGAAGCGGGCGAGGCCAGCCTGCCCGACTATTTTCGCCAGCTGCACGCGCTGATGACGCAGGGGCAAGGGGGCTGCGAGGCGATCGCCTTTGGCGTCGAAGCCGCCGCCTCCGACGGGGCCGCCCAACCGGTGGCCTACCTCTACGACCACGAGGGGAGCCTGCTGGCCACGCACGGCCCGGCCCGCGACGACTTCGTTCCTCGGCTGACGGCCTTGCACGAGCGCCGCCGGCCCTATGTCGAAGAGGACGTTTCCTATCTGCCGATCTATCCCCGCTATCGCTTGCTGATCGTCGGTGCCGGACACGTCGGCAAACAGGTCGCCGAGTTGGCGGTCGATCTCGATTTCGACGTCAGCGTCGTTGACGATCGCGAGACGCTCGCCTCGGCCGAGCGATTTCCCGGCGGCATCGAGCGGCTCGTGGGACCGGTCGGAGAGCTGCTACCGGAATTCCATGTCACGCCGCAAACCTACTGCCTGATCGTGACCCGCGGGCACAGCCACGACCAGGAGGCCTTGTACCATTTGGTCGACCGCGGCGCCGCCTACGTCGGCATGATCGGCAGCCGCCGCAAGATTCGGCTGATCTTCGACGCGCTGGCGGCTGAGGGGATTGCCGTCGAAAAGCTGGCCGCCGTGCATGCCCCGGTCGGCATCGACATCGGCTCGCAGACCGTGCCGGAGATCGCCGTCAGTATTGCCGCGGAGTTGATCGCCCACCGCAACTGTGCCGGCGATGTGCCGGGCCGACCCACGGCGGTCGAGCCGAGCGCCGCAAGGGCCACGTCGTAGCGGGCCGTTGTGCTCGGATGACACGTTGGTCTTGCGCGCTGTTGCGTACTGTGATGGAGGACGCCCATGCGCAGCTTTGCCGTGATCCCCGCGGCCGGTCGTGGCGAGCGACTCGGTGGGGACAAGCTGCTGTTGCCCTACGGCGAGACGACGCTCTTCGAGCACGCGGTTGCCACCTGGCGGGCGAGTCGGGTCGATCAGATCGTGGTTGTCGCCCGCGCCGACGATCGGGCACTCTTGCCGCTGATCCGGCGGCTTCAAGTCCACGCCGTGCTCCCGTTGCACGCTCCGGTGGACATGAAGGCCTCGGTCCAGTTGGGTCTCGACTACCTGGTCGACGAAATGGCTGCGCAGGACGGCGATGTCTGGCTCCTGGCCCCGGCCGATCTACCGGGCATCACCGCCGAATTGATTGACCACCTGCTCGATGAATTTAGCGCGGACCATGCGCAGGCGCTGGTTCCGACGGTAGCCGGACGGCGCGGACACCCCGTGCTGTTGCCCTGGTCGTGGGCCGGCGCAGTCGCCACGTTGGGCGAAGACGAGGGGATCAACGCGCTACTGCGGCGCGACGGTGTCCGCGAAGTGCCTTGGCCCGATGCGGCAATTCTTCGCGACATCGATACGCCCGAGGATTATCGGCGAATTTCGGGTGATTCCTAGTGCAGGGTGATTCCTAGTGCGCCGCCAAGCGGTGCGCGAATTGTCGCGTCGCTGGGGCACGACTATATTAGCGATAGGCGAGTGCTCACATCGCACCCGCGCCGCCACCGCAGAATTCAAAAGCGTTTGCACGCTTCTTGCGCCTTGAAAGGAAGCTCGCCAATCCCTATGTCGATTCGCTATCGGACCGCCGCCTTGACCGTGTTCTCGTTGCTTTGTGCCGGCACCGTGCTGGCCGCCGACTATCGGGTCGAACCGCTCGACGAGGGCCCTCCCGCCGATGAGGTCTCGGAAGAGATCATGGCGGCGGTCGCTCCCACGGGCGTGAAGGTCATCCGCGGTACGAAACGCACCGTTTGCGACATCTGGCTCTGCAAGGAGTGGGCGGTCAAGCCCGACTTCACGGCCACTTCAGAGGTCCTCTACCCCTTTACGCCGGGCCAGCTCATCGGGCTGGTGCGATTCAAACGCAAGACGCCCGACTTCCGCGACCAGGAGCTCCTGCGCGGAGTCTACACGCTTCGCTACGGGCAACAGCCGGTCGACGGCAACCACGAGGGAACTTCGCCAACCCGCGACTTCTTGATGGTGATCAGTGCCGAGGTTGACCGCGCCGTCGAACCGGCGGACGCGGATACGCTGGAGGCCAACAGCAGCCATGCGGCCGGCAGCAACCACCCGGCGATCTTCTGTTTGCAGACGGCCGAGGGCGCCGACGAACTGCCCGCCCTGCGGGAGCATGAAGATCGCGAGTGGACGATCCTGCAAGTCGTCGGCCAGGCAGTGGCCGGCGATGCCCGCCGCGAGTTGCAGCTCGACCTGGTCGTCGTCGGCCAGGCGGCCGAATAGAGTTACCCACCATCGCGTGTTCCGAGCAAGCGTTCATGAGCACCATCGAACCGTATCGCGCCCACGACTCGTTCACCGCGCTCTGGCACCGCGGCGTGCGTTGGCTGGCCGTGTTGGTGGTCGTGGTGACCGCCCTCGAGTTGCTCTTCGGTGGCCGCGGGGCGGGCGAGATTGCGAGGCGCGAGGTGCCGGCGGCGGAAACGGCACCGCAAGACGCGGTCGACGAAGAAAGAGAGCGAACGGGAGCCAAGCCGGGCGACGAAGGCGCCGGCGTCGCAGGCGAGGGGGAAGTGCTGGGAGAGATAACCGAGCCGCTCTCAGAGAGCGAGTCGGACAGCTTGCTTGAAGGTCTGGTGGTCGCGGAACGAGCGAGCGACGGCGACGCAGAGTCCGCTTCCGACGACGACGGTTGGCAGCCGGTCGCGATCGCGCTCGACGCGGAGGAGCCAAAGGCAGGAGCCGAGCCAGACATGCCGGCAGCGGCGGACGTCGCGGCGGTCGAGCCTGCAGAGCCGTCGACAACGGCGACTTCGAAGGATCCGACGCCGCAGGCCGATGAAGCGCCTAAGGAATCGCCTGAGCAGTCACCGCCTGTTGAAACCCCCGGTGAATCGCCTGCCGAGCCGGATGGCTCGGTTGTTCCCGCCGCCAAGCTGACGCCCGCCCAAAAGTTCTCGACGATTACGCTGCGGGGTCGGATCGTCTGGCTCAACGACGCCCTCTTGCGCCGATTCGCGATTGCCACGGCGGCCGATGCCCGTGAGCAAATGCTGGCACTCGAGACGGACGAAGGCGAGATTCATCCCGTCGTCGAGGATACGCGCGGTCATGCCTTTCGTCTCGACCCGCGGCTGCGGGAGCGACCCGTCGAGGTGCTGGCCCGACGGCACGAAGGCTCCCCACTCATTCAGGTGATTCGTCTCTACGCGCTCCGGGAAGACGGCCGCTACGAGCTTGACTACTGGTGTGACATCTGCGCGATTCAGATGTTTCAGCACGGCGTCTGCGATTGCTGTCAAGGGGACAATCGCTTGCGCGAACGTCAGGTCAACGCGGACGGCAAGCCGATCGATGCGGTGTCGGCGTCTTCCGACAAGTAGTCGCTGTTCCGTTTTCTCACGACACCGCCACCTCCCGTTGTGGTATCGTCCGCGGCGATTGCTTGTATGGCCCGAGCGACCCCTTATAATTTAGCCGTTCGCAGATCGCCGCGGTCCGCGCGTTGCGCGCGACACTTGCCCAAGGCGCGGCCTTTCCAGGAAGAAAGTCATGAAGCAGTCGACGAGTGCGTCGCCGCCGGCCTCCGGCTTCACGCGACGCAAGTTTCTCCAGGGCAGCGGCGCTGCCGCGGCGGCCACCGTCTTGGCCACCACCGGTGGCGAAGCACTGGCCGATCATCACGGCGATGAAGTGATCGCCGGTGAAACCACGATCACGCTCCACGTCAACGGCCAGAACCGCCAGGCCGTCGTCGAGCCGCGCACGACGTTGTTGGAAGTCCTCCGTTACCAGTTCGAGCTGACCGGGGCCAAACCGGTTTCGGCCGACGGATCGAGCGGAGCCAGCACGGTGCTGATCGACGGCAAGCCGATGATGGCCTCGACGCTGTTGGCACTTTCCGTGCGCGACAAGAAGATCGAGACCGTCGAGAGCGTGTCGCAACGCAATTCGGGGGCGGTCCCGGCCGCCTTTGTCGAATACGACGCCCAGCAGTGCGGTTTCTGCACGCCCGGTTTCGTCGTCGCCGTGCGGGCCTTTCTCGACAAGAATCCCAACGCGTCGGAAGCGGAGATTCGTGCCGGGCTCAACGGCAACGTCTGCCGCTGTGGTACCTACGCGAACGTGCTCCAGGCGGTCATCGCCCTGGTGAAAGGAGGCCCGCGTGGCTAACGTCCAATATCAATGGCCGAGTGCCTCCGCAGCCCAGCTGTTGGGCACGCGTCAGCGCCGCCTCGACGGAGCGGACAAGTCGACCGGAGCCGCCAAGTACACCTACGACGTCAATCTGCCGAAGCAGTTGATCGTCAAGGCACTCGATTGTCCGCACGCCCATTGTCGGATCAAATCGATCGACACCAGCGCCGCCCGTCGCGTGCCGGGCGTGGTCCACGTACATGTGATCAAGACCCCCAAGAAGGATGCGGACGGCAATACGGTCTTGCCTGAAGTGCTCTTCCAGGGCGAATTGCTCGTGGCGGTGGCGGCCGAGACCGAAGGCGCGGCGGCCGAAGGCGTGGGCAAACTCAAGGTCGAGTACGAAGTGCTCGAGCCGTTTGTCAGCGAAGAAGAACTTGACGCCGCCGTGCAGGCCCAGCGGGCCAAGGAAGGTCGCCCGCGCGTCTCCATCCAGGCCGAGCCGGACGACGACGTCGAGGACGAAGAACAATTCGAGAACGACGAGATCGAACGTCTCTTCCGCGAGGCGAAGTATGTCGTCGAAGGCTACTACGGCATCGATGCGATTACGCACTGCTGCCTGGAACCGCACGGCACGACGCTGCACTGGCAGGACGGCCGCCTGGTGGCCTACCTCTCCACGCAGAATGTCTCGGGCTGCGACGACGGCTTTGCAGCCGCGCTGGACATGACGGCCGACGACGTCGACGTCCATTGCGAGTACATCGGCGGCGGGTTTGGCAGTAAGTTTCGCCCCGACTACTGGGGTATCGCCGCGGCCGAGATTTCCAAGAAGACCGGCCGTCCGGTCAAATTCATGCTGGAGCGCGATCAGGAGTTGATGATTGCCGGCAACCGGCCCTCGGGCTATCTGAACGTCAAGCTGGGTGCCGACGAGAAGGGCGTCGTCCAGATATGGGATTCGGCGCAGTGGGGAACCTCCGGCGTTACCGGAGGCGGGGTGGCCGACAAGTGGATTCCGTACGTCTACGAGCCGCCCAACTATCGTCGTCGCAGCACGTTCATCACCACGAACACCGATCAGTCGCGTGCCTGGCGAGCCCCCAATCATCCGCAGGCCTGTGCGATGTCGCAGACCGCCTACGATGACTTGGCCGCCAAGATGGGCGCCAACAGCTACGACATCTTCGAGCGAAACCTGAAACACATCAGCAGCCGACAGAAGGCCGAAGTCTACGCCGAAGAGATGAAGATCGGCGCGCGGTTGATGGACTGGCAGGCCAAGTGGCATCCGCACGGCAAGGGCCCGCGCCGCGGCTCCGTGGTCGACGGTCTTGGCATGGCGATTCACATGTGGGGCGGCGGCGCCAATGCGTCGACGTGCCAGGTGAAGATTCATCCCGACGGCGGGGTCGAGTCGTACTGCGGCACGCAGGATCTCGGCACCGGGACGCGGACGATCTGCGCGATGGTGCTGGCCGAGACGTTCGGCCTGCCGATCTCAGCCGTGAACGCCAACATCGGCACATCCAAGTTTCCCTTCAGCGGAGCCTCGGGCGGCAGCACCACCGTCGGTGCGGTTGCCGAATCGCATCGCCGTGCCGGCCAGGACGCGCTGGCACAACTGTGCGAGAAGGTCGGCGAAAAGCTGGGTGTGAAGCCTGCTTCGCTCGTGGCCGCCGCCGGACGGATTCACGTTGCGGGCAAGCCGGACGAGGGACTTTCCTGGCGCGAGGCGTGCAGCCTGCTGGGGATGCGCCCGCTTGAGGTCACGGCCACGTTCAAACGCGGCCAAAAGACGCCTCTTTCCGACGAAGGCGTCGGTGGCGTGCAAATGGCGCACGTCGAAGTCGACACCGCCACCGGCCAGGTCCGTGTCAAGAAGATCGTCGCCGTGCAGGACATGGGCCTGGTGCTCAACCCGCAGACGGCCGAAAGTCAGATCTACGGCGGCGTGATTATGGGCATTGCCTATTCGCTGTTCGAGCAGCGGATCATGGACCCGAAGACGGGCGCATTTCTCAACAGCAACCTGGCCAACTATCGACTGCCGCGTCTGGGCGACGTGGGCGAGATTGTCGTGGAGATTTATGAACCGCCCGACCAACGCGAGCGGGGCGTGATTGGCCTCGGCGAACCGCCGGTCATCAGCGGCGGGGCGGCGATTTCCAACGCCGTTTGCAACGCGACGGGAGTGCGAGTTCCCGTCTTGCCGATGACGCCCGATCGTGTGCTCGCGGCGATCAAGAGCCAAGGGAGGGCCTCGTCATGAACAACTTTGCCTATGCCCAACCACGTCGTCTCGAGTCGCTATTGGCCCTGCTCTCGCCGACCCCCGGCGAAACGGAGGTGCTGGCCGGCGGTACCGATCTGGTCGGCCTCTTGAGAGAGCGCGTGCTGACTCCCGAGCGGGTCGTCAACGTCTGCGATGTCGAAGAGCTTCAAGGCGTGCACGAGGTGCCCGAAGGGGGCGCGCTTGCGCTGGGGGCGGCGATGCGACTCGACGAGTTGCACGAGCATCCGTTGCTCGAGTCGTACACCGCGCTGCATCAGGCGATCTGCGGACTGCGGAGCCTCCAGTACCAGGCCCAGAGCACGCTGGGCGGCGAACTGTGCCGGCGGCCGCGTTGTTGGTACTTCCGCGCCGGTCACGGCTTGTTGGCCGACGGGGGCCGACTGATTCGCGAGGGAGACAACCGCTACCACGCGATCTTCGACAACGCCGGTCCGGCCAAGTTTGTCAGCGCGTCGCGATTGGCTCCCGCCCTGATCGCACTCGATGCCCGGGCGGTTTTGGTCGGTCCTGAGCCAGAGTACCTCAGCGTGGTCCCGCTCGAGGAGCTTTATCAAACCCCGATCGACGAATCGCAACGGGAGACGATTCTGCAGCCGAATCAGGTCCTGGCCCAGATTCTGCTGCCACAAGCAGACGCCAGCGCAGCTGTGGCGAGCGCCGCCTATGAGGTTCGCCATGGCGAAGGGCCCGACGATCCGCTCGCGGCGGCCGCCGTGTCTTTGCAGATCGAAAGCGGCGTCGTGCGTCAGGCGAAGCTGGTGCTGGGACAGGTTGCCCCGACGCCACGTGTGGCTGACACGGCGAGCCGGCTGCTGGTGGGCCACGCGGTTGATCAACTGCGGGCCGAAGCGGCGGGCCGCGCCGCCGTCGCCGATGCCACGCCCCTGTCGCGAAACGAGTACAAAGTTCAACTGGCCGAGGTGGCCGCGACCCGCGCGATCTTGAAGGCGGCGGGCCTTGCCACGGGAGGATTCGACGAATGAGCGAGCTGAAGCTTTACGAAGAACGGGGCGCAGTCGACCAACCCGCCTGCGTGCATCTGCGCAGCAAGGCGATGTGCGTGACCGGCGATATGAATCCGACCGACATCGACGAAGCCTGCGACAACCACTGTTGGTGCAACAAGACGCAGCACGTCTTCGGACCGGACGACTCGCTGGTGGGCCGCAGCAAGTGCGTGCCGGGCCGCGATTGCTATTGCGAGACGCGTTAGCGGGCGCGCCCTTACGAGATCTGGAAGACCCGCTCGAGTTCCCGGTCTTCCAGATAGACGCCGTGTCCCCGCGGACAACGATCGACCAGCAGGTTCAGCGGGTTGAACAGGGCGTACTCGATCATCACCTCCCCGCAATCGGGACAGGCGTGACGTGAGGGCCGCGTCGCCTTCTGCGTTTGGGGAACTTCGCTGTCGACCTCCGAGATCAGCTTCAGTTCGCCTGGGTCGAACCAGATGCCGCGACAGCGCGCACAGCAGTCGAGCTGCACACCGCGGAGGCGGACCAGCACGAAGGGGCGCCCGCACTCGGGGCAGTCGCGCGCCGCATGCGGAGGATCGTCGGCCTCGATTTGCGCCGTCAAGTCGTCGAGCAGCGCCCGCTCATCGGCGTCGAGATGGTCGTCGGCGAGCCAACTCAGCCGCTGATGCCGGTCCATCCGCTCGGAGCGGGCGCGGGCCTCGTCGCGCCAGCGCTGCTGCGAGGACTTTGAATTGGCGATCGCCATGAAGGTCAGGCCGAAGAACATGCGCGTAGCTTACTCGGAGCCTGCCGGTGCCCCAAGATCAGTCGCCTGCGAACAGTTGTTTTGATCGGCGCGCTCCCCGCGCGGGTCGACGGTTCGTCTACTGGGTCACTGCCGGGCGCGCTATAATGATCCGCCAGCCCACCTTCCGTCGCCCTTTGCGCCCCGCGGCAGCATGCTCGATCTGCTCCTCACGCTCACGCAAACCGCCCATCTGTTGGCCATGAATCTCGCCATGGCGGGGCCGCTCTACTGCATTTGGCTCTGCCGCCGCGCGACGCGTCACAACGACACGGTTGCCGATGAGCTCGGGCACCGGCTGGCCCAGCGAAGTTGGCAGGCGCTACTCGCGGGGATCGTGTTGGGACTCGTTATCGCGGGAATTCTGCACATTCCAGGCGAGGAGTGGTTCGAAGAGCTCTTGCAGCTACCTCACGGCAGGATCTTCTGGGGCGGCATGGAACTGCTCTTTTCCTTGGTGCTGATGCTTCTCTACGCAGCCCTTTGGAAGCGGATGGCCCGCCGCCCGTGGGTCCTGCATCTGCTGGCGTTCTTGGCGGCCACGAATCTGATCTACCACTTTCCCACGCTGTTCGTGATCTTTGCCAAGCTGCGAAATGCCGGAGCGCTGGCCGAGCCGGTTTCGCGCGAGACCTTTCGTGGATTGCTGCTCGACGCCGAGGTCGTTTCGCGTTCGGTGCATTACATCCTGGCCGCGATTGCCGTCACCGGCGCGGTCGTCATGGGCATGGCGGCACGGCGAATTGAAGGCGAAGGCGACGAAGCGGAGCAAGCGTCGGCAGGGCAGATTGTTGCGGGGGCCGCGCGGGTCGCGTTGGCCATCACCGTGATTCAGCTGCCGGTGGGGGTATGGGTGCTGCTGCAGCTGCCCATCGCCGAGCGCGAAGAGGTGATGGGGCAGGACCTCTGGGCGGGCGGATTGCTCCTGTCCGGAGTGCTTGCGGCGGTACTGTTGCTGCACAACCTGGCCGCCGTCTCCTTTGGCGAGACGGAGCGGGGCAAGATTCGCGCGTCGATCGCGTGGATGCTGGTGACCGTGCTGTTGATGACCGGTATGCTGGTGCGCCTCCGCGAGCCGGGGCCGCTGCGCGAGAGCGCTGAGGAAGAACTCGGCCACGCCCTCGCGCGGTGCGTTTGCGTACGTGCGGGCGCGGCCGGCAGCGATCAGGCAGGCATTTACGAGAGAGACGACCAGGAGGGGCACGGATGACCCCAGTGACGATCACCGCAGCGGCGACCGGCGCGACGGCTGAGATTTTGCCCGAGTTGGGCTTCAACTGCTACAGCTTTCGTGTGCAGCGAGGCGGCGAGCCGATCGAGTTGCTCTGGGCGGCCGAGGGCTTTCGCGAAGGAGGGGAAAGACCTTCCGGCAGCGGGATTCCAATTCTGTTTCCCTTTCCCGGCCGCATCGGACAGGGCCGCTTTCGCTACGGCGGCCGTGAATACTCGTTGGAAGTCGAAGAAGGTCGCGAGCATGCCCTGCACGGCTTTGCTTACACACGTCCCTGGCGCGTGTTGGAGCGGGCGTCCGACCGAGTGACGGCCCAGTTCACCGCCTCGATCGATGATCCGACGATTCTCGACCGCTGGCCGGCCGACTTTCAAATCACGGCAAGCTACCGGATCGAGCAGGAAGAGCTGGTGCTCGACATCAAGCTGGAAAACCCGGGGCAGACGTCGTGTCCTTGGGGGCTCGGGCTGCACCCTTACTTCCGCGTGCCGATCGACTCGGCCGCCGGCGACGGGCGAGCCGGCCGGGCCGCCGAATGTGAACTGCAGGTGCCGGTGGCGAAAGCGTGGGAGCTCGACGCGATGCTTCCTACCGGCAAGATTCTTGCGGCCACCGAGATCGAGGGGATGCGCGGCGAGGACCTGCGGACCGGCGTGACGCTGGGCGATCGACATCTGGACGACGTGTTTACCGGGGTCGAATTTGTCGATGGCGTGGCGACCAGCCGCCTGCGCGATCCGCAGAGCGGTCATGCGATCGCCGTCCGTTTCGACGACACGTTCCGCGAGTGCGTACTCTATACGCCGGACACCCGCGAAGCGGTCTGTATCGAGCCGTACACCTGTGTTCCGGACGCCTACGCCTTGGCGGAGCGAGGCATCGAGACGGAGTCTATCGGTACCGGGCTGCGGCTGCTTGAGCCTGGTCAGAGCGTCGAGGCCTGGATGCGCGTCGGCCTCGCCTGATGGGGTGAGCGGATTGGCAAGGCAGGTGGCGACTGCTGGAATTGCCGCGGAAGCGGGACCACGATCGGGGCGACGCAGAAACGCGCATCAGTCCGACTTCGCCCACGCGGCCAGCGGCGTCTCGTCCGTCGCAAACACCGGACGACCGCGCACGAGGGTGGCGACGACCTCGGTATCCGCCCTGAGCAGCATGTCGTAGGCATCGTCCGTCGCGCCCTCAGGGAGCGCGATCATGGCCAGATTGGCGACCTTGCCCGGCGTCAAACTGCCCGCTTTCGCTTCCCGACCGAGCGCCCGGGCCCCGGCGAGCGTCCCCAATTCCAGGATGCGAGCGAGCGGAACTTCGGGGTGCTGACGCGCCACGTGCCGCATCTCGGCTAGCAGGCTCAGGTCGGGATTGCTGCCGCGACCGTCCGTTCCCAACGCGACGCTGACGCCGGCATTCAGCATCTCTACGAGCGGATACGGCTCGTGGCCGAAGTAAGCGTGAGTACGAGGGCAATAGACGACCGCCGTCGTTGACGCTCGCTCCGCCAGTGCCGCCATCTCGTCGGGGGCCAGGTAGTTGCCGTGCACGAACAGCGTGTTCGACAATCCGCCGAGTTGTTCGATCACCTCGAGCGGCCGCCGAGATGCGGCAAACGGGCTGGGTAACTCCAGTTCGTCAAACAGATCGGCCAGTGGTCCTGTGCCATGCGCAAGCCACTCCAGTTCCTCGCGCGATTCAGCCAGGTGGATCGCCACCGGAAAGGGGCTACGGGCATGGAGCCGCACGACGGCTTCGCAGAGCTGCGGATGGGCGGAGTAGGGGGCGTGCGGACTGAGTCCGGCGGACCAGGTCTTCGAGACTTCGCCTTCGGCCAAGTGAGGCCCCGCGGTGAGCATACACTCGGCGATCCGCAGCGGCTCGGACGTGGGGGCGATCAGCTCGCGAAACACGGTGACGTCGAGCGGCAGATCAAGCGGCCCCCTGCTTGGTCCGGTGCCACCGATTTCGCCGTTACGTCGCCAATTCACCGTGGCAATTTCGCCCAGCGCCGTGGTGCCGTGGCGGACCGCTTCGGCAAGACCACGGGCGAGTGCGTCCTGGGTCGAGACTGCGCCGTCCGGATCGTTCGCGACCCGCTGACGCCACGCGAGAACCTCGCGAATCCACGCGGGCAGCGGCATTCCGGCTTCGCCCAGGCGTTCCTCCAGCGCCGAAAATTCCAAGTGCACATGGGCGTTCACGAGTCCCGGCAGGATTGCCACGGAACCGAGATCGACGATCTCCGCGTCGGCCGGGGGAGTCGCGGTGACGGCCTCGATCTGCTCACCGCGCATCACCACGCAGGCGTTCTGCAGGGGCGGCGCCGCGACCGGCACGACATAGCGAGCCCGTAGCGCGACCTTCTGCGATGCGGCATTCATGCAGCGGATTGCCTAAGCAAGCTGGTGCGCGTTCTCGCGCTGAATCGCTTCGACAAGATCTTCTTCTCGCGTGCGGCGATAGGGCAGACGCTGCAGGTAGAAGAACAACAGCGCTCCGAGGGCGACGCTGGCGAGCAAGATCGGCACGTAGAGGGCCGGTTCGCCGCGTACCTCTTCGACGTAGTGTCGCAGCGGGAGTTGGTTGGTGAACAGCAGATACTGGCTGGCATTGAAGACAAAGTGGAAGGTCATGCAGGGCCAGATGCTGCCCGTCTGAATCGCCAGGTAACCCAGGATCAGGCCCAGCAGCAGCGCATTGATCTCCTGATAGACGATGCTATGGGCGAGGGCAAAGAAGATGCTCGAGAGGGCAATCGCCCGCCACTTGTGACCGGTATGCCGAAAGCCCGAGAGGATGAAGCCGCGAAAAGCCAGCTCCTCGAACACCGCTGGCATCAAGGCGATGACACCGAGGGCGGCCAACACGTTAGGGGCGCTGTCGAACAGCTTCGCCAGTTGTTCCAGCTGGGCGGTCGCCTCGGTCATTGGCAACACGACCTGCAAACCCTCGAGCAACAGTCGCGAGAGGGGAATCGCGGCCAGGGCGAGCAGCGCCGCCACGGGGATCGTCAGCAGCTTGGTTGGCGGCCCCAACTGCAACGTGCGGCGCGGGCTGCGAGTCAGCATGATCGAGAACAGCAGCGCCGGCAGGGCGACGCCGACGACGATCGAGATGAACGCCGACTTGAACAGGTCCGCAAACGTCCCGCGCGCCAGCAATTCCTCGAACGACTTGGCCAGGAAGACGCTCAGGAAGAAGCTCACGATCAAGATGACCAGGCCGCAGAGCAAGGCCTGCGCCGCGGAAGGCGTATCCTGACGGTCGCGGGCCAGGTGTCGCAGCCAGGTGCCGAGGGTCCACCGCTCGCCCTCGCGGAAGAGCACCGATTCGCTATTGAACTGCTCGACCGCCCAGCGGATCGACCACCAGCAGCAGAAGAACGTGACCACCGCGACGATGATCGCGTACGGCCAGAGTTCAAAGAATGTTCCTTCCAACAGCGATCGCATCACGAGCACGATGCCGGAAATGGGAACCAGGCTGAAGGCGAAGTTCAATTCGACTTGCGGCGCCATCGGCAACAAGGTCAGCGGCAGGGCCACGAGCATCACCGGAGCCAGGTAATGCTGGCCCTCCTTGGTGCTCTTGGCCAAGGCGGCGAGTGCCAGACAGACGGCACTGACCAACACGGACACCGGCACGATCAACAGCAGCGACCAGGCGAAGGCGGCCAGCGGCGGCGGTCCGACGTTGGCGACCTTGGCCAGGTCTTCGATCTGCGAGAGAACGATCGCCCCCGTGCCGAACATCACGGTCAGGTTGAGCATCGCCGTGGCGATACTGAACATCATCACCGTGAACAGCTTGCCCATCACGATTTCGCTGCGACGCGCCGGGCTGCTCAGTAGCGTCTCCAGCGTGCCACGTTCCTTCTCGCCAGCGCAGAGATCGACCGCGGGATAGAAGGCCCCTGTGACGGCCCAGATCATCAGCACGAAGGGCAGGATCTTGGACCACAGCGAGGTATTGATCCGCCTCTCGGAGCCTTCGCCGCGGTAAACGATGGGGTCCGCTTCACGCACCAATTCGTCCAGTTCCCGCTGTTCCGCGGCCGAATCTTTGGTCGCCCGGTCGTGCTTCTTGACGACATGCTTGAGCAGGCCGGCCGTCATCGACTCGGCATCGGTCCGCATCGGCGAGACGATCTTAGGCTCTGGAAGCGGGGGTGCCGATTGGCCGGCGTCACGTCGCTCGGCAAGCTCGACGGCGTAGTTCGTGAACTTCTGCGCAACCCCCGGCGGATAGTAGAGAACGGCGTGACAGTCCTCCTCTTCCATCACCATCAGCAACTGATTCTTGAATTCCGTCAGCACGTCCGGCCGCGGGCCGTCGGGGCTTACGAACTCATCGCGGTACTTCCTGAAGAAGGGAAGCGATTCGAGCTCCCGGAATTTCACCCGCACGACCTGCTCGGTCAGGTTCGAAGAGAAGGTCTCGCCTTCGAAGAGCCCCGGGATCTCTTTCACCGACTCTTCGCCGACGATGAGCACGCGGCTCTCGTGCTTCTTGAGAAACTGGGCGATCTGAAAGAAACTCACGCCCAGCAGCGGATAGAACAGGATCGGCAACACCGCGATCATGAACAGCGTGCGCCGATCGCGAAGCTGGTCGCGCATTTCGCGGAGAAAGATCAGGCGTACGTTCGGCCAGCTCATGTCTTACGGATCGTGGTGTCTTGTTCTCTTGGCTTGTCGTGTAGTTGTGCGATGGGGCCTCGGGCGTCGGCTCGGCTCAGACGGCCGAGGCGTCCTGTATCTCCACGGGCGGCTGACTCGAAATCAGATCGAAGAAGATGTCTTCTAGATCGTGCTGATGATACTTATCGCGTAGCTCGTCGACGGTGCCGTGGGCAAAGACGCGTCCGTGATGGATGATCGCCACACGATCGCAGAGCTTCTCCGCCTCGCGCATGATGTGCGTGGAGTAGATGATCGACTTGCCGTGGTCGCGCAACTCCGCGACGGCGTCGATCATCGTGCGTGCGACCAGGACGTCCAGCCCGACGGTCGCTTCATCGAGAATCACCACCGGCGGATCGTGGACAATCGCGCGGGCGATCGAGACCTTTTGCTTCATGCCGGTCGACATCTTGGCGCCCAGGCGATCGCGAAACTCGTTCATCTGAAAGCGGTCGAAGATGCTCTCCATCCGCGCGCGCAGTTCTTCGTCACCGATTCCGAACAGGCGGCCGAAGTACTCGACCATCTCCCAGGCGGTCATGCGGTCGTAGACGGCGGTGTTCGCCGAGACAAAGCCGATCTGATGGCGGACCTGTTCCGCCTGGGTGACGACGTCGTAACCGTTGACGGTGGCGGTGCCGGAAGTTGGTTGCAGCACCGTGCTGAGAATTCGCAAGGCGGTCGTCTTGCCGGCGCCGTTGGGACCGAGCAACCCGAAGATCTGACCTTCCATGGCGTGGAAGCTGACGCCGTCGAGCGCGACGATACGACCGCGCTCCAAGTCGGTGTAGTACTTCGTGAGGTCGCGGACGTGAATCATCGCCAAAGGTCCGTGCTCGTCTCGCCGCCGGGAGGGCGTGGGGAATCCGTCGGGAACGAGTCCCGCCGTTGATTCCGCCGAAACCGATGTTGGGCCACGGACAAAGGGAAGGCCGAACCGGGCGTGCCGAGAAGGACCGACGCTTTCTTCCCCCGAAGCCAGGCCAGCGGCGCCCCCGCTGCTGGCCTTAAATACTATACCACAGCTTAGCTTACGGCCAGCGGTTCGGACGCGGTTTCGGGTTCGTCGATCAGTTCGTAGAAGACATTCCGCTGACGGGGGATGTACCCCAAATCGCGAATGGACTGGCGTATCTGGTCCAGCGACAAATGGTGCACGGTGCCGGCCTCGGCCACGACGTTCTCTTCGATCATCAGGCTGCCCATGTCGTTGGCACCGTAAAGCATGGCGATTTGCCCGATTTTCTGCCCCTGCGTGACCCAACTCGACTGAATGTTGACGAAGTTGTTGAGGTACAAGCGGCTGACCGCCTGCGTGCGCAGGTATTCGAACGCCCCGCTCGGCGCGATGTCGGCCATGTCGGTGTTATCGGGCTGAAACGTCCAGCAGATAAAGGCGGTAAAACCGCCCGTCTCGTCCTGCAGTTGGCGCAATCGTTCCAGGTGCTCCACACGCTCCTCGAGCGTCTCGACGTGGCCGAACATCATGGTGGCCGTGCTGCGTCCGCCCATCTGGTGCCAGACCCGCATTACGTTCAGCCAGTCGTCGGTCAGGCACTTACCGCGGGTGATTTCCTTGCGCACGCGATCGACGAGGATCTCCGCCCCGCCGCCCGGCAGGCTGCCCAAGCCAGCCGCCTTCAACCGCGTGAGAATCTCTTCCAGCGGCAGCTTGGCGACCTTGGTGAGCGCGTGGATTTCGGGAGGACTGAAGCCGTGGACATTGACCTGGGGAAAGTGGTACTTGATGTCGGCCAGCAGTTGCTCGTACCAGGTGATCGGCAGCCCGGGATGCATGCCGCCCTGGAGAAGGATTTGATCGCCGCCGAGTTCCACCGTTTCGCGGATCTTTTCCAGCAGCGTGTCGCGCTCGAGGATATAGCCTTCAGGATCTTTGGGACTGCGGAAGAAGGCGCAGAAGTCGCACACCGCACTACAGATGTTCGTATAGTTGACGTTGCGATCGATGTTGTAGGTGCGAAAACTTTCCGGGTGGAGTCGCCGCGTGACCTCGTCGGCGGCGCGTCCCAGCGCGGCCAGGTCGCGGCACTGCATCAACTGCAGCCCTTCGGTGGGCGTCAGCCGTTCGCCAGCGACCGCCTTATCCAGCAGGGTGGAGATGGGCGAATTCAAGGTCGACTCCCGCGGGGGCCATCCCCAGCCGACAGGCGTGGCGGTAGAAGAGCTCGAGCCCTTGCCGCTCGGCCTCGCCGAGGAAGAAGTGCAAGTTGTGTTTCAGATAGTCGTAACACTGGGGGATGGTGAGACCAAGTGGGGCCGCCTCCCGCTCGGCAATGGCCGTTAGATTGGCCAGGCCGGCGTCCCGCATCATTCCCAGGGCCTGATCGATCGACTCGTCCTGGAAGCCGGGTCGCGCCGTCCACATGGCGAAGACAAACGGCAGCGACGACCACTCGGTCCAGCGATCGCCCAGGTCCCAGACTTCGCGAAACGGTCCGCGGGGCGAGTGAATCGCTCGATCGCCAATCAGAAGCACTGCGTCGGCCGCCGCGTCGTCGAGATCGGCCCCGATTGGCAAGCCTTCGAGCTGAGGCCGAACTCCGTACTTCTCCTGCAGCAGGATCTGCACCAGAGCGGCGCTGGTTCGCGAGCCCTCGTCGAGGGCGAGAGTTTGAATGCGATCGACCGGCACGCGGCTGAAGAGCTTCACGCTCAAGACCGGCCCGCGACACCCGATGCAGGCGTCGGAGACGATGCGATAGGTGGGGTCCTGAAAGGCCTCGATCGAGGGGATCAAGGCGACGTCGAGCGTGCCGCTGGCCAGCCCGTCGGCCAGGCGACTTGGCAGGGCCAGCGTCAGCTCGGCCTCGGGCAAGAACTCCTGGAAACCGTGGATTAACGGTTTGGTGTTCAGATAACTGACGGCACCGATCCGCAGTTTCGGCGTTTTCCGCTCAGGAGCTGCCATCTCAACGGGTTTGACCGCCCCGGTGGCGGCCGCTTGATCGACATAACTTGAAATTTAGGCGAATTGTAGAGCCAACGCCCCAGGGTCGAAAGAGGGAATCGGTTGACCTACCCGCCTCCCTAGCGACAACCGCAGTCGGCGGAGGGGACTAACCGCTGAGCGTGCCGCGGCGGAGTAAAGAAGCCGATCGATACGTCCACCCGCTGCCGCACGCACGCGGGGACGATCCCGCGAAGTTTCGTCTTGCGTCGATTGCCACTTCGACCGATCATTGCGGACCGGGGGCGACGGCGCGTCCACCGAAGACGAAGGGTTCACCGCGAACCTCGTGGCCCCGGTGGAGGCCCGCACGGCGGCCCGAACCCCTATTCCCGCATGGAGGCACTTGCCATGAGGCTGAATTTCCTGCGACGATCGACGACTTGGCTGATCCTGGCGATCTTGCTCGCGGGGTGCAGCGCGGAGAGCGAGCCGCTGCCCAGTGCGGCCATCGGCAAGGGCACTTCGGGCTCCACCGCTCCTGCCGCCCAGCGCCAGGCGGTGGAATTCGTCAACGACTATCCCGTCGTCGCGATCACGACCAATTACGGGGTAATCACCGTCAAGCTCGATGCCCTCAAGGCGCCGGTCACCGTGAACAATTTCCTCTGGTCGGCAACGCATGGCGACTACGACGGAACGGTCTTTCATCAAGTGCAGCGCGATTACGTGGCGGTGGCCGGCGAATACGACGCCAGGCTGACACGACGTGCCGTGACCAACACCATTCGCAACGAGGCCGATAACGGCCTGGCGAACGTCAAGGGCACGATCGCCATGACTCGCGATCCGAACGTCATCGACAGTTCGACCGGGCCCTTCTTTCTGAATCTCGTCGACAATCCGCATCTCGATCACCAAAGTGCGGACAGCGCCGCCGAGTTCGGCTACTGCGTGTTTGGCTCTGTGGTCGAAGGGATGGACGTCGTCGAGCAAATCGCCGCGGCCGACGTGGCCGCGCGCGGCGATCTTGAGCACGTACCGGTCAAGGCCGTGGTGATTGAGAAGATGAAGCGAATTCGCTAGAGCGTGTTTAGGATAGGTGGCGCGTCGTTGGCGCCGGCGAGGCAAGTTTGGCCACCAGACCGAAGCAGACGAATTGGTCGATTCGTCGATGCAGGTCGACGTCGCCAAGCACAGCCGTAGCTAGCCAAGTCGCTAGAGATAAACGAGACGCGCTCTAGCGCTGGCCGCGCTCCGCATTGCCGGAGGTGCTCGTCTCGTTCTGGCCTGTCTCGTTCTGGGCCGCGACGGCCAGTTGATACTCTCGTTCGAGCCGTTTGAGCAGGTCGTCTCGAGAATAGATTCGCCCCGTGCGCGCGTCAAAATCCGCTCCGCGAGGAACGCGGGAAAGCTGCTTGGCCAGATTCTTGCCACCTTCGCTGGTCGTCAGATAGCGAATCAGTTCATCGCCGCCTACGTCGTGCACCAGATCGTGCACCAGTTGTCGGCCCCGTGCCAAGCCGCTGAGTCGGTGCAGCCGGTCGTAGGCCATGGGATAGCTGGCCACACGCTGCATGAACTTCCGCCCGTCGTCGCTCCGCAGTTGACGAACGAGATAGTCGGTGTCGGGCAAGACCGAACGAAGGATGTTCCGAGAGGCGCGGACGTTCCACCCGGCCAGGCGAATGGTCTCCAGCAGCGGTCGGACCTCGCTGCGGCTGATGATGTCGCCCGAGCGGTAGTCCGGCATCGCCGCAAAGTGGTGCAGCACGATCTCGCGCACCAGGGCGAAGGCGGGCAGCTCTTGCTCTTCGCTCGGGTTGGACCTAGCGGCCTCGTCGGCGTGGGCGACCGCCGTTGCCAGGCAGGCCATCAACCACAAGGCCAGACGGGCGGCGAGCGAACCGGTCGATCGCGGTGATTTCCGGAGCAGGAACATCTTCATTTCCTTCGTTGAGCAGACCCTCGCGGTCGCACCCCTGCGGGCGGCCCCGGGCGGGGCCCTTCGGGACCGGAGCATCTCTACTGAGTATCGGGCGTGACGGGCGACATGGCCCCAGTTCAAATATAGATTCCGGTTCGCTGGGCCGATTTCGAGCCCCCGAATGGCCCGATTCACATCTCCTCGTATTCCTCGTAAGTGCTTTTCTCAAAAGCAATTGGGCGGCCGGGGTCGACGAAAATCGGGCCCTTCTGATTGATTTTGGCGGCCCGGGTCGGTTAGAATCCGAAGGTCTTGCATGGTGCAACGTCGACCGGTTCTAGGTCGTCCGATTTGGGGAGGGAATCTGTCATGTCGCAATCGACGTACTTTCTTCAAGAGTGCCCCACGTGCGGTAGGAATCTGCGCATTCGGATTGCCTATTTGGGCCGTCAGGTCGTCTGTCAGCACTGCAACGCCAACTTCGAGGCGTGCGATCCGGCCAGTGCCGCCTATCCCCCGGACAAATCGGGCCTGGCGATCCTCAAGCGAGCCGACGAGCTTCTCTCCACCGTCGAGCAACAGGCCCGCTCGCGACCGCGCTGATTGCCCGCGGGCAACGGCCTTGAGATTCTGGCACGCCGGTGCCGGCTAGGCTTTGCTTCAAAAGGGAGGGCGAGCCTCCCGGCGAGCCGAGAGCGACGAATGGTTCTGCTCAGCAGGCTTCGGTCGCGAGCTCAGCCGAGCGGAGCTTCGCCCCTCGCGACGGACGTTCGGAAACGCGTATTGAAACAAAGCCTAGTCTGTCGATCCGCGCCCGCACAATCGGTCGAGATCCGCGAAGAAGTCGGGGTACGTCTTGGCGGTACAGTCGGGATCCTCGATCGAGATTCCCGGCGATTGGAGCCCCACCACGGCCAGGCTCATGGCCATCCGATGGTCGTCATAGGTCTGGATCCGCGCCGGCCGCAGTTCGCCGGGCACGATCCGCAGGCCATCGGCCAGTTCTTCGACGGTGGCGCCCAAGCGGCGGAGTTCGTTGGCCAGGTCGCCGATGCGATCGGTTTCCTTGTGTCGAATGTGCCCGACACCCGTAATCGTGGTGGGACCCTTGGCGAAGAGGGCGACGGCCGCGAGGGTTTGCACGGTGTCGCTGATTTCGGACATGTCGGTCGCAATTCCCCGCAGTGGCCCGCCGGTTACGGTGATCTGATCCGATCCATAGTCGACCAGGCAGCCCATCCGGGACAGGCACTCGCAGAACCGCACGTCGCCCTGCAGGCTTTCGCGACTTAGGCCTGTCACGGTGACGGTGCCCTGCGTGATCGCGGCCGCCGCCCAAAAGTAGCTGGCCGCCGAAGCGTCGGGCTCAATGGCGAACGGCTGCCCGCGATACCGGGCCGCCGCGGAGACGCGAAACGTGCCGGCACGCTCCTCTTCGACCTCGGCTCCGAACTGCCGCATCACCGCCATCGTCATCGCGACGTACGGTCGCGAGACGAGCGGCCCCTCGATTTCCAGGCGGGCGTCGGTCGCGGCATAGGGCAGGGCCATCAGCAGCCCGCTGAGATACTGGCTGGAAACATCACCCCGCATGCGGACGTTACCGCCCCGCAGGCCGTCCGCCTCGATGACGACAGGCGGGCAATGCTCATGGTCCTCGTAGTGGGCCCCGGCGCCCAACTGCGCCAGGCCGTCGATCAAATCGCCGATCGGCCGCTCGCGCATACGGGGCTTTCCGTCCAAACGGAATGTGCCGTGTCCGAGCGCGACCAGGGCGGTCAAGAAGCGAATGGTCGTGCCGCTGTTGGCGACGTACAAATCGGCACTCGTCGCCGGGATCATTCCGGCACATCCCTGCACTTCGACGGCGCGGGCTTCCGGATCGACCTGAATATCGATCCCCAGCGCGCGGAGCGCGGCGATCATCACCTCCGTGTCTTCGCTCGCGAGTGCCCCGGCGAGCCGCGACGATCCGTCGGCCAATGCCGCGCAAACCAGGGCCCGATTGGTGATGCTCTTCGACCCGGGAGGTTGGATCGTACCTCGGATCGGCGTGGTGACGGGCTCGATTGCAAGCGCGGACTTCACACGGCGGCCTCAGGTCGCTCGGTGGACGGAGCAGGCGAAGATACAATCAAATCTACAAAAAAACGGGCGATCGCAAAGTGCGACGCCCGTGGGTATCGTTCGAGTAGGTTGGCAGCGCGGCGTCTTAGGCCTGGAACGAGCTGCCGCAGCCGCACGACTTGACGGCGTTCGGATTCTCGAAGGTGAAGCCACGCTTCTCCAGTCCATCGTAGAAGTCGACCGACGTGCCATCGAGATAGAGGGCACTCTTCTTGTCGACAACCACGGTCACTCCGTGCTGCTCGCTCTTCGAGTCGGCCTTTTCGTCGAAGGCCTTGTCGAAGCCGAGCGAGTAGCTGAAACCGCTGCAACCGCCGCCCGTGACGCCGACACGCAGGACGGTTTCGGCCTCGAGCTTCTGCTCGTCGATGATTCGTTTGACTTCCTGCGCGGCACGTTCAGTAAGGGTAATCCCCATCGGTTCTTTACTCCAAGCTAAACAGATCTCAACGGACGGTTTGCCGAATCGTGGCCTCGCTTGCATGGCCGCCCCGGCCACGGACGAGAGCATGCGCAGACTATCGTCGACCGCCTGCGGACGCAACCGCGAATTCCTCATTAATTATACCACGTATGCGGGGCCTGGAAAGTGTGAAGGCGTCCCCCCGTTGCGGGTGAGCCGTGTTGTGGTTCAAGCCGCCGGCGAGCGGTACAATCGACCGAACCGGGCGCGGTTGGCGCGGGCCGGGAATCGAGGTCGTTGGAACCGGGCATTTTGGCGGGAGAAGATCGATGGCCACGGCACTGGAAAGCAAGGCGGAGAAGCACGTCAAACACACCGAGTGCTTCATCGGCGGACAATGGCAACCCGCCGTGAGCGGCAAGACGTTCGAGACCATCAATCCGGCGACGGAGGAGGTCATTGCTCAGGTCGCCGAAGGCGAAGCCGCCGACATCGACCTGGCGGCCAAGGCGGCCCGCGAAGCGCTCGAGAACGGACCCTGGGGCGAGATGGACGCCCGCGACCGCGGCCGTCTGATCTACCAGCTGGCCGATCGCATTGAAGCGGAGGCGGAAGAGCTGGCGGCGCTGGAAACGCTCGACAATGGCAAGCCGATCGGCGAGTCGAGCAAGGTTGATGTGCCGTTGGTGGTCGATTGCCTCCGCTACTACGCCGGGGCCGCCGACAAGATTCAGGGCGAGACGATCCCCGTGCGCGGCAACTACTTCACCTACACGCGGCGCGAGCCGGTCGGGGTTGCGGGACAGATCATCCCTTGGAACTTTCCCATGCTGATGGTGGCGTGGAAGTGGGGGCCGGCGCTGGCTGCCGGTTGCACGATCGTGATGAAGCCGGCCGAGCAGACACCGCTAAGCTGTCTGCGTCTGGCGGCCCTCGCGCAGAAGGTCGGCTTTCCCGACGGCGTGATCAACGTCGTGCCGGGCTTCGGTCCCACTGCCGGTTCGGCTTTGGTCAAACACCTGGGCGTCGACAAGATTGCCTTTACGGGCGAGCACACCACGGCGCAGACGATTCAACGCGAAGCGGCCGACACGATGAAGCGGCTCACCTTCGAACTCGGCGGCAAGAGTCCCAACATTGTGTTTGCCGATGCCGATCTCGACGCGGCGGCCGCGGGAGCCCATCTCGGTCTCTACTTGAATCAGGGCCAGTGCTGCTGTGCCGGCAGTCGCCTGTTCGTCCAGGAATCGGTGTACGACTCCTTTGTCGAGCGGCTCATCGAAATGAACCAGAGCCGCAAGGTGGGCGATCCCTTCGACGCCGAAACCGAGCAGGGGCCCCAGGTCGACAAGGCTCAGTTCGACAAGGTGATGAAGTACATCGAGCTCGGCAAGAACGAAGGGGCGGCATGTCTCACCGGTGGCCAACGTGTCGGCAATCGCGGCTACTTCATCGAGCCGACGCTCTTTGGCGACGTCGACGACGGCATGGCCATCGCCCAGGACGAGATCTTCGGGCCGGTGATGAGTGTGCTCAAGTTCAAGGACGTCGACGAGATTGTGGCCCGCGCGAACAACACGATGTACGGCCTGGCGGCGGCGGTCTGGACGCGCGACATCGGCAAGGCCCATCATCTGGCGGCCAAGATTCGCGCCGGCACGGTGTGGGTCAATTGCTACGACGTCTTCGATGCCGCGGCGCCGTTCGGCGGTTTCAAGATGTCCGGCATCGGCCGCGAACTCGGCATGAAGGCGTTGGAAAACTATCTTGAGGACAAGACAGTGACGCTCGCCTTGGGCTAGATCGCCGCGCTGGATAAGGGGAGAACGGAAGCGGTTCGATGAGAAAGGCCAAGACTGGCGGCGGCTGGGGTTCGATTCGCTACACCCTGCGCAAGGCGCGCGAGGCGGGCGGACTGTGGCGATTCTACAAGGCGCTGCGGAGCAAGAACGCGTGCAAGACCTGCGCCGTCGGCATGGGCGGACAGCGGGGCGGAATGGTCAACGAGGGCGGCCACTTTCCCGAGGTCTGCGTCAAGGCGATGCAGGCCATGGCGGCGGACATGCAGGGTGCCGTTCGCTCCGACTTCTTCAGCACGTTCTCGCTTGCCCAGTTGCAGAGGTTCACGCCGCTGCAGCTGGAGACCAGCGGGCGGCTCACCGAGCCGGTGCTCTACAAGCGAGGCAGCGACCACTATCGTAGTGTTTCCTGGGACGACGCCCTGCGAATGGTCGTCGACGAGCTGAAGTCGCTCTCGCCGGACGAGACCTTCTGGTACTTCAGCGGGCGGAGCAGCAACGAGGCAGGGTTCTTGCTCCAGCTGTTGGCCCGGCTCTACGGCACCAACAACGTGAACAACTGCAGTTACTACTGCCACCAGGCCAGCGGCGTGGGCCTGACGACGGTCACCGGTAGCGGCACGGCGACGCTGGTCCTGGACGACGTGGCCCATGCCGATTTGGTCTTCTTGATCGGCGGCAATCCGGCCAGCAATCATCCGCGACTGATGACCCAGCTGAAGAACGTGCGACGCCGCGGCGGCAAGGTGATCGTGGTCAATCCGGTTGTCGAGCCGGGTCTGGTCAACTTCAGCGTCCCGAGCGACCTGCGCAGTCTCTTCTTCGGCAGTGAAATTGCCTCGCAATACGTGCAACCTCACATCGGCGGCGACCTGGCTCTCCTGACCGGCATTGCCAAGCGGATCCTGGAACTCGGCGCGATCGACACGGTGATGCTCGAGCAACATTGCCAGGGCTGGCCCGAGCTGCGCGATCACCTGGCGGCCCTCGATTGGCAGGAGATTGTTCGCAAGAGCGGGGTCGAGAAGAGCGACATCGACGAGATGGCCGACACCTATGCCGCCGCCAGCAACGTTGTTTTCGCTTGGACGATGGGCATCACCCACCACGCCAACGGGGTGCAGAACGTGCAGGCGATTGGCAATCTCGCCCTGTTGCGCGGCATGGTCGGTCGACCGCACGCCGGCTTGCTGCCGATTCGCGGACACTCGAACATCCAGGGCATCGGCTCGGTCGGCGTCTCGCCTAAACTCAAGGACGCCGTCTTCGACCGGTTGCAAGAACATTTCCATGTCGAACTGCCCACCACGCCGGGCCTCGACACCCTCGCCTGCATGGAAGAAGCGGACGCGGGTCGACTCAAGTTCGGCTTGTGTCTGGGCGGAAACCTCTACGGCTCCAATCCCGATGCGAATTTCGCCGCCGCGGCGCTGGGCAAACTGAAGACACTCGTCTACCTCAGCACCACGCTCAACACGGGCCACGCCCACGGGCTGGCCGAGCGGACGTTGATTCTTCCCGTCTTGGCCCGAGATGAGGAACCGCAACCGACGACGCAGGAGTCGATGTTCAACTTCGTGCGGCTCAGCGACGGCGGACCATCGCGTTACGAAGGTCCCAAGAGCGAGGTCGAGGTGATCGCGTCGCTGGGCGAGGGGCTCTTCGCCGAGCACGCCGCGGCGCCGGTGCCGCTCGACTGGACCCAGATGCGCAGTACCAGCCGCATCCGCGAGGCCATCGCCGCGATCGTGCCGGGCTTCGAGAAGATCGCCGACATCGATCGCACCAAGCAGGAATTTCAGATCGAGGGTCGCACGTTTCACGCCCCTCAGTTCGCCACTGTCGACGGCCGGGCCCGACTGCACATCCACGACTTGCCGGAACTGATCGGCGAGAATGGATCGGACGCCGCGTCGACTCCGTCGACGTTGCGACTGATGACCGTCCGCAGCGAGGGACAGTTCAACACGGTGGTCTACGAGGAGTACGATCGCTACCGCGGACAGGATGCCCGCGACGTGATCCTGCTCCATCCCGACGACATTGCCCGTTTGGGACTGGAGGCCGAACAGCGGGTCGATGTGTCGAGCAGTACGGGGCGTTTGGACGGCATCCTGGTGCGCTGCTTCGAGGACATCCGCGCCGGCAATGCGCTGATGTACTACCCCGAGGCGAACGTGCTGGTGCCCCGCACGGTCGATCCCGCCTCGCGGACGCCGGCCTTCAAGAACGTCACGATTCAGCTGGCGCCGTCGGCGACCTGATCGGCCGCGGCACACGGGTCGTCGGGCGTCTCGGTGTTCTTGACGGACCTGCTACCTGATTGGTGGTTCTCCGCGGCTGCGTTAGAATGTCGGACGCGGGCGAGAAGAGCGGCCCCCAAGACCAACCCAGGCAAGTGAGCTTCGTCATGAAGAACCAGAAAGACCCGAAGAACCAAATGAAGCGTCGAGACTTTCTGTCGACCGCGGCGGCGGCCACGTTCCTGCCCGGGGTGCTGGCCGGATCGGGCTGCAATCGCCAGCTGGGGCCCAGCCCTGTCGACGCCGCCGGGGGCACGAACATGGGGCCCGGCTACGCCACACCGCAGGATGCGATCAATTCGCCCCGCGAGACCCTGCTGTACACCGTCGGCATCTATAGCGGCACCGACATCAAGAAGCCCGACTACTTCGCGACGATCGATGTCGACCCGAACTCGGACACCTACTCCCAGGTGGTCAACCGCCTGCCGATGACGCACGTCGGCGACGAGCTGCATCACTTCGGTTGGAACGCCTGCAGTAGCTGCTTCGGCGATCCCAGCAAGGCGCGTCGCTATGCGATGCTCACCGGCCTCGTTTCGTCACGTATCTACGTCGTCGATCTGGCCGACCGTCGGAATCCAAAGTTGTACAAGACGATCGAGCCAGAAGACATCAAGAAGAAGACGAATCTTTCTTCACCTCACACCACCCACTGCCTCCCCTCGGGCGAAGTCATGTTCTCGATGCTGGGCGACGCCGACGGCAACGCGCCCGGCGGCTTCTTGCTGCTGGACGAGGACTTCGAAATTAAAGGCCGCTGGGAGGGCGAGGCGGTCGAGGAGATGACCTACAACTACGACTATTGGTATCAGCCGCGGCACAACGTGATGGTGAGCAGCGAGTGGGCCGCGCCGAACACCTTCAAACAGGGCTTCAACCCCGCCGAGGTCGAGGAAAAGTACGGCAAGCGATTGCTGTTCTGGGACTGGAACGAGCGGAAGATCATCAAGGACTTCGATCTCGGCGACGGCGGCCGCATTCCGCTCGAGGTTCGCTTCCACCACGACCCCGACAGCACGCACGGCTTTGTCGGAGCGGCGCTGTCGAGTTGTGTCTGGCACTGGCACAAGCCCGAGGACGAGTGGGTTGTCGAGAACGTGATTCAGGTGCCGCCGGTGGAGAACGTGCCCGGCTGGGACTTTCCCGTGCCGTCGCTGATCACGGACATCCTCATTTCGATGAACGACAAGTTCCTCTACTTCTCCAACTGGCTGCACGGCGAGATCCACCAGTACGACATCTCGAACCCGAGCCAGCCGAAGCTGGCCGACAAGATCAAGTGCGGCGGCGTCACCGGCGAGAAGCGGGTCCACCGCGGCAAGAAGCTGGGGGGCGGTCCGCAGATGCTCCAGCTCAGCCTCGACGGCAAGCGGCTTTATGCTACCAATTCGCTGTTCAGCGCGTGGGACAATCAGTTCTACAAAGAGATTGGCAAAGAGGGGTCGTACATGATCATGATCGACTGTGACTCGGAGCAGGGCGGCATGAAGCTGAACGAGGATTTTCTCGTCGACTTTGGCAAGGAGCCCGACGGGCCGGCCCGCGCGCACGAGATGCGATTCCCCGGCGGCGATTGCTCGTCCGACATCTGGATCTAAGGACTCGGTCCGCTCGCGCGAACGTCGGATCTCGCAACTTCGCAGAGCGGTATGTGCCTTATGGCCGGCTCGCAATCATCCGCCGCCGCGGGAGCTACCGATCACGACGAGTTGCTCGTCGAGCACGACGGTCCCGCGGTGCGGTTGTGGCTTAACCGTCCCGAGCGACGCAACGCCCTTTCGGCAAGTCTGCTCGAAGCATTGAGCGCGGCGCTGACCGGAGCAAACGAGCGGCCGGAGACCCGCGTCGTGGTGATCGGGGCCCGAGGTCCGGTGTTCTCGGCCGGGCATGACTTAAGCGAGATGACTGAGCGGAGCCTGGCCGACTATCAAGCGCTATTCGGCCGTTGTACGCGGGTGATGCAGCAGATTCGCACGCTCGACGTGCCGGTGATTGCGCAGGTCGAGGGCCTGGCGACCGCGGCCGGTTGTCAGCTAGTGGCCGCTTGCGATCTCGTCGTGGCGGCCGAGGGAGCCACGTTTGCCACTCCCGGTGTAAAGATCGGCCTCTTCTGCACCACGCCGATGGTCCCGCTCGTGCGGGCAATCCCCGCCAAACCGGCCATGGAGATGCTGCTCACGGGCGAGCCGATCGACGCCGTGCGGGCCTACGAACTCGGCCTGATTAATCGTGTCGTGCCCGCGGGCGAACTCGACACCGCTGTGGCCGAGCTGGTGGGGCAGATTGCCCGTTCGAGTCGCGAGGTGATCGCATTGGGAAAGCGAGCTTTCTACGAGCAGCTCTCGCTAGGCGAAGATGAGGCCTATCGCCGCGCGACGGGGCTGATCAGCGAGAACGCGGCGATGCCGGCGGCCCAGGAGGGCATGGCGGCGTTTCTCGAAAAGCGACCGCCCAAGTGGCCGTAACTTTGGCCGCACGACGGTGCCCCAACGGGCGCCGCGGGCCTACGGTTCTTCATCCCCATATTGCTCGCGGAGCCGCACGAGCTCGGCCTTGAGTTGTTTGGCGATCTCCGCGTACTCCGCTTCGCCGTAGACGCTCCGCAGCTCCTGCGGGTCTTTTTCCAGATCGTACAGCTCCCAGGCCTGTGGTCCGTCCTGCACCTCGTTCTTCCGCGTCTTGAAGCGGATCAGCTTGTATCGCTCGGTCCGCACGCCGTGATGCTGACGGACCATGTGTACCGAAGGGTACTCGTAGTAACGGTAGTAGACGCTCTTTCGCCAGTCATCGCCCGGGCGGCCTTCGAGGACCGGGACGAGACTGCGGCCCTGCATGTCATCCGGAATCGACTCGCCGGCAATGGCGAGAAACGTCTCGGCGAAGTCGAGGTTCATCGACATGGCGTCGGTCGTCGAGCCGGGTTTGACGTGCCCCGGCCAGCGAACCAACAGCGGCGTGCGGAACGACTCTTCGTACATCCAGCGTTTGTCGTACCAGCCGTGCTCGCCCAGGTACCAGCCCTGGTCCGAGGTGTAGAAGACGACCGTGTTCTCGGCCAATCCCGACTCGTCGAGATAGTCGAGCACGCGACCGACGTTTTCGTCGACCGCATCGATGCAGCGGAGGTAGTCCTTCACATAGCGTTGATACTGCCAGCGGGTCTTTTCCTTGCCCGAAAGGTTCGCCGCGCGAAAGGCGTCGTTCTCCGCACGATAGGCGGCGATGAAGGCGTCGCGCTGTTCGTCGGTGAGGTGATCGGGGATCACGAACTTGAGATCCGATCGGTTCAGGTGCTCGGCCACGGTCATCTCCTGTTCGCGAGCCGGGGCGGTGCGGCCCTCGTAGTCGTCGAACAACGTGGGCGGCTCGGGAATCTCGACGTCGTCGTACTTGTCGAGATGCCGTGGGCTTGGCTGCCAGTTCCGATGCGGCGCCTTGTGCTGATACATCAGGAAGAAGGGCTTCGACTTGTCGCGCGACTCCTGCAGCCACTTCAGCGTCTGGTCGGTGATGATGTCGGTCGTGTAGCCGGTGTGGTGGACCTCGCCGTCGGTCGTGTTCATCCAGGGGTTGTAGTAGGGGCCCTGACCCTGCAGCACGTGCCAGTAGTCGAATCCGGTCGGCGTCGTGCCGAGATGCCACTTGCCGATCACGGCGGTCTGATACCCGGCGGCCCGAAGCAACTTGGCTACGTGTGGCTGGCTACCGTCGAACCGGTTGCCGTTGCGGCGAAAGCCGTTCAGGTGGCTGTACTTGCCGGTCAGGATGACAGCCCGCGCCGGGCCGCAGATTGAATTCGTGACGAAGCAGCGATCGAACCGCATGCCCTCTTTGGCCAAGCGGTCGATGTTCGGGGTTTGGTTGCGGTTGCTGCCATAACAGCTCATCGCTTGATAGGCGTGGTCGTCACTCATGATGAACAGGATGTTCGGCCGCGCCGCCTCGGCAGGGTGATCGGCCCGCGCCGTCGTGGGTAGCAGGACGAGCCAAAAGGCAAGCGCGCCCAGGGCGGACGTGAGGTATAGGGTCGTTGCCGGTGGGGCCGATTCTTGTTGCTGCATGGGACGTTCCTGTAAGGGTGCTGCGGGCACGTCGACGGTAGTGCATCGCGGCCGCGAATTCAAGTTCCGCGATTCGGTTCGACAGGTTAGGATGTCGACATTGGCGGACAGCGAGTAGTACCGAATGACACGACGAAGACGGCATTTTTTGCGACGGCGTTAGCCGCCCGGCCTGGGTTCGCTGATCTCGGGCCACCTTCAACCACCGACCTTCAACCACGGAGACGAACGGACATGGACGTAGAACAGCTGGCACAAAAACTCGGCGCCTGCGGCAGTCTCGATCGCGCGGAGGCCGCGCAGCAACTCTGTCAGGCGGCCGAAGCGGCCCGTCCGGCGGCGGTGGCGTTGGTGCGGGCTGCCGGGGACGAAGACGAATCAGTCCAGGAGTGGGCCACGGCGGCGCTCGAAGAGCTTGGCCCGCCCGCGGGAGACGATCTGTCGGCCCTGGCCGAGTTGACGGCCGACGCCAACGCAGACATCGCCTACTGGGCGATCACGCTTATCGGGCGGCTCGAAGGGGCGGGGGCCGGAGCGACGGGGGAGCTGGCTGCCGCGCTCGCGGCCGAACGACCGCTCAACGTTCGTCAGCGAGCGGCCTGGGCTCTCGGACGGATTGGACCCGGTGCGGTCGAGGCGACCGGGCCGCTCACGGCCGCGGCTGCAGATGACGATCCCCGCCTCGCACGATTGGCAAGCGAGGCGCTTGCCGCGCTGGGCGTCGCCTAGCGCACGCCGCGCGAAATCGATCGCACACCGTTCCAGGGCAACGGCACGCCTACTTGCCCTCATCCTTCTTCGCGCCGGCCAAGGTCGCCCTCAGAAAGCCGAGGATGTCGGCCAAATCCTTGGGCTCGACCTGCTTGTAAAGATCGGCCGGCATCAGCGAGACGTCCGAGGCGCGGAGCGAGTCTTCCTCGTCAAAGTCCTTCAGCAGAATCGTGGTCTGCTTGCCTTCCTGCTGCGCCAAGGTGACGCTGTTGGCGCTCTCGCTGACCATGACGCCGTTGAACTGACGACCGTCCTTGGTGGTGACCACGTAGTTGCGGTACTGCGGATCGATCTTACGGCTCGGGGCCAAAATCTCTTGCAGCAGGGCGTCGTCCGGCTGGTTCGCGATCTCGGCAAAGTTCGGTCCGACCTTGTGACCCTCGGCACCCAGCTGGTGGCAAACCAAACAGTGTTTCGTGGCCAACGTCTTGCCGCGAGCAACGTCGCGAGGACCGTCGAGCGCTTCTTGATATTGGGTGACCAATTCGGCCGGCGGACCGTCCTCGCCCGCCTGGTCGAAGATCTTCTGGGCCCGCGTGCGAATCGCGTAGCGAGCCTTGAGCAAGCGCTCGCGACGGAAAGCGTTGATGTCGACGCGACTCACGCGGCCTTGTTCCAGGGCGGTGAGCAACTCCGGCACGCGGTCGGCCCGGGCGAAGATGGCGTCGAGCGTCGCCTCGCGGACCTTGGGGGTGTAGCCCTCCCAGCCTTCGAGCAACGCCTTCGTCACCGCGGCGTTGTCCGACTGCGACAGGGCGTTCACCGTGGCCAGCTTCACTTCCGTCAACTGGCGGACGTCGAGCAACTGCTGAACGGTCGGGGCGAAGACGTCGTACGAGGCGTTGGCCAACAGGGCGATCGCCTCGACGCGTCGTGCCAGTTCGGCCGAGTCGTCGAGCGCCAGCGCGGTCGCTTCTTCGAAGGCCCGCTTCAACTCGGGCGCCTCGGGCGTTAGCAAGATCGCGGCGAGCTTGACCGATTCGGCACGGATGCGCGGCGCCGCCTGCTCCAACAGCGCCACCACGGCCCGACGACCGTCCGGCGTCAGAGCGCCGCTGACGTCGCCGTCGGAGAGCCCGTCGACCAGGCCGCGGATGGCCTGCGACTGGACGTCGGGTACGCTGGCCACGACGGTCTTCAGCAAGATACCGATCCGCTTGCCGTCGCGCTGACCGCCGATCGTCTGGGCCAGCGGCCGGATCACCTTGCGGGCGCCCTCGGTGGGATCTTCGCCTTCGGCCAGCATGGCGAGCAGCTCGCCCGCGTTCTCATTGCAAGAACTCAATACGGCATTGGACATCCAGCGTTCGGCACCGTGATTCTTGGCCAGGCGGAAGAGGGCCGAGGTGGCCTGTTCGCTTGCGGCTTCGCCCAGCGTCATCGCCAACTGCAACCGCACGCGGGCATCGACGTCGCCGGTCATGGCGCAGACCTTCGTCAATAGCCCAGGATTGTCGGCCAGAAGTGGTTCGCAGGTACGCAGGGCGTGAACGCGTACCGAAAAGTCGTCGTCAGCCAAGGCGGCGGTGACTTCCTCCGCCCCCAGCTCGCCGAGACCGGCCAGGGTATGTAGAGCATGGATGCGGGCCTGGGCCGATTTTCCTTTGGCGACCAGCTTCGCCACGGCCGGCGCGACCGACTTGTCGCCACGACGCACGAGGACGCGCTGCGCCGTCTCGCGCCACCACGAATCGGAGTCGGCCAGGTAAGGCACCAACTCGGCCGAGCTCAACTTGCTCATGTCGACCAGCGGACGCAGCGGCTTGCCCTCGGGCACGAGTCGCCAGATCCGCCCGTACTCGTCCCCGTTGGCGACGCCGTACTGCTGTTGCAGGAAGCGGGGGATCGCCGAATAGTCTTCGATGATCTCCCGGTACATATCCGAAACGTAGAGGGCCCCGTCGGGCCCTACGCGGACGTTGACCGGTCGAAACCACTGATCGGTGCTGGCCACAAACTCGGCCTCTTCGAGTCCCTCGGGACGATGCCCACGATAGGCCGAGCCTTCGCGATTCACGATGCAGCGATGCAGAATGTTCTGCGATGGCTCGCACATCATGAAGTTGCCGTAGTACTCTTTGGGGAACAGCGCAGCCCGATAGAAGTCGTTACCGCAGCCGCCGGTGAAATAGCTGCTGTTGGTTTCGTGTTCGCCGTAGAACTTTTGCCAGTTGGGGTCGCTGCCTCGCTTCACCCGCCAGGGATGCGGCTCGCTGATTCGATAGCAGCGGTTGTAGCCCACCGCCGAGTGCGTCGTGCGGGGGCCGGGCACAAAGGGGTTCCGCCGCAAATAGCGATAGTCGACCGGCACCGAGTAGATCGCCGGCTGGCCGCCGGAACAGGGAAAGCGATCGCCCAAGTCGTTCAGGGCCAGTCCATATGTGCCTACGGTGCCGCTCACCGGCTCGATGGCGGAGCCATCGGCCTTGAAGCGGAAGTCGGTGTTGCCCAGCGTGACCGGCTTGGCGAGATTCGGTCCGCGAATGGTCCCGCCACCGCCGCCCGCGCCGGCGTAGATCCAGTTGTCCTTGCCCCAGCGCGGATTGTTGATGGCCCGCTCGAGCAGATGGACGCCAAAGCCGTCGAAGAGAACTTCGCGATGGTCGACTTCGCCGTCGCCGTCGCGGTCGGCAAGGTAAACGATCTGCGGCGCGGCCGTGGCAATGATGCCGTCGCGGGCCGGGATGATTCCGTAACAGGGCTCCAGGTCGTTCGCCCAGACGGTCGCCTTGTCCATGCGGCCATCGCCGTCGGTGTCCTCGAGCAACTTGACGACGCCGTGCTGGAACTCCTTGGCGAGTCGCTTGTGTTCGTCGGAAGCCTGGATGCGGCGGACCGTGCGATCGAGCTTGCCGGTCTTGTTCAAATCGACGATGTCGAGATGTCCTTCGTAGTTGTAGCCGTGGAGCTCGGCCACAAAGAGTCGGCCCTTCTCGTCGAACGCCGTGCAGACGGGCTCGCTCACCAGCGGTTCCGCGGCCACCAGCTCCATGCGGAAGCCGTCGGGCAGCTGGAACATTTTGACGCTCTCTTCAGGCGAGAACGGTTGCGGCGTGTCGTCGGCCTTCTTGACCTCGGCCACGGCACGATGCGGCATGTCGATCAATAGCACCAACGCGAGCAGAAGACAGAAGTAGAGAGGGCGCGAAGTCTTCCTCATGATCCGAACGTCCTTTTTGGGGAGGGGGCCGCGGGGGCCGCAGAGCGGCGCACAGGTAGCCGGCGTGCGCCGCCAAGGTGGGTCGTGGGGGTGGGGTTACGCTCGACTTAGAATAGCCGAAAGAACCGCTAATTCCAAGCGCCAGAGCCGTTTGAGCGTCTTGCTCGGTCCTTGCACGGTCAACGTGCCAGGGCTTCGACCACCCGCCGAAAGACGCGACACCCACGCCATCGGTGTCGAGGCGGGGGCGGCAATCCCCACTTTGCGGGTCCGTCTCTCGGACGCGACAATGTCCACCCGAGTCAGGGGACGCGGCTCAGAGCGCCAAGTCCGCGGGGCGGAGTCCTGGCTTGAATTTGTCGCGGCCGAACGGCGAGGCGACAAACTCGCCGACGTAGTCGACGTTCGTCGCCGCGGGGTTGTCTTTTGTGGGACGGGGGATCTGGTCCTCCATTTCCAGACACCAGTAAACGCCGTTGACGACGATCCTTCGCAGATCTTCGCTCTCGAGGTCCTCGGCGGCGCCGATCGTGCTGGTGACCACACGGGAAGGCTTGCCGTCGACTTCGCGTTCGTACGCCCACACCATCGGCATCACCGGCTTGTCGTAGTTGGGCACATCATCCGGCTTCATGCCGCGAAGTACCTGACCATAGGCGAGCACAACCGCGTTGTCGGGCAACTGATCGATCTGATAGACGTCGGTCGGTCCCCAGATATCGCCCTTCACGCCGCGCAGAATCGGATGGCCGCGGCGGCGCCCATTGATCAGGCCGCGCGTGCTTTCGACGGCGTGGTGTCCGTGATGTCCGCGCCAAGTCTCGCCCAGCACGACCATGCCAAAGCCGCCGGGAATTTCGGCGCCCGACGCCGCGGTGCCGCGGAAGTCGTATTTCGCATAGGGCGAGTCTTTGTCGTTCTCGTAACGAAAGGCCAGCACGCTGCAGCGAAAGCCCAGCACCGGCTTGCCGGAGTTGATGAAGTCGACAAAGTGCTTCATCTGTTCGTCGGGCAGCTCCAGGTCCATGGCCAGCACGATCATCATGTCGGCCTCGGCCAGCAGTTCCAAACCCGGCACATTGTTGTTCACGTTCGGGTCGATCGTGCCATTCTCCGGGTTGATCGGAAAGAGCACGGTGCACTTGAAGCCGTGTCGCTGCGAGAGGATCTTGGCCAGCATGGGCAATCCTTCCTCGCAGCGATATTCCCATTCACCGGCCACCAAGACGATGTGTTTGCCTTTGCCCGCGCCGTCGGCCGGCTCGTACGTGACCCAATCGTCTGCCGTGGCCGCTGAGGGTAGCAAGGCAACACACACGAGGAGGACAATCGCGCGGATGAAGGTCACGGCAAGGTCGTTCATGAGAGCGGTTCCTGTCGGTTCTGAGGCTGACGGGTCGAATTCCGACGCGTTGTCAATGTATCGCGCGACGGCCGCGCGGGCCACTCGCGCATCACGGCGAAGACTCCGGACGCGGGTCCGCCAGCATGCGGGCGAAGACGTTCTTGGTCATCTGCTGCACGCGGGGGTCGTCTCTCGTCCAGTCCGCTTTGACGCGATGGGGATGGCGAAAGCCGGGCGGACTCGCCAGGGGCATCGCCCACCAGATCGTCGCCGCGTTGAAGACAATATTGCCTTTGGGGCCCTCGTACACGGTGGCCACGAATTCACCAGGCTCGTTCTCTTCGATGTCGGTCAGTTGGCCGCGAGCGACAATCTCGAGGCTGGGATCGTTCTTGAGCGGCTCGCCCTGATACTCCCAGCCAATCAACTCCTCAATTACGTCGCCCTCCTGCATGCCGGTGCCCTCATAGATCCAGTGATCCGGAGCAGTGCAGACCCAATCGCCAAAGCCACGTCCGTAGGCCGCCGCGCCGGTCAGATCTTGTTCGTCGTCGTAGGTGGTGCTGCGACGAAACTGGCGATTCGCACGTCCGTCGCTGGAGGGATCGAACTCGACGGAGACGACCGACGTGTTGGCCGAGAGAAAGGCCAGACTCACGCCCGCGTCCCGCGCGGCCGTCACATTGGCAAACGCCTGGCGACTCCAGTATTCGTCGTGGCCAATCGAGATGAACCCGCGAGCCCGCAGCAACCCCTCCGCATCTTCGTGCGTATCGACCTGCGAGATGTAGGTGACGTCGTAGCCCTCCTTCTCCATCCAGTAGGCCAGCGGAAATTCGCAGAAGAGAAAGCTGCCCGCGCCTGTGTAGGGCCGGGCGTTGTCCCAGGTAACCGCGGTCATGTTGATGTAGCGGGCATAGGGGCGATCGAAGCTGACGTTGTTGCTGGGGCCGCCGTACCAGTGATCGTCGCCGAAGTCGTACAACGAGGCCCAGCCGGGCCAGCGGTTGTAGGCGTGCCAGGTTAGGTCGGAGACCTGAAAGATGAAGTCGGCCTCGCGATCGTCGCGCACGACAAAGATCACGTAGCTTTGAAAGTCGCTCGGCACCGCGGTCAACTTGCCGAGGTAAACACCGCTGAGCCAGTCGTCCGGAATCGCAAACTCGACCGACGGCTCCCAGTGACACTCGCGAACGTTGCGTGGTCCCGGTTCGGGCGTGGCCTGGGTTTGGCCTTCGATGTCTGCGAACGATTTCATCTTCCGGGCCCCTTGGCCGTCGTAGTAGCCCAGGCGGTAGATGTCGAGGTTGAACTTCGAGACCGGGTCCGTGCTGACAAAGATCTTCAAAGTCTCGCCCACACGAATCGACTGGTGCGAACAATAGCCTTCCACGGGCAAGCTGCGCGAAGGGTCGTTGATCTTGGTCTTGGTCAGCAGCCAGCCGTCGTCGCCCGGCTTCGCGTTTTCGGCGACGATGGGCGCAATCTGCGGGGGAGCCGGATTGTCGTAGCGAAAATCGTCGAGGCAGCCGGCAATCAAGACGCAGGCGCCCAAGAGCGCCGCCTGGCCGATGGTGTCGAACCGAAACATGGTGCAAACCTTGTTGCTGCGGAACGGAAGTCCACATTATGCAACACGAATCGTCGACCGACGAGCGGGGCACGAAACACGGCGACGCTTGCGAGCGACACGCTGTAGGCGTACCACCGCCGCGATATAATAGCGGCCACGCCAAGTTGATCATTCCGAGAGCCCCGTCTCGTCCACCACGAGAGATATTGTACCGATGAAGCGTCTGACGATTCTCGCGATCTCGTTCGTCCTGATTGTTTCCGGCGCCGCCCTTTGTGTCACCGATTCCGCCGTCCACGCCGACGACGGCAAATGGCAGCCGGCCGAGAGTCCGCTCATGACCCGCTGGGCCAAGGAAGTGAGTCCCGAGAGCGTCTGGCCCGAGTACCCGCGTCCGCAACTGGTTCGCAAGTCGTGGCAGAATCTCAACGGGCTATGGCAATACGCCATTCGCAAACGCGAGGAGCCGCAGCCGGGGGAATTCGACGGCGACATTCTGGTGCCGTTTCCCGTCGAGTCGGCCCTCTCGGGCGTCAAGCGGCGACTCGGCTACACCCAGCGGCTCTGGTACCGCCGGCAGTTCGAAGTGCCGAGCGCATGGCGCAAGAACGACCAACGCGTGTTGCTCAACTTTGGCGCGGTCGACTGGGACGCGACCGTGTTCGTTAACGGTACTAAGGTGGGACGTCACCGCGGCGGTTACGACCCCTTCACCTTCGACATCACCGACGCGCTCCGCCCCGGCGATGCCGAACAGCAGATCGTGGTCTCGGTGTGGGACGGCACCGACACGGGCTATCAATGTCGCGGTAAGCAGACGCTGACGACCGAGGGCGTGTGGTACACGGCCAGCAGCGGCATCTGGCAAACCGTGTGGCTGGAGCCTGTGCCGGCCAGTTACATCGAGTCGCTGAAGATCGTGCCCGACGTCGATCGCCAGCAGGTCGCTGTGACGGTCAAGGGCCGCGGCGAGCGCGTCGCGATCGAGGTGCGCGACGGCGACGACCTGATCGCCCGCGACGAAGGCAAGCCGGGCGAGGCGATCGTGTTGCCGATCACCGATCCGAAACTCTGGGGTCCCGGATCGCCGCATCTCTACGACGTGGTCGTGACTCTCGCCGGCGACAACGGCAGCCAGGACCGGGTCGAAAGCTACTTCGGCATGCGGAAGATCGAGCTCAAGAAGGACGCCGCCGGGCTGCTGCGGATCTACTTGAACGACAAGATGCTGTTTCAGTACGGGCTGCTGGATCAGGGCTATTGGCCCGACGGCTTGTATACCCCGCCGACCGATGCCGCCATGCGCTACGACGTCGACGCGACGCGCGATTTGGGGTTCAATCTGATTCGCAAGCACGTCAAGATCGAGCCGCAGCGGTGGTACACCTATTGCGACCGCGTCGGCATGATCGTCTGGCAGGACATGCCCAACGGCGATCGATTCTTGAATGTCTTCAAGCCGGTGCCCGACCCCGATCTGATTCGGTCGCCGGAGTCGGCGCGCCAGTTCGAGCTCGAACTGACGCGGCTGATCGAGTCGCGGGGCAATCATCCCTGCATCGTGCTGTGGAGTCCGTTCAACGAGGGCTGGGGCCAATACGACACGGCGCGGATTACCGATCTGGTCAAGAAGCTCGACCCGACCCGGCTGGTCGACTCGGCCAGTGGGCTGGTCGATCGCGGGACCGGCGAAGTGAACGACGTGCACCACTACCTCGGCCAGAGCTTTCCGCTGCCTGAAGAGAAACGGGCGGTGGTGATGGGTGAGTTCGGCGGACTCGGCCGACGCGTGCCGGGGCACCTGTGGAAGAACGAGAAGGAGTGGGACTACCGCCGTCTGGACGACATCGACGAGCTAACCGATGCCTACGTCGAGCTGACCAAGAACCTGCAGGTAATGTATGCCCGCGGGCTTTCCGGGGCCGTCTACACGCAGACGACCGACGTCGAAATCGAGGTGAATGGTCACCTCACCTACGATCGCGCGCTCCACAAGCTGCACCCGGAGGCGGTCCGCGCGGCGAATCGCGCGGTCTACGCGAAGCCCCCGATCGTGACCTACCTGATGGCCGGCTCGGAACACACACCGCAAACGTGGCGCTACACGACCAAGGAACCCGAAGGGACCTGGTCGGCTCCGGACTTCGACGACGGGCAGTGGCAAGAGGGGCCCGGCGTTCTCGGCAAGCTGAAACACTTTGGCAAACGCGTGCGTACCGAATGGCAGAGCGAGGCGATCTGGCTACGGCGTAGCTTCACCTTGCCGGAGAAGTTCGCCGGTCGTCCGCACCTGCTCGTGCATCACAGCGGCCCTTGCACGGTGACGATCAACGGGGTGACCACGCGACTGCCCGAGGCATCGACGGCCGGTTATCGGTTGGTGCCGGTCGAGGGCCTGTTGGCGGCCGCTCTGCGCCGCGGCAAGTCGAACAGCATCGTCGTTCACTGTCGGTCGAGCGACCAGGCCCATTACGTCGACATTGCTCTCGTGAGCCTCACAGAGCGGCCTTAGGGCTCTCGACGTGCGTCTTGCCCGCTCGCATCGAGAATTGCACCGGCGCGCAGGTGGGCCGATGCGACCGCCCTACATGCCGTAACCCGTTTTCTAACAGGGTTTTCTCGCCCAAGCTTGCTGGTATTGTGCCCCCGTTTTCGGCTAGAATAGATCGAGTCGATAAGGATCACGCTCGGCAGGAAGCCGGGGTCGTCCGGATCGGATAGCACGCCGGGCTCGTCGAAGCACGCGCCCACGCCCGCCCCCCACCGCTATGTTTGCTCGCAGGCTCCTAACGGCGATCGTCGCGTTTTCGCTCCTTGCCGGTGCCGCTTCGCTCCAGGCCGCGGAGACGTTCTTCGAGCAGCAGGTCGCGCCCGTCTTCGCGGCGAAGTGTCTGAACTGCCACAACGACGAAGATCGCGAGGGCGGACTGTCGTTGCAGTCGGCCACGGCGGTCCTGGCGGGTGGCGACAGCGGCGAGGTGATCGAGCCGCACGACGCCGATTCGAGTTACCTGATCGACTTGATCACCGCCCACAACGGCCAGGCGGACATGCCCCAGGGCGACAAGCCGCTCGAGCCGGCCCAGGTGGCGGCCGTTCGCCAGTGGATCGACGCCGGCGCCCAGTGGCCTGAAGGCCTGACATTGGAAGAACCGGTCTGGTGGTCGCTCAAGCAGCTCGCGCGTCCGCCGCTTCCCGAAAGCGTCAGCGATCCGGCGGCGCACCAGTGGATTCGCAACGCGGTCGATGCCTTTGTGTTGGCGAAGCTTCGTGAGGCCGATCTGCAGCCTTCACCGGAAGCCGACAAGGCGACGCTCTTGCGTCGCCTCTACTTCGATCTGACGGGGCTGCCGCCGACGCCCGCGGAGGTGGACGCCTTTGTCGCGGACGACGATCCCGAGGCGTACGAGAAGCTGGTCGATCGTCTGCTCGCCTCGCCGCGCTACGGCGAGCGTTGGGCCCGGCACTGGCTCGACGTCGTTCACTACGGCGAGACGCACGGCTACGACAAAGACAAGCCGCGGCCGCATGCCTGGCCGTATCGCGATTACGTCATCCGCTGGCTCAACGAAGACAAGCGCTACGATCGCTTCATTCAAGAGCAGATTGCCGGCGACATTCTTTTCCCGGGCACGGTCGACGGGATCGAGGCCCTCGGTTTCATCGCCGCCGGGCCATGGGATCATATCGGGCACGCCGAGATTCCCGAGTCGAAGATCGACGGCAAGATCGCGCGGCATCTCGATCGCGACGACATGGTGCAGAACACGGTGATGAGCTTCATGAGCCTCACGGTCGGCTGTGCGCAGTGTCACGATCACAAGTTCGATCCGATTACGCAGAAAGACTACTACAGCCTGCATGCCGTCTTTTCGGCGCTCGACCGGGCCGATCGGAAGTACGACGACGATCCGGCAATCACCGCCGAGCGCGATGCCCTTTACGAGCGCGGTTGGGCGCTGAAGACGAAGATCGACTCGCACAAGCGGGAGAAGATGCGGCTGGAAAAGGCCGTCGCCGCAGAGAAGGACACCGCGAAGGACTCCGAGAAAGCCGGGCCGGCGAAGGAGGGCGACGAGGATCAGCGAGATCAGGGCGCCGCCCCGTCTGGCAATGAAGTAGAAGTAAGCGTCCAGCTGGCCGAGGTGAGCGACAAACTGACCGCCGACGAACAGGCGCTGGCCGAGATTCGCAAACAGATCGCCGCGATGCCCGAGCCGAAGTTGGCCTACATCGGCATGATTCATCACGGCTACGGCACGTTCGTCGGCACCGGCTGGGGTGGCGGCCGGCCGCGTCCGATTCACGTCCTCGAACGGGGCAGCATTCTGGCTCCAGGGGAAAAGGTTGGCCCCCGCGCACTCGACTGCCTGGAAGGTTTGAGCGGCGCGCTCGACGTCCCCGAAGAGGCGCCCGAGGGCCAGCGTCGCGTCGCCCTGGCGCATTGGCTGTCGAGTCGCGAGAATTCGTTGACGTGGCGATCGATCGTCAATCGTGTGTGGCAGTATCACTTTGGGCGCGGTATCGTCGACACGCCGAACGATTTCGGACGCATGGGCGGCACGCCATCGCACCCCGAGTTGCTCGATTACCTGGCCGTCGAGTTCCGCGACGGCCGTCAGTCGCTGAAGGACCTGCACCGGCTGATTTGCAATAGCGCCACCTACCGGCAGGCAAGTCGGACGCCGGCCGCGCTCGAAGCGAAGGCCCACGCCATCGATGCCGACAATCGGTTGTTGTGGCGGGTCAATCGCCGCCAGCTGGAGGCCGAAGCGGTGCGCGATTCGATTCTGTTTGTCTCCGGCAAGCTCGATCTAAAGATGGGCGGGCCGAGTTTCCAGGACTTTGTAATCGACAAGCCGGAGCACTCGCCGCACTACGAGTACCGGCTTCACGATCCGGAAGACCCCAAGTCGCATCGCCGCTCGATCTATCGTTTCGTGGTGCGTTCGCAAACCCAGCCGTTCATGACGGTGCTCGACTGTGCCGATCCCTCGATGATGGTGGCCAAGCGCAACACCACGATCTCGCCGCTGCAATCGCTGGCCCTGCTGAACAACAAACTGTCGGTCGTCATGGCCCGGCACTTTGCCGCCCGGGTCGAGGCGACGGACGGCACCCTGAACGAGCAGGTCGAGCGGGCCTTCCGCCTGGCTTTGGGCCGCAAGCCCGCCGCGGAAGAGCTGGCGGCGCTGCAGGGCTATGCCGAACGTCACGGGCTGGCCAACGCCTGCCGCGTATTGATGAACTTGAACGAGTTCGTATTCGTCGACTGACCTGAGTGAGACCCTGCGCACGGCACGACTCTTATGACCCCGACTCCCGCCCAACGCCGCTCGGCCTTTCCGCATGGAGCGGCCGCCTCGCCACGGCCGTCCCAGGTGGACTCCGCTGCCGCCTTGCGTTCACGGCGCGAGTTCCTTTGGCAGAGCGGCGGCGGACTCGGCGGCATTGCCTTGGCCAGCATGCTCGCGGCCGAAGATGCCCGCGCTGCTTCGAGCGAGTCGACCTTGCACAGCGCCATCATGCATCACCCGCCCAAGGCAAAGCGTGTGATTCAGCTTTTCATGTCGGGCGCGGCCAGCCATCTCGATCTGTTCGACTTCAAGCCGGCCCTGATCAAGCACCACGGCGAGCCGTCCGATTTTGGCGAGCATGTCGAGGCGTTTCAGAACGGCCTCGGGCCATGGCTGCGTCCCGTGTGGGACTTCGCCCCCTATGGCGAGTCCGGCAAGATGATCAGCGACGTCGTGGGCGACATCGGCGAGGTCGTCGACGAGATCGCCTTCATTCACAACCTGATCGGCAAGACGGGCGTTCACAGTCAGGGGACGTTGCTCCAGTCGACCGGCTTCAACCGGCCCGGTTTTCCGTCGATGGGTTCCTGGGTCAGTTACGCCCTGGGGTCGATGAACGAGAACCTGCCGACGTTCGTCGTGCTGCCCGATCATCGCGGACTGGCCTCGAACGGCACCAAGAACTGGGACACCGCCTTCCTGCCTTCGCACTACCAGGGCACGGTCGTCTATCCCGGTCGCGAAGAGCCGATCGCCGATCTGTTTCCCGCCAGTCAGGGCAGCTACATCTCGCAGGCCAGCGACGCCGAGGCGATCGAGCTGATCAAGACTCTCGGACGCCGTCATGCCGAAGAGCGGCAAGGCGACGGTCGACTTGAAGCCCGCATCCGCAGCTATGAGCTGGCCGGCCGCATGCAGCTGGCCGCGCCCGAGGCGCTCGATCTGTCGCAGGAGCCGGCGCACATTCATCGCCTGTACGGGCTCGACCACATCCCCAGCGAATTCGATACCGAGATCAACGCCCGCGAAGAGACGGTGCTCTTCTCGCGCAAGTGTCTCGTCGCTCGGCGACTGCTGGAACGTGGCGTGCGGTTCGTCCAGGTCTGGTCGGGCAACGACAATCGCTTTCCCCGCCGCAATTGGGATTCGCACGAGAACGTGCGTCGCGACCACGGCCCGCTGGCCCGTGGGATGGCCCGCGGCACGGCGGCTCTGATCAAGGACCTCAAGCAGCGCGGCATGCTCGAAGACACGATCGTGCTGTGGACCACCGAGTTCGGTCGCATGCCCTCGTCCCAGGGCGGCAAGGGCCGCGACCACAATCCTTACACATTTACCAACTGGCTTTGCGGAGGCGGGATCCGCGGCGGCATCACGCACGGCGAGAGCGACCAGTGGGGTTACAAGCCGCTCGATCGCAGCAAGCCCACAGAGGTCTACGACATCCACGCCACGATCCTGCACCTGCTCGGCATCAATCACGAGCGACTCACCGTCCGCAACAACGGCATCGACCGCCGGCTGACCGACGTGCACGGACACGTGATTAAGGAGATTCTCGCCTGACGGCGGGCACGAGCAGCGAGCGGGAAGAGGGACTGCCTTCTCGAGTGAAGGCCCTCCACACGTGAAGGCCCTTGCGAGCAAAGAGCGATGCGCGTGAAGGATTATTCAAGCCCAATGAACCGACACCTGCCGCTAGTCGCTGCCCTCTTTGCGGCGGCGCTCGCCGTTTGGTGGCCTTTGCCCGGGCATGCCGAAGAGGGGAAGGTACCCACCGACGGAGTCGACTTCGCCCGCGACGTGCGGCCACTGCTGGCCGCGAATTGTTTTCATTGCCACGGACCGGACGAGCAGGAAGGGGGCCTGCGTCTCGACGGCCGCGAGGCCTTTTTCACGGGCGGCGTTTCGGGTCCCGCTGTCGAACAGGGCGCATCTGCCTCGAGTCATTTGATCGCACGTCTGCGCAGTGACGACGAGGACCAGCGGATGCCGCCCGACGCGGATCCGCTGAGTGCTGAACAAGTCGCCCTGGTCGCCCGCTGGATCGACGAAGGCGCCATCTGGCCCGAGGGTGTCGGCGATCGCGACGTGGCGGGCGCGGAGCACTGGGCCTATCGCCGACCGCAGCCGCCCGAGCGTCCCGCGGTCCGACAGACTTCCTGGCCGCGTAATGAGATCGACACTTTCGTGCTCGCCCGTTTGGAGCGCGAAGGCCTCGAGCCCTCGCCGTCGGCCGAGCCCGCCACGCTCTTGCGACGACTCTACCTCGACCTGATCGGCCTGCCCCCGTCGGTTGCCGAGGTCGAGGCGTTCATTGCCGATCCTTCACCCGCGGCCTTCGAGGCGACCGTCGATCGACTGCTGGCCTCGCCACGCTTTGGCGAGAAGTGGGCCCGTAGCTGGCTCGACCTGGCCCGCTACGCCGACTCGAACGGCTACCAGGCCGATCAGCTTCGCGAGATGTGGGCTTATCGCGACTGGGTCATCGCGGCGCTCAACGACGACATGCCGTACGATCAGTTCACGATCGAGCAGATTGCCGGCGATCTGTTGCCGGAGGCGACACTCGAGCAGCGCATTGCCACCGGCTTTCATCGCACGCCCACCTGCAACATCGAAGCAGGCGTCGACCCCGAAGAGAACCGCACCAATCAGGTAGTCGACCGGGTCAACACGACGGCCACGGTTTGGCTGGGTACGACGCTCGACTGCGCCCGTTGCCACACGCACAAGTACGATCCCTTCACACAGCGGGAATACTACCAGCTGTTCGCCTATTTCAATCACACACCGCTGGAGGTCAAGCAGGCCGAAGCCCGCAGCGTGCAGTTTGACTTCTTCGGCCCCAAGATGGAGCTGCCCCTTACGCCGGAGAAGCGTCGCAAACGCGCGAAGATCGAAGCCGAACTGGCCGAGCCGCGAGCCCAACTGAAGGAAGCCGAAGCGCGGGCCCTGGAGTCGCTCGCCGACTGGGAGGCCGCACTGACGGCGGGCCAGGTGCAGCCCAGCAAGGAACTCCCGGCCGACAAGATCAAGCAACTTCAACAGGTGCTCGCCAAGCCGCGCGAAGAACAAACGGCGTACGAGCGCTCGCGCCTTGAAGACTACTTTCTCGCCACGTGGGAGGAAACCCGCGAGTTGCGGGCGACGATTGGCCGCCTCGAAGCGGAGCTGGCCAGGCACGCCGCCGACACAACGTTGGTGATGATCGAGATGCCCGAGCCGCGCGAGACGCATGTCTTCAAGCGGGGCGAGTTTCTCCAGCCCGGCGACAAGGTCACCGCCGGCGTGCCCGACGTGTTGCACGCTCTGCCGGAGGATGCCGAGCCGACGCGCCTGGGGTTGGCCCGCTGGCTGATCGATCCCGCCAATCCGCTGGCGGCCCGCGTGCGAGTGAATCACTTCTGGACCGAGATCTTTGGCCGGGGCCTCGTCGCTACCGGCGGAGATTTTGGCACCCAGGGATCGCCCCCGTCGCATCCCGAATTGCTCGACTGGCTCGCCCTCACGTTCATGGACGACGGTTGGTCGACGAAACGGACGATCAAGCGGCTGGTAATGTCGGCCACGTATCAGCAGTCATCGCGCATGACCCGGAAGCTCGCGGAGCGCGATCCGGAGAACGAATTGCTTGCCCGCGGACCACGTTTTCGCCTGCCGGCGGAGACGATTCGCGACGCGGGCCTGGCGGTTTCCGGTCTGTTGTCGACGAAGATGGGCGGCCCGCCGGTCTATCCGCCGCAACCTCCCAAGCTGTGGCGTCAGACGGGCCGTGGCGAGCCGGTCTACGACGAGTCCCAGGGCGAGGACCGCTTCCGTCGCGGCGTCTACGTCGTGTGGCGACGCGTCGCCCCGTATCCCAGCTTTGTCAACTTCGATGCCCCCGATCGTACGCGTTGTGTGGTGAATCGACCTCGCACGAACACGCCGATGCAGGCGCTCACGCTGCTGAACGACGAAGCCTACATCGAAATGGCCCGCGCATTGGCCGCGCGGTTGCTCGCGTTCGAGGGGCCACTTTCGGACGCGGCGCGAATCGACCGTGCCTTTCAGATGTGTCTGGCGCGGCAGCCAAGCGTCGCCGAGCGCAGTGTGCTCGAAGAGTTGCTCGCCGAAGAGCGCGATCGCCTGGCCAAGGACGCCGCCGACGTGACGGCCCTCACGCACGAGGCCGCGCTGCCCGAGGGTGTCGAGCGACCCGCCGATGCGGCAGAATGGGCTGCGTGGCTCTGCGTGGCCAATGCCCTGTTGAACCTCGACGAGACGATCAGCAAAGAGTAGGACCGAGAACGCGGAGACATCCGCAAGAACGTCGGCGCCAATCCGCAGCAACGTCCATCGCCGCTGTTATGAACCCCACTCCCGAACAAGTGCTGGCTCTTAATCGCCGCTCGATGCTCAAGTCGTCGAGCATGGGCATTGCCGGGGCGGCGCTCGCGTCGCTCGTGGCGGGCGAGGTCAGGGCGGCCCGGCCGGGGAGTTTTGCGCCGTCGAGTCCCGCGCCGTCGAGTCCCACAGTTGCCAAACCGGGCGATCTGCGGCCCCGAGCCAAGAACGTCATCTTCCTGCACATGGTCGGGGGGCCGTCGCAGATCGATTTGTTCGAACACAAGCCGCTGCTCAACGAGCGCGACGGTCAGAAGATGCCCGACGAGTTGTGGAAGGGCCTGCGTCTGGCCTTCGTCCGCGATCAGCCCAACCTGTTCGGCTCGCCCTTCGAATTCGCCCGGCACGGCGAAAGCGGCATCGAGCTCTCGCGGCTCTTGCCGTATCTGGCCGAGGTCGTCGACGAGTTGACCTTCGTCAAGTCGATGCACACCGAGCAGTTCAACCACGCCCCGGCCCAGCTCATGTTCCACACCGGTTTCGGGCAGTTCGGCCGCCCCAGCCTCGGTTCCTGGATCAGCTACGGGCTCGGCAGCGAGAACGAGAATCTGCCCAGCTTCGTGGTGATGAACACCGGCACCATCGCCGGCGCGGGCAACTCGATGTGGGGAAGCGGCTTCTTGCCGACGGCCCATCAGGGCGTTGAGTTCCGCACCGACGGCGACCCGGTGCTATACCTTTCCAATCCCCAGGGCATCGACCCTTCGCGCCGTCGCCGCATTCTCGACAGCATCAATCGGCTCAACCAGGAACGGTTGGCCGACGTCGGCGATCCCGAGATTGCGACTCGCATCAGTCAGTACGAGCTGGCCTTCCGCATGCAGACGGCGGTGCCCGAGCTGATGGACTTTAGCGACGAGCCGGCCTACATCCACAAGCTGTACGGCACCTCGCCCGGCAACACGAGCTTCGCGAACAACTGTCTGTTGGCCCGGCGGCTGGTCGAGCGGGGCGTGCGATTTATCCAGCTCAACGATCAGGGGTGGGACACGCACGGCGACGTCCAGGGTGGCCTGCCGCCGAAGTGTCGCCAGACCGATCGGCCGATCGCCGCGTTGATCAAGGATCTCAAGGTGCGGGGGCTGCTCGACGAGACGTTGGTCGTGTTCGGGGCCGAATTCGGGCGCACGCCCATGGCTCAGGGCGACCGCGGACCCCGTTCCGGGCGCGACCATCACAAAGACGCCTACACGATTTGGATGGCCGGCGGCGGGGTGAAGCGAGGTTTTGTATACGGCAAGACCGACGAGCTCGGCTTCCACATCGTCGAGAACCCGATGCACGTGAACGATTTTCACGCCACGCTGCTGCATCTCTTGGGCATCGACCACGAGCAGTTGACCTACCGCTATCAGGGTCGCGACTTCCGGCTGACCGACGTGGCCGGCAAGGTCGCTCGCGGACTGTTCGCGTAAGCGGAAATCGCGACGAGCCAGTCGCACAATCGTCTAGGCTCGACCCCGATACCACCAATCGCGCAGGCGATAGAAGACCGGGCCGCCGGCACGCTTGAGGAACTTCTTGCCGTTCCAGACGACGTACTCTTTGGTGTGCGTCGTCCACTTTCCCGAGACGAAGTCGGCGGCCTTCGCCGGGGCGTCTTCCACTTCGATGCCGAATCGCCCCAACAGCGTGCAGCCGTCGACCTGCCAGGTCCGCGTCGTCGGCTCCGAGGTAAACAGGCGATCGATGCCGGCCGCCGCGGCCGCCCGGGCGACATTCGTGCCGTAGGCCCCTCCGGGAATTGAGCCGACGCGAACCGGCTCGCCCAAGATGTCGGAGAGCCGGGCGATGCTGTGGGTCCACTCGTCGCGCAGCTGCTCGTCGTCACAGGCCGCCATCGGGTTGGGATGCGAACAGCTGTGCGATCCGATCACGTGGCCCATCGCGTGAAGCTCGCGAATCTGCGCCGCGTCCAGGAAGCCGGGCGTGCCGATATAGTCGGTCGTGACGAAGAAGTGCGCCGGCCAACCGCGGGCGTTGAACTCGGCCGCGATGATGGTCAGGGCACTGACGCCGCCGTCGTCAAAGCCGATCGTGACGGGGCAGGGCGTCGCCGGCTGCTTGTCCAGATCGTAGACCGTGACCGGCGGCCGACTCGTCGCCGCAGCGATCGCGTCGAGATGCTTGACGAACTCGTCACGGTCCAGCTTGTAACGCCGCGCGGCCCCGTCGCGGAATCCGCTGGCGTCGTAATCCCCGTTTTCGACGACGTCATGATACAGCAGCGTGACTTGTCGCATGGCGTCGTCGCCGGCGAGCGGCGCGTTTCCACTTGAAGTAGCGGGTCAACCAGGGCTGCCCCCAGGTGGCCGAGGGGCGGTTCGAGGTGTCGATCGTCTCTGCGGTACCGGCGTGAATTTCCTCGATCTTCTCCGCCAGCGCGGGCAGATTGTCGAAGGTGACCCGATTGTGAATGATCGATTGCGACTCCCCCACCTCGTCATAGTCGTAGCTATAGTACCCGTACACCGCGCCCGTATCGACTCCCTTGTCGACCTTCAGCAGCGTCATGCCGACCTTTTCAAGATCGTCGCAGGCCAATGCCCAGAAGCAGCCGTAGGCGTTGCGATACTCGGGGCAGACGCCCGGGTGCATGACGAGCGTGGCGGTCTTGGGAATCGTAAAGATCCGCTCGGCTAGCAGTGTTTTGCAACGGGCGATCATGATATCGCAGTTGCTCTCGGTGAGGAACTCTTGGGCCTCTCTCGAATTGGGGCTGGGTGTGTAGAGCTTCGGCACGTCGTCCGGCACATCGGGATATTCGCCTTCCAGGCGGGCCAGCGTCGCCGCCTCGTAGGCCTTGTCTGCGGCGCCCCAGAAGAAGCGGTCGTAGAAACGAAAGGCCACTACATCGAGAAAACGCAGATAGCCGACGCGCTCGATCTCGCGGCGAATTCGCCGCTTCAGTCGCGACGATTCTTCGCGAAGAATCACCAGGCCTGCCAGCTCGGAAAAAGAGGCCAGCCATCGCGCCAGGCCGTCCCGATCGAGTGGCGACTCGTCGTGGCAGATCAGGACGGTGCGCATGTAGTTCGAGAGCCGGGGCGGAAGGCCAGGAAACGGGTCCAGCGAGTCGGTCGTATGGATCAAGATCCCATCGTAACACGGGCCATGGCAATGGTCCACGTCGACGGGCCCGGGGACTCGCACCGTCCCAGCAAACTGCGCAGGCGTCGGCGGGCAGCGCGCGGATGCGGAACGCGAGTGTGTGCGGCGATTGCGAGCGTCTCGGCGCGACCTATAATGAAAGCCGGTCCGCCGCCGTCCGTTGATTACTGGAGGGAATCCTGTGAGCGAAGATCCATCGTCAACTCGATTCGTCGTCTGTCTTGCCCTCGTGCTCGCCGCTGCGATAACCGGCTGCACCGACCCCGATCCCACGAGTGACCGCGGTGTGATTGCCTATTCCGAGGGTGACTACGACAAGGCGGCCGCGGAGTTTACCAAGGTCATCGAACAGCGGCCCGACTTCGTGGACGGATATTCGCGCCGTGGCGACGCCTACTTCGCGATGGTCGAACGCGATCCCACCAATACGGAGAACCTAGTCCGCGCGGTCAACGATTATACGAAGGCCCTGGAACTCGATTCCACGGACGATCAGCGTGCCTCGCTGTTCCTTCGCCGCGGCAAAGCCTACCTGGTAGCCAACCGACCCGGCCAGGCACTCGCCGACCTTAACGAAGTCGCGGCGCTGCAATCGGATAATGCGGAACTCTACTTCTGGCGCGGCGACGCCCGCTTGCGCAAGGGCGATCTGGAAGGCGCGCTGGCCGACTGGGAAGAGGTGCGCGAGCGAAGCCCCGAGTTCGCCTTGACCTACATCAAGCTTGCGGAGCTCTATGGAGACCTCAAGAAGATTCCCGAGGCCGCGGCTGCCATCGAAAAATACTTCGAGCATGCCGCGGACGGGCAAGAGGCTGCCGGACATCAAACGCGCGGGTATATCCTGCTGCTCCAGCGAAAGTTCAACGAGGCGGTCGAGGAGCTGACGAAGGCGGTCGAGTTGAACCCTAACAGCTTGTTGGCCTATCAGCGGCGCGCCGCAGCCCAAATGGAGTTGGGCAATATGGAGGCCGCCCTGAGCGACTTCGGAGAGGTCATCCGGCGAGCGCCGAACGAATCGCACGGCTACAACAATCGAGCGGCGGTCCACCTGCAACAGGGACGTTACGCCGAGGCGATTGCTGACTTCACGGCGGCACTGGAGCGAAGTCCAGGCGACTTCAAGATTCTCTACAATCGTGGAATCGCGCGGAATGCGGCGAAGGACTTCGAGGGCGCCGTGGCCGATTACGACATCGTGATCGAGACCGCGCCCAATTTCTTCCAGGCCTACCTGCGACGCGCCCAGGCCCGCATCGAGCAGAAGGACCTGATTGCCGCTCTCGCCGATTTGAACACGGTCGTCGAGCGGGCCCCCGGCCAGCTCGAGGCGTTTGTGCTCCGCGCCCGCGTCTACAGTCAACAGGGGAACCACGAGGCCGCCATCAAGGATCTCGGCACGGTCGTCGAGCGGGCCCCGTCGGCCGAGGCCTATCGCGAACGCGCCCGCATCTACCGTGCTGCCGGCGAGGAGGACCTCGCCGCGGCTGACGAAGCCGAGGCCGACAAACTGGAAGGCGAATCAGGCAAGCCGTAGACGGTGGCGGGATTGGGAGCGCGGCGGCTCTCGTTTCGCGGACGCCACCCACGGGTGCGATCGTACCGCGGCGTCGATCGTCGCGTTGGCGCTGCCCGGCGCGTGCCTGACGAGCCTCATGGAAACGAGCTAGACGAAGAGGAGTCGGCATGGAGTACACCTATCTCGGCCAGACCGGCATGAAGGTCTCGCGCATCTGCCTGGGTTGCATGAGCTACGGCGATCCTCAGTGGCGTCCCTGGGTCTTGGATGAGGCGGCGGCGCAGCCGTTCTTCCAACGCGCCGTGGAGAGCGGCATCAATTTCTTCGACACGGCGGACATGTACTCGCTGGGGGTCAGCGAGGAGATCACCGGCAGGGCCCTGCGGGAGTACGCCAATCTTGAAGAGTGCGTCGTGGCCACCAAAGTCTTCAACAAGATGGCCGAAGGCCCCAACATGCAGGGCCTCTCCCGAAAGCACATCCAGCAGGGCTGCGAGGCAAGCCTGCGTCGGTTGGGCGTCGACGCCATCGATCTCTATTACGTTCATCGCTTCGACCCGCACACGCCGATCGAGGAGATGGTGGCCGGCCTCGACCTGCTCGTCCAGCAGGGCAAGGTCCGCTATCTGGGGGCCAGCAGCACGGCCGCCTGGAAGTTTGCCCAGGCGCTCTCGCGCGCCGATGCCGGGGGACGGGCTCGCTTCGTCGCCATGCAGAACCACTACAACCTTATCTATCGCGAGGAAGAGCGCGAGATGATTCCCCTCTGCGAGGCCGAGAACGTCGCGGTGATTCCCTGGTCGCCGCTGGCCCGCGGGCTGCTCGCCGGCACGCGCACCAAGATCGACGACACCTCGGCCACAACGCGTGCCGAAAGCGATGACTTCGCCCTCAGGCTCTACGATCATCCGGGCGATTGGGACATTGTCGCGGCCGTATGCCGACTGGCGACCCAACGTGGCGTGCATCCCGCGCAGATTGCCCTGGCGTGGCTGCTCTCGCAGCCGGCGGTGACGGCTCCGATCGTCGGGGCGACGAAGCTCGATCACCTCGACACCGCCATCGGCTCACTCGAAGTGTCGCTCGCGCCGGAAGAGATCGAGTCGCTCGAGGCACCGTACCAGCCGCATGCGGTCCGCGGTTTCGACTAAGCCGATAGCCGGCGCCGTCTCGTCGGCACCGTCTAGTCGTCCGCCTGGGCGGGTTCTTGTCGATAGGGCTGCTGAGCGCGATAGAGTTCGAGTCGCGCGGCGAGTGCCTCGCGATTCGACTCGGGGGCCAGCTCGATCGCCTCGGACTGCACGCGCTGGGCATCCTCATAACGACCCGCCTCGGCGTAGGCGGCCGCCAGGGTATCCATGTATCCGAAGTTTCGCCGCGCGGCGAGTTGCAATGCCTGTTCCGCATGTTTGATGGCCCGCTCGCCGTCGCGCACCGCTTCCTGCGGCGCCGTTGCCAGCAGCCAGGCCAGATTGTTGTGGGCCTCCGGCCGATGGGGTGCCAGTTCCGCCGCCCGCTGGTAGTCCTTCGCTGCCTGAGCGTAGCGGCCCATCGACTCGAGCTGCTGACCCCGACGCACGAAGGCCAGCGGCAGATTCGCGCCCCGTTCGACCGCCGCGTCGAAATCGGCGAGGGCCGCCTCGTGACGGTCAAGGTATGCCTTGACCTCGCCACGCTTGAGGTAGAGCACCGCCGCCTGGGGGGCCACGCGGATCGCAGCGTCGAGATCCTTCAGGGCCGCTTCGCTTCTCACCTGACGTCGGTAGAGATCGGCCCGGGCAACCAACGCCTCGACGTAGTCACTGCGCAGGGAGATGGCGCGCGACAGTTGTTCCAGGGCCCGAGGAAACGCGCGTCTTTCCATCTCCAACAGGCCCAGGTTGTAGTAGGCCTCGGCATAATTGGGCTGCAGCTTCACGGCCCGCTTCAGGTGCTCGGCCGCCTCGTCAAGCTCGCCACTGCGCAACAGCGCGAAGCCGAGGTTGTTGTGGGTACCGGCCGCAGCAGGATTGCCGCGCAGGACTCGCCGATACTGTTGGACGGCGTCCGACAACTTGCCGGCCATCAACAGGCAATTTCCAAAGTTGTTGCGGACGGCTGTGTCTTTGGGGTTCAGCTGCAGCGCCCGGCGGAAGTGAGAGATTGCCTCGTCGATTCGGCCACTCGCCTGGAGTGCCGTGGCGGCCGCGTGGTGAGATTCCGGATCCTCCGGTCGCAGTTGAGCCGCCGCCACGAAGTCGTCAGCCGCCTCCGCCGGGCGGCCGAGCGCCGTGAGTACGCGACCCCGGTTCGTTAAGCTCACCGCCAGATTCGGCGACAGCTGCAGGGCCGCCGCGTAGGCCGCGACCGCTTCCTCGAGTCGACCCAGGCCCTGGAGCGCGTTTCCGCGATTGTGATGGGCGGTGGCACTGTCGGGCTGCAGTCGCAGCGCTCGATCGCAGGCATCGAGTGCCTCGTCGTGCCGCTGCAGGCTGTTCAGGACACTTGCCAGGCTGCTCTGCACACCGGCCGAGTCCGGATTCCGTTTCACCGCCTCTTGATAGTGGTCCGCTGCCACTTCGAACTGTTGTCGCCGCGCCGCCAGCAGCCCAAGGTTTGCGTGGGCTTCGGCCAGGTCGGGGTTGAGTTGCAGCGCCCTGGCCAAAGTCTGTTCGGCCTGTTCGTAACGTTCGAGCTCGATCAGGGCCAGACCCAGGCTGTTGTGAACCCAGTCGAGGTCGGCCTCGATGGCCAACGCCTGCTCGAACAGCTTGACGGCCTCTGCGTATTGTCCTTGGGTCGTCAGGACGCTTCCCAGGTTGGCCAATGTTGCCACGTGACCGGCATCGATTTCCAGGGCCTGACGATATTTGGCAATCGCCTGGTCGTAGCTGCCGCGATGCTGTAGGGCGACCGCCTGGGTAAAGAACCACTCGGCGTTGCGCGGCTTGACCCGCGTCTTGCGATCGGCGATCAGCTCATCGAAGAGGGCCCGGTCGGCCGCCGCCATCTCGCCCAGCCAGCCGGCGCGTTCGATGGCGTCCCAGACGTGCCAGGCGATGATCTGGTGACCCCGCCTGCCAGGATGGACGAAGTCGTCGATCAGGTTGTCGCCCACCAGACCGTGTTTGCTTTCGGCGGCGAATTGCGCGTCGAGGTCGAGGACCGTTGCCCCGTGCAATTCGCCCAGTTCGGCGGTCGCCGTGTTGATGGCCGTCAACCGCCGATTGGGCGCGGCGTCGGCATCGCACGCCCGGCGATAGGCCACGTCGGCCTCGGTCCAACGCTCGGCCAGCTCGTACGCCTTGCCCAGCAGGAAGTTTGATTCGGCATGATCCGGGGCGAGATGGACGGCGACCTCGAGCTGGTTGACCGCGGTGTCGATCGCCGTGCCGTTCGCTGCTTTGCCGTCCGGCGCGGCCGCTTGGGAGGCTGCCAAGACCGCCTGCCTCCCGGCAACCAGGGCTTCGGTCCACCGCCCTCGGTCCGCGGCGGCGAGATCTTCGGCGAGCGAGGCGGCCGGCGGCCAGTCGCGGAGGTTGCAGGGCACCGTGGCCAGCACCACGCGGACGCCTGCTGCTTCGGCCGCCACGAGCAGCTCCTTGAGCCGACTGCGGTAGTCGGCCACGATGCGCTCCTTGTCGGCAATCGTGTACGTGCGCGGACTTTGCAGCCGCACCTGGATTGCCTCGAGCGAGTTCTGCTCCTTGGCGGACATCGCACCCAGCGCGGAGCGGGCGAGCGTGTAGATGCGCGAGTGCGCCAACGCGTGTTCCAGCCAGGCCCGCCCCGCCACGCGGCTCTTCAACGCCGCGTAGAACGCCGGTTCGATGAACTCGTTGTGGCCCGCGTAGATGACGAGGACGTCGGGCTCGTACTGTAGCATCTGCCGGGCCACGATGCTGACCCGGTGCATGCCATAGGAGACGCCTCCCACGTTGATCGATTCGATCACCCGGTCGGGGTGTTTCTTGGCGAGTGCTTCGCCCAACAAACTGGAGAAGGCTGCCTCGGCGCCGCCGGGATATCCATAGGCACTCGATCCGCCGAGCGTGAAGACACGAAAACCCGCGGCCGGCTTCTCGACGGCGAACGACTGATCGTTGAAGGGCCGCGGAGTATTGGCCGGGCGTGTGCGATAGACGTCGCCGTCACGCTCGAAGACGCTCAACAGGCCCGAGAATCCTTGAGAGGGATCCTCGCGCTCGATCAGCGTCGTCACGCCGGCCAGCCACAACCCCGCCTCGGCCAGCACGAAGAAGGCCACGGTCGCCAACGCCGAGAAGACCAGCTTCTTCCGCAGTGAAACGTTCGACCGCTTCGGCACTTGGATTCCTCAGAACTGCACGCCAACCAAAGGACGAACCAGCATCGCGACCAGGATGGAAACGACCAGGAATGTCAGCCACCAGGGCACATTGAGTCCCAGGATCGGCGTATCGCGCTCGTGAACCTGCAGGGTGACTTCCCGTATCGGCGCGTCGGAGGCGAAGGCCGGCTCGCCGGGATAGAGCAGCCGATCCCAAAACGACGGTCCCGCAATCTGCGCATCGACCGGTGCGAGTGCGTCGCGCGACGCACCGATGGCAATCCGCTTTGTCCCGGTCAGATCGCCGAGTCTCCAGTCGATGCTGGCCGCATCTTCACCGTGGGCGTGGACGTTCCAGGTCACCACTTTCTCGACCGCATCGTTGTGACGGTGCGTCAGCTCGAGCGGCGCGGCAGCCTCCAGCTGTAGCTGCTTGTGCCGGGACCAATCCGCCTCATTCAGGTGAAACTCCAGCATCGCGACGTCCCCGTCGACCAGCGGGCTATGCTCGTACCACCGCGCCAGTTGTACCAGCACCAGCACGAAGGGAATCACCATCACCAGCGCCGGCGGAAGCGAGTACCACAGTCGGAGCCCCGTGTAACGAAACAGGCGCCCCAGGCTGACGAACATCGTCCCCAGCTCGTCCTTGAACAGCTTGATTGCAAGGACCTGCGCCCGGGAGAGATCGGCCACTCGCTTGAGCTGCGCTTGCTGCGACGTGAAACGAAAGACGATCGCCATCAGGATCCCCAATACCGCCGAGATCGCAATCAGCAACAGCGCAGGCGACCAGCCCGAAAACACGCCCAACAGCGCGTCGGTCAGCGACGTGCAAATTCGATTGACGAGGTTCATGGCCTATTCGATGTAGCCGAGCCCGCGGAGCTGCTCTTCCGCCTGCTTCTGTTCGAGTTCGGCGTCGGCGCCAGCGACTTCACGCTTGAGAACGTGATCGATCAACTCGTCGACCGACGAGTAGCCGCTCTTCTCCGCGGCGGCCGCCAGTTGTTCATAAAGCTGCTTGTCGATCTTGATGGACTTCTTCGAGGAAAAAACCATAACTGGGATTCCGGGGGGAAGGCGTGGCTATTCTGTCGAGTGAGTTGCTCGTTTGTGTTGCTCGTTGGCCGCGGCTACGAAAACGCGGTTAGCTGACGTTGGCCGATGCGCGTGTCTAGGTTGGGGATGCCGCCGTGGAGTTCGTGGAGCGCACAAGCGATTTTCCGGTCATGTGCTGGGGAATGTCGACGCCGAAGAGATCGAGGATCGTGGGGGCCAGGTCCGATACCGAGCCTTTCTCCGTCGCCAACGGTCGGCTGGCAAAGAACATGCCCGGCACCTGCTCGGGAGCGATCAGGTGCGTGCCGCACCAACGATCGTTATTGTCTTCGACAAGCTCGGGGGGCATGTCGCCGAGCACGGCACCCCAGCCGACCCGATAACTGTCGGCGTAGCCCACAATGATGTCGGGCGCTACGTCCAAGTCGGCCCCGGGATAGACGTCCTCGACCAGGTCGACGCGCGTCACGATCGGCTGGTTGTCGTGCTCGTCGTCGTCGCGAACTTCGAGCAGCTTGTCGCGCAGCTCGTCGAGCAGCGGCCGGACGTCCTTTTCGGCCACCACGCCGTGTTTCTCGCGGCCGCGGCGATTGACGTACAGGGCGTTCATCCCCACGCCATAAGCCCGTGTCTTCGACCAATCGATTTGACCGGCTTGTTCGAATCGCCGACCCCAGGCCGGGCGGATCAGCCGGGTGTAGCGGTTGTCGAGCAACCATCGGGACAAGTTGAAGCCGCGGCGAAACGTCGTAAACCCATGATCGGAGAAGACGATCAGCGTGTCGTCATCGCCAAGGCTGTCGAGGGCCTCGCCCACCAGTTTGTCCGTGGCCAGGTAGGTGTCGGCGACGACGTTGCCGAATCGCTCCGCCTCTTCCGCGTCGTAGGCCGGGTGCGCTTCATCGCGATCGCGCCAGAACATGTGCTGCACCAAGTCGGTGGAACCGAAGTAGAAGAACAGGCACCCCGCGCGAAGATCGGTCAGGGCCTGGCGAAACTGCTCTGCCCGCTCCTCTTCCACGAGTGACGTCTGCTTCAGGAACTCCTCGCCGGTGAGCGCCCCGCTGCGGAAAGACTTGTTGTCTTCGGGCAAACCCAACGTCGAATAGCGGCCGTGCCGCGCGGCCAGTTCATCGCAAAAGCCGGCGGGCGAGCTGATCGGGTTCAGCGGATCCGTCGGATCGATGTTGATGGGGCTGACGTAGAGCTCGATGTCGGGATGGACCTGTTTGGCATACAGTCGCACCATGCCGCGCAGCGAGGTCGGCGCGCCGGCGGCCCCCAGGGCTGCGGCGCCGGGAATTCCGGTCGGGAAGTCGACGGCGATCCAGTCGCTCCATTCGCCCTGGGCGAGCAGCACCGTCGAGTTGCCCACGCGGACCTTCACGATCGCCGTTTCGGGATCGCGGACAATTTCTACCGGCGCGGCCACCGGCGGCGGGCTGCCACGCGGCACCTTGCGGAGAAAGTTGGGCGGGCCTTCGAGCGTGGTCTTGATGCGGTGCTGGCGATCGGCGCGGACCACCACGAACTTCGTCTCGGCGCCCCGCGAATAGGCTCGCGGTCCGTAGAAAGTCGCCTGCCCGTAGCCGCCCCGCAAGTCGGGCACGCCCATCCCGCTGAGCGCGCGAAATCGACCCGGTCCCTCCGGCCCGGTTGCCGGGTAGTTCGACGGCACATAGTAAACGTCGGTGTCGATCCCCGCGGCGATCAGCTGATCCCAGAAGGCGGGACCCTGACGCAGATTTTTCGTCTCGCCGGCAAACAGCGGCAGTTCCCAGCCGTCGCCCCAGGGCAGAGTCCAGTCGCGCGTGGGCGGCAGCGCCGTCGAGGTGCTGAAGAAGGGGGCCAGATTTCCATACGCTGGACGCGGGTCGCGGTGGATGAAATCGTAGACTTGATGAAGCGAAGCGTCGGCGCCACTGATGATGTTGGAAAAGGCAACCGGCGTGTGCGGCGGCGTGCTGGTGGCAATCTTCATGAAGCCGCCCCGTTCGGCCAGACGCCGGTAGTTCGGCAGCTTGCCGGCCTCCATCAGCGAACGGATGATCCGCGGATCGAGCCCGTCGAAGGCCACCACGACGACGCGTTTGCCGACGGCTCGCGTGTCGCTATCCGAAAGTAGGCAGCCGCCCAAGAGGGTCGAGCTGGCCCCGCCGGCCACCGCCTTGACGAAATCACGTCGACGCATCGAGCGCAGCGCTCCCTTCTGCAGAACCGGCGGCGACCCCGCTGGGCGATGGTGCTTCGGCCGACTTCACGTTGGCGGAGTGCCCGTTCGCCGGATGCCCGTTCGCCGGTGGGTCGTCGACCAGCAGCGACTTGCCATCCATATAACCCGGCTTCGAGACGCCGAGCAGTTCCAACGCGGTCGGGGCCAGGTCGATGATGTTTGGCTCGTCGGTATTGAACTTCAAATTGCTGAAGATGATGCCGGGCACTTTCTGAGGGTGAATGCAGTGGTCGCCGCTCCAGGCCTTCGTGTTATCCGAAAAGACCCGCGCCGCACATTTGCCGACCGCCGAGTCCCAAGAGACACGATAGCCGACGTTGTAACCGATGATGATGTCCGGTGCGGCTTCGACGTACGGTCCCTGGTAAACGCTCTCACGGGCCACCGCCTCGACGATCGCCACCTGGTCGCGTGCTTCGTCGCGCAGGCCGGACAGACCCTCGCAGATGTCCGCGACGAGTTGTCGCTTTTCCTCGCCGGGTGCGACGATCCCTGCCGTCTCGCGGCCACGTTCGTTGACGAAGATGCCGGCCAGACCCAGGCTATAGGCCTTCGTCGCACTCCAGTCGACATCGGCCATGTAGACCCGGTCGGAGGTGGCGGCTCCGTCCTTCAATTTTAGAAAGCCGGCGTCGCGGAGCCAGGCGTTCAGGTCGACACCCCGGCGAAACGGCTTGAAGCCGTGGTCGGACATGACCACCAGGGCGGTCTTCTCGTCGAGCGCCTCGACGGTTCGCCCCACCAGCTTGTCCATCTTCTCATACATGTCGCGAATCGTGTGGCGATGGGCGTCGTTCTTGGCCGCGTCGTCATCGAGCGCGGGATGGCCTTCGTCCTGAAACCGCCAGAACATGTGTTGGATGCGATCGGGCCCGTCGAATACGCAGGTCACCAAACCGCGACGCACCCTCGAGAGGGCATCGAAGAACATTGCCTGCCGCTCTTCGTCGATATCGTACGACATCTTCAGGAAGGCATCTTCGTCCATGACCTGCTCGGAGAGCGACCAGGTGTCTTCCGCCAGACCAAGCGTGGCAAAAGGCCCTTGCTGCTTCGCCAGGTAGACGGAATAGACCCGCGGATGCGAGATCGGCATCACCGGCTTGTCCGGATCGATGTGTGTCGGCGTGCAGTACATCTCGAACGGGGCCTCGAACCGCTTGAGGAAGAAGCGGCACACGCCCCGCGCCTTGACCCCGGGGGCCAGTGAAAACGGCACGTGGATCCAGTCGGTAAATTCGCCCGGGGTAAGTCGCACGCGGGCGTCGCCGATCTGCAACGTGGCGTCTCCGTTGGCACCGCGCTTGACGATCAACGGCGCGCTGACGGCCGGATCGCCCTCGCGCAGCGGATTCTGCGGGCCGGGCAACTCGGCGCGGACGGTGTCGCCTTCGCGTACGACCGCAACCCGCTCTCCGCCCAAGTCGCCCAGGGCCGCTTGCTCCTGATTGCCTTGCTCTTCGGAGAAATACGTGAACGTGCCCTGCGTGCCACGCAGGTCGGGCACGCACATCGCCGAGAGTTGCACGCCGTGGAACTTGTCGGGCGGAAAGGTGATCGGCACGCGCAAGATCGCACTGAAGATGCCCGCCTCGCCCAACACGTTCCAGAACGGCTTGCTCTTGCGCAAGCCGTCCACCCGCGGTCGCGAAAGCGGAATGCGGTACGGCCCCAGCGGCAGCGTCCGCTGCGAGCCGCGCATCAAGACCGACGAGATCCGCGGGCCGTAGTCGCTGGGGCTCCGCGTCAGGAAGTCGAAAATGTTGTGTTTGCCAGGGTTCGTGCCGGTGCTGAAGGACGACCAGGCAACCGGCGAAAGGGGCGGCCAGGTGGTACCGAGTCGGGCATAGGTGCCCCGGTCTCGCAGCTTCGCCAGATTGGGCATGCGCCCCTCGGAGAGGAACTGGTCGACCAACTGCGGGTCGAGGCCGTCGAGCCCCAGGATCACCACGCGACGCACTCGCGCCCGCGCCATGGCATGTCTTCCGCGGAGCGAACGCCAAACCCAACGAATTGGCCAGGTCATCAACGTCAGGAAGGCTGAGGCCATCGCGACCAGCACCGCACCGAGCGAGCCGACCAAAGCGACGCCCGCCCCGGGGCCCAGATAAGCGAGCGCCTCGTCACCAGCTGTCGCCACAGGCATTAGCCAGCCGACGAGCAGCACAGCCGTCAATGAGGCACCGACGAGTGCGGCGTCGTGCGGATAGGCGGAATCGACAAGCCCACGATGGCAGACGCGTCCGAGCGGAGGCGGCGGAAGGGAACGGGGCGCGATGAGATGGGGATGGCGTCGAGAATTCATCCTAGTTCATGTATATCGCGGCTTTGCGGCCTCCGCAACGCGACGAATTACCCGGCGTGCGGATGGCTGCCTGGCGTGCGGATGGTGCCGGGCTGGTGCAACTGGGGTGACAACGGCGAGCGATGGGGGCTCAGGTCGCCCGTTGCCGATAAAGATCTGGATCGACAATGCCCGCCATGGCGCGTGCGTCGAGCGGCATGCCCAGAAACCCGCAGACTTGCTCCGCCTGGGACAGGGGATCCTCGACAATCCTATGATAATCCAAGTAGAGAACTTCGAAATTGGGCTGTTTGGCCAGCCAATCGCGCGTCTCGACCAATTGTCGGTCGAAGATCTCGGCCATCCGCTCGGATGAGAGTCCGGCACCTTTCTCACCCCGCCGCTCGAGCATGACCTGCTGCGAGGCGAGTACCTCATCGTAGTCGCGCTGCATGAACAAGACGCGGTAGGTGTATGCTGACGGCAAGTCGGCCAACAGCATGTAAATCATCTTGACGGCCTTGCCGGCGGCGTCCTGCAGCCAGGAAGCATCGTCTTTGGTCTTCTTGACCGGCTCGAACTCGTAATAGCCACCGGGGTTGTCATCGTCGGCCCGGCGAACACGATCGGTGAGCACGTCCATGCCTCCCGCGGCAAGCATCTTCATCATCATCGACGTACCGCTGCGCGGCAGGCCGGTCACGATCGTCACGAAGGGAGCGGGAGGTGCCATCAAGATCGGATCGTGTTGGGCGAGGTGGGAGGCCGGTGTCGGTGAACTCGGCCGCGTCCTGCGACGCTGTTGCTAGCGCCGGGAAAACGTTGATCTGCCACTATGGTTGGCTGGGAGCCGGCTGTCGATAGGGGATGCCTCGTCGAAACTGCACGATGCGGCCCCGCATGGCCTGCGCTGCGGCGGTATCGCCCGCTGCCTCGGCCAGTTTGGCCGCTCGTTCGGCGGTTCGCACCGCGGCGTCAAAGTCGCCGTCCGCGGCCTCGGCCACCGCCAATGTGTCCAGGTACTCCACCTTCGCGGATTCCGTCAGCTCGTTGGCCTTTCGCGCCCAGCGTACCGCTTCCTTGGCGTCATGAACTGTCTCGTCGTGCGAAGTGGCCAGCAGCCACGCCAAATCGTTGGCGGCCGCGGCCAAACCCGGATCGGCCGCCAAAGCCTTACGCAGACGCTCGATCGCCGTCCGCTCGTCGCCGTCCGCCGTGGCCGTGAGACCGCCCAGATACATCGCCTGGCCGTCCGTCGGATCGATCCTAATCGCCTCCTCGACGTGCTCGCGGGCATCGGCCATGCGACCCTCCCGCAGAAAGAAACGGGCCAACGCCAGGCGAGCTGCCAGGCTTTGCGGTGCCGATTCGACCGCCCCGCGGAGCGTATCCCGGGCCTCGTCGAACTGACCGTCGTCGACCTGGATGTCCGCCAGCTGCAGTTGGGCCTCGAGGTTGCCCGGCTCGAGATCGAGAACTCGGTTGAGATGCCCGCGAGCGCCGGCCCGGTCGCCGGCCTCGAGACGCAGCAAGGCCAGGTTCGAGTGGGCAACCACCGTCTCATACCGTACCGTGGCCGCCTGGCGGGCATCGGCCGCAATGGTCAACACATCATCGTAGTGTCGCTCGGCGTTCACCGAGTCGCCGGTCGCCGAGGCAATCTCGCCGAGCAGCAAATGGGCCTGCAACATCCGCGGTTCGTCACGGAGGATCTTGAGACAGACGTCCCGCGCTTCGGCCAGTTTCCCCTGTTCCTGAAAGGTGACGGCGGCCGAATACTCGCTCAACACTGCGATGTAGTCCTTCGCGTCGCGCATCGAGTCGTCGATCTCGGCCGAAGCCTCGACGTCGCCGCCGCCCAGATAGCCGAGCGAACGTAGCCGCGCACGGGCGGCCGCGTCCGGTGTGGTTGAGCTACCACCCGTGGCCGGCGAAGGTGCCGCGGCAAGCATCGTTTGCAGGCCCTCGGCCAGCCTCGCCGCGACGTCCGAATGTTGGTCCAGAACATTTTTCGCTTCACGCGGATCCTCGTGCAGATTGTAGAGCTCCGGACGAACCGACCACACGTAGCGCCACTGATCCTGCAACAGTCCCCGTAGCGGCGCGCAGGCGAACTTGGCCGGGTACCACGAATCGCTGTAGAGATCGCGGCCGGTGGGGGGCTCGACTCCGTTGCGAAATGACGCCGCGAGCGAGATGCCCTGTAAATCTGACGGCAGCGGGCGTCCCGCCAGTTCGAGCACGGTCGGCATGACATCCACCAGACTCACTGGCGTCTTGAGTCGCTGGCCACGCGGCCCCTGGGGTAGCCGAACGATGAGCGGGATGTGCATCACGGGCTGGTAGATGAAGAACCCGTGCGAAATCTCGCCATGTTCGCCAAGGCTTTCTCCATGGTCGGACGTCAGCACGATCAAGGTCGAATCGTACAGCTCGAGTTGCTGCAAGCGTTCGATCAACTTGCCGACCCAATGGTCGGTGTACGCGATCTCGCCGGAGTACTTGTCCTGCGGATAGGCCGAGTTGAATGGCTCGGGCGGCAGATAGCGCTGGTGGGGATCGTAGTAATGGACGAACATGAAGAACGGGTCGTCCCCACGGCGCTCCAGCCAGTCGATTGCCGCGCGGCTGACGCTTTCGGCGGAGCGCTCGGTAAACAGGCCGGCCTTCAGACTGCCGTCGAACTCGTCGTCGTAATCGGCGAAACCCTGGGCCAGGCCGAAGCGGCTCTCGAGCGGATAGGCCCCCACGACGGCCCCGGTCTGCCAGCCCTCGTCGCGGAGAATTTCGGCTAGCGTGACGTTGGCCTCGGCGAGCGTGTGACCCTGATTCGTCAGCGCCCCGTGCGCCGGCGGAATCTTGCCGGTCATTAGCGAGCTGTGCGCCGGTAGCGTCAGCGGGTTGGTCGTTTGGGCTCGCTCGAACAACAACCCGTCGGCCGCCAGGGCATCGATGTTCGGAGACGTGGGCCGTTGAAAACCGTAGCAGCCCAGGTGGTCTGCCCGCAGGGTGTCGATGCTGATGATGAGCACATTGCGGACCGCTGGCACGCCCGACGTGCGATCGGCCGTTTGGCTCCCCAGCCACCAGACAGCGGCGGCCACGGCCGCGATCGTGATCAGCAGATTCGCAAGTGTTCGCATCGCGCCGAGTCGCTTGTGGGCAGCTGTCCGCCGGAAGGGCCTCGCGCCGACGAGCGCGGGGGAAAGCGTCCTAGGAAAACTTTTTGATCAACTTCAAGAATCTTTGGCTCGCACCGCGACGGTGGGCCGAGGCCGCGCTGTCGGCTGCCGGCTGTTCGCGATGCGCGAGGTACCAATCATAGCTCTCCTGCAGCATTTCGTCATTCGAGTAGCGCGGCTGCCAACCCAATTTCAACAACTTGCCCACGTCGAAATGGTACGGCAAATGGTACGTGCGGTAGTGCCAGGCGCTCAGCGGGCTGAGCCGCATCCAGTCGAGCACCCGCAGGGCGTTGACCGCGGCCCACGCGGGCACACTGCGGACCTTCGAAGGCGATCCCGCATAGGCGACCAGGTTCTCCAACATCTCGCGAAGCGTGCCGTAGCGATCGGTCCCCACGTTGTACAGGCCGGGCTGGCCCGCCTCGTAGGCGAGCAGGTAGGCGTCCATCAGGTCTTCGGCGTGCAGGAACTGAAAGGGATTGTTTCCGCTGCCGATGACGTAGACATTCTTTCCTTCATGAATCCACTCGAAGAGAATTCGAAAGATGCCCGACCGGCCCGCCGCCAAAATCGTGCGGGGGCGGATCGAAATCAGCGGTAGCCCCGCCGCCTGACAGACTTCGCTGACGGCCACCTCGCCGCCCAGCTTCGAACGCCCGTAGATCTCGAACGGCGCGAGTGGCGATGCGTCCGTGATGGGACTGTCCTCCGGCATGCCGTAGATCGAGCAGGAGTTCATGTAAATGAAGGCCTCGACGCCCGCAGCGACGGCGGCCTCGGCCACCTGCCGGCTTCCTTCCGCGTTGACCTGCCAGAATTCGCCGCCGGAGCGGGTAATCGGCACCAGGGCGGCGTTGTGATGCACGACCCCAACGCCCGACATGGCCCGCGCGACCCCCTCGCGGTCCCGCACGTCGCACTTGATGAACTCGATCTCCGCCGGTCGCGAGGGATCCTCCCACACGTCGAGGACCCGGACCTCTTCGCCCTGCGCGCAGAGCCGCCGGGCAATCAGGTTGCCGAGAAATCCGGAACCGCCGGTCACCAGGTGTTTCACGCCGGAACGTCCTTATTCACGATTCGGCCGCAGTCAGACTCGCGATCGGTTGATGCCGTCATCGGTCGGTCAGGATCCGTCCGCGGCGGCCGGGGCCGGTTCGATCGCCAACGCCGGGGTGCCCTGAATATGGGCCGCCACGGCGCGGGCGGCAATGTCGTGTGCGATCTCGTTGGGATGTTGGTCCGTTGGATGCACCCACAGTTCGGGTCCGCGATAGCCTTCGTAGGCAGCGGTGAGGTCCAGGACTTCAATGCCCGCTTCTTGGCAGTGATCACGGACGACGTCGTGAATCGGCTGAAAAGGATAGTCGCCGTCGAGGTCCACGAAGAAGGGAAACACAGCGACCAGCAGTTTCACGTTGGCGCTACGGCAGACATCTCGAATTTCGTCCAGGGCCGCCCGGCAGTTTCGCCAATCGCGGCTGTTCGGCGAAAAACCCTCCACGCACTGCCGGATGTAAGTGTTGGCGCGAGTTCGCTGGACGAATCGCCGGCGCGCCCAATTCCAAAGCCGCGAGTACTCCGACAGGGTATCCTGCTCGCCATAAATCGCCATGTACTCACGAAAGAACTCGATCGGACGCTCATCGCGATCGCGGTTGGGCTCGACGTCATTGAGCACGAAGAACACGACGACCATATCGGGCTCGTAGGCCAAACCGCGGTGGATCAGTAGATCGCGCTCGTTTTGCGTGTTGAATCCGCTAATGCCGGTATTGATGCACTCGATGTCGCGCCCGGTATCTTCGCGTAGCAACCCCTCCAGGCGGCTCAGCACGGTCTCCTCCTGCTGGACTCCCTGACCGAACAGGTAACTGTCGCCGAGGCCGAGAATGCGGTAGGTGCCGGCAGGTTTCTCGAGCGAGTGTTCGCGATCGCGCCAGCCCGCCGAGTTGAAGTGATGTTCGACCGACCGCGAGGGACCAAACGTTCCGCGGTGGTCGCTGGCATAGCGGCTCACGAAGTTCGCGCCAGGAACAAACGAATGAGGCAGGGCCTCGAATTTGCCATCTGCGGGCGGAAAGACCTGATCGGTCCTGGGTTCGTAGGCGACGCCCCAACCCGCCACACGAAAGACGGCTTCCAACAGCAGCAACGTCAGCAACAGGGATCCCCCGGCCAGCGCCACTCTCCCGGTCCAGGGCGTGGTTCGTCGTTGTGTGGAAGAGTTGGCAGGAGGCATAGGATACGACCGCGTCGGCACAGACCTGACTATTTGGCAATTATAGCCCGGCAGGCGAATTGCGGACGCGAGCCCGCGGTGGCCGATCGCTCTTGGCCGCCAAACGCAGCTCGCTCGTATAATGAACCCGATCGCGGCCCACGATGCTCACGGCACGCTGCCGTCGAGAAACGCCTGGTCGCGGCCGCCGACTGCGTAACTGGACTGACCGAGCCACTGGGCTGACTTCGCGATAGGGCCCACCATGCGAAATGTGCGTTGAGACCTCCGACAATCAGGTACCCCGGACCCGTCGACGCTTCGGCCGTCGCGCCCGTTGGCTGCTCGTCCTGCTCGCGGTCGCCGCTGGTTTTCTGCTGGCGGAACTGGGGATTCGCCTGTTCCGGCTCGCGCCGGCACACCAGCCGATCGTGCTGGGCGATCCCGACTCGGTCTACCAAAAGTCGGACAATCCCCGCCTCGGCTTCGAAATGAAGCCCAGCTACCGAGCCGAGAATGCCGATTCGTACCTGCACTACCCACGCACCAATGCCCACGGGCAGCGCGACGTCGAGCGGACGATCGAGAAGCCCGCGGGTCGGCGCCGGGCCATCTTGCTGGGCGATTCCGTGGTCGAAGGTTACGGCCTCCGCGAGATCGACGAGACGATTTCGCGACAGATGGAACTCGGCCCTCTGGCCGACGAGTGGGAGGTGCTCAACTTCGGCGTCTCGGGCTATTGCACGCTGGCCGAAGTCGAGTTGCTGCGAACCAAGGGGCTGCGCTTCGATCCCGACGTCGTGCTGCTCGTATTCGTGCAGAATGACTTCGAGAACTTCAATCAGGACAATGCCCAGGTGGCCGAGCAGGGTGGCCGATCGCCCCTGGTCCGCTCGCTGTTCGTCAACTCGCATCTCTTTCGCCTGGCGTCGCTGCGGCTGAATTTGTTGGCACCGCCGGGCAGCAGCGTGGCGATCAGCGACAACAACGTCGTCGAGGGCCTCTACGAATTCGCCCAGCTCGCGGCCGAGCACGGTTTTCAGCCCGGCATTGCCGTGTGGCCCCAATTCGACGACGAGCGGATTTTCGACTTGCACGCGATGCCGGACGACGAGTCGACGCTGATTGTCGAGCGCGTCGCGGCAATGCACGGCATTCCCCTGATCCGCCTCGCGGAGGCGTTTCAGGAACACCGTCGGGCCCATCCCGAAATCACGAGTCCCAAGGGGCACTACACGATCGGCAGCGACGGCGACGGGATGCACCCCAACGTTGCCGCGGCGGGCATCGCGGCACAGGCACTGGCCCGCTTCGTCCGCGAACTGTGGAGCAAGTCGCAGCAGGGCGAGCGATCATTCGTGCCGGAACAGGAGAGCGACGATGCCGCTGTGGCCGCAGCGGCGGCGGTCAGCAAGGGAATGCCTGCGAACGCCCAGAGTTTCGCGAATATGGCCAACGTCTACCTGAACATTGGACAGCCCGAACGGGCGGCCAAATTCTTCGAACAGGCCTTGGTCGCCGAACCCGAAAATGCCGACATCCACACCCGCTACGGTCGGGTGTTGTTTCAGCTGGAAAGAACGGAGGAAGCCCGCGCCCACCTCCAGCGCGCCGTCGAGATGGCTCCGCGGCACGCCATGGCGCTGACGAATTTGGGCGTCTTCCTGATTGCTCACGACGAGCCGTCGGCTGCGGAAGTCCATTTGCGACGCCTTGTCGAGGTTCAGCCGTCCCATGCTGACACGCACTTTCACCTGGCCCGCGCCTTGGGCAATCAGGAGGACGATCCGCAGAAGATGGCCGAGGCCAGCGAGCACTATCGAAAGGCCATCGAGCTGCAGCCATCTCGGATCGAGGCCCATTTCCACCTCGCGCGGCTCCAGGAATCGCTACAGCAGGTCGACGAAGCCATCGAGACGCTGGCCGAGGCGGTGAGACTCAACGGGGCCCAGGGCGAACTGCGGGCGTACCTGGCCAGTCTGCTGCAACGGCGGGGCCGCTTCCACGAGGCGGCGGCTCACTATCGCGTGCTCGTCGAGGCGGAACCGGACGAGGCCGAGTGGGCCAACAATCTGGCCTGGATTCTGGCGACCGCAACCGATGCGTCGCTGCGTGACGGCCAGACGGCGCTCGAGCTTGCCGAGCGTGCGGAGAAGTTGACCGAGGGCGAAGACCCCGCCGTGCTCGATACGCTGGCGGCAGCCTACGCCGAGGTGGGACGATTTGCCGAGGCCCTGGCGACCGTCGAACGGGCGCTGCAGCTTGTCGAAGCGGAGAGCGAACTGGCGGCGACTTTGCGACAGCATCGCACGCGGTTTGCCGCCGGCCAGCCCTATCGCGAGGCGGCTACGCCGCCGTAGCGGCCCCCACGTCGTCCTGCAAACGGTTCGCGGGCGTGTCGGCAGTCGACCGCCGCGCAGCCTATTCCTCGACAAAGATGGGGTCGTCGTTGCGCTGCTCGACGAGGCGTTTGAATTCCTGGGAGTTCAAGCCGCCGTCCCCGCCGATCAACACGGCCGGGTCGCTCTTGCGCTCGCGTTCTTCCCGGCGTTCGTCCCACCGCTGCCGCAACCGCTCGGCGGCGACCTCGCGATCGGCGGCCGGGGCCAGCCAGTCGTACGACACGTCGCGGTACGCCTCGATCCGCCTGAGCGAGCGCTCTGCCACGTAACGGACGACGTCGTACGGATCGGTGAGCAGCTGGGCGAGATAGGGCACCAACCACTCCGAGTCGCTGGCGTCGACGGCCGGTTCCCAGCCCATGTGCCAGGCAATCAACACCCGTTCGTCGGCCCGACCTGTCAGTCCGTGCAGAATCGAGGAGGCAACGGTGCGCTGATCTTCGCTTAGCTCAGGAGTCGGCTGTCCGTACCACTCGGTCAGATGATCGGCGGTCCACCCGAGGGACTTGTCGAGATGGCAGAGGTTGCAGGCGTTGGGTCGCTGCGTATCGAGCGTGGTCTGCACACTCGGGTTCGTATTCAGGTGAGCGCGAATCGCCTTCATCAGCCCGTAGGTCGTGTGTGGCATGTGGCAGTTGTAGCAGCGGCTCCCGCTCGACTCGGCCGCGTGATGGGTGTGGGCGGAAATCTCGGGAATGTCGTTGGAGTGACACTGCATACAGCCCTCGTCGCCGTCCATGTCCGGCTTGAGCTGGTCGTTGGCCCAGACGGCCAAGGACCGGGGATCGCGGTCCGGTTTGTGCATCGCGTGGCACGACAGGCAACCCATCTGGTGGGCTTCGTGGCCCCCCTGAAAACAGGGCGACTGCACCAGGTCGCTATACTCGCGCCCCGAACCACGCACCATGCCGTCCGGCCAAAAGCGACCGAGCAGCTGGCTACCGCGCTCCACATACTTCGTGTGGCCGTCGATCTCGACGTGCTCGTCGAGTTCGTCGCCAGGGCGATACCCGTGACCTTCGTTCGGGAAGGGCGAAAGCACGGCCTTGCCCGGTTCGTATTTGGCTTCGCTATGGAAGGCGTGACTGTGGCAGAAGCCGCACACCTGCGACGAGCGCCGCGGCGAGAGCTTCACCGGATTCACGATCGAGGCATCGTCCCCTTCGCCAAGATGCAGTTGATAACGACGCACCGGACTGCCGTTCACCCGCAGATGCTGCTCGGCCGGTCCGTGGCAGGCTTCACAGGAGATTCCCAGCTCGGCCACCTTGGTGTGGGCGTCCATCTGTGGCTGCGGTGCCGTCGAGTGGCAGCGAATACAGTTCAGGCTCCAGATGTCCTGACGCTGCCCGGCCCGATGTGGCGGCAGCAGAAACACCGACTGCCTCGGGACCCACCGGCGTTCTTCGAACAGGTAATTGGCCTGCACGAGCTCGACGTGATTGCGAAACTTGCTCTCCACCCAGACGTTCTGCATATGATGCGAACCGGTCGTCATGACGACCCGCCGCGGTTGCTCCAGATCCTGTCGAAACGGCTTCACCTCGTCGGGGGCCGTGATCTTGACCAGGAATTCATCGCCCTCTTTGAAGAGGTGGTAATTCCATTCGTAGCCGCTCACCGATACGTCGCCAAAGTCGCCGACCACGCTCTTGGGCGTTGCCGTCTGGGTCATGGTGCGATGATAAGAGCGGTGCCAAGAGGCATACTGGCCGGGATGACACGTGCGGCAGGTCTTCGAGGCGACGTAGTCGTTGTCCTCGACTTCCAGGGGAATGGTGTCGCGGTCGACGGTCTTGGCCTTCACGTCGATCGGTGCCAGCCAGATCGTGGCGGCCACGAAGCCGAGCCAGAGCACGGCGCCGGCGAGCACCGTCCGTCTGCCGCGATGCCAGTAGACGTACGCCGCCGGCAACAGGACCAGCGTCGCCGGTCCCAAGACCCAGAGCGATTCGAAGTTGGCGGCCGCCGTTGCCATCGCGGGCAATCGAGCAAACGGGAGCGGGACAGAATCGAGGAAGCGCCCTAGCACGCAGGCACTCACGCTACGTGCTTCATCATAACACAGTTGTGCGGCGGGTCCCCAATCACCGACTCGCGAGGGTGGTTCCGTCGTCGGTCGCTTCGACCTCTTTACGGGGGTGAACCCCCAATCTGTTGGAGCATCCAGTCGGCAAAGCGGTCGGAGCCCTTCTGATTCCAGTGGCCGTCCGACATGAAGTACGCCTGTCGCTCGTCTTCGCTCAAGCCGGCGAAACTATCGAGTGCGTTCAGATACCGAGCTCCAAGCAGCGAGGCCAAGGCCTGTGCCTTGCCGATATCGGAGCCGATGGGAAAATGGACCACCGCGACCGGCAGCTTCCGCTCGCGAAACACCTGGGCCATTTCGTCGATCAGCACGAGCTGTTCGTCGAGGAACCAGTCTCGCGCTGTGGCGGGCATCTCAGGCGACGAGGTAGACTCAGGAAACCAGGAACCGATCGACCGCACCGCCGTGCCGAGCACATAGAGCTTGAAGTCGCGTCGATAATCGGGGCGCCACTCGCCGGCGGCCAGTTGGTCGAAGACCTCCGGCGTAACGACAAACGAGCGGCTCAAGAACTGGACGCGAATGTCCCCGTAAGTTTCGGGATCGAACGAGTCGGAGTAGCCGCAGGCGAGTTGACTGCGAGGATCTGCGACCTCGCGATGGTAGGCGTCGTCGCAGATCTCGAACTTCCGATCGAGATCGTTGACGAACACGACGAACACGACCCCGTCGATCTCGAGTTCCTTCTCGACGACGAAACGTGTTACCACGCTCCACCAGTTGCTCAGGCCGCCACCGTAGAGCGAACCGTTGATGAGTTGGATGTCCTGGCCTCGCTCGGTTGCCAATTCCTCGCAGCGGTCGGGCCAGTTCACCTGCAAGTAAGGCGAGGCGGTGAAAGAGTCGCCCAAGACGAGCAGCCTCGTCTGTTCCGGGCGAGCTTTCTCGACGGGGTAGTCGTCACGGTCGGGAAAGCCAAAGTTGTTGCCGCGCAGCTCGCCAATTTCCTCGATGACGCCGCGTGTCGTGATCGACGCCGTGCGGGCGGGCGTGGCGGAAAGCCGATATCCCAACACGTCGTCGCTGGTGATGTGGCCTTTCTCGTTCACTTGCTCGATCACCCACAGCAGTTCCGGATCGAGCGTGCCCCGCAGATACAGCCAGGTCAGGGTGGTCTCGACAACGCCGTAGGTGACCAACGCGATCAGGCCGCTAAAGAGCCACTTCCGACGGCGCGAGATGGTTCGTCTCGCAGGCGCGGCAGAGCTGGTCGGCGTGGTCGTCATGGGGCAATGGGCCGCGCGTCCGGCTGCGGGGCCGACGATGAGCGTTTCCGCGGAGGTGTAAGCGGGAGTGTGCCTCTATCTTACCCCACGACCTTCAAGACGCCGAAGGTCAGGAACCCGACTTGAGATCGCGGAGCCGGCGGCGACACTCCTCGCGCGCCGGCCAGTCGTCCTCGGCGACCTGGAGGGCCTTTTCCAGCGAGGCCACCGCGGCAGCTCGCTCGCCCCGCTGCAGCAACAGGGCCGCACGAGCGTAATGGCCGTCGGCAAAGTTGGCGTCGAGACGGACCGAGTTGTCGAAGAAGTGCAGGGCCGCGTCCGTTTTGCCCTCGCGGTGCAGCCGCATGCCTTCGGCGAAGTAGTACCGCGCATTCACATACCAGGGCGGCGACTGGAGTTGTTGCCACTCGTAGTGCAGGTCGTGAATCGGCACCTTGAAGTACCACAGCACATGGTGGGCGGTCGGCCAACGGTCCTGCGCCCCCAGGACCTGGCTTCCCAGGGCCAGCACCAGGGGCAACATCAGGTTGACCGACACGATTCCGCAGAGAATCAGCCGCTTCGCACGATCGACTTCGCGCAGCCACAGCAGACAACCGGCCAACACGGCGGGGACCAGCATCATCAGCCCGCGGGACATATCCGCCGCGACCAGCAGTCCGGCCGCGGTCGTGAGCAGGATTCCGGCCAGCAACAGCCCGAACAGCCAGGAGCGCTGCCGGTTCCAGGCCACCACGACCAACGGCACCAGGAAAATCCAGGCACCGCGAAAACCCGACCACATCGCATCCCGAAAGGTCCTCGCGGTCGTCTTGTAGATTCGCGACCATTCCTCGTTGAAGTGAGCTGCCGTCGCGTCCTCGCCACCGGCGGCCACGATTCGCCAGATCACGTAGGGCAGCGTCACGGCCCCAATCGTGAAGACCTCGCGGACAAGGCGGCGTGGCGTCAGCTCTTCGCCCCGGACGTACAACGCGCGAACGACCACCGCCAACGGCAAGCCGAGCAGAAAGCGCTCGTCGATCCAGGGCACGATCAAGCAGGCGGCCAACAACGCCGTACGCGACCGCACCAGTCCGACAACCAACAGGCCCAGCACCCAGTAGGAATCGAAGTAGCTCAGCCAGCCGGTCGAAACGAAGAACCACGGCAACGCCGCAAACAACAGCGTGGCGAGAAACGTGAGCAGACGGTCTCCGGTTTCTCGCCACGTCAATTGCGCCACCAGGGCAAGTACCAACAGACAGCCCAAGTGCGGCAAGGCGAGAAAGACCGTGTCCGGCAGGTTCAGGTAGTGGGCCAAGAGCGGGAAGAACAGGCGATAGGCCAAGCCCTTGTTCACCAGCCCCGCCTTGTCGGCTTCTCGCAAGAACAGGAACGGATCGTCGACCTGGACGAGCGAGACGCTGGCCCGCTTGATCTCGGGGTTGAAGCTGGCCTCGGGCACGTAGAGCCCCAGCCAGATGGAATAGCGCGGCGAGAAGATGCAGACCACGAACAGGGCCGCCACGAAGGCGGCCCCCGCGATGAACAGCCTCGGCGTTGTCGACGGACTGCGGCCCGCCGCGTCGCCCGTCGGCTCGTCGCCCGCCTGCTCGTCGCCCACTCCGGCGGCATCTGCCTCGTTCATCGGAACACTTCTCGACATCCGGATGCGGGTTCGCTGCTCACGGCGGGCATGCGACAAGCACGTGTTGTTCAGAATACCTGCCACTCGCGCAACTGCCTAGCGGAACAAGCGGCTCGGAGCGCCGCGGACGACGAGGGCGATACGCGGCCGCCGACGTGCCGGCGGACGGAGTCGGTGCAACGCGTGCGCCGTTTCGCCTGACGTTGAGCAACCTTGACGTTGAGCAATTGGGAACCTCGGCTTACCATAGAACCAGCGCGTGCGGCGATTTGCTTCACCGGTGGGTCGTGCTTGGAATGGAACAAGAATCTTCAACCGATGGGGAGCGACCCCCCGTCTTCTCGCGAGCCGCGACCTGGATTTGCCTCGGCCTGGTGGCTGTGGTCCTCGGACTCCACGTCCAGGTCTACGACCACGCCTTCGTGGCCTTCGACGACGATCGCTACATCTACGCCAATCCCGCGGTGAAACAGGGGCTGACCTGGGACGGCGTTCGCCGGGTGTGGCGACTGACGCCCGAGATGCACGGCAACTGGCACCCGCTCACCTGGCTATCGCTGATGGTCGACAGCCAGCTCTTCGGAGCGGAGAAGGGGAAGGCGGGCGGGTACGTCTTCACCAACGTGTTGCTGCACGCGGCCAACGCCGTGCTGGTGTTCCTGCTGTTGCGACAGATGACGGGGCGGCTCTGGTTTCCCGCCCTGGTGGCCGCCTTCTTCGCGGTTCATCCTTTGCGGGTCGAGGCCGTAGCCTGGGCCTGTCAACGAAAGGAAGTGCTGAGCGGCCTGTTTGGGCTGATCACGGTGATGTTCTACGTCCGCTACGCACGGGCGCCTTCGCTGGCTCGTTACGCGGCGGTGCTTGGCTCCCTGGCTTTGGCGATGGCGTCGAAGCAAACGCTCGTGGCGCTGCCCGTCGCGCTGCTGTTGCTCGATGGGTGGCCGCTGCGGCGAATCGAAGGTTGGCAGCCCGCCCTAGGGCGCGGCGATGACGACGGGGACTCGACTTTCGCGGTTCAGGCGTGCCCCCCCGTCACCTGGCAACGTGCCCTTGGCGAGAAGTTGCCGATGCTGGCCCTTTGCGCGGCGGCCGCGTTGGTAGCGCTCTATGGAGTCGCCCAAGAGGGAGGCACGCATTCGGTCGACGTGCTGACGGTGCCGGTGCGGTTGGCCAATGCCACAACGGTTTATGGGGTGATGCTCTGGAAGACGTTTTGGCCCACCGAGTTGGCGATCTTCTATCCGCATCCCGCGCTCGTCAACGACGACGTATGGGCAAAGCTTGGTCCGCAGGCGGGCGTCGCCACGCTCGTGTTGCTCGCCATCACGTTGCTGGTGCTCTGGCAAGCGAACAAGCGACCCTATCTTCTCGTCGGCTGGCTGTGGTATCTCGTCATGATGCTGCCAATGAGCGGACTTACCCAGGCGGGATTTCACGCCATGGCCGACCGCTTCACCTATATCCCGTCGTTGGGGCTCGTCGCCATGATCGTGGGGCTCGCCATGGACCTGCTGCGGCAGGTCCCTCGTCTTCGCGGCGTCGCGATGGCCGGCGCCGTCTTCCTGTTGATTTGCTTGAGCGTGTTGACGTATCGGCAGGTCGCCCGTTGGCAAGATTCGCGCACGGCTTTTTTGCACGCCCTCTCGGTGACCGATCGCAATTATCTCATTCACTACAACCTGGGCGTCGACTATCTGGAGTCCCGCGAGAAGCCCGGGCCCCGCGAGTTTGCGGCAGCCCAGCGTCATTTCGAAGCGGCTTGTGAAATCTATCCGCAGCTGGCCCGGCATCACTACAACCTGGGCAAGGTCTATTGGGAGCAAGGGAATCTCCGCGGTGCGAAGCGGAAGTTGCTCGAGACCTTGGCCGTCGAGCCCACGCATGCCAAGGCCAATCTCGACTTGGGCATCCTGCTCGCGGACCAGGAGCAACTGGCGGAGGCCACGCCGTACTTGTTGGCTGCCCTGAACGCCTACGGCGACGACGCGGATTTGATGGCCCGTGTGGGCGATGTGTTGTACAAACAGAACCGGCTCAGCGAGGCGATTGAGATGTATCGACGGGTGCTCACCCAGGATCCCGCCTCGACTCGGGCCATGAAACGACTGGCCTGGATCTACGCGACCGCGGCCGAGGCAAGCTTCCGCAACGGCAAAGCGGCGGTTCGTCTGGCGTCGCGGGCGATCGAGATCGAAGCGCGACGACGGGTCAGTTCGCTCAACGTCCTGGCGGCGGCGCAGGCCGAAGCCGGTCAGTTCGAGCGGGCCGTCGAGACCGCCGCAGAAGCGCTGGCGACGCTGCGTCGGCAAGACTCGCCGCGGGCCAATGCGATGCGGGCGCGGCTCGCACTCTATCGGCAACGGCGACCCTTTCATCAGTCGGCGGGCACGCCGGTCACGCCCTAGGGCCGACCGAGAACGTCGCGGGTTGCCGGGGTGTCGCCGCTGCGCGATAGCCCCCGTCACCTGACTGCCCCCGTTACTCGACAGCCGGCGCTTTGTCGGGTGACGCCGCAGGGGGCGAAGTCTCGAGAGGCGCGGCTGCCGAGGTCGGCGACTCCGCCGCCGGGGGCGAAGCGAAGATCTGCGGGTCCCAGCGCTCGATGATCAGGTACGTCGCGAGCCACACCACAAACGCGAGTAGAATCCGCAGATCGGCGAACACGGCCCGTTCCGGCTCCTCAACCGCTTCGGTCGTCGAGATGATCCGCTGGTAGCGCATCACGCCGTAGTAGACCAGCGGCAAGGTGAGGATCAGGGCCGGGTTCTTCCCCGAAGCGACGGTGAACAAGGCGTAGCACAAGATGGTGATCGTTGCGGCGCTGTTCAGCAGATTGTCCAGATAGTCGATCGAGTAGCTCTCCAGCACGGGTCGCGATTCAGCCTCGCTCTCGCGCAGGGCCTGCAACTCGCCGCGACGCTTGGAGAAGCCGAAGAACATCGCCAGGAAGAACGTGCACAAGGTGATCCAGGTCGTCGGCTGATCGTCGACCGCGTAGATGCCGGCCAAGAGGCGGAGGACAAAGCCGCTGGCGATGCAAAGCACATCCAGCAGAACGACGTGCTTGAGCACGGTCGAGTAGGCGAGGTTGATGACCAAGAGAATCGCCAGGCAAAGAAATGTCTCGTAATTGAGCTGCCACGTACCCCACAGGGCGAGGACCGCCAGAGAAAGGCCCAAAATGCCGGCCGCGGCCGGCGAGACGTCGCCCCGGGCCAGCGGTCGCTCGCGCTTCTTGGGGTGTTGGCGGTCCCGCTCGCGATCGATCAGGTCGTTCAGCACGTAGATCGCCGACGAGCCCGCGCAGAAGGCGACGGCGACGAGGATCGCATGAACGACGTGCTCCAGCTCCAGAAACCGCCCACTGAAGATCACGCCCGCGAAGCAGAGCAAGTTTTTGCTCCACTGCTGCGGCCGAGCGAGTTTCCAGAGACTGCCGATCATGGCTCCCTTCCGCGTCGCGTCGCGAACTCAGTTGGACGTCGCCCGTCCCAGCAGTCCCTGGTCGATGCACCACCGCAGGCTGCGCCGCATACCCTCTTCCAGCGCGACGTTGGGCTCGTAGCCGAGCTCGCGTTTTGCCTTGTCGACGCGACAGGCGATCGTCTTGTTCATTTCCGAGAGCACATGAATCTTCTGGTGGTAGAGCCCCACCGATTGGAGCGACCAGTCGATTGCCCAGGCCACCTCGCTGGCCAGGCCGGGCAGCCGCAGGCGTTTGTGCTGGCAAGGGATGTCGAACTCCGTCTCCAGCAGACGCTCGACCGTGTCAACGATCTCGTTCATCGTGTAGGGGCGCTCGTCGGCCAGCCAATAGGTTTCCCCGGCCGCGTCCGACACGTTGGCGGCCAGAATCAGGCCCTGGGCAATGTTCTCCAGGTAGCCCATCGAGCGGCGATTCTCGCCCGAGCCGACAATCGGAGCCTTGCCGTCGCGAATCATCTCGAAGAACAACGTCTGTCGCGGCGGCTGATACGGACCATAGAACCAGGGACAGCGAATCGTCACCGTTTCGATGTTGCCGGCCGCCTGCACCTCCTTCAGGTGCTGTTCCATGAGCATCTTCGATTTCCCGTACTTCAAGTAAGGGTGGTACGGCGAAGTCTCGTCGAAGCAATGATCGGGGCGAGGATTGCAGCCGAGCGGCGAATTCGACGACATCGCCACTACGCGTCGCATGCCCTGTTGAACCGCCGCGGCGACGATGTTCTGCGTTGCGTGCAGGTTGATCTGGAACAGCTCTCGGGTGCGGCGCGGATGAATCAAGCCCGCCAAGTGAATCAGCACCGCGTCGCGGGCCCCGGCGCAGAGGCGTTGGCAATCCGCCGGGTCGAGCAGATCGCCGCGGACAATCTCAATCTCGCCGGGAAGCTGCTCGAGCTGTTGCACATCGTGGTCGGAAAGGGCCAACGCGCGGATGGCCAGATTCGACGACGGCTCGCGGAGCGGCGCGAAGTCGGCCAGACCCTGGCGCAGGCCGCGGAGCAGGGTTCCGCCGAGCCAGCCGCCGCCGCCGGTGATAATCAACTGTGAGGTATTCCAGTCCATGCGGTGTCTCGCCGGTTCTCCGCAACCGCGAAGTCGCAAGTTCGCCGTTGCCTTGGTTGCCGAGTCTATTGATGGCTGCGTTGTCAATGAGCCCTTCGCCGCGGTGATGACAGCTGAAATGCCGGCCTCCCGCTGGTCGGCCTGGTTCATTGGCTGCGCAGGGCTCAATCGTCTTGCGTCTCGTCGCTGGCCGGCTCGTCGTCGGGCGTCTCGGAGTACGCTTCGCCACGCTCATACAGAGCGAGTCGCCCGCGGAGCGCCGCGACAAATTCCGGGTCGTCGTCGCCTGCCATTTCGAGAGCCCGCTGCGTGGTGGCAATC
>QQVP01000011.1 GCA_003389215.1 Planctomycetota bacterium | reverse complement strand
GGCTTTGCTCCACGCTGCCTTCAGACGCCACGTCGCCATGACGCCCTTGCGCTTCGCTAATCCTTCACCTCCATCAAGTTGGATAAGGGACTTCCACCCTCAAGTTGGCAAACATGCCTGGCAAACATAAGAAAGCCCTTCGACGTGCTCGCCGAAGGGCCTTCTGTCCTCTTGAGTCGGGGCGACAGGATTTGAACCTGCGACCTTTTGACCCCCAGACACCGTTTCCGACGACGAAAAGCCTGCGATTCTTCGGTGTTATGCCGCATTCTAACACCCAATCCGCCTTTTGCAATCTCACTCACTCAATGGCGTGTTTTCCGGTGTCTTTGCGGTATCTTAAGAGTCGGCCCGTGGACAATCCGGTAGTCTACCGGTAGTCTCGCGCGTGCGCGCGCGAAGAGCGTGAAGAGACCGCTTCGGGCCTCGCCGCCGGGACCGAGATATCCCCGTCAGCGTCGATCCTGAAGACAGTCGGCGTCAGCTGATGTCGGCGCGCAACGGATTCCCTGGCGACGTATGTGAATGAGTCGCGTTGAGCGTCGACATTGCTTTGATGCTGAGCCGAACGAGTTTGCAGGCTGCTGCCGTCACCTTATACGCGCGTTTTGAAATCGTCGCATGTGGACCGGGACGTATCCGTTCTTGCTGGATCAACTACCAGCCCGTTGCCCGGACAAACTCCCTGCTGGGAGAACGCTCTTTCGGTTTCGACATTCGCGGTCGCGACTCCGTTGCAGCCGCAGAGGGAGGTTCGAACCCCTGCCCGTTTTTGTATTCCGATTTCTTTTGGGTCGGGAGAACAAACCGGCACAACGAAACCCGCTCGGCACGTGGCCGAGTACAGCATCAAGTCTTCCTCTCAATTGATGGGTGGAACGACTGTGGTTTTGTAAAAAACGCCGATCTATGATCGGTCGATCTATCTAGATCACATTCACTTCGCTGGCAGCGAACTATGTAATCACACGGCCTCACGGCAAAGCGGGATATTCCTTTAACGCCTTGGCGATCATGCCACTCAATAGCGGCACTTCTGTGCTTTCTTGCGTCAGAGCCCAGCCTCGGTCCACTCACGCTCGGCCTTACGAATCTCGGCCTCTCGCTGGCGACTGGTCGCGCGGGATGGCTGGAGAGTCGCACCGGCAGAATTCGCGGTGGTCCGCTCGACGAACCGACCGATCGCTTCGACCGTCGTAAACCGCCGCCCGCCCGCAACGAACGATTCAAGGCGGGCACCGCGACAACCGCTTCGGAAATGACGATACACGGTGGAGAGGTTCGGACGCCCGTAGGGGTAGTATTTAGGGGCCTGACTGATGGGGATGACGGTCTCAGACGTCAAGTCGATCGCGTTTTGCATTGGGCACCTCACATGTTGGTGATGTGTCGTGCCAACGCGCGCAAAAAAACCTCGCACCATTGGCACGACGAACCGTTAGGAACGTCGATTACCAACGGGGCGAGGTCTTTGTCGCTACCCGGTTTAACCAAAGAAGACTAGCGATTCCGCAGTGCCTTCCTAGGTGCATTAGCTTGGCATCCTTGCCTCGCTGCGATTTGTTGGGCTCATCATCAACGGCAACCGTCCGCCAAAACCCGCCCTCAAACGCTTGCAGCGCCTGCTTCGCTTTTCCAATCGCAGGCACTGCTCGAAGCTTCTCATGGTTTAGCATTCCGGTCAAGTCCAAGGCGAAGTTTTGCAAGTCTGGTGATGGGCGGCGCGATTCACGGGGGTAACGTCAACCGTCGATCTTTCCCTGGCACTGACACCAGAGCCCCGCCATTGCGTCCTTGATTGGCTCGAAACTATTTTCCGAGCGTGTATGCCAAGTTTGTTGATGTAGCGGCCAAGGCTACGAGCAAGCGCTGACCTTACGCCCTTAGAATCGGACCAGTGGGAGCGAGAGACTCGGTTCATGTGCGTTATGTCGTAGGATCGCGATCTCGCCCACACAAGATGTAGCGCGGCACGCCCGTACAGGTTGCGAGCTGGACCGCTCGATCGTACCCTGCGTCGATTCCGAAGATCCTAGCCTGCGCGATAGGTACTCATCGATGAATCAGAAACACCGTTCCATTCCAACCATGACCGACTTATCGGGCTGGGATCGCTTGCCCGAGCGACACGAACCACTCCCTGGACAGATGTCTCTGTTTGACGTGGATACTTTGGAACCATCCCAACAAGAGGATAGCGAAGAGATATTTGGCCTCGTTGGTGATCCAGAGTTGTTTGAGACCGGTCGCGACTTGCCCGGTGCTGCTGAGCGGAGCCAACGAATTCTCTGGGAAGTCAAGTGATCAGAGGGTAGCCGACGCCGAAAGACATAGATATCGACGAAAGCACCAAGCCGCCGATAGCTCGTCGACCTATCCACCGGGAGCAGGGATGGGATCCGTTACCGTAACCGGGACCGGCGGCTGGGGCTCTGGAGTCGGCTCGGGCGCAGGCGGCTCTTCGATCAGCATTGGACGACCCTCTTTGCCCTTCGACCACTCGACAGCGCGATCGTACTCGTCAGGGAAGGCCTTCAGGTCGATCACACCAGCGTTGTGCAGTTTGATCTGTTGTCGGTATGGCAAGCCAGGCGGGAATCGCTCACCGTTATCGGAAGCGTTGTTGATCTGCTGGGCCGCGTCTTCATCACTGACGCCGTCGCTGTTGCGCTTCCAGATCTGAACCTTCTCCCAAGTTTCAGGGAACGCTTGCATGTCGAGTGCGCCATGCTCGTGCAGTCGCCACAGATCGCTGTACTTGATGCCGGCAGGTATCGGCTCGCCGCGAGCGATCCTCATATTCAAGTCGCTCGCCAGTCGCGCGTCACCTGGTTGCGGCTCGCGAACGGACGCGACGTCCTCGGCTTGCGGCGGCGAGTCCTTGTCGCGAGCCGCCGGGTCGCTTGCCGGCAACGGCGAAGGAGTTTCACTTTTCGCCAGGAGAAGCGGCGGAAACTCCACCACCGCTACGGCGAAGTTGATATTTTCGCCTCGAACGCCCGCCGTGTTGACGCCGACAACTAAACCCTTCATATCCACAAGCGGACCGCCGCTGTTTCCGGGGGAAATCGGCGCGGTGGTTTGAATCAAGCGTGCATTAACGTCAATCCGGGAAAGAGTCCGAAGTTCCTTGCTCTCGCGCACCGCGCTGACAATTCCCTCGGACACCGATTGTTGCAGTCCCAGCGGACTCCCGAACGCCGCCACCCGTTCGCCTCGTCGTGGCTCCGACGTTGCTAGGCGAAGAGGGTGCAGCTTCTCCGGCGGACATTCGACCCGTACCAGAGCAATATCCTTCCTGGGCCACATGCCTAGGTATCCGGTAATCGGCACACTCGTCCTGTCAGCAAAAACAATCCTGCCCCCGGTCGCGTCCTCAATCACGTGGGAATTGGTGACAATCGTACCTCGCTTGTCCAGAACGAATCCGCTTCCCGTGCCTGCACCCTCCGGGCGGGTCACATCTACTTGCACGACCGATGGCCCCACGAGTTCAGCAAGGTCCGCCAACTCCAAGATTTTGAAATTTTGTTGTTGCGGCGCGCTACCGCCGTCATCGAATGTCTCCTCTTCCGTCTCGTTGGCAATCTCATCACGGGAGACCGTCGTATTGTCAGCAGATGGACCGAAAATCAACACGAGGACAACGACAAGCACAACAGCTGCGGCAGCCCCACTGCCAATTAGCGCGGCCGCAGTAGAACGCCACCACGGTTGTGCCGGCTCTGATGCGGGTACGTCGGTCTCAGTAGAAGCGGCGGGTGCTTCTGCACGACGGAACGGTGGCGGTTCGTTTTGAGAACCTTGCGCTGACAATGTGAGGATTTGTCCGCAGTGAGGACACTTGCCACTCTTACGTGCTGCTTGATCGGGCGCTTTGAGTTTTCTTCCACACTTGCAGACGACGGAAATGCTCATTGCCGAATCGCCATTAGTGACTTCCGAAATTGCCACTCGACATCGTACCGCACCTACGGGGGGATTTCCACGATGTACGATCGGTTGTCGTAGACTAGCCCCGGATGCTGCGTCGTTTGATACACCTCTTAGGTTTTGGGTCGGTCAGGAACCTCCTCCGCTCGTTACCGTCGCTGTTGGCGCGAAGGTCAGCATAGCCCACTTACCGCGAAATATTTGAGACGTGGGTTTGAGGTGGATAACCGTCCCTTTCAGGTGCCGACCGGGGCGGGGGTCTGGTCCGAATTCTGGGCATCTTGCCAGGCTTACCTAAACACCGAACAGCGTGTTCTGCCAGTAGTCTACTGGCTCATCTCCTCAAGAAGGTCTCTAACCTCTTGCGTAGCCATACGCTCCTTGCCCATGACACCATCATCACTGGTGGCACTACCACTGTGCTTCGCGCACACATCGAGCCACTTGGCAGGGAAGAGGATGCTGTCGCGCAGCCAGGCACCCGTCACCATGCTCGGCCAGGGCGAGCGAGCACGGGTCAGGTCCACACCGGCCGGGGTACAGACGAGCATGCGGTTGGCCTGAATCCACTTGATCTCATCAGCCATGTCGGCGCTGTCGGGGATGTGCGAGGGCCAGTCATCAGGCAGCTGGTCGATCCCACGAGTGGCCAACTCTGGGTCAGGTTGCACCATTTCGGTGGGCACGTTGCCGTCAGCTTGCCCAGTTTCTTGCCCATCTTCACCCAAAACGGACACGCTGTCCGTTTTGGACCCAGCAGGGGGGGGCTCGGGCGGGGGAAACTCCAGCATGCAGGCGTACCAGGCGAGGGCCTGCGACACCTTGCGAGTCATCCCACGCTCGCGGCAGTAGCCGCGGACCTCGTCACGGTACGACTCGGCCTCGATCCCCTCGACCCGCCATCGATTCGAGGCTTGGCTCCGAGACTCGCGCGTGTTGGCCTGAAATCTTGGCCGCTCCGACCTGCCACACGCGTCTATGTTGTGCCGAGACATGCACGGACCTAGGTCACTCTCTGCACTACCCCACGTCCCGCATAATCTCCACCGCCTTCTGCAGATCCCGCTCGGCATAGACTTGCGTGACGTCTGCTGAAGCGTGTCCGAGGATGACTTGAGCGGCTTCCAACCCAAATCGTTTACGAATCTCCGTTCCGGCGGAATGGCGTAGCCGGTTCGGACTCCAACGATGGTCCGATTGCCACTGATCGAGTTCGGCTCGCTGCTTGTCCGTCAGCCGCTCTCGCCATTGCTTTGCACTTTCCCCCTCGCGACGACACATCGGCTCGGGTGCCGGAAAGGCAAGATCACACGCTCTGTGGATCGCTCGGCGGTAGCTTTCGGTGGTGTACTGTTCGCCCGCCGTTCGCTTCGGTCTCCGCTTGCGATTTGTGCCGGGCCGGTTGCCGCACGACAACGGTGTCTTGCGATTGCCATGTTGCGCGAAACGACGTCTCTTCTCGGAATCGACGGGACTGAAGCAATGGGATCCCTTCTCGCGCAACAGGTATGGCCGCAAGATTTCCTGCCCCTTCGGCCCGATGGGGATGATTCGCTCCCGCCCGTGATGTTCAGTCTTGTGTGTGTCCGGCCTGTACAGCCAGACGTCCGACGACATGTCTATGTCGCAGGGGCGCAGGTTGCAGACGTCCTGCGGACGACACCCGGTGATTCGCTGAAAACGGATCATATCCGCCACGACCGGCGTCAGATGGGGCAATGTGGCCTGTACGGTCGCATCCTCCACGGGTTTCACGGATTCCGGTTCACGGGCGTCAGATCGGCCTTTTCGCAATCCAGAGACGGCCATCAGGCCGTGGTAGACGTCCGGGCGGACGAGCTCGTTTTCAACCGCCCATTTGAAGCATCGGCGAATCCGACCGATCGACTGATTGATCGTGCTGCGAGACCAGCCCTTATCAATCATGCGCTGCCGAACTGCCTTCAATGCCAAGGGGCCAAAATCGTTGGCGGTTGTCCTACCGTACAATTCGCGAACGATCTTCAGTGCCTCCTTGATGCCACCGTACTCGCTCGTGGCCCGACCATCTTTGCGATAGTAGTTTTCGGCGAACTTCCGATAGGCATTGAGCACTTCGACCACGGTCCTATCGACATCGCTGCGGAGTTGCCGACCATTGGCCAGAAACTCAGCGATAAGACGGTCGTACTCGGCTCTACTGGCTGCCGTGTTCCATTTGCCCAGGTAGATATCCTGGCCATTGATCGTCACTACAGCTTGCCCTGTGGGCTTGTGGCGACGGTAGGACGGGACGCGAGAAGAGAGTGAAATCGACATAGTGTGCAACCTCCATTTCACCGAATCCGGTAGACTACCGGATTTCGTTGAATCTCAGGCTGCACTGCCGACCATCGACAGGTAACTAAAGTTGTTGTTTCAGCGTCAGTTGTAAAAAGTCGGGGCGACAAGACGGCAATTGAACTTTTCTCTTCGGGAGTTCGCTCGTTCTCAGCGAGTTTATGCATTGTTGCCAAAGCACTTGCGCCGTTTCCGGCTTGACCTGGCAAAGGCGGCAACCCATCGCTTGCCAGAAAGTGACCGGGGTCAATTTTCGCCCCAAGCTGTGAGGGTGAGCGTTGTGGCGCTCGAAACTGCAAGCATTATCCACCTGGGTCCGACACTGCGGAGTTGCGCAAATCACACTTCCGCCTTCGAGCATAAGCGGCTCAGGACGGTTCGTCCTTACGCACGAACGCAGCCACTTCAGTGTCGGCCAAAGCCGTTACAACGCTGTTTGCCACATCTTCTGGCTACGTGTCGACCTGATGCTGCAGCCTGAAGATGACACCGTACCCAGCCCCGACGCGCTGCGGTATCTCAAGTGGACCGTTCGCGAAAGACCGAGCCACGTTTCGAGCGGACTCACGCCTGCCAGACGCGACCCGATCTGGGCGCCGTGGCCCCGACGCTCGACCGCAGTCGCCTAACGTGGCTGATCGTCAACTGGTGCTTCCGCAACCGGAAATGCTTCACCTGTCAGTTCCGCGCCCAGTACCGCCGTACCCGCCGCGAAGTCTTCCCCATCCTCAGCCGCATCCAGAACATCGGTTATGAAATGGGAGAGAACAACCGAACGCCTGAGTGGTATCGAGCGAACCACCGGACTCCGTGGGTGGCTATTGGAGGGCTGGCAGAGTCGTTTGCGTTGACTGGCAAGTAATGACCCTCTCTGGGATTGCTGATACGGCTGAGCCGAAACTGACAACTGCACGCTTCTGCCACTGCTCGGGAGGCGAGTTGGCTCATTCGCCAGCATGGTCGATTCCCGTAAGAACTGGATAACGCGAAAGACGAGAAACGCTGTTGTTCTGAACGGTTAGTTCGGCTATAGTGAGTGGACTGACGAGTCCGTCCACAGCAATTCGGGAGCCAGGGAATGCCTGTCGCAACTGCCGTTCAAGATCCGGAAAAACGCCAAGCGATCCTGAAGGCGTCGATCGAAGTGTTTGCCCAGCAAGGATTTGGGGGCGCGGACGTGGAAGTCATCGCCGATCGCGCTGGCGTCGGAAAGGGCACGGTTTACCGGTACTTCGGAAACAAGCGGGATCTGTTCCTGGCGACCGCCGACGCTGGCATGAGGATGTTGGAGGCGAGCATCTTGGAGGCCATCGACGGCGTTGAGGATCCGGTCGAGACCATTCGTCGGAGCGGGAACGCCTATGGCGAGTTCTTCCGAAAGCATCCCCGATTCGTCGAGATTCTCATTCTCGAGCGCGCGGAATTCCGCGGTTCGATCCCGGATACGCACTTGGTCTATCGGGCGAAGAACCGGGGAGTCCTCGATGAGATCATCAAACAAGGAATTCGGGACGGCGTCTTCAGGAACCTTGACGTCCATGAAGCAACGAACGCCTTCGCCAACCTGCTCTTCGGAACTGTCGTCACGGGTTGCATCGAAGGTGCCTCTGGAAAGCTCGGCCAAGCGATCGAGAATGCCGTCGACATTTACATCCACGGCATTTTGATACGTCCGAAAGCGGAAGCAACCTGATGAAAGCAAAATTCCTAGCCGTTGCGTTGGTCTCTTGCGTCGTCGGCGCCGCCGGCGGCGTCGGCTATTCGCGACTTGTCGGCACTGTATCGGAGGCGGACGATTCCCCACGCCCTGCGGCCTCTTCGCGCTACCGCGCCGAATCGGCTCCCGTCGCTGTAACGGTGGCTCGCGTCGAATCGAGGGACATTTCCGCGACGCTGGAGCTTACGGGAAATCTGTTACCACGTCGCCGCACGATCTTGGTGTCCGAAGTCGATGGCGTGATCGATTCCATTCCAAACTCTCGAAACAACATCTCGTTCGAGTTGGACGGCCAAACGGTCACTCAGCCATTACGTCTCGATATTGGCCAGCCGGTCAACAAAGGCGACGTGCTCGTCCAGATCAATCGAAGCGAATATGAGTTGGAGTTGAAGGCCGCCGAGGCTCGGCTGGCAAAAGCCGAGCGAGAGTTGCAGGAACTGATTGCCTGGCGACGGCCGGAGGACATTCGCAAGTTGGAAGCCGCACTGGCAGAAGCGGAGGCGCAATACGAAAACGCTCAATCTGTGTTGAAACGCCAGGAGACGCTCGTCGCGCAAAACGCCACTTCGAGAGAAACGTACGATCGGGCAGTGGCGCAAGCCAAGCTGGCCAAGGCGGCGCTCGACCGCGCGGCCGCGGAGCTTGACATCGCGAAGAGGGGGCCGACTGAGGAGCAGATTGCCGTGTCGCGTGCGGCAGTCGCGCAAGCCCAGGCGGAGGTAAACCTGCGAAGGGACGAGTTACGAAAGACGACCATCGTTGCACCGTACGACGCGGTCATTACGGATCGATATGTCGATGAAGGGGAGTACGTAACGGCTCAGCCCCGGGTCGAACTGATGGAGTTGATGGACCTCTCGTTTCTCACCGTCCAGGTCGGGGTTCCCGAACGGTACCTGAATCGCGTGGAATCTGGTGACCAGGTGCGCGTCTTTGTCGAGGGGGCAAGCGAGCCGGTTAGGGGACTTGTTGTTCTTGTCAATGACAAGGTCGAACCGGAAACCCGCACGTATCGCACACGGGTTGCGATTGATAATCGAGACGGTCGATTCAAGGCAGGCCAATTTGCCCGAGTGGGGTTCGTCGTCGCAAACGCCGAGGATTCTCTGGTCGTGCCGGACGATGCCTTGGTGTATTCCGGCGGACAGCCCCAGGTGTTCGTTTTTGAAGATGGTCGAGCCAAACTCATGACGATTCGGCCTGGAATATCGAGCGGCGCGTTCACGGAAGTGTTGACCGGCCTGACGCCGGGACGACCCGTGATCGTTGATGATCCGTCCATTCTTGCGGATGGAATGCCGGTGCAAGTGCGTGAGCAGTCAGCCGAAGAGGCTGCGGAGACCGACTGATATGCAGATTTCCAAGACCGCTATCTACCGGCCCATTTTCGCGTCGATGGTCATCGGCGCAATGGTTGTCTTTGGACTGATCGCCCACTCCCGAATTGGTGTCAGCCTTTTTCCTGACGTCGACTTCCCGATTGTGACCGTCACGGTGATTTACGAGGGAGCCGACCCGGAGACCGTCGAAAGTGACGTAACCGATATCATCGAGGAGGGTGTCAATACAATCAGCGGCATCAAATCGCTGCGCAGCGAAAGTACGGAAGGCTTGGCGCAGATCTTCGTCGAATTCGAATTAGAACGCGACATTGACGTGGCATCGCAGGAAGTGCGGGACAAAGTCTCGTCGATTCGCGGTGACCTGCCCACCGACATCGAACCGCCCATTGTGGAGAAGTTCGACCCGGACTCTGCGCCGATCCTTTCCATTGTGTTGTCCGGCCAGGACTCAATTCGCGATTTGACGCGATATGCCGACGAGCAACTGAAGCCCCGGATTGAGGGAATCGAAGGCGTCGGTTCCGTTCGCCTGGTCGGCGGCCGAGATCGCGAAATTCGCGTGTGGCTACGGCTCGATCAACTGCGTGCGTACAACCTGGCGGCGCAAGACGTGATTGACGCTCTCGAAGATGAAAACGTCGAGTTCCCGGGCGGGCGCATCGAGACGTCGCAGCGTGAATTGGTCGTCAAGACAAAGGGAGAGGTGGAAACAGTTGAACAATTCGGCGAGCTGACCATCACCAAGCGACCGTCCGGCCCCATTCACCTGAAGGACGTCGCCTACATCGAAGACGGCATGGAGGATTTTCGCAGCCTGTCGCGGCTAAACGGCGAGCGCGCCGTTTCGCTGCTGGTGCGTCGTCAATCGGGGACGAATCTCTTGGCCGTCGCCGAGGCCGTCAAGGAGCAACTTGGCGAAGTCGAAGCGTCTCTCCCTCAAGGATACGAGATTGTGCTGGCTCAGGACCTGTCGATCTTCGTGTCGCAGAGCGTCAACGAAGCTCAGGGAGAACTGTTGCGCGGCGGTGCACTGGCCGTCCTGGTCATTCTCCTGTTTCTCCGCAGTTGGCGAGGTTCGTTTGTCGCCGCCGTCACGATTCCCACGACGATCATTGCCACCTACGCCTGCATGCTGGCCATGGGCTTCACGCTGAACATGATGTCCCTGCTTGCCCTGACGATCTCGGTCGGCATGATCATTGACGACTCGATCGTGGTGTTGGAAAACACGTACCGCCACATGGAGGAGGGGATGCCCCGGATGCAAGCGGCCGTTGCCGGCATCTCCGAGATTGGCTTCGCCGTCGTCGCCACCTCGCTGGCGATCTCAGCGGTGTTCATACCTGTGGCTTTTATGGAAGGGCTTGTCGGACGGTTCTTTTTTGAGTTCGGGCTGACGGTGACGTTTGCGGTCATCATCTCCACGTTCATCGCCTTGACGCTGTCGCCGATGCTATGTTCGCGCGCGTTGAAAGTGTCCACACAGCACGGTCGCGTTTTCAATTTCCTGGAATCGATTTTCGCAGGGCTGGAGTCGTTCTATCGGGGCACGCTGCGTCTCGCATTGCGGTTTCGGTTGATCGTGCTCGTCATCGCCGGCGCGGTATTTGTCGGCAGCCTGATGCTGGTTCCGTTCATCGGAACAGAATTTGTGCCGGCACAAGACGAAGCACAGTTCAATGTCCAAGTCGAAACGCCACTTGGCTCGTCGATCGAGAGAACAAGCAAGATTCTGCGCGAGGTCGAGTCGCGCATTAGTCGTCTCCCGCACGTGACCAATCTCTATATGACGATCGGAGCTGGGGAGGAGGGTCGCGTGAATGTCGCCACGCTGCTGGTCCAGCTTGATCCGAAAGCGGAACGCGAGTTTGGACAGCAAGAGATCATGGCGATGGCGCGCGACGTGCTTTCCGACTTGAGTCACTCGAAGATCAGCGTCGAGAACATCCCGCGTGTGAGCGGCGGCGGCTTTCGATCTGCGCCGCTGCAGTACAACTTGCGGGGCAGCGACCTCGTCGCATTGGAGGAAACGGCCGATCAGATGATCGATCGCATCCAGGAAGTGCCCGGCGTGGTAGATGTCAATTCGACATACAATCCGCATAAGCCGGAAGTGTCTGTACATCCAAAACGTGACAGGATTGCAGATCTTGGCGTCCCCGTCGACAAACTGGGCCGTGCCGTTCGCGCCTTGATCGGTGGCCAGGAAGTCACAACCTTCGAAGATGGTGGCGAAACGTTCGACGTGCGGGTCCGGCTTGCTGAATCGCAGCGAAATCGGGCTGCTTCGATTCGTTCGTTGCCAGTCAGAACGGCCGGCGGGGAGCTTGTCGAACTTCACGACCTTGTGCAGGTCGAAGAAGGCGTCGGGCCGGTGCAGATCGACCGCCAGGATCGGCAAAGACAGATCACGATCATGGGAAACCTGGCGGAAGATAAGCCTCTCGGCGCGGCGATCCAGGATGTCAACGCGATTGAGCGGGAGGCCGGTCTTCCTGAGGGAATCACGACGGCCTACACCGGTGCCGGCGACATGATGGCCGAGTCATTTGCCAGCATTAATTTCAGCCTGCTCCTGGCCATCGTCCTCATCTACATGATTCTTGCTTCGCAATTCGAGAGTCTCGTTCATCCGCTGACCATCATGCTGTCGCTGCCGCTTTCGATCGGAGGGGCCCTTGGCGGACTTTGGCTAACAGGCCGAACGCTCAACATCTTCAGCATGATTGGAATGATCATGTTGATGGGCCTCGTTACGAAGAACGCGATTCTTTTGGTCGACTACACGAACCTCTTGCGTCGCGAGCACGGGCTGGGTCGCGACGAGGCCCTGCTGCGAGCTGGCCCAGTGCGGTTGCGTCCTATTCTGATGACCGCCTTTTCAACGATCGCAGGAATGATTCCGATTGCCATCGGGCTTGGAGCCGGGTCCGAGACCCGCGCACCGATGGGGACGTGCGTGGTGGGCGGAATGATTACGTCCACGATGCTGACGCTGATCGTTGTTCCGGTGATGTACAGCTTGATGGACCAATGGGGCACCGGTCTGCGTCGTCTGATTTGGAGAACTCCGCACGATCAGGAACAATCGGACGACGAAGCGGTCGCCGCGCCCCAGCCGGAGCCGGCCTCCACCGGAGATGATGAAGAACTCCCGGCGGTCGAAGTTCCTGACGAAAGCAGACCCATCAGGACAGGAACCTACGATTGACAACCATTGTGCAGCAATTGCGTTCATGCCCGGCTTTTGGCAGGACATCATTCCGCGATTCAGAAGCCGTGAGACCCGCTGCCCGCTCTCGGATTCTCGCATGGCAAATGAAGAAGCCCGCGCACGAATACTCGAAGCGGCTGGCCCCATGTTCGCCGCGAAGGGTTATCAGGGTGCCACGATCCGCGAGATATGCGAAGCGGCCGGAGTGAATCTTGCCGCAGTCAATTACCATTTCCGTAACAAACGGACGCTCTATGCCGCTAGCCTCGGTTTCGCCCTGGAATCAACCGCCAGCCGAGCACCATTTCCGGCGTGGTCCCCGGAAGAACCGGCGGAGGTGCGGCTCAAAGAGTGTGTTTGCAAGCTCGTTAAACGAATGGCTGAGTTGAACGACGTTGCATGGCAGACGCGGCTGATCCTGGGTGAGTGCCTGGTGCCAACTGGAATACGCAGGGAAGAAATTGCGCGCTTCGTTCAACTGCCAATGGATGTCCTTTTGTCAATCCTTCAGGACTTGCTTCCCGGCGATTCCTTGCAGTCAAAGCGACTCTGGCTGGGCTACAGCATCATGAGCCAATGCATGTTCGCAAGGATTGCTTTCGCCATGCTTCCGCAACAGCATGGTGACCCGCCGTCTAGTGACGAGGTCGCACAATACATCACCGACCTTTCGCTCGCGGCAATTAGCCGCTTTAACCAAGATAGAGGACATGCGAGTTGATGGAAGTCCGCGTCTGCCACGGCCCGGTTCGTGTTGATGCTCGACCGATCGTAATGTTTCAGCAGGTATGACGATTGATGAGTCCTGATGAACTGAAAGCACTACTGACCTCTATGGCGGTAACGGCCCAGGTGGTCGAAGCCATCGACGATCCAACCCTCCAATGCCTCCGAGGCTGGGATCTGAAGGGCTGGAGTTATGTGCCGGTCCCGTGGGGAGTCCGGTTCACACACAGCGTTTTCGCCGAGGAAATCGAGGTCAAGGTCGAAATCCTCCCGGATCGACGTGGGCATGCAGAAGGTGAAGCGTGATTACGGAGTGCGGTCTTCACAAGGGACAAGCACGCCGCGAGGAAACTAACTAAGAATTTGACGGCGAAGCGGATTTCGTGATGCAATGGTCGATCCGGTAAGGAGACCCTTGGGATGACTCGTCTCGGAATATGCGCTGCATTGCGATCGCTGCTTGTGTGGGCACGTGGACTGTTTGGGCGCTTGAATCGGCGAACGTCAAATGCCAAAGCGCTGGCGTACCTCACCTCATGCGGAGGCCGCATCGCCATCTCGTATCCCGCAGACGGGCGTACCCTGCCGATCATCCTTGGTCTTAACGGCGGGCAGATGTTCGACCCTGACGCAAAGGTTCACATCTGGCTTCCTGCCTTGTCAGACGCCCAGTGGAGCGAACTCAAGCCCTGTTTGCGGTCGCTGACGACTCTTGCATCCTTGCAGATTGAGGGAAGGCACGCTACCGGCGCGGATTGTCGAAATAGCCCGTCTGACTGGATGAGCGCCATTGAGGCAAAGGTCGGTCGCTGCAATTCACCGGCAACAGAGCTACTCCTGTTTGCCGTGGCGGAGTCAAAGGTCGACCTGACGAAATGAAATGGAACTGGATCAAGAAATGGTCGCGGCTGCTCTTTGGTCTGGCGATTGCTGCCGGGGCATACGGCGGGTATGTGGCCTGGTTTGCCGGGGATCGGATGGACCTGGGGGCGGGATTTGCGAGCGCCAACGGTCGCATTGAAGCGGTTGAGATCGACGTTGCGGCGAAGACGGCCGGGCGCGTGACGGTCGTGTTGGTGGAGAAGCGGTGGACCGTGGAGGGCTTGTTCCTGGAAGCGGCCCAGATGCTCATGCGAATTGATAGAAGTCCGCGTCTGAGATCCGAGGCGAGACATGTTGGAATATGACTTTGAACAAAGCGTGGGATTCTGGCTTACCGTCGCTACTCAGACGTACCATCGGGCGCTGCAGAATGAATTGGCCCCACAGGGGATCACCTTTCGACAGTCACAGGTGCTTGGGTGGCTCATGCGTGAAAAGGACATCTCGCAGGTGGACCTCGCCGCGCGGATGATGATTGAAGCGCCGACGCTAGCCGGTGTGCTCGATCGCATGGAGCGCGACGGTATGATCATTCGGAGGAATTGCACTGCCGACCGCCGCCGTAAACTGGTCGGATTGACAGCAAAAGCAGTGCCCATGTGGGAGAAGATCGTTGACTGCTTGGAGCGGACTCGTAAGCGGGCCGTGGACGGGTTGACCGACCAGGAGAGAGCATTGCTGCAACGCTTACTGTGTCGTGTCCAGGACAACCTATTGCCATACGTCAATGAGACAGTCGACACAAAGCGAGTCCACTGAAGCTGCGCAAAAGGGGAAGGCCAGGCTGTTTGCAGGGCGGCCCCGAAACTCCTAAATGGTGATTGTGCATGTAATTCCCGATTTTCCGGGTGGGTCGGACTTCATGATCGCGACCGCTTCTGCCGATAAGTAGTTTGCGGACTCGTCGGTCCGCAAACTTAACGTCGTGCATTGCGGAGCTATGGAAGGCCGATGATGCGGCGAGACAGCGAACGGTCACGGAGGATCGGAAATTGTTTGTCAGGCTACTGCATACGGCGCGATACGTGACGGTGTTAGTCGCGACGGTAATCTGCAGTTCGGGCTGCACGAGCGTGCGCGAATACTTCCACAACGGCCTGAAGGTCGGCCCCAACTACAAGCGTCCGTCAGTGCCGGTGGCCGACGAATGGATTGACTCGCAAAGTTCGCGAATCTCTACCGAATCGGAGGACTGCCGTGCATGGTGGGAAGTTTTCAACGACCCAGTACTCAACCGCCTTGTGCAAACTGCCTACCAACAAAACATCACGCTGCGAGAAGCGGGTTTTCGTGTTGCCGAAGCGCGAGCGCAGCGAGGTGTGGTCGCTGGAAATCTGTTTCCGCAGACACAGGAAGTGATCGCCGACTACACCCGCACGCAACGCAGCACAGAAACCGCGCTCTTTCCGACGATCCCGGCGGGGTCACCTTTCGCAAACCTGGCAGCCCCTCAATTCAGTAACTGGCGAATCGGCGGCAGCTTGGCTTGGGAACTAGACTTCTGGGGAAGATTCCGCCGCGCAGTAGAGGCCGCCGATGCCCGCCTGGACAGCTCGGTGGAAGAATACGACGACGCGCTGGTCGTGCTGATCGGTGAAGTGGCAGCTACCTATGTCGACCTCCGTACCATCGAACAACAGATCGAGGTGGCCCAGGAGAACGTCAAACTCCAACGGGAAAGTACACGCGTAGCCCAGGCTCGTCTCAATGCCGAGGCCGCTAACAGCGAATTGGACACACCGCAGGCCAAGGCCAATCTTGGCAATACTTTGGCGGCAATTGAAGCTCTGGTGATCCAGCGGCGGCAGGTTCAAAACCGGTTGGCCGTGCTGCTGGGGATGCCGCCGCACGATTTGTCCTACCTGCTCGGCGAGCGCGCCCCCATCCCCAGTGCTCCGGAAACGATCGCAGTCGGCGTACCCGCCGAGTTGATATGGCGGCGACCGGACGTTCGGCGGGCCGAGCGGCTTGTCGCGGCGCAAAGCGCGGAAATCGGAATCGCTGAGTCAGAGCTGTATCCCCATATCTCGATTAACGGGATGATGTCGTGGGAAGCCGAACGCTTTAGTGATGTGTTCAAAAGCAGCGCCTTCGGAGGCACGATCGGGCCGTCGCTGCGCTGGAACGTGCTCAACTACGGCCGGCTGCTCAATAACATTCGCGTTCAAGATGCCAGGTTCCAGCAACTGGTCGCCAATTATCAACAGACTGTGCTACTGGCGAACGAGGAAGCAGAGAATGCCATCGTGGCGTATCTGCATTTCACGGACCAGGTGCGCGTGCGGGAAGAGAGCGCCCGACAAGCGCGCGAAGCCGAGCGTGTGGCCCAGGTCAAATACCGGGAAGGCGAAATCGACTTCAACCGTCTGTTCACCGTCCAGCAATTACTTCTCAGTCAGCAAGAACTGTTGGCGATCGCCCGCGGTAATGCCGCACAAAGTCTGGTCGATCTTTACCGTGCTTTAGGTGGCGGCTGGGAAATTCGTCTTGACCCCTCGGCTGCAGCGGGCAGCTCGCATGAACTGCCCGCAGGCCCGCCACTACCGCCCGCCGCGGAAGCATTACCACTGCCACCACCAGAACCCGAAGTGGATAGGGACGAAGAATGAAGACTACGGCGAAGACAAACGATTGGTGGCGAACCGTTGTCTCGACATACTTGGCAAGCCTGATGGGATTCGTCCTGTTAGCTATGCAGCCTTTCATCACGTCTGCCGACGATGACCTCTGCGACCACTACGTTCCCTCCAGCAAGCCCGCATGCGGCTCCAGCCAACCGGCCTTGTGCTGCCCGGATGATTACGTCTGCAAACCCGCCCCCTGCGTCTGCGCAGTCTCAAGTTGCTGTCCGGACACGTACTGCCCCAAGCCTTGCCTGGCTTTGCCGTGCCCGACAAAGTGCTGCTGCCCGGACGATTACCGCCCCAAACCACATCCGTCGCCTTGTCGTCATTTCAATAGGGCGTGGTATAAGTGTGTTCAATCCTATCTTTATTCCTGGCCTCGCGGTTCAATAGACATTGGAAAAGCGGATTAGCGTTTCCAAACTCCAATCGACTGCGACAAAAACGAGCGTCCGGTTGAATCACCTCATGAAGACGAAGACTTCACGAAAGCCAGGCCGCCCGGTCGACAAGACAGCGCGTTCTCGTCGCCGACAAGCGATTCTGGAATCGGCAACCGACGTGTTTGCGGAACACGGTTTTGCTGCTTCCGACGTGCAGCAGATTGCCGATGATCTCGGCATCGGCAAGGGAACGGTCTATCGCTATTTCTCAAACAAGGAATCGCTATTCCTGGCGGTCGTTGACGCCGCCGTGTTGCGGTTGCGGCACGAAGTCGACCAGGCCGCCGAACATGCAAGTACTCCTCTCGACCAGATTGCCGCTGGTATTCGGGCGTACCTGGCCTACTTCCGACACCATCCTGAAGTCGTCGAATTACTCATTCAGGAGCGCGCGCACTTTCGCGACAGAGAGCAGTCGACGTATTTTCATCATCGTGATCAAAGCATTGCGAGGTGGAACGATTTGTATCGTGCTCTCATCGCCGACGGCATTGTACGGCCAATTCCCGTAGGCAGTATTACCGATGTGATTTCCGAAGTGCTTTACGGAGCGATGTTCACCAACCATTTCAACGGGACATCCAAGTCCATCGACGAGCAGTGCCAAGAAGTGCTCGACATCCTGTTTCACGGCATCTTATCTCGATGACGTATGTCGACCGGTTTTACTTGCGCGCTAGAATCCCGACGGCCTTGACGGACTACGTTTTTGGGCAGCCGATGTGCGCGATCATCACATCCCGCAGCTATCACCCTGGCCTGGTGTGGCGACGATCGACGGCTAGGTATAGGCCATTTCCGAAACGCACGAACTGCAGATTTGGCGGGCCCTGGCCACGCGGGCCGGTGGCGAGGTCGCGATCCCCTGATTGCAGGTGCGGCGACTTTAGCTGGCATGTCCCAGTTGCGCGCAAAAGAGCGCTTGCAAACTTCAATAACCCACGCCGCGCGAGACACCGACACCGCCGAGAGTTTTGGGGGCTGCCGGAGCTTGCTGTGCCGCCCCCATTCATCCAGTGTTCGTCTCGCCTACCGGGCCGAAACGCCTCTTAACCCGAACGGGCGAGCGGCGTACTGCGAACTATCCGAAAGCAACCCCAGGGGGTTGTGAGCGGTGCGGGCGGAAGCAACAGCCGTTAACCCAGGCGGCGCGAGAGGGAGAGACAACCGAGAGTTTGGGCCGAGATTGCGTCGGCGGTGCGACGTCGTGGTGGGAGTGAGGTCGCGCGCGGCGGGCAGAGAGTGAGACTTTGAGACTTCCGCCAGCGTAGCAAGTGGTTGCCACAATTGGCGATAGAACGCGAAAAGGCCGACGTCTCGCGACGCCGGCCTTTCTCGTAACCCAACGGTAGCAGGATTTCGCTACCGTCAAAACAAGTGGACGGAACCGAATTCAAACCCATGACTGCCCGGTTATGGCATGTGGGGGCTTATGTGGGTCAAATAGGCCCCACGAGAGGGCAAAAGCCTCTTATGCTAGCGCGCACAGGTGGGCGTGTCCTGAGCGCGGACGACAGACGTTGCGGTCGGAATCACCGCAACGATTCGGGGGCAAACTCCCAAGCTGACGTCGGTGTCGGTCCCTCCCAGAACCAAGACATCTGGAACCGACGAGAACAGCCGAGATGGAGGGACGTCCTGGGGCGCTGAGTCACGTGATCCTCCAAATGCGTCTTTGGCGGCGCAGTTGACCGGGGTCGATGACACCTCTTTAGCGTTAAATGCCACAAGTCATTTCAGTGATTGGTCTTATGGACATTAAGATCGCATCCATAATGACCCCGGTCAGTCGGGGCGACAGGACGCCAATAGAACTTTTTGCTCGAAGCGTGCGTTCGCTACCTTCTTCGATACTCCTTGCTACCGAAGAGTTTGCGGCGACGTCGGCATGATGTCGCATGCCTGCTTAGCGGGCCGCAAAGCGAAAGTGACCGGGGTCATCAAGAGAATTCTCTCCTTCGCCTCGGTGTGAAGCACCATCCGCCGTTCGCTGCTTCAAACGGCCCCCTCGGGGACGTTCATTGCTAAACCATTTCGTCAATCAGTCGGTGCCGGTATTCCCTGGGAGTGAGTCCCGTCATTCGCCGAAAGCTTCGAACAAAATTGTTTGTCCCCGAATAGCCGAGTTCGAGTGAAACTTCGCGAATGGTCATTTGTGGAATCGCCAGCATCTCGCAGGCAACATCGAAGCGCAGCCGATCGAGAATGCCGCTGTAGCTTGTGCCCGCTGCCTTAAGCTGCCGCTTCAGTGTTCGTGGGCTCACATCAACCATCGAACCGACAACGTCTAATGTCGGCAGTTTCCCATACGAAAACCGTGATGCGAGCAAGCGACATAATCTCTCCACAATCGGTTCGCTTTCCTGCGGACCAAACTCCCAATCATGTGACGGAGTTGAGCCAGACATGGTCTCCGGACCAGGCAAACGCCGGCTGAGAAACTCCGTCGGAAATGCCAGGCCGGTCGAGTCCGAGTGGGCGATGGCCTGGCAGTCTGCGAATACTTCCACGCCGCGATGGCGATCAATTGTCGAGCCTTTCGTTCGGAATTGGCGGGGGTGCCAGTTCGTATCCACTGTCGCGCGAATCAGCTGGCAATAAACCGCAAGCGTCATGTCGTTAATGAAGGTCTGTCCCGCGGACAAGATCGTCGGCTCTCGATAGCAGAACCAGGTCGTGTCTCCCTCAATCGACAAGAAGTATTCGTTGCCCTCGTAGGCTGTGCTCCCGAGTCTCGCTCCCACTTCAAGAGCTTCCTTGACGGTCTTGCACGATCGCATTGCGTCAGCAATCGGTCCCAGGTGATTCATTTGAAACTTGAGATAAGCGGTGAAAACCGTTTCCTGGCAACCCAAGCCATGGACGACCTCGTACGTGAAGTCATAGGCCTGCTTCTTCCCGATCCATCCGCCTGACTCGACCAGTTCGCCCGGAATTCTCGCGCGATCGAGGAATCGTTGACTCCGACTCCCCGCCTCTTCCAGGAAGAGAACGAGCGGAGCCAACATGCGGGCGTCAAAGAGGTGGATGTCCATGTGAGTTCCGAGGGACCGAGCGTGCAAATTGGCCCGAAATGAGCGCACGGAATTGATTTTAAAGGCAATCGCACCCTGGTACCATCACTAAGGCACTCCTTCACGATACCCACATCCAGATTGGATACGATTACGAGTCTATCGGCGAGGGTGCTGAAGTTGCGTTCCTGAGTCCCCATCCCTGAGCCATTGATAGAGATGCAAACGTGACATTCACATTCGGCGACCGTCCTTTTCTCCGAATGAACGCTTAGTACGAGTGGAGTTATTCTTATGGATTACACGAAGGTGTGCATGGTCTTGCTGTACGGTGTGCTGGCTGCGACACGGCTTCTTGGGCAACAGGTACCTCTCCCTCAAACGCCTGCGGACCTGGCGCAGCCCAGTGATGCAGTCACCATGCCCGTCGAATACGCCAAGACGGTGGCCGCGTCGGCCTACGTCTGGGGCTGGCCGCTCGTGAACCAACACAACCGACGCGCCAAGATCACGCAGGCACCCGAGCCGGCGCTCATGAACGGCACGATCCCCGTCGCGCCTGCGGGTCGCTTGGCGATGCTCCACGACTACATCAAGCCTGAGCAGCGCTTTGTCGCCTGCCCAAACCAAGACGTGGTGTACGGTCTCGGCTATATGTATCTGGATCAAAGTCCAGTCGTCGTTCAGGTTCCTGACTTCGGCGACCGCTTCTGGGTCTATGCGATGTACGACGCCCGCACCGACCAATTCTCCAAGATCGGTAAACCTTATGGGTCCGAGCCCGGCTTCTACCTGGTGGTCGGTCCGAATTGGGATGCCGAGACGCCCGACGGGATCACCGCGGTCGTTCGCTCGTCGACCGAGTTCGGCATGGTCGTCCCGCGTGTGTTCCAGGACGACACGCCAAAGGATCGCAAGGCGATCCAGCCGTTTATCAATCAGGTCATGATGTACCCAGTCGACGAATTCGACGGAACGATGAAGACGAAAGACTGGAGCAAGCTGTCGAGCCTCGACATGGGCGGTGGCGGCTCCGGGGGAGAAACAAAGTGGGTTGTCCCGGAGCAGTTCTTCGACGTCCTGGCGGAAATTCTCGACGACGTGCCGCCACTCCCGGGCGAGGAGGCCATGTACGCCCAGTTCCGCCAACTGCTGGCCATTGCCGAACGAGACCCGGAGGTCAAGCGGGCGCTCGTCGAGACAGCGGTGGAGACCGACGCACAGGTGATCGCCAAGTTCCTGCGGTGGAAACACAACGGCACGCCGGCCGGAAACGGCTGGAATCGCTCGACCAACAATGCCGCTTGGGGCGTCGATTACTTTGACCGCACCGGCACGGCTCGCTCGAACATCTACGACAACAAGATCGACGAGACGCGGTACTACTACACCGACCATGATTCCAACGGCGGACAACTCAGCGGCGGCAGCGAGTACGAAGTCACTTTCGCAGCTGGCGAGGAGCCGCCAGTGGATGGTTTTTGGTCGCTTACCCTCTACGACAAGGACCATTTCTTCGCTCCCAACGAGTTGAATCGCTTCTCGCTCGGCACGAAGAACAAGGACCTCAAGAAGAACCCCGACGGGTCGCTTACGATCTATGTCGGCGCTACGTCGCCCGGAGAAGACAAGGAGACCAACTGGCTGCCGGCGCCGAGGGGTGATTTTTCACTCTACATTCGTGCTTACTGGGGCCAGTCGGGAATTCTTGAAGGATCGTGGACACCGCCGAAGATCAACAAGATCCCTTAGTCGCAAGGTTCTGAATCAATCGACACACGTATTTTCCTAGACTGGCAGAATGAGCTTTGACGATGAGCCTGTATCGACTTCTTACCTTTTCGCTTGGCCTAACCTTACTCACCGCCGCCGCTTCCGCGCAGGAATGGCCCGATCGCTCGAAGCTTCCCCAGCCGCTTTCGCCTTTCAAAGGCGAGATTGGCCCGACCTACAAGGAGTCGAAACAGGATTGGCCACGACCGGTCGCCGCTCCAGAGGACGCACCCAACGTCGTCCTGATCATGCTGGATGATGTAGGATTTGGGCAAACGTCAACCTTTGGCGGTCTGATCCCTACACCGAATCTGGACAAACTCGCCTCGCGGGGCCTGCGTTTCAATCGGTTTCATACCACGGCCATCTGCGGCCCGACACGAGCCGCACTATTGACCGGGCGGAATCACCACCGTGCGGGCAATGGGTTTCTGATGGAATGGGCCACCGGATTCCCCAGCTACTCCACTATGATTCCCAAGGAGACGGCCACGGTCGCCGAAGTTCTGAAACACAACGGCTACGCCACTTGGTGGTATGGGAAAAACCACAACACGCCCGATTGGGAAACGACCATTGCGGGTCCCTTTGACCGTTGGCCGACCGGACTAGGGTTTGAGTATTTCTTTGGCTTCAACGCTGGCGAGACACACCAGTATTATCCGGTTCTGTTCGAGAACACTGAGCCTATCGAGCCGAATAAATCGCCCGAAGAAGGCTACCACATGGTCAGCGACATGACCGATCGGGCCATCTCGCGGATGCAGTTTTCTAAATCAGTGGCACCCGACAAACCGTTCTTCATGTACTTTGCACCCGGCGCGATGCACGCGCCCCATCACGTCACGCAACAGTGGCGTGACAAGTTCAAAGGCAAGTTTGATATGGGGTGGGAAAAGTACCGCGAGGTTGTCTACCGGAACCAACTAGAACGGGGAATCATCCCGCCGGATACCAAGCTCACACCACGTCCCGATTGGGTTCCCGCCTGGGACAGTTTGAATAACCAGCAGAAAGAACTCTACACCGCGCTGTTTGAAAACTATGCGGGCTACTTCGCGTTCACCGACAATGAGATCGGACGTTTGCTTGATGCGGTCAATGAACTGCCCGATGCGGACAACACGATGGTGATCTACATCGTCGGAGACAATGGCGCGTCCTCCGAAGGCGGACCGGACGGGACTCTGAATGAACTGCGGTCTTTGAACGGTTTGCAAACACCCATCGAAGACATCCTGCCGCATCTGGATAAGTTGGGCGGTCCGCAATCGGAGCCGCATTATCCCGTCGGCTGGGCCTGGGCGGGCAACACGCCGTTTCAATGGGTCAAGCAAGTCGCATCGCACCTGGGCGGATCTCGGAATCCGATGGTCATCACGTGGCCCGCCCGGATCAAACCGGATGACAAACCTCGTGACGCCTTCTTACACGTAATTGACGTGATGCCCACGATTTTGGAGGCCGCCGGTTTGCCGATGCCCGAGACGGTCAATGGTATCAAGCAGAAGCCGCTGGAAGGGAAGAGCTTTCTGGCAAGCTTTGCCGATCCAGAGTTTGAGGGCCGTGACGAGCAATACTTTGAAGTCCTCAGCAACCGCTCGATGTACGCCGACGGTTGGAAAGCCAACGCGCAACACACTCGGCCTTGGCGGATGGACATCGCGCCAGGCAATTGGGACAAGGACAAATGGGAACTTTATTACTTGCCGGAAGACTTTTCGGAGGCCAATGACCTGGCCGAGGAAAATCCGGGAAAGCTCGCCGAGATGAAGCAGAAGTTCGAGGCGGCAGCCAAGGAGTTTGACGTCTTGCCATTGGACGATCGCGGCTCGGCCCGACTGATCGTTCCCAAACCCGCGCCGCCAGGTGCCAAGACCGACACCAAGGTCTTTACCTACTACGAGGGCGCGGTCCGAATCCCTGAACCCGCTGCTCCACCGGTGAAGAACCGATCGTGGACACTCACTGCCAACGTCAACACCACGGGGACAGACACCAACGGCGTCATCATGGGGTTTGGCGGCGTGTCCGCCGGGATCACCTTGTTTGTCGAAGACGGCATCCCGGTCTTCGAATACAACTTTTTTGAAGACCGCACCGTGCTCAAAGGCACAAAGCCATTGCCCTCGGGTGAGGCAACCGTCACGGTTGATTTTCAATACAAAGGCGCGCCGGGTGAAGCCGGCAAAGGCGCCGACATCACGCTGGCGGTGGACGGTAAAGCGATCGCCCAAGCCAGCATGGACGCCACGGTCCCCGCTCGTTTCGGCGTGGACACTTTCGGCATCGGCGAAGACACCGGTCAACCCGTCAGCGTTTCTTACAAGCCTCCGTTCGCGTTCACTGGCAAGATCCAGAAGTTAACAATCCAAACTCAATAGGTTGGACTCGTCGCTGACACTAAGACTGAAGGGTCGGAGTAATCATGACAACACGAACGCCAAGAAACATTGCATTCGGTTTGGCCCTGATGCTGGGCACCTTCAATTGGATGCAGATAATGACTGCCCAGGAAACCGGACAGGATAGAAAACGGCAGCCCGCCATTGTGCTGCCCTATCCCGAGCCCCGGTTTGAAGGCAAGATCGGTCGTACCACGGCAGATTCCCAATCGGATTTTCCGCAATCGGTTCAAGCTCCGACGGAAGCGCCCAACGTGCTGCTGATCATGACCGACGATGTCGGCTTTGGCGCGTCGAGCACCTTTGGCGGACCGATCCCGACGCCGGCCTTTGACCGGTTGGCCGCCCGAGGGCTCAAGTACAACCGTTTTCACACGACCGCCCTTTGTTCGCCGACCCGAGCCGCCTTGCTGACCGGACGCAACCACCACAATGCCCACACCGGCATCATCATGGAGCGCAGCCTGGGCTATCCCGGATACGATTCGGTGTTGCCTAAGAGTTGTGGTACGGTTGCCGAAGTGCTGCGTCAAAACGGCTACAACACGGCTTGGTTCGGTAAGAACCACAACGTGCCCGCCTGGCAATCGAGCGCCGCCGGACCGTTCGATCTCTGGCCAACCGGACTCGGCTTTGAGTATTTCTATGGCTTCATCGGCGGTGATGTGAATCAGTGGGACCCAACGGTCTTTGAAAACACGACGCCAATTGAACCCGAGGCCCGACTGACCGGCAAGGCGAAGGAAAACTACCACCTCGACGCGGACCTGGCGGATCATGCGATACGCTGGATCCAGGATCAACATGCGGTCGCTCCCGACAAGCCATTCTTTGTGTATTACGTTCCCGGCGCCACGCACGCGCCGCACCATGCTCCCAAGGATTGGATCGCCCGGTTCCAAGGACAGTTCGACCAAGGCTGGGACAAGGTGCGTGAGGAGACTTTTGCGCGGCAGAAGAAGCTCGGCGTCATTCCAGAGAATGCCGAATTAACGCCGCGGCCCGAAAACCTGCCAGCCTGGGAATCGCTACAGCCGCGAGAGCGGAGTCTGTACGCCAGAATGATGGAGATCTACGCGGCTTTTCTCGCGTACACCGACCACAACATCGGTCGGGTGATCGATGCCGTCGAGCAGACGGGCGAACTGGACAACACATTGATCATTTACATCCAAGGGGACAACGGCGGCAGCGCAGAAGGCACCCTTCAGGGAACGGCCAACGAAATCGCAGTGCTCGGGAACGGGGCGACCGAGACGCTTGACTACTTGGAGTCCATCAAAGACGAGTTGGGTGGACCCATGCACTACAACCATTTTCCAGTGCCTTGGACGTGGGCGATGAACGCACCGATGCAGTGGACGAAACGTTATGCGTCGCACTTTGGTGGAATCCGAAACGGCATGGTCATGAGTTGGCCAAAACGCTTCCAGTCGGGTGGACTGCGCGAACAATTTCATCACGTCATTGACATCGTGCCAACGATTTTGGAATCCGCCGGCCTGCAAGCCCCCGACGTCCTCAACGGCGTACCTCAAGCACCCATCGATGGCATCAGCATGACTTACACCTGGGACAATCCTCAGGCTGATGGCCGCCGGACGACCCAGTATTTTGAGCTGTTCGGAAACCGCGGGATCTATCACGAGGGCTGGTTTGCCTGCACCACGCCATTGGTGTTTGCCTGGCAGCCGGAACCCGGTCCGCTCAGCCCCGAGAGTTTTCAATGGGAACTCTACAAACTGGATGATGATTTTACCCAAGCCAACAATCTCGCAGAGGAACAGCCCGAAAAGCTGGCTGAGCTACAAGAACTGTGGTGGGTTGAAGCGGGCCGCAACAACGTCCTGCCGATGAACTTCAGCCCGCAGGCTACCGTGGAAGCGATCTCCGAACGCCCGAGTCTGACTCGAGGACGCAAAAGGTTTGAGTACCATCAGGGAACCGCGAGGATTCCGGAAGGCACCGCCCCGGCGCTCAGGAACCGGTCGTATACGATCACCGCGACACTCCATGTGCCTCAGGGCGGCGCCGAAGGAGTGGTCATCACCCAGGGCGGGCGATTCGCCGGTTGGGGCCTGGTCGTTCTCGATGGCCGGCCGGTTTGGTCCTACAAACGGACGCAGCAAAAGCAGGACGGTCTGCGGATCGAGAGTTCCGACAAACTGACACCGGGAACACACACCCTTGTACTGGAGTTCGACTATGACGGCACAGCGGGCCAGGTCGGCAAAGGAGGAACCTATATCCTCTCAGTGGATGACACCCAGGTCGCCGAAGGAACGATCCAGGCAACCGTGCCCTTCCTGTATTCCATCGATGAAACGCTAGACATCGGCGAAGACCGTGGCACACCGATCCTGGAAGACTACGCCGATCGAATGCCGTTTGAGTTCAACGGTGAAATCGAACAGGTTGTCATCCAACTGAACTAGATCCGGGATGCCCAGCGGCAGCGTGTCGCGGCCAACGTATTGATTCGACGCGAGAGTACCACTTGTCATGAAACTCATCCGCCAACAACTCGCCTTTAATTTGGTGTTGATCTTCAGCGCGGTTACGGCGGTTGCTCAAAGTGTTCCGGATCGCGATCACCTGCCGATTCCTGATCCGGATTTCCACGGGGAGATCGGCAGGACGTTTGAGGATTCGACTCCTGACTTTCCACGCAATGTCAAAGCGCCAAACGACGCGCCTAACATCGTGGTGATCATGCTGGATGATGTCGGTTTCGGCCAAGCTGGAACGTTTGGCGGCCCCATACCGACACCGGGGATCGATCAACTTGCGGCGCAGGGCCTGCGCTACAACCGATTTCATACCGTCGGTGTGTGTTCGCCCACGCGAGCCGCGTTGCTGACCGGACATAACCATCACACCGTTGGATTCGGCACCATCACGGAACTCTCCACAGGCTATCCCGGTTACGACAGTGTGTTCCCCAAAAAATGCGCGAACATCGCACGCATCTTGAAAGAGAACGGCTACAGCACCGCGATGTTCGGAAAAAACCACAACACACCGGACTGGGAGAGCAATCCTGTTGGTCCGTTTGACAACTGGCCCACCGGCTGGGGATTCGAGCATTTCTATGGTTTCAATGGTGGCGAGACCAGTCAGTGGGAACCCCAGCTTTACCACAATACCAATGCGGTCGAACCGGAAAAACGCCCCGAGGATGGGTACCACCTGACGGCCGATCTCGCCGACCGGGCGATTGCTTGGATCTCGACACATGAATCGGTCGATCCCGACAAACCGTATTTCCTCTACTTTGCGACCGGGGCCATGCATGCTCCGCACCATGCGCCCCAAGAGTGGATCGACAAATTCAAGGGGCAATTCGATGGCGGTTGGGACGAGATGCGCTCGGCGGTGTTGGTCCGTCAAAAAGAACTCGGGATTGTACCGCAAAACACTCGGCTCACACCGCGCCCCGAAGAACTCGCAGCCTGGGATTCGCTGGACGCGGACTCGCAGCGCCTGTTCGCGCGACAGATGGAGGTGTTCGCCGGGTTCCTGGCTCATACCGATCATCACGTCAACCGCTTGATCGAAGCGGTGCAAGAGGGGCCGGATGCAGAGAACACGATGATTATTTACATCGTTGGCGATAACGGTGCCAGTGCCGAGGGCAGCGTTACCGGCACGCTCAATAACATTCGATCTCAAAACGGTATCCCCGACTCGGTCGAGAGACAGTTGAACCATATCGACCAGATCGGCACCCCGCTTGCAATGAACCACTACGCCGTACCCTGGTCCTGGGCCGGTTGTTCACCGTTCCAGTGGATGAAGCGAGTCCCTTCCCACTTTGGCGGCACCCGCAATGGCATGGTCGTTGTCTGGCCTAAGGTCATCAAGGAACGTGGCGGTTTGCGCGATCAATTCGGTCACGTCGTCGACATCGCGCCTACGATTCTGGCCGCGGCGAATGTCCCTGCACCGAGGACCGTCGATGGGATCGAACAGATTCCGATGGCGGGCAAGGATATGAGCGGCACGTTCGCTTCGGCCGACGCACCGGAATACCGCCAGACACAGTATTTCGAAACGGGCGGACACCGAGCGATCTATCACGACGGTTGGGTCGCTGCGACGTTCCACGGTGCCCCTTGGGTGCTCACCGGTTCGGTCGGATTCACTGACCCCAAATACAACACTTGGGAACTGTACAACATCGACGAAGACTTTTCTCAGGCGACTGACTTGGCCGAGCAGCATCCGGAGAAATTGGAGCAACTCAAGGCGTTGTTTGATCGGGAAGCTGAGAAATACGGAGTCTTTCCTCTCGATGACCGCTTTGTCGAACGCGGTATGGCCCAGCGACCTTCGGTTGTCGAAGGACGCACCGAGTTTCGTTACTCCGCCACGACCAGGAGGATCCCCGAAGGGAGTGCACCTCCGATCCACCAGCGGTCACACAAAATCACTGCCAAGCTGACGATCCCCGAGACGGGGGCCGAAGGCGTGATCATTGCTCGCGGTGGGATCACCGGCGGCTATTCCCTATATGTCAGGGATGGAAAGCTTCACTATGACTACAACTTTGTCGGCGAAGAAACGTACCGCGTTGAATCGACAACGGATATTCCCAGCGGCGAAGTCGTGGTTGCCATGCACTACGAACAACGACCGTTCAAACCGCTGGTCGAACATACCGGTGGCCCAGCCGAATTGTTCATCAACGGCAAGAGCGTTGGCAAGGGCGAGATCGAGAAGGTGATCCCGGTTCGATTTGCGCCGACCGAGACATTGGACATCGGGCTCGATCTCGGCAGCCCCGCGTCACCTGCTTATCGAGGCCAGTATCCGTTTGCATTCACCGGTAAGATTCAGGAGGTGATGGTGTCGTTGAAGTAACTGGGACCTTTGACGGAGTTTATCAACTCGATCGGCACCATTCCTCACAAACATCCTTTCGCATTGAATACGTTCGGGCCGCTTTTTTGCAATCGCCGGATCGATTGCGTACTACCTCCAGCATCCAATTGAAGAATTCAATATGAAAACAATTTTCCTCGTTTGCCACACAATCACAGCTCGGAACATGCTACTGCCGCTCGCTCTGTTTGGTACCGCGCTGTGCTACGGCCAGTCTTCTCAGGACACCACGCAACGCCGCACCTCCGAACAACGGATGGCTCTTCCGCTGCCTGACCCGGAATTCAAAGGCACGATTGCCAAGACCTACAAGGAATCGACTCCCGATTTTCCGCTGGGGATCCAAACTCCCAAGGACGCCCCCAATGTTGTCCTGATCCTGATTGATGATCTTGGGTTCGGACAACCGGGCACGTTCGGCGGCCCCACTCCAACGCCAGGACTTGATCGTCTGGCCGAGGACGGTCTGCGCTACAATCGCTTTCACACGGTCGGGGTGTGCTCTCCAACGCGGGCAGCTCTGCTCACCGGCCGCAATCACCACTCGGTGGGCTTCGGCACGATCGTTGAACTGTCCACCGGCTTTCCCGGTTACAACAGCTTGCTGCCGGAGAACGCCGTGACCGTCGCGCACACGCTGCGCGAAAATGGCTACAGCACGGCCATGTTCGGAAAGAACCACAACACGCCTGACTGGGAAAGCAATCCCGTGGGCCCCTTCAAGCACTGGCCAACTGGCTGGGGCTTTGAGCACTATTACGGATTCAATGGTGCGGCAACCAGCCAATGGGAGCCGCAACTCTATCACAACCACAGCGCAGTGGAACCCGAGAAGACTCCTGAAGAAGGTTATCACCTGACGACCGATCTGGTCGATCGCGCCATCGACTGGGTCGAGGTGCATGAATCCGTGGCGCCCGACAAACCCTATTTTCTTTATCTCGCGACCGGCGCCATGCATGCACCACATCACGCGCCCCAGGAGTGGATCGACAGGTTCAAAGGACAGTTCGATCAGGGCTGGGACAAGCTGCGCGAGGAAACTCTCGAGCGGCAGAAGAAGTTGGGCGTCGTGCCCCAAGACACCGAATTGACGCCCCGCCCGAAAGAAATCGAAGCCTGGGACAGCCTGAGCGACGACCAAAAGCGGCTCTATGCGCGACAGATGGAAGTCTTTGCCGGCTTTGTCGCCCACACCGACCACGAACTCGGTCGATTCGTCCAAGCCGTGCAGGGGCTGCCGGATGCGGACAACACCCTCATCATCTACATCGCTGGTGATAACGGTGCCAGCCCAGAAGGAACCCCAACGGGCACTCTGAACGAAATCATGACCCAAAACGGGATCCCGGACAGTGTCGAGGCCCAGTTGGCAAAGGTCGACGAACTCGGAGGCCCGCTCCATGAAAACCATTATTCCATCGGCTGGGCATGGGCCGGTTCCTCTCCCTTCCAGTGGATGAAACGCGTGCCTTCCCATTTTGGCGGGACTCGCAATGGCATGGTGATTTCATGGCCCAAAGTCATCACGGACAAAGGAGGCATCCGCGACCAATTCAGCCATGTCGTGGATGTGGTTCCCACCATACTGAATGCGGCGGGAGTTCCCGCCCCGACCCACGTCGACGGCATCGAGCAGATCCCAATGGCGGGCGTCGATTTGGCGTCGACCTTCGTTTCCACGGAGGCCGCCGAAGTGCACAACACTCAATACTTCGAGACCGGAGGCCACCGTGCCATCTATCACGACGGTTGGGTGGCGGCGAACTTTCACGGCGCTCCGTGGCAGCTCACCGGTTCGGTCGGCTTCACGGATCCAGAATTCAACACCTGGGAACTGTACAATGTCGAAGAGGATTTCTCCCAAGCCAACGACCTGGCCGCAGCGCACCCCGAAAAACTCCAGGAGCTGGTCGCTCTCTTTGACACCGAGGCCAAGAAATACCAGGTCTATCCGCTGGACGATCGCTTTGTAGAGCGAGGCATCATTCCCCGACCCTCGGTCGTGGCAGGGCGCACCGAGATCAATTACTCCGGAGGCACCAAGCGGGTTCCAGAGGGAAGTGCACCGCCCACCTATCAGCGTTCGCACAAAATCACCGCCAAGATCAACATCACGGGACCGGATACCGAAGGCGTCATCGTGGCTTGTGGCGGAGCCGGTGGCGGTTATTCACTCTATGTGAAAGATGGAAAACTACGCTACACCTACCGCTTTTTCGGCAAGCAGGCCTACCACCTCGAATCCAAAGACGCACTGCCACAAGGCGAGTTGGAGGTTGCAATGCACTATCAGCAATTGCCATTCAAACCTCTCGTGGAGTCCACCGGCGGCCACGCGGAACTCTTCATCAATGGCGAGTCCGTGGCCAAGGGAGCGGTCGCGAATTCAGTGCCCGGCCGTTTCTCCGCTACGGAAACCATGGACGTCGGCATGGACCTCGGGTCGCCGGTCGGTGACGACTACCGCCACCAGGCTCCCTTCGCATTCACCGGTGAGATTGATAACGTCCGCTTCAACATCGCTCCCACTCAGCCTGTAAAAAAATAACAAATCAATCGTCGACCAAGCTACGAGTCAACGGAACTCAGGCGCTACCCTAGAACACTGGAGATAAAAAGAGATGAATTCAATACGACGGACGTTTACCGCAATGGCGTTTCTTCTGAGTACATTCTGCGCAGTCGCTTCCGCCCAGGAAGAACGGCCCGGAGTGACTGCCCCACAGGTTTCACTACCGTACGCGGAACAGAAATACCGGGGAAATGTGGGCACGACCTATCTGAATTCGGATCCCGCCCAGTTTCCCAAACAAGTCGCCGCCCCCAAGGGTGCTCCCAACGTCCTGGTCGTCCTGCTGGATGATGTCGGCTTCGGACAATTCTCGGTATCAGGCGGCGGCGTGCCTGCTCCTAAGATGGAAGAACTGGCCAAGAAGGGATTCCTGTTTACTCGCTTCCACACCACCGCCGTATGCACCTCCACGAGGGCGGCGTTGTTGACCGGACGCAACCACCATATCGCCGGCAGCGGCAACATCACCGAAGTCGCCACCGGCTACGACGGCTATACCGGCATCATCCCCAAAGACACCGCAACGTTCGCTGAGATCATGCGTTTGAACGGCTACATCACCTCGTGGATCGGCAAGAACCACAACACGCCAACCTACGAGACCAGCGAGATGGGGCCCTTTGATCATTGGCCAAACAATTTGGGCTTTGATTACTTCTACGGCTTTATGGCCGGCGACACCAACCAAATCCGACCTTGGCTGTACGAGAATCAGACGCCGGTGGGACAAAAGACCGGTGACGATTACTACTTGAGCGTTGACTTGGCCGACAAGTCGATCGAGTGGCTGCAACAATCCGAAGCTATTCAACCCGACAAACCCTGGATGATGTACCTTGCGCCCGCTGCAACGCACTCGCCACACCAGGCTCCCAGAGAGCTGATCGAGAAGCATAAGGGGCGGTTTGACGGTGGCTGGGACAAATACCGTCAGGAAACCTTCGCGCGTCAGAAAGAGATGGGCGTGATTCCCGAAAACGCGCAACTGACCAAACGTCACGACAACCTACCCGCCTGGGATAGCTTGAACGCGAATGAAAAGAAATTGGCTGCGCGTATGATGGAAGTGTTCGCTGCCTACGGCGAGCATGTTGATCAGCAGGTCGGTCGAGTTCTGGACTACGTGAAGACGCTGCCCGACGCCGATAACACCATGATTGTTTACATCATCGGCGACAACGGATCTTCGTCAGAAGGCGGCATCCCGGGCACGTTGAACGAGAACGCGTTCTTCAACGGCGTTCAGATGCAGACCGAAGATATGATGCCGTTCATTGACGAAATCGGAACCGGCAAACACTTCAACCATTTCCCCGCCCCCTGGGCGCATGCGATGGACACGCCCTTTCAATGGGTCAAACAGGTCGCTAGCCATCTGGGTGGGACACGCAACGCGATGATTGTCAGTTGGCCGGAGAAATACGATCAAGGCGGCGAAGTCCGCACGCAGTTCACCCACGTAATCGACGTGGCTGCGACAATCCTGGATGCCGCCGGCATCGAAGAGCCGCGTAGCGTCAATGGAACGGCTCAGAAACCGATCGAAGGCCGCAGCTTCTTGAGCGTTTTGGAAGATGCGGACGCCGAAGAAATCCGCACTAGTCAGTACTTTGAGATGTTCGTCAACCGAGGCATCTACAAGGACGGTTGGTGGGCCGGATCACGGTCGTTCGACCCGTGGAACCCGATTCGCAACGAATTCGATCCGCTGAAAGCGGAATGGGAACTCTACAACCTGGATGAGGACTTCTCACAGGCGAATAACCTGGCCAACGAACATCCTGAAAAACTGGATGAGCTGGTGAAACTTTGGTGGGCGACGGCGGCCAAAGAGCAGGTGTTACCGCTCGACTGGCGCGGTTCCGAACGATTCAGCTCCGAACTGATGGGCAAGCCCAACCTCGCTGCTGGACGCTCGGAATATGTTTATCCCGTGCCGCTGGTCGGACTCCCCGAGGCTTCCGCGCCGGATCTCAAGAACAAATCGTTCTCCATCACCGCCAAGGTCAAAGTGAAAGACGGCGCCAATGGCATGATCCTCACCCAGGGCGGCAATACCGGCGGTTGGGGGTTCTATCTTCTCAATGGCAAGTTGGCCGCGACCCACAATTATCTCGATATCGCGCGCTATACTGCTGTCAGTGACGACGTTGTCACGGCCGGCGATCATGAATTGACGATGGTGTTCACCTACGAGGGCGGCCAAGGTGAAGTCGGCAAGGGCGGTACCATCATGCTTTCCGTTGACGGCAAGCAGGTCGGCAACGGTAAGGTTGAACGGACCACACCGATGAAGTTCTCCCTGTCCGAGAACCAGGACATCGGAACCGATACTGGCACACCGGTTACGTACGACTACCAGACACCCTTCAAGTTCGAGGGAAAACTCGAAAAGGTGATAATAAAGATCAGGTAGAAGAGGTTCAGAGCCTCAGACTGCTTTTGGGGGTGGCAGATGGACACAAGCATTACATGTCGCCCGACAGCCTCACATCATCACCGCTCGTTGCCCGCGTTTTTTACAGCGAATGCAGCACCGTCATGATGGCCAAGCATACCGTCACAACAATGATGGAAACAGCGAGCACGGCGCTGAGTACCGCATTGCCGATTCTGTGATTTTTGGCACAGTCGGTTGTTGTAATCGCTGTTGTCGGCATGGCAGGAGTCGATTGATGCGAAAATGAAAAAAGCGGTGGAGTATGCGCAGATCCGAAACGAGCAAGTCAACTTGCATGAGGCGCGTCGCAATTAGTCAATGATCGAGCATCGCTTTGATCTCGTTGACAATCAGATCTGGCTTTCGGAGGTGAAGTTGATGATGTCGACCAGTATCGATTTTTCTTGAGTTCGGTGACAACCCTCGAAGACACTCCTGGTCTTCGTGCCACCTGAGGCTCCAATGGGCGACCCTTCAGCGGTTGGTTTGCTTCTCTCTCGCTGCGAATCACTGCATACAACTTGATGCCATCAACGTGGAACATTTCGCCTTGTGGCGAATAGATTCGCAAAAGGTCGCGCGTCGCAACCGGGTCCTAGGTAAGACCCGTAAACAGCAATAGTAGCAAGGCCATCGCCGCTCCCACCCCCACTTCCGAAGTCGTGCCACCCACGACCGTTCTGCATTTGCTGGGACGTCGACTGGTTCGGGATTTGGCAAAGAGCTTTCTTCCAGTTCAGGTTTGCCCGCTGTCACAGATAGATCCTTCTTGTCTTGTTAAAGGCTGGCACTGCGGGCTACCTACAGGGCACCACGGTTCATCGTCTGCACGCCAGTCAGACGTTGAATTACTTTGCAGCTAAGCGGCATTTGCAGTAGCGTTGTCAGCTACACTCTTCTCATGGTATGGATTCACACTCAGAACTACGATTGCCATCCACGCGAACAGCGCTACGAAGAACACTCGCTGTAAAAGCCCTCCGTATCCTGATGCAACAAAGGCCAGCAAGAGCACTGACGTCATTGCTGCGATGGCTGCAATCGCGACACTCAATTTGAATGTGGTGGAACCAAGTCGACGGCGACCGAGGATTCCCGTGGCAACGAGGGGCATGAACGTCAGCAACCCAAATGTCATAAAACCCCCGATTCCGTGAAGTCGGCCAGACATACTCACTGGCGGGAATTTCTCATCCATCGGATAGACTCCTGCGAGATAGATACCCACGGCAGGAATGACGAAGCCGGACAATATGACGAAACTCCACCACGATGGAACAGCAATGTGCAGTCGAAGCCCGACGGCCAAGAATCCCGCACTCATTACGAAAAACGTGGTCTGCATCAGAGTCGCACTCGACGTGAGAGTATAGGTACTCATTGGCCACGCTATCGGCTTGTTCTCCGGGTGGAGTACATGCAATGCTGCGCACGCCAGCACGTAGTAAGCGATTGCAAGAATGGTATACCATACAAGGAGCTTCGGGCGTCCAACCGTTGCCGCACACAGACAGACGATGGCGATGACCGAGCCAATTCCTAGCGAGGGGCCGATGTCGGTAGATACCCGAGTTGCAACGAATGCCAGTGGATCCGCCCCTTCCGGTGTTTCAGTCATCACAGCTAACGGAAACAAGGCGGCGATTACGAGAATAGCCACAAGGATACCCTTCGTCGCCGCCGCGAAAGTGCTGGAGAATGGTAACGCCGCGTCATCTCCTGAAGTAGCTGTTTTATCCACGTGTGCTCTCCAATTGTACTGAGGTATCAGGCGGTCGTAAGCGACCGCTGCAGGTTGAACTCCTACGACACTTTCTGGCACGGTTCGTGCGCTGCCTCGCGGTCGAGGCAATCTCATCGGTCACCGCCTCTTCCAGTAATTTCGCTGATCGCAAGGAAAAAGAGCAGCAAGGCGATTGCACTGGCCATCTTGAGAAATCGAGTCGCTGTTTCGTTGCCATTGATGCTCAGCACCAGCAGAGGAAGAATTACGACGATGGAGGTCCCAAGTCCGATTGCGTGGGGGACAAGGAATCGTTTGCCTGATGGGTCAAAACCACGGCGTGACAATCGTACTCCACTGGCCAGCATGGCGTCACGTTCTTCAGGCGAGAGTCCGAAGAGCCTCAGCCAGGGAAAGAGCCAGAAACATCCTGTACGAAAGAGCAATGCCAGCGGGATGCCACCAAACATGAGCATCGCAAAGACTAAAACTCCTGCCGCTCTTGGAAGCGGTTCAAGTAGCACTACCAAGACATTGTCGATCTCCGCTAGCCACGCTGGCCGTGATGAGAACAGGCCGCTTATGCAAAACATCATGCCGCTAAATAAAATGAGAAGCGTCATGGCCTGAAATAGCCAAAAGATCACATGCCTCCGAAACACAACAAGCAAATAGACGGCTACGATGCACCAGCCAATTATCACAAACTGTATGCGATCGCTTTCGCTCATCAGTGCAGCTCACTCCAGAATAAAGTTGTGATTCTCAAACGGCGCTGGGACTGCAGCCTTCGGCCTCTCCGGGAGTAGAGAACATTCTAACCGTTTCGTCGGGTGGGTTGAATCAACGCATCGGCCTCGACGCAGAGATGCGACCGCAAACAACAGCCCGGTTGCGAGCAGGTTCGTCGGCTCCAGCTTTCCTGAAGGCGGGTTGTGAACCAGTTCTTTGTGCCCCGTGTAGGGCCATGCCCGTATTTTACCTTTTGAGACGATTACTTTTTCCGATCAGTATGCTACGGAAATGGAATTGCAGGTCTCTCAAGTCTGAAATGGGTAGAGGATCTTCGGCCTGTTGACTCAGCGTGGCGCCGAGTCAATGGGCCGGTAGTCTCACATGGTTTTCGCCATTCAGTGGCCTCGGCAACGCCTGCCGGGTTGTCGACCTTCTTGCGGGAAGGTCGGTGGCCCGGCCGTGTTGGCTGGATCATCGCGTTTCGATGTTCCTTTTGCAGGAGACCCATTGATGGCTACGTTGACGAAGGCTCACCGTGAACTCTTTACTCGAACGCCCGACGAGTGCTTCGAGACATTCGACGATCTTTACCAGCACTGTGACAAGCGGTTGCGTGAATCGGAAGTGCTCTGGGAGCCGCCAGACCGTGTCGTTGTGACGCACGACCTCACCGTCTGTGACAGCAATGAAGGAACGGAGCGGCGGCTGAATGACTGGTCGTTTTCGCAGATCTGCCGAATGGCAGGGGTTCGAAAAGACACCGTGAATCGGCTCTCGACCAAGACCGCGTCTATGGTGCTGGAAGAGACGCTTCCACGTTCCGGTCGGCCATTGCAGGTGTTGACCACAGGCGATGACATTCGTTCTGTCCACGGCGTGGCATACACGCGGCTGTGGAATCGCGAACTGCTCGATGTTGTTCGTGAATGCGCCGGCGATTTTCGTCCACCACAGCGCGCCATGGGTGGTCAGAACACTGGTCTCTACTGTGGAGAGCAGGACATGTTTGCCTTTCTGATTGACCCTTCGGGATGGGTCGAAATCAAGGGAGAGGCATTTGCACCGGGTATGTTCGTCTGGAACAGTGAGGTCGGTCGGCGCTCGCTGGGTATTCAGACATTCTGGTTCCAGCGAATTTGTCAGAACCACATTGTTTGGGATGCGACGGAAGTCGTGGACTACAGCCGTAAGCATACAGCCAATGTTCACGAGGGCCTGAACGACATCCGTGCGATCATCGACTCGCTTGTCGCAAAAAGGGACGAGCGGCGAGATTCATTTGCCGCCGTCATGCGTAAAGCGATGACCGAACGACTTGGTGACGATAAGGACGATGCAGCGAAGTCTCTCGTCGCGGAAGGACTCCCGGCCAGATTGGTTGATGAGGCATTGGACGTTGCCCATCAGCAGGGTGGCTTCACGATCTTCTCGATCGTTGACGCACTGACAAAGCTATCTCAGAAGGTCTGCTTTGCTGGTGACCGGACCGAGCTTGATGTGAAAATCGGTCGACTTATGAACCTTGCCCTGGCGGCCTGAAGATGGACCCGAATGCCACATGGACCGAACTGCTGCAAGCACTGATCGACGACGACTGGCCGGCTGCATATGACGCGGCCGAGGCATTGGCGGAGTGGCTGCGTCGGGGCGGATTTCCGCCGCAGATCGTAACACGCTTTCCGCCTGAGGATCCGCTGCATCGACGTTTCGCTCTCGCTGTCTGTGCGCGAATACTGCAAGGCAGCGGCGAATCCGGAGCTGCTCCTTGAACACGCAGAATGGAAACACGGCAGAGTTCTAGGCGAACAGGTTTCTTGATGAAATCTGAATTGCCAGCGCCCAGTTCTTTCAACGTCCGCATTAACGGTTTGACGCGGAGGAGCTTCCACGTTTTCGAGATGCTCCAGCGTTGGCGCGTCTCATTTCCACTCTTTACTTGAAAGGAGCTACACATGGCTCAGCAGAAATCGAAAGATAAGGCAAAGCCCGTTCACGAGATCCGACTTGGGCGCATCCGCGCGGCGATCTGGGAGAACGAGACGCAGAACGGAACTCGGCACAACGTAACGGTCAGCCGCCTATACAAGGATGGTGATCACTGGAAAGACTCTGCCAGCTTCGGTCGCGACGACCTACCGCTGGTTGCCAAAGTTTGCGATCAAGCGCATTCGTGGATCTTTAAGAGTTCAAGCGGCACCTCCAGTGGAAACGGCGATGGAAATGAATACGTTCACGACGGAGAAACTCCGTTCTGATTGTTCCAAGTCGAACCGCCGGGCAGTACTCGAAACCCGAGACGGTCATGTTGCACGTATGTGTTACATGTTCCGGGTGGCCCGTGGTTTTCAGACGTTGTTTGAGACTGCCGGTCACCAAAACTTGGGGTCATGTTGTGGGTCTACGAAATTCGCGTAGGGTCAAATCAACTGAAGACGCTTGCCCGCTGATGTGATTTGCGAGGAGGCGTTGCGATGTTTTTGGTTTTCTGAGGTCTTGTTGGATCGCTCGAACCATACTGCCTGCGGCCACCCGCTTCAGACAGGCAGGCCCGTGCGATCGGCGGGGGATAGTGGGACTACTGACATTTCTGACCGTATGAGCCGTTCACCCACTGGAATCTAACGAACGGGATGAAACGCGTCGGCCGGATGCGAAAAGAACTGCGATCCGGTGCCGACCGACACTTGTTCCAAATTCGCCTCGCCTCCGGTCTCCTGCGATATGGGAAATTGAATCTGCCCGGAGTCTCTTCGCCATTGGAGCAGGTCGCTCAAACGGTCGAGAAACTAGCATCGAAGCTCCACGGATCCCACCAGCGTTTGGCGGTCCTTCCATTTACCAATTCACTCAGAAATCGGTGCACGTGAGCAATTGATTACGAAGTCCAGCGTCAGTTGCCGCTGATTGGAAAGTCAGGCATAGTGCCTGACAAAGGACGTTGTGAGGCGTTACCGCGCGCTTCACCAAAAACTCACTGGGCACGATTGTTGAGAAACTTCGTGAGCCAAAAGAATGCTCGTTCGATGGCGATTTCCTCGGTATGCGATCGATCTGATCGAATGACGTGGCATCTGTTTGGCTAGGCAATGAAATGGATAACCCGAACGCAAATCTTCCAGCAGCCAGGCAGGCTTTGGCGATGGCTACCTACTCTTCGAATGCGAACGTACCAGAACTCGTTACCAGCGCAGGGCCTGCAGCGGTCTTCGTGTGGGAGGAGTTTGTATACGGCCGGCTTCGAAACCGGCATACCAGACGCAACTACTCGCACGCAGTTGCCCGATTCCTGGCGTGGTGTGAATATCGCGGGATTGAGCTTTCGAGGATCGCCCCAAGAGACGTAGGGCAATATCTTGACGAACTGGAATTCGCACCTGCGACGAAAAAGTTACACTTGTCTGCGCTGCGTCACTTCTTCGATCAGTTGGTCAGCCGACACGTTGTGATTCTGAACCCGGCTTCATCCGTTCGTGGGGAACGGCTTCAAGTCGTTGAAGGACGAACCCCCGAGATCACCGTCAAGCAAGCCCGCCATTTGCTCGGCAGCATCGACACGTCACACGCAATCGGGCTCCGCGACAAAGCAATTATTGCGATCCTGATTTACACCGCCGCTCGCGTCGGTGCGGTGGCTCGACTACGACGAGGTGACTACTACGATGCCGGCGAACAATACTGCTTGCGGTTCACAGAAAAAGGAACGAAGACTCGCGAGATTCCGGTCCGCCATGACCTTTGCGGATTCCTTTCGGCTTACCTGAACGCAGCCCGGCTGGAGTATTCAGAGAAATCGACTCCGCTGTTCCGCACCACAATTCGGCGGACGAAGCGAATGACGCAGAACGCTATGTCAGCTGGCGACATGGCGAGAATGGTCAAGCGCCGGATGCGTCAGGCGGGGCTTCCGTCGCGTCTCTCTCCTCACTCATTTCGCGTAGCTGCCATCACCGACCTGCTGAGCCAAGGCGTTCCGCTGGAAGATGTCCAGATGCTCGCCGGTCACGCCGACCCTCGCACAACACGCCTCTACGATCGTCGACATAGGCAAGTCACCCGGAACATCGTTGAGCGTATCTCTATTTGAGTTGCCCGCCATATCCATTCCTTATCAAAACGGCTGGATTAGATTAGAGTCCCCTTCCATTCAAAAGGAAACCATTGACATGCATCTAGAGATCATTCACTACAAACAATCCCTAGCGTGACTCCGACTGTTTCCAGCAAGAAGCTGTCGGCGGCGGCGAGGACGGCCGTTTGTTCGGCCGTGCAGTCATCCCGCGACAAGCCCGGCTGGGCAATCAGGATTTCAACCTCAAGATTCTTAAATCGACTCAGTTGAACGAATCGATTGAGTTCCTTTACGTCGCCTTTGAGGAATCGGGAGCTCCGGTACGACTTTCGAAGGCGTTTTTCTCGCAGAAGTACATGACGAACAAGCTCGCGAAATCGCCACTTCCACTTTGCAGAACGCACTGCTTGGGAGCACACCTCGACCACGTCGCCGACTCGCTCGCCGGCGTCCTTTCCCTTGCTGAACTTGCAGTGCACCAGGGCGAGACGGATGACCTCGTCTTCCTCCTTGAGGCAGATGAGATCCGCCGCTTCACCCTTCGCATCGTCATCGAACACGACGGTGAATCCACCGGCTTGGTACTTTTCAGCTACATGCCCCTGAATCGAACTGGAGCGTCTCTTGTCGGACTTCCAAATCGACTCCGCCGCGATGTCGACTCCGCTCCAGTCCCACGGCTCGAACCGCTCCGGTGGCAGGACTAACTCTCGCGTATCCTGAGGCCTGACCAGCAAGTTTCCATCGAGTTCGGACATATCGGAAAACTTGATGAGAGGCGGATAGTCGCTCAAGTACGTTTCGAGGTTCGTCTCCAGCTTTCCGCACTTCAGTTTGAACCGGCTACCGGAGACATGGGCGACCTCAAAGCCTCGCTGCACTCCGAGTCGCAGCGACAATTGGCACGAATGGTTCTCGCTTGCAACTCGAAATCGAAGCGTGTCGCCCTGGGCTGAAGTATCGTCAGCCTCAATCTCAAATAACGTGATCGGGAACTCCGCATCGTCGACCGACAGGGTGACCTTTTCCTCGGACTGTCGAAGAATCTCCAGCGGCCAATCGATGCACAGCACCATCGCATCGGGAAACGCCGTCACTTCGTCAGGGATCAGGACGTTTTCGATGATCTTGGACGTGTCGATTGACGCATCGATCAGTTTCCCCCCGACGCCTTGGCACCAATCCAAGAATCGGCGAACGGTGTCGTTACGCCTCGACCAGATTCGCCCCTTGATCGAGCAGCCGATCGTCACGGGGCCGCCCAGCTCGAATCCCGTCCCGGCCAAGTCCGATTTCACCGAGCCGGACGTTTGCGTAATGGACAGGGCCTGCCGCACATCGGCCCCCGTGTACTTCGCGTAGCGCAGATTTCTCCGCCCGACCTTTCTCACCCCGATGTTCTGAAAAATCAGGCGGTTGATGTTTCCCAATGTCCGAAAGACCGTGTCTCCTTGAATGATCTTCACCCCCTCGCCGACGGCGTTCGCCAACCCTTCGTGAACGGAACTCTTGTCCGTTGAGTTGACGAAGAGGAGCTTTCGTACGGAATCGAAGTGCACCACGTACAAATGCCATTGCCGATCGTGGACCTCTTTCGATCTCGTCCAGAGAACCGGCGGGTCGCTTCGGGTCACGAAGTACAGCGTGTTCGAATCGTGATGGAGCCAGACCGCGTGCACGGTCACTTCCTTGCCCAGGGCTTCATGGAATTTTTTCGGCTTGAACGCATTGCAGTGGTACACCACCGCGCTGAACTTCGGACGCAACAAATGATGCGAGATACGGGTCGACTGCAGGTCACCGTCGTCGAGACGCTCAGAAGCGTTCAGGAAGTCGATCAGTTCCTTATGCTCTTTGACGGCTTGCGAACTGAACTCGCTCAGCAGGTGATTCCAATCGGCGTCTTCGCTGTAGAGCCGCTCCAATGCATCCGAAACTCTCAGGTCCGCGATGTTCGCGACGACGGTTGCGTCCCCGACGGACTTTCCTGACGTGCGCGTGAATCGTCCAGTGAATTGAAGCAACACGGAGAGGCTCTTGTGAGTGTCGTGCACGGCGGCGATCTTGAGTTGGGGCAGGTCGAATCCCTCTCCGAGCATATCGACGCACACGACGATCTTGCTCTTTCCGGACCGGAGCTTGTCCAGGTTTTGCACCGATTCCGCCGACTCGGAATGAACCAGGATGGGTTCGTACTCAGGGGCGAGTGATTCGTAGATCCCATGAGTGCTCGTTGCGCGTTCGATCGTGTCGCATCTGGCCATCAGCAGGTGGTCCCAGCCTGCCGTTAGATCGTCTTTCAAGTGCCCGATTGCACGTTCGGCAATGGCCTGATCGGCGTCCTCCGGATCGATTTCGTGGACGGCCGAGAATGTGATCGGCTTGAAATAGCCGTCTGTCTGAGCACGTCGCAGCGGGTACGAGTAAATGACGTCGCCGTCTACCAGTTCGCCGTCTCGCCGAAACGGCGTGGCGGTGAACTGCAATACCCTTCTGGACTGAAACGCCTCTCGGAATCCTCTCCAGGTTTTCGCGGCGATGTGATGTGCTTCATCGACCACGAGTGTGTCGACGAGCAAGGCCAAGTCATCGAGCAATCCGGCGGCGGTTCCCTGAGCCAATGACGACATCGTGGCGACGACGACATGACAAGCTGCGTAGGGCCGCAAGTCGGATTTCTTACGCGGGCGTTTTGAGATGATGCCAACGATGGGATTCTCGACGTCATCCGGAAGAACACCGAGGTCGCGGAGCAAACCGAACGTCGTGAATTTGCGAATCGTCTGATCCTTCAGCGGTCTCGTCGGCACGACAACGAGCATTGTGCCGACCCCGAATGCGGCCAACGCCGACAACATCGTTTCGGTCTTACCGGTCCCCGTGGGCATGACGATCGTGGCCGGGTGACGGTACAAGCTCCAATGCGAACCGATGGCATGAAGTGCTCCGATCTGCGGCGGGCGCAAGCCAGGTTCGATGGGGACGCCATCACCACCCTGCTGCTCAGCACGGTAGCGAAATGACGCTCGCCATGTGATGGCGATTTCCCGCTTCAGGTCGGCAAGGCCGCTTCCCTTAGTCTTGTCACGATGGGCGTCACGCTCCGCGCTATGAAGCCAATCGATTGCTCCGTTATCCGCTTGGATGAGGATGCCGTCCGCCCCCACGGGAAGCGGACACGTTCGACGCTCCGTCATCACGAGTCGTTCACCAGTTGACACGACGTACAACGACTCCGTTCGACGTGGCGAGACCTTCGCCTCTTCAACGTCGAGCACTTCAAGCGTCCGTTCCGGCTTCAGCAGGTGAACGATCTGCCCGATGCTGGTGCGTACCGGGTGCGCCCAGAGTGCCGGCACAGTCAGTGTGTTGATCGTAGTGTCTTGCTTGGGCATACGCGCTTGCAATTCCTCCAGCATTTCAATGATTTGTGCACGTTGGCGGCATCGAGTCGTTACGTCGCAGAACAGCGGACAGAACTGGTCAACCGTCCGTCGAACGGCCACATTCTCGACGGAGGTGGTCGGCCTATGAAATGTATTTCAAACTAATCGCCTACCTCGCTATCAGGCAATAACACGCCCAGAAAGTGAACCTCTGGAACTTCAAATGGCAAATCAAAGTCAGCCATGTGATTCTCAACGAGTTCCATGCCTTGTTTGACTTGATTATCCAGCAACTCTGTGCCGGATGGGCGCGGCATTGCTTCGTCTCGGCGCAGCGTTCGCTTCGCTAGCAGCTCATTTAGTTTTAGTAAGAGCTCCCAGTCTCGATAGATCTGAACACTGGACTCCAGGAACTCAACCCCAACAACAAACGCCCGGATGTTGGACGACTTCGATGTTACCTTGTCGACAACGCGGTAAACGAAGACAGAATTCGGCAACACGCTCTTGGCGATTGAAGTCACGCTGGCAGTGCTTTCTCTAGCTTGGCGTACCGCCTGGTCAACAATCGCATGCCCGACCCCCAAGATGCGCTCACTTGAAATCGACTTTCCGGCAGCGCGATCAAAAACAACATTCCTGTAGGTTGTTCGGATCGCGGGGGAGGTCAGCCAGCGGTCCGGCGTCTTGAAACTCAGTCCTTCATCCGACTCCTCGTAGTTCCGATTGTTCAGCTTGAGCATTGCCAGGAAAAACTGGCGAAGAGCCGGTAGGTCCAGCTTCGGGATTTTTTCTGACATCGCCTGAAAATCGAAGTGCGAGCAGTGTCCGATCAAGTCCCGCACCGTATCGATAACGTCCTGGCCGCCAAACCTGGCCGTCTTTTCATCGAACCACTTTGACAGAGAACCCGCTGGAACATCGCTCGCCCCAGCAAACACTTCGCGGAACATCGACGGAGAGGACATGCCTAGCACTAGCTCAAGCAGGTCTTCTGGCTCGTCCATGACGTTTTCCATCGACTGCATAATGCTGTCGATTTTTTCGTTCAGTTTTTCCCAGATTCGCGACTCCACTGTGCTTGGATTTCGCAGTGTCATTACCTCGACCTGTTTGGTCTGGCCATAGCGGTTGAGTCGCCCCACACGTTGATGAAGCCGCATGGGGTTCCACGGCAAATCAACATGGATCAGCGTATGGCACTTTTCTTGGAGGTCGATCCCTTCGCCAGCGGCTTCGGTTGAGACCAGGAATCGCACTTTCCCTGCATTGAACCTGGAAGCCGCACTCGCGCGGTCTTCTTTCATGGCCTTGCTGTTCCCGTCCGCTTGAACAACTCCTTCCGCGACACCGTCCCCGTTGATGAACGCCACGCACCCATCTCCGTATTCCCTTATGAGCGCCGACATCAATAACGACTGGGTTGCCTTGTACTCCGTGAAAAACAACACAGAGCGATCGGGAAAACTTTCTTCCAAGAGCGATAGGATCTTGTCGATTTTCGTTTCTGACTCCACGACATCTGCTGCTTCAATCAGCTCTGCGAGTCTTGGCTCTTCATCTTCCATAAGGCTGAGATTGACTTCCGTCTCTGCGAGCTGTTCATCCAGGCGATTAAGGTCGTCGAGGTCATTGTTGCTTTCAAGTTCTTCATACGACGAAAGCAAATCTCTCTGGGCCTGAAGCTTCGCCAATTGCTCCCTCGTGGACTGGATTCGATTGTACCGATTCCTGAGTGCCCTCCGGATCGCCGCAACAGAGCTTGATGCCAATTTCTGCATGGCGATTAGCACCAGAATCGCTGTTCGTTGGTCATTTGAACTCAGGGTTGAAGCGTATGCCTTACCGGTTGCAATGAACTCAGTCAGCATGTCATAGAACCGGTTTTCCTCTTGCGAATACGAATAGGTGTCCGAAGTGACCTTGGGTGGAAAGAAGAGCCGGTTGCCCTTGAGGTCGGTCACATTCTGCTTGTTATTCCGAATCATCACCTGGCGGAGCAAGGGGAGCTGCTCGTGAAGCGGTTTGCGTGGATCGAACAGGTCGGGACGAAGCAGCTTGACAAGAGACAGGAACCCAAAATTCTTTCCGCGATGCGGCGTCCCGGTGAAGAACACCATGGACTTCACTTGGTTGGATTCGACGATCTTCTCCAGGAAACGATATCCCAGTGTCGGACCGCCCTGTTCATCCGCGTTTAAGTGGTGAGCTTCATCGACGAGAATCAAGTCCCAAGGCGGGCACTCCAGCATCCGCTGGTGGCGCTCGTTACTGTCTTTTCTGAGGGTTTGCAGAGAAGCGACAACCTGAGGATGGGTATGCCAGAAATCAGACTTCGAGGTATCGGCTTCAGAAACATAAAGTGCAACACGAATGTCGAACATGTCCCGGAGTCGTGCCTGCCACTGGTCAACAAGCGATGCAGGGCAGATGATCAGCAGACGATTCACGTTCTCGCGTGACAAGAGAGGCCACAGAATCAGACCCGCTTCAATCGTCTTTCCCAATCCAACATCGTCGGCAACCAACCATCGAGTTGGCCAAGCTTCAAGTACTCGACGGCAAACCCAGAGCTGGTGGGGCAACAGCGCAATTCGAGACTTCGACAGTACTCCCCATGTGTCGTTTACTGAACGAATCGCCTCTGCTTGAAGACGAGTGACTACCTCAAGCGGGACATCCCACATCTCTTTCCGCAGGGACTTCCGCGGACTGTCCACTTCGACCAGGTTATCTAGCTTACAACGCTCAATTCCGTGCTCGAACTGAACGATTACTGTTTCGCCGTCGCAAACAAGTACGTGGCCGATCCCGAACTTATCGCTTCGTACATGATCGTTCTGTTGAAACATTTCAGTGAATTCCTATTCGGATACAGCTCAAAACACAAGGTCGTCGTCAATCATTTCGTCTTCCGACTCATCATCCGGAGCACCACGGTGGAAGAATCTGTGGCAGAGGTCATTGTCCTCGGCGACGAACTGGAAAGGGATGTCGAAGTCGTTCATAAATGTCGCACGGTCTGCCCCAAGGTGATCTGCAACGAAACGGTAAAGATAGCTAGACATTGCCCATCGCTGGACCTGAAGATCCAGTCCATCGCAGCCCATGCGTTGGAAGACGTCGCGCACGCGTTTGACCGGAACAAAGCAGTGATCGATCGCATGTTCTGACTCAAGGACGCCCAAACGTACCAACTCTCGAACGACAAAACACGATCCAAGTCCCAGGACGCGAGAGAGCGGGGGCACGCTGACTCCGCCTCCTTGGAACAGGCTGCTCGAACGGGAATGGAGAACTTCAACCAATTGGAATGGACGATCGATCCGGTCGATCGCGAGGAATAGCTCGATATAATCGTCCAGGTAACGCGACATTTGAAAGATGCCGACAAACTGACGCATCCAATGGAAGTATTCAGCTTCTTCAATCTGTCTTTCGAGATAATCTGCCACAAAGGACATCCATCGTTCGCTATCCGTTTCTGAAGAGGCGAAAAGTTCCAGCCACCCCTCATCTTTGCATTTGGAAATGAATTCACGATGTTGCCCCGGACGGGCACGCCCGATCGTATGCATCAGTGCTAACAGAAACAGCGTCGTCCATTCCGTCCTGCGTTGCTTGTCATCGCTGAAAGATTCAGCAGGCAGAAATTTGGGGGTTCCCGATGGATAAGTTCGTCGTGTGTATTCCTCCAGATACGTCCGACTATGGAATTGCTTCTGCGGCGTGTCTCGATTTTCAATCCACCAATCATAGAGGCCAGTCAGAACCGTCTCCGGATCGCTGAAATGCTGAGGCGATGCTTCACCAAAGAAAGCATCCCAGTCGGTCCTGGGGCGTGCATCCCGAGGCAGCAGATCGAACAGTCGGTTTCTTGTAGACTCATCGAGTGCTCTGAAGGCGGCTGAGCTGGCCAGATCGGCCAGCCACGTACCCTCAAACCCCCGCCGTTTCAACTCATTTAAAAGAGCATCTGAGAGTTGTCCCCGTGCTAAGTATTCCAATGCCGCTCGTTGTTGCGAAATCTCACTCGCTTGAATCACCCACTCTGCCATGACTCGAGCCGGGGCCTCAAGCGTATCGCGGCAAACATCAAAGAACGCAATCCCAGTACCGCTGTATTCTTCGCTTAGCACGCGCGCATCGGGAGCGAACTCAGCTCGAAATCGCTCGTCGTCCCTGCGATCGTCTCTCTCAAGTACTGTTTCGTGACCGATCAGCAGCTCTCTGCCTGGATGAAACCGGTTGTCACGCCCCTTGAACTGCACTGCATCCAGAACTTCCCTAGTGGCGCGATACTCGGTGTCAGACATAAGTTCTAACGCCTTTTTCGTGAGCACCTCGCCCATCCGGGCTGCGATTTCTGGTGTCGCGAACTCGCCGTATTTGAATTCCCAGCCAAGTACCGTTGGAATGCTGAGAGTTCCGACATGGGACACGGACAATTCAGATCTTGAAGCGAGCTGCCTAAGGGGTTCAAAGACGTGTGCGAATGACACGACAGCACCCGGACCTGCGTTTTCCTGAAACGCCTCCCACTGCGAAATCGCTGAGAAGATCTCTGGTTCGTCTGACAATAGGCCGGAGACGGCATATCGTATTTGCGATGTGGAGATCAGCCGTTGGTACGCCCCACGCATTCTTGATGGGACGGCTTGGCAACTTCGGTAAAGCCTTGCTGCACCACGATCGGTGTCCGTCCAAAACACTTCCCGGACCAGATTGTCGGCTGGCGTGTCCCATTGGACTCGTCCCGCGATACCAGTACCAAGTAGGCTGAATAGGGAATCCCAAAAGTCATAGGGTGAGGCATCTTCTGCGAGCCTTAACTCTTCGCGAAGGGAATTCCAGCCTTCCTGGGAATCCGCTGCCTGAAACAACTGACAGAGTTGTTCACCAATCGTGATTCCAAGTTGAGTTGCGAGTTCTTTGTTCTGCTCGTATTCACGAGCGAGCTGTGCCCGCCCGACATCCAGTGCGAATGGACCATTGATGAGGAACCCGAGACCAAGGAACTCGCGAGTGGGCGCGGTCACCCAAATCGATGGAACATCATCATCGAAATAGTCGATGCTGCGAGCATTAATTGCAAACAAAACGGAACCGTGAGCCGACTCAAGCAGGAGTCCCTGAGTCGACTGTGGATTAGAATTTGACTGAAGAGCCGACAATTTGCCGACCTTGCCTCCTTCGATTCGATCCAGACGTTTCGGGTCCCATGTTGCTTCTCCTTCCCCTGCGTTAAGAACGCAACACCGAATCTGACGTGCGAACACGACCGCGAGATGTGCAAGGCGAGTGAAGTCCCGCAGAATCTCCGACGACGTGGCTGTTGCCAGCGGCAGCTGTATGATCGTGGACTGAGCGTTTCCTCCAAGCTTATCCTTGCGGAATGTGTCCAGATTCAACCGCTCGTCAGCAATGAGCCGACGCGGATACATCGCCCCGGTTACCTCGAATGCGAGTCGACCACTCAGAAGTTGAGGACGATCCGAAATGAGGTATGAACTCTTGAATCCAAGTCCGAATTTGCCGGTAACTGAAGCTCTCCCGTCATCTTCCGAATGCACCTTGTTTGACAAAGACAGCACGAGCATTTTCCAGAGGTCATTATCGAACCCCATCGTGGCATCACGACGTTCCAGAGGATATTGGTTGATGCGACGTCCGAAATGCGCGAGAGTCAGGCAGTTCTCTGTCACATCCACATGAAATGTTTGTGATGCCTGGCGTTCGGCATCCGTTAAGTCCCAGTGTTTCGCGAATTCGAGTGACGCGTCGTCTGCATTCTGAAAGATCTCAAACGGTACCGCCGCTTGGGTGTATTGGTAATGTTCCGAAACGCGTTGTTTTATCGCCGCCAGGATGCGTACTTGAACGGACCGGTCATTCTCCAGGACTTCCCTTAGCGCCGTCTTTGCCGCTCGCAGTTCGATGTCAGGGTTTCTGCGGCTGCTCGCCGAACTTTGCTCAGCCCCTGAGCGTTGTTCAGCTAAAAGACGGTCGGCTGCATCCCAGCGATCAAGGATTGCCGCAACTTGAGGATCACCGCGTAAGCCAAGCTGGTCCAGAATCAGGAAGCCGTGTTCAATGATCCGCTCCTGCGCGATGCTGATATCAAGCTGATCGCTCTCAGAGAGTTCATCCCATGCTGCCCCGAAAGAAGTCTGGTACTCGTAATGGTTGTATGCGTGAACGATAAATTGAACTGCCGAGTCCCGCAGAAGTCGGACAAGATCGGATTCTGTTTGCCGCCGCGGATCGATTACGTTGAGTCGAAAGCAGATAATTCTCTTGCCATCGATTACCGTGTGAGGGAATGGATAATTACGCTTCCCATAGCTGACGAAAACACTCTTCGGCGATTCATTGCGTGGCACATAGATCGGAGCTCCCATGAGGCTTAACACCTCAACGCTCTTGTCGGCAACAGCCTGTACGATGACGCGCTGCTTTGAAATGAGCGTCAGCGCATCTTCCACGAGTGTCCCCGTCTTGTCCTTCCAATCCGGGATTCCAAATTTGATTCGAGTCTCATCAAGCGTCCGATTCTTACCTAGATACTCCTCCGCGCATTTACGAATCTCAGGGTCGTCTCCGAGCAGCGCCAGGAATCCACCAATCTGTTCATTCGGTACGATATCGCGCCACGGCTCGAAATAGTCTCTGAGCCGGTGTCCGGCTGCGTCAATCTCAGGCTGAATCGTCGACCAATCGGGTTCCTGCCCATCGTCGAGGCCGCCGAAAGACGAATTCAATCCTGCCGACTTCAGCGAACTTGGCATCGAACTCGACAGGACTTCCTCCGTGGTTTGATCAACAACGCTTGACGGATCAACTCCATCATTCTGGCAACACAGCTCGGACGCCAGCTTCCAACTGCCCAGGCTGTTGGGCAGCTGTTGATCTGTCAGAGCGCTACCGTATCCGCGTGTCTCCACCTTCAATCGCAGATAGTCATTGAAGACGGCTACAAGATAACCTCTACGGCGGGCAGCCTTTTCCTTCTGGTGACGCAGCTGAAAGTGATCAAGAAAGACCTGAATTCTCTCAGGCTTAATGTCGGGCTTCGATAACTGCTCGAAAATCCGACGTGTGGAACTCGGGTAATGCGACGAGGCGTGCCCGATTAGCTCTCCGCACGGGAGCAAGTCATCCGATATTCCGGATGCCACCTCTCGCCAATCGTCAAATACCGCGGCGCGAAGTGAGCCAACGTGGTTCTGCTGATCCTCAAGTAAAAGTACTCCCAGCATCGTCAGGGCGGACTCCTGTCCGGGTATCAACTGCTGTGAGATCTTGGCCCAGCTGGGATGATTCTGGATCTCCTCACGCAACATGCCGGGCTCGTAGAAGATGCCAGGGAATTGAGCCGTTAACCGAGCAACTTCGTCGGATATTCTCGGGAGGTGAATGATGTCCTCAGGAGAGGCGTAGCCTTGGTCGCGAAGCGGCAACCACTGTAATGTCCGAAGCTTCCGTAGACTTTCTTCGGGCAGGAACGGAACTTCAACGATTGCATCAGCAAGGGTCTGCCAATGGTTCGCGGGATTGGCGGAATCAAGAACGATCTCAATCAGAGCAGCGGAGTCAAGGCAACGCACGAGGTCTCTTTGCCGTCGCCAAATCCCCTCGTCCTCACTTCGTCGCAGAATCGTTACGCCATGCTCCAGGGATGGGGGCAACGAGATGTCACTTTCCCAGTAGCAGTCGTCGCCGATCGACACGAAGTCGCCTCCGAGATCCTGGTGAATCGCAAGACGCTTGCATAAGTTGTCATCCACAATCTCTTTCAGAAGAGTCGCGTACTCAGTTGGCGAAGGCCGGAGATCTTTGAACGCGTCAGGGCCCACCTCGACAATCAGTGGGATGGCGCTCTCAGCACTAATTTGCCGGATTGTGAAGTTGTCTTGATTTTCTCCAGACAAGATGGGAGCGAACACTGGGTCAAGAAGTCGCCATTCCGCCTGCTGAGTGCTGAGGGAAAAGGAGGTGATACGTCGCCAGATGTCTGATTGGGCTCCCGTCGTCATCAACAGCGAACTCGAAGACTCGAACTCAGCAGACTCTCCGTGAAAGAGATAGCGAACAGCTCGATAATGAGCGGAACTCTGCCCAGGCTCGCTTCTCGAGCCAATCATGAATTTCAAAAGCTCCAAGCGATTTGCGGGTGTTCCCAAAACCGGCGTTTCACGTCGGCCGAGAGTCTCAACGACCATTGCCCGAGTACACTGCGATGGGGGCTCACCTGGAAAAATGGCTTCAAAACAGTCTTTAGAGATGAGTAGCACCGTTTCGGTGTCAAAAGCCTTCTGAAGTGAATAGGCATTCGGTGAAGGGTTAACAAACAGTGTCTTTTGGTCACGGTGTCGTACGACGTCGTTCCATGAGACCAGCTTGTCCTGCCTGCTGCGGCAGTCTTTCGCAATGAAAAGGGGCAAATCCGCTACTGCGGCCAGTGCCTCCTCGCGAGCATTTGCAGCATTGATCAGCTGTGCCGCCAAAGTGGCTACTGCTTCCTTTTCTGCTGAATCCGAGCTCTGATTTTGCTGTTCTGCTAAACAGCCAAGCACCAAGACCAAGTCCTCTGGTCGCAGCCTCGCCCGTCCTGGGTTGCTCGTGGAATCGAGTTCTGCAGGCACGACGACAATATCCAGCTCCCGACTACTGACCAGGCGGATCAGTGCATCCGAGAATTCCTCCGGCAGGTCCAAGGGCAAACGACTGTCCGGAGGAATGAAGGAGATGAGTCTGGCGAGTGGCACGCCGAGTTGCTTCGGTTTCACGAATCCACACTGCGCCAACCCCTGGCGAATGATCCGACAAATCGGATCGCGTACACTGCCAGGAACCGAGTCAGTGATGCTCTCGAGGAAATCACAGAGATAATTGGCGCGATCGACGGAAGTCATCAGTTGCGCTGAGTCAATGCTTTCCAGCAGCAACTTCACGACATCGGCTGACCAGGCCGACTTGACGGAATCGTTCAAGAGCCGAGGACACCCAGCCTGCGTTACTTTGTGCTCATCGACTACGTCTTCAAGAGCTGAGAAAAGTTCAAACGGCAAATCCTTGCTCGAGCATCCAGGAAGCTCGAAGAGCGATGCCTGAGACTCGAGCAATTGCCAGCTGCGGATACGGTCCGGGTTCCACACATTGGCCCAGTTGTTTCTGCTGCAGATTTGGTTCCTGAACTCTCGGAAGAAGTCGGACCACTGCAGCGCCTTCGTCACGGCATAGAGTTCCTCATTGCTGAGCTTGGCATCAGCCCCGTCAGTCAATGAACTCAGGCAACGTGGGATCAGTGGAAGGGTTCCAATATCAGCGAGCCGCTGGTTCCAGCTGTGGCGGAGTTGTTCGTCATCACGCAGATTGTCAGCGTCGACCCTGCGGTCATGCAGGCCGATTGGTCGATTACGTCCAGCATCGACAAAGAAATAGCCATGCAGGAACAGAGAAAGATCCAGCGGAACCTCTGGCACTTGAAGAATTTCGGGCTCACCCAACGGCAAGAACACTGCCCAGCTGATCGAGAGTCTTCCGTGACCTGCTTGGTACCTTCTGTACGATGCACAAACGCCGGCATGCTGCCTGGCTTTTTCTCGCACGTTGGTCGCAATGCCGGTTTCTGGATCCCGACCTAGATCGCTGGGCCAATGATTGTCTTCCTCAAGTCGAATCAGAGCCTCGTCACCAGGGTTCAGCTCACAACCGGAAAATACAACAACCTCGCTGTTGCCCCGTCGCCGAGCTACTGACACATTCCCGTGAAATAAAGCTTCCTCCTTCAAACTGAGTTCCGTGAAGGAGTGCTTTCGACTACTGCCGTTTCCCAGCGACACTTCAAATTCTTTTGCCGCGTCTTCACCGAGCCCCATCCAGCCATGGATTGAGTTCAAGTGCTCAAGCATGGGGAGGAGTTTGGCGATTTCCGGCGAGAGCTCATTCGCAGCCAACCAGGAGGGCAAATCGTCTCCCGGAAAGAACTTGATAATGGGCTCACTGCCGTTTAGCTGCTCTTGCTGGCGCAATGGAATCCAGATGCAGAAGCAATCCCGACTGCCGAAATGCTTCAGAAGACTCTTCAGCACGATTCTCTGGTCGGACTCTAAGAATCTATCCCAGTCTGGATGAAAGCTATCGGTCTGGTCGGACCAGGGATTGAGCACGTCAGCGATGAACTTCTCCGAGGCGCCATCGTTGACTTTTCCGAAAAAGAAAAACGCCTCACACAAGTGAAAGATGCTTTTCAGCCCCAGGCCAAACTTGCCGATTTTGGCGGCATCCATCGATTTTGTGTTTTCGCCGAAACGGCGAATGTTCGCAGCGTCGCTTTTCTCAAACTTGCCGTCATTGATGACGAACATCCCTGGTGACTGCAGCAGAGGGTGCTCAAGGCCTGTTGGCGGTTGCGAGATACCAATGTGTAGGGTCGACGCAGTCGCGTCGTCTGCGTTCTGGACCAGCTCTTTGATGATTGGAAAGCCAGTATCGCCAATCGCGTACCTTCCCTCAGACAGATTCTGGCGAATCTGTCGAATGAAGGTCGCCGCCGATGGGATAAAGCCCTTGTGGGACATAGATGTGTTGATCCTATGGTCGATAGCACTTACATGTAGAAGCGATACTTGGTTGCGGGCGTCACTCCTTCTGGCAGCTCTTTAATGATGGTCGCCACCTGTCTCGAAAAAGACGTTGTGATTGGGTCGCCACTGGCAAACTTGCAAGTATTCCAGTTCAGTTTTGTGAGCGCCAGGATCTCGGTACAGACGCGTTCACCAGAAGAGTCTCCGTGATGTTCAACAACTTCAAGAGGATTCGGAATCCTCATGCCAGGGTACTGCCTGATGAAAGGCACGTACCCTTGGGTAAACACGAGGTAGTCGCGGTCACCAAGTTCAATCATGGTTCCTCGGACCGGCGGTTCTTTTCCTAGCCTCAAAAAACGAAGCCCTCTTCGTTCTAATGCAAGGAAGTCGTATGAATGGATGTCGTCCAACGCAGCTCTAAATCCTTGGAGTTCCTCGGGCCAGTATCTAGATGTCTTGTGTAAAACCACACGGTGGGGCCTTTCGTCGAAATGATCCCGATACAGCTCCAAGACTCGCCGAAGAACTGCTTCCGAGTCAGCGCGGTTGAGGTGCGGCTTCCTGTCGCGCTCCTTATCCCACGTGACCCGTTCCCCCCGCAGAACAAGACCTTCACCACTCTCTGAGAATGCTTGAGCGAGGCATGTTCGCGTGGGAGCGCCTGGATCTGACGATTCTCGATAAAACGTGATTCCGACATAGCAAGTCCGAGTTGCTCCAAAATTCAAACGCCACGGCACGTTTCCAGATTTGTAGTAAAGTGCTGTGAAGAAATTCCAAGCCGTCGTAGCGGGATCTTCTTTGCCGCGCGAACGAGCGAGAGTGCTGTGCCAGACAAGCTGCGTTGCCAGACCACTTTTCATTGCGTGTGCTTTGATGCTGTTGTGAAAGTCGCGGAATTGGTTTGAAGGAGTCACCGGCTCCGATACATCCTCTGACTCGAATCGAAGTAGCAACTGTCCTCGCTGCTTGTCCTCCTCCCGTCTTTTTCTTTCCTTTTTTTGAAGAGGCGTCAGCCGAATAGGTCGAGTTTGGCCTGCGCGGGCTTCTGGTCCGATCGCGTCCTCCACATCCTTCGGCATTGCCAACACAACAACGTCAGGGGCAGGTTCCCGGTCGGCAAGGACACTCAGTTTTGCCGAGATCAACTCGACCGCGACCTGCACTCGCGCTGAAAACTCACCCGCAGCGACTATCATGGTGAGCTCCCGTTCGGTGAGAGTTACAGTGAGCCGATCATCGAACTCGACTTCACAACTGTACGGACTATCCAAACCGAATCCCGGAAAGCTCGGAGCAAACAGCGGGTCAAACGGTTTCCCTTTTGAGTTCAGTCCGGGATAGATTCGCGAACGCGCCGATTCAACCCAGTTACCTAGTCTTTGAATCGAGTCCCCACTACCGATCACGCCAACGCGAATAGCCGTCCGGGGAGTTCCGTCGAGAGCAGCGGGGCCATACTCGGATAAACCTGTCTTCGGGTCTTCGCATAAGTGCTGATTGGCGAAAACGAGTTTCGGCTCTGCAATATGCCGAGCGTGAAATGAAGGGGCTGACGCTCGCAAGAGGGATTCGGACAAGCGTTGTGCACGTGATCGACCTTGGCTTCGTTGGCTTCGCTTCTCATTCATTGGTCAGTCCTCATCCTCTGCCTCATCGCCTCGGTCAGTGGATGATGACACTGCTTCAGCCGCTAGAGCTAGTTCGTCCTCTGCCTGCTGAATCAAAGTTCCAATGCCAATGTGGTCAAACTCAATTCCAAAGGTAGTTCTCGCAAAGGCCGGTATGCCCGAGAGCGTTATTGGTAGTCCTCCAGTCTCTATCTCAATCTTGGTGCCCCCCTTCGACAGAGTGCGTGCCCAAAACACGACGTGCCTTAGGATTGCAGCGTTTCGCTCCTTGCCACCCCATTTGATTGAAAGCGGTCCCACCGATTTACCTTCGAGAGGCTGTTTACCGTCGGTCGTAAAGACGTACGATGGCTCAATGCAAAGATAGATAGCATCCCCGAGTGTCTGAAATGCAAGACGTGCAGAGTGATGGACCCAGAAAACGTCGCCCCTCGCATTCGTTTTTTGATCCGCGACAGTTCGTTCAGGGTCGTGTCCATTCTTCCAAAGGCGAGCTTCGCCATGCTTTGGCATAAAGTAGTAACGCCCTTTTGCGTCTCGTCGGATAGGTAATCCACCAAAGTGTGACCGAAGACACTTGTTCAAGAGCGTGACGATCCACCGCCAACGGACTTGATCATCACGCCATTCCCCAACCGGCTTCGATTCAATTTTCGACTGGTCGACAACCGCACGCAGCGGTTGGCCTTCAATCGTGAGATCCGAGAACGTCAAGAGCTTCTTGTCCTGCAGGACGAATGCAGACGTGTCACCAGCTTGGTCCCTTACATGCTTCGGCATTCTTGCATCGGTAGGAGCCACCCAGATAGTCTTGGGATAATCCTCAACAGGGAGCAGGTTGCTTAGAACAAAATCCGACACTTTGTCCGGGGCCGCTGCGGACTCGTCAGACGGTTTGTGAAGTGGTTGCGGGACGCTTCCACTCTCCGAAGCAATAGGGCGACGCCGCTTTCCTCGGGCAGGGGGCAGGTCCCGTACCTTGCGGATTAGCTTCTGGAAACTTTGTTTGAAATCATTTTGCGACCGGAAATCGATCCAATTCAACGCCTTGAATGGTGCAGGCAACTCAGCGTAAGTGTCAGTTGTGAACGAGTAGTCCCGAAAAAACAAAGGAATGATCCTGCCTCGGCGATTGGTAGGATCATCGGCAACGAGGTGCGTCCACTCAAAGGTTGGCCAGGGAGCTGCGAGCATCTCCGGAGAAATGATAACTGCGACGTACCGGCTTGCCTTCAATGCCATGTTCAACCGCTGGGGAACATTCTGACCTACGTCGATATCCCATTCGTCGAAGAAGACCCGCAACGACCTTCCTGTGGACTTTCCATCAAACGTTTCCGATTCGATTTGTTCCCCAAGTCTCCGGACCCAATCCTTGTCCGCACCGTTATGGCAGAGGAATACGTCGACAATCTCCTTCTGTTGTTCCATAATTGATCCTGAATCAAAAACGCACGAGCGGGTTGCGACACGAGAGCCTCACCCGGATTGCATGGCTCAAATCCGTCGATTCGATGACGGCCTTACGCAACCGCGCTATCGAAGTCCAGGAAACGCCGCGGGGCAGGTTGAACTCAACCATTCTCGTCTCCATTGCCCATCTGCTTCTCAAACGCCTGCCTGACCAAACCCATGATGTAGGGGAGGTCTTCGAGTTTACTCAGGCTGACTTCCACGTCGCCGTTACCCCACCTGCCAAGGTTTGTCACATCCTTGCATTCGCTTCGCGGATCGTTGATCTCGTGAAATTCCATGTTGATCGAAAGTCGAAGGCGACTCTTTTGAGGAACAATGTCGACAAAGTTTGTTTCTGCCTTGTAGGCGACATAGAGCTTCAGAAACTCCTCGGTGACGCAAGGGTCAAGCAACAGTACTTCCTTTCGAAACGCCTCGAACAAAGAACGCATCGACGCATCGACGGCTAGTTGCGGGTGGTCTTCGATCGTGTACCCGGCTTGCTTCTCTGACTTTGGGCGATAGGCTTCCAACGCCTCCTCGCCAAGACTCGGAGCTTGCCAAACTTGGACGGCTCGTCCCGCCAACTTACTGGCCCGCTGCTGAATAGCAGCCTCGTCCCAGGCGTCGAGGGTACCGAGTCCCTCGTTCAGCTTAAGTGGGCTGTCCTTGAAGCCGCCCTGCATATCACGTTTCTCGGTGAAAGGGCGGTCACTGTACTCGGAGTTGTATCCAGTGAGTGTGAGGTTCCCGAGGGTATGCAGCCAGGCCTTGTGGACCCGCTGCCACTCCGCACCGAGCGACTCCTGCCATTTCGCGGATAGTCTTGGGTTCTGCGGCATGATGTGTTCGATGGTGTACTCATCAACCATCACGCGTTCTTTGCGTCCGTGGTTTTCCATTCGTCGCAGCCAGTAGCTGCGCCGCGGGAAGCTGTAAAGGTCGCGAACCTTGATTTCTCTCATGAACTCATCATCACTCGGAAATCGTCGATATGATGGAAGCAACAAGAGGTTGGCTTGAATGCTCTCGAGATACCGATCTTTCTTCAAGACACGAGCGAAATTCGCGAAGGTCTTGTTGAGCGAATTAGTGGGAATTGAGCAGATAGCGCGTCGGAAAACATACGCCTCGACCAGTCGCACTGCAGAATGGAAGTCTTCAACAGACAGCAGCCCAGTGGAATAGTCGTGATACAGTTCAAGTAAAAGCGGATAAGCAACATCGACCTTGAGTTCACGCAAGTCCTGAAAGGCTGCGCCAAGTGATTTGTCCGTCTCCTGTCCAAGCGCCATCGCACAGTAGTGCCGAGCGAAGGTGTGAATGTCGGCAACTAGGCCGTCCACGCCGATTGTCACAACTTCTGGCGATCTAGCGTGTGATTTGAATGCCTCATAAACCGCACGGACATTCGGAATATCTCCAGTCTTGAGCGTCAGGTAATGACGCATGAACTTGTCGAAATGGCTCCCGTAGGCTTCCTGGCCAAAGGCAACTTCCATGGGCCGCCAGTGGTCGTCATAGAGCGTTGTTTGATGTGCTGGCTCAAGGCCCATCAAAATGTAGTTGCGAATCAGGTCCGCCTGGCTAAGTTCCCGGCCTGTTGAGTTCATGCTCTCGAAGATCAGCTGCGGATTGTCCTGATCACGATTAAGTGAGACGTCGACGATGATCAGTTTCGCCAAGCCGTTGCAGAGCGCAACGATGTCGTCACCGATCGATTGGAGTTGCTCCTCGAACAATGCAAAGTTCTCAGTCACTCGCAGCGATTTTTCAGTGGGCTGATTCTTTTGCTGGACGATCGCCAGTAGGCTTGCCTTGTCCGTTTGAGTCAGCAGGAGCTTGAAGCCGCGTTCGCCATCTTCTAGTGGGTTAAGCAGATAGTAATTGCGGATTTTTTTGGCCGAGAACCCATCGACGGGTTCGCCGTCACCTAGGTGGCGGGCGAGAGCCTCCAGAAGGAGAGCAATCGTCGTAAGTCGCTGCTGCCCGTCGATGACCAGCAGCGGCGTCTGGCTGGACACCTGGTAAAGCCCCTTCTCGATGTAAACGATGGAGCCGACAAAGTGAGCCGACACCTTCTCGTTTCGCCCCGTTCGAAGAATGTCCTCCCAAAGCTGAAGGCATTCCCGCTCCGTCCACGAGTAAGTTCGTTGATAAATCGGGATAATGAATTGTGGAGACTTTTTGAGGAACTCCAGAAGTTTGGCTTCGGACGCTTTCACTACGTTGTACCTCCGGTTGTGATCTGGCCTGCAGTCCCGCCCAACTCTCTTTCCAGGCAGCTCAAGAGCTCAATGCAGAGAAGAACGCCGGAGACTGCGACGCCCACGTGTATATGTTGGCCGTCGGCATGTTCCGTCCGGTTGCGGAACTGGTGAATGGCATTTAGAAGCACATATGTGTCTTTCGACACTGATTTGGCTTTTGCCTCGAAGTCCGGTGCACTGCCGGTCAGCCGTTGAAGAATGACGAGTTGCTTGAGCCTGTCGCGTGGCAGATCCCAGTCATTGTCTTCCATGCGTTTCTTGATCACTTTGTCAGAATCGCGAGGGTGTTGCGTCCAGTACGCCACAAGATCGTTCGGAATCGCCTGTGCCCCGTCAAATTCATGCTGCCAAATGAGATCGAGCGCCAATTCCTCAATTCGAGTGAGATTATTGAGACAGTCATCTGGGTAATCCGGGATGTCGCCAAGACACTGACTTACCAACTTGTGGAGGCGAGCATTTATAATGCGTATTTGCTTCATTCGCAGCTCAAGGAGCGTGCGAATTTCATTTTGATAGGCCTCCCACGAACCAAACAAGCGGTCCAACGTGCCGGTGTCGGGCTTAGCCCCACGAACATGCTGCTCAAACAATCGACACGAGGACTTTATCTTTGCGCCGTCGCGAACGGCGAAGCCGCGAGCGAGCAAGTAGCGTGTCTCTTCTTTCCCGATACGATCCTTGTCCAGGCTGTCATTTTCGACGATTAACTGAAATGCGTTCTTTGCAGAAGCGGTGCACTCTGTCCACAGCTTATCCAGAAAGTCGGACAGTTCAGACGCGACCTTTCCAGCCGCGACATTGACGTGCTCGTTGGTCAGTTCGCTGTCACCCGAGGCCATTAAGGTGTTCAGGAGCGAAAGCAGGAGCACCGGGTGGCCACCAGTCCAATTCGCTAGCTCTTTTCTTCCCCCTTGATTGATTGTCAGCAAGGCACTGCTCAATGCGTGCTCAATGTCGTTCTCATCAAAGGGGCCTACACGGACCGGATTGACGTCGAACATGTTCCAGAATGGACTGTCCTCAACCTGTTTATTTCTCGCCAGTTCCGTTTGGGTCTTCCGTGTTGCAGTCACGACACGGTGGCGTTTTCCATAGAATAGATCACGAAGATTCCCAAAAAGTTGACCGGTTAGCAGCGCTTGACTGAGCGGCTTGTCAAAACCATCCCAAATCATCAGAACCGATTTCTCAAGGTAGTTCTGAATGTCTTCCATGATCTCGCGGAGAAGCATGAAGGACACACCCGCATCGCTTTCACGCCCTTTCTCTATTTCACTTCTCGCCTCTGCGTAAGTGTTTGTGTCCGTCCCCATCGCAGCAAATAGTAAATCACTTAACTGCTGAATGAATTCATGATCAGATTGGGGTGGCGCGTAGCCGAGCTGCCAATAGATGACGAGCGAATACGGTGAGTCGTCCTGCTTTGCACGTTCCACAAGAGCATTCAGCAAGACGGTCTTGCCAATGTCTTTGGGACCAACAATCGAAAGATTGTCCGGCGATGCTTTTGTCAGCTTGCCCCATATCGAATCCAGCAAGGCTTGTCGCCCGATCATTGGCACGTGGTCAGTGCTACGAATTGGAAACATAGTATCAGTCATCTTCAGAATCCATTGAGTCTTCAAGTTCTTCAATTTCGCCGCGTAGGCCTGCGATCTCACCGAGTTTGCCACTGATATCTTCCGCCTCGGCTCGCGCGCGGCTGCGAAGAACCTCGTAATCCTGCTGCGAGTCCAACCACTGCCCCATCATGGGAATCGTCAGGGAATACCACGCGCCCGACGACTCACCGTGCAGATCGACAAGCTCAAGTTCCCTCAGGTACTCAAGGTCGGCGATAACTATTTCTTCACGGAGCTCCACTCCGGCTTCTTCCAGCTTCGCCTCGATCACACCCAGCCGCATTGGATCAGGGCCGTTCTCCTCACGATGGAGCAGATAGAGCAGGAATCGACGCCGATCAAACTCGGTGTAATCCCAAAGGCTGGCGAAATGCTCGTTGTCCTCAACCAATGCATCAGCGGCATCGTTGACGTGATCAACAGTGATCGAGCGGACTCCGGTTCGAGCAGCAATGTCGAAAACGCGATTACACAGGCACTGCAATAGGTACGGTTGCCCGGCGGTCAATTCGTAGGCGCGGCTGACAGCAGATTTTGAGAACGACAGGCGGCCAGCGACAGGCTCCGTGACCAGTCTCGACGCTGCTTCAAACGGCAACGCGGATACGCCGAGTCGCGTGCCCAGCCCGAACAATGCAGACCAGTACTCCTCTCTCATCCGCTTTAGTCGGCGCGAGCCAGTGAGAATGGCGGAGAATCTCGGGTAGGACTGCACAAGGAACCGGATGTTCTCGGGTACCTGGGGCGAGGTAATGCCTTTGTCGATTCCCTCCTGCAATTTGTCGAACTCATCAAGCATCAACAACAGGCCGAGCTGTCGTTCGGCAAGCGTTTCAAGAATTAGTTCGAGGTACTCACGGAAGTCCTGAAACGGACTTTCGTCGCTGATTCCCTGACGCAACGATCTCGCAATCCCCAGCCGTCGCTCTCCGTCAAGCAGAGTGCCATCAGGCAATACCGCGGAACCGTTCAGCTTGCGAATGCTTTGAACGATCTCGTATGCGACGCCGCGAAAAACCTCGGCGGTCGGAATGCCGCCAGAGCTATCGCCCTCCGTGCCTTGCAAACTGCAATAGACACCCAACCATCCGGGCACCCCGTTTGCGCCTTCTAGGTGCCAAAGCACCGATGATTTTCCGGCTCGGCGATTACCTTCCAACAACACAACGTTGCCGGTTTGAGACACCTGGCGTTTGATCTGATTGAGGAGATCGTCCCTCCCAAAGAACACATCGTGTCGTTCTCGGGTAACAGGATCGCCGCAGACGTAAGGGCTGCTGTCCAGGTTTCCGGCCGATTCTTGCTCATTCTCCAGGCAAGTTTCATCGGAACCAAGGCTAATGCTCAGGTCTCGCGTTCCTTCAACAGCCTCCCCGGCGAGATCTCTTGCAGTCCAGCTGATGGTCCAAGCTGGATCAGACCACATTTCAGCGACACTTATTTCGTCAGAAAGACGTTGACTCTGTCCCTGGAACTGGATTTCATAACGGTGCCCCGGTTGCATGAACGCGACTGCGCGTGGCTCGACCTCGTCCATTGGTGGGTACATTGAAAACCGAACATCGCGTAGGGGAACTCGACCCCGGTTTTGGATCTCAAGACGAATGTCAATCCCACCAAAGTGATCTTCGGTCGCCGATATGACATCGACTGCCAGCTTGGCGTCTTCGAGCAAAGCCTGGGTATAGCGATTGATGAGGCTGGCAACTCGCCCCGTAAGGAGCCTCGCTCGCTCCTGATTTGGCAGGTTCCCATCGATGAGCGCAGCCGTGTCGCGTAGTTGCGATGCAACTCGCTGAAGCACGCTGACCAGAGCCGTCGGGTCTGGGATGCTCGAAACGCCTGCGAGGGGCTTCGTTACTCCTCTGAACTCAACTGCCCATGGTCCAATCGGCGTCTCGTCCTCAAAGCAGTCGACATGGTCTGCCCTGGGTTCAAGCCCCAGCCAACATTCGAGGCAATGGGACTCGATGCCCTTTGCGTAATCGGTTGGAGGCTCGATGTAGTTTGTCGAGTAGTCCAGGTAATAGGGGTGCTTACAATCTTTGCAGGTGTTGATTGGACAGCGGGAGTCTGCGACTTCCTCAAGCAATTCCAGCACATTCTGACTGGCGGGATCACCCTCGTAGCTTTCAACTCGCTTGAGATTTTGAGATACCCAGTCATTGAGCTCAGCCGCAAGGGAATCAGACTCATCTTCAGTGAGTAGCTCCGCCAAATATGTCAGTGCGTCGACACCAAACTTTCGGTGCTGATCTGCCGTGCGTTGCTGGATCTGTAGCGGCGGCAGTGCGATCGGAAGCTCTTTGATCGAGGCAACCGAAAGGTGTTTCGCGGCTGTTCCTCGTGCGCGATCCTCCAGCCAGGCATTGGCCTCAGTGCTTTGCAGGTAGGCAAGCAGGTAATGCGGATCAATCGTCCCTTCTTTGACTCTGATGACGAAGAAGCCATTCGCCGCGATTGCTCCCACCGCTCCGTTACGAACGAGGCCTGCTTTGCCAATCGTGCCCGACTTGGACAGCAGGATGTCTCCAGCGCGGAGCTTCCATTTCGATTCGATCGTGGATGCGACGGCAGGCATCAGCCATGACGAACCCCGGGTCGCGTGTCCCTTTTCCACATCGCGAATGCGAATGTAGGGAATCGGAGTATCGGCAAACTCGAAGGGTCTTTGCGGATTGATCTCTGATTGTTCAACATCGGGGAACAATGTCTGGCCCGATGGTTCGTAGTTCGATCTCGGTGGAGACTGGGTCAAATCGCTTGATCGGATATTGCGACCGGTTGTCACCGTGCAACAGTCTTTGAGCAGACGGATTTCCGCCTCTTTGGGAAGCGAATCCAGGATGAGTTCGAGGCCGCTACGGTCCCGGCGTTTAGGAGTGAGGTCGTAGTCGAGTTCGGCCAGCTCTTCGATATCAACGTCCCACCATTCGCGGCCCGGCTCAGGCGAACGAACGTGATGACCCAATTGCGCAGCCAAAACAAAAGGGGCTGCTGCGATCTGACTCTTGTCGCTTTTCTCAAAGATTGATTCGGCGCTGACCATCCGTACCGACCTTGTCGTACCTCCGCGACGAAACAGCAGCAAGCAGGTTTCGATCGACGTATGCGGAGAGAATGCGCCTCGCGGGATCGAGACGACTGCCTCAACGGTGTTCTCATGAAGCAGCCATTCGCGGAGTTGCTGTTCGCGACCGGAGCGAAACAACAGGCTTGGTGGAACAACTACCACGCCCCGCCCACCAGGCCGAAGTTGCGAGATCGCATGTTGCAGAAACAGTGACGATGAATCTTTTATTGGAATCGGGTAGTGATCCAGGCCGTACAGCTCGACCTTCATGCCCCAAGGAGGATTCGCCAGGACGATGTCGAAGCCATCGGAGTTGGGATTATTGGATGGCAGCCGTTCGAGGCTGTTCCCCAGCTCAATCTGAGGATCATTGACACCGGAGAGTACGAGCCGTGTCATGCCGATGACGTACGCATCTTGATTGATCTCGACACCGGCGAGATGCAAAGGCTGTTTGCCAGGCGCATAGGTCGAACCGCCTAGCCGCACATGGTCGCGGTGTTCCGCAATCTCCAGGGCTGCGGTGAGTAAGCCGGCGGAACCAAAGCACGGATCGTAGACCGATTCGCCTGACTTCGGCTTGGCCAGCTCGACCATCAGGGCCGCGATCTGTATCGGCGTAAAGAACTGTCCCGCAAACTTGTCGTAGGTGTTCTGCAACACGAAATCCAGCACGTCGCGGAGTGCTCGCCGGTCTTTGGGAGTCTCAAAGGGCTGGTCGGCCAGCCAGTGGATGAGGTGGGCGAGAGTGTCGGCAGGTAAACGAGTCAGCTTCTCGACGGCGGGAGCGACGCGGTGGAGTTGAGTGGCCATCGCGTCGTGGCGGGAATTGGAGAAGCGATCGAGCGCCGAGGGGAGTTCTCGAAAGGGGTATTCGAGCTCACGGGGATCGTGGATATTGCACCACGATCGCCAGTGGAATTTGGCGGGGAGCACGGGTTCGTAGTCAACGTCGTCGAAGGCGGCGATAGCTTCCCGTTCGGCTTCCTCGAAATCGGCCCAGCGAAGAAAGATCAGGGCAGCGAGTGCCACACCGAACTCGCTGCCGGAGATCGGGGAATTGGCACGTACTCGGTCGAGCATTTGCCAGATCGCATTGTGGGACGACACGTCAGCCACGTTGATTACAGCTCCCCTGCAAAGGCTTTGCGAAGTACGGATTCTCGGACTCGATGAAATTCGACAGATCGCATGCCACTAAGAATGGATGCCGCTAAGTCGTGCAGTTGATCAAACTGACCGATAATCGCGTCTTGGCGATCCAGTGGCGGTACTGGAATCGCTACCTCTTTCAGCCGCTCACCAGAAATCTTGACCATCGTTTGGCTGCTACCGAGGGCTCTCTCTTTGATTTGCCTGCGGCTATCCGATGCTCTCAGCGCATATGCCAGAAACCTTGGTCGAATGACGTCAAGACTTGGGGTCAATTTGATCAGTAGATCCGGGTAAATGAGTCGTTCTTTAGGAGTCTCTTCTGCTACGGATGACAAGCCCACAAGGTCTCGCGTATTCGACCGCGACACAAATACATCGCCAGCAGAGATCGAAAACTGCGATGCAACATCATCAGGTATTGAAACCGCCTTACCGGCATCAAAGTCGAGAGACACTTCGCGAACCGCTGTTAGAGTGAGAACACGGCCATTACTGGATCCATTCCCTTGTTTGATGGATCGTCCGTTACGAGATTGACGGATGATTTCACCAACGGGCCGACGCGGCCATTTACCATCCCCTTCAATTGCCTCGTAGAGCGACGGGGCCAACACCTCTGCTTCCGTAAGCGACTCAAGGCGAAGCCTCTCAATTTCGGTCACTCGTGTGAGGCATTCGTTGATCTTGTTTACGGTTCTTCGCTGCTCCTCTAGTGATGGCACAGGAAGGGTAATTGCTTCCAGTTTCCCTTTCGTAATGTGACGAAGGCCAACGCCCCCATGCGCTTGTCGAATCATTTCGTCGAGCTTGCTATTCACGGCGTAGATGAAGAAGTCGCCGTCGATGATCGAATCCGCAACCTCCACCCTGAAAATGTGCTGGTTGAGCAATCCTGGTCCTCGCTGCCATCGAAAGCAGCCAAAGGAAGTTCCGGGAGTTCCCGACCATGAAAGCAGGATTTCCCCGTCGTCGATGTAGTGCTTCTCGCTGTAGTCGCCCGCAAAATGATTGAAAGGTTTTGCGTGATCATTGAGATTCTGTATCCGAACAATGCGCAACCCTTCTTTGCCCCAATCGCTGGGCTTGAACGCTCGGCCATTGATGAGCTGGCAAAGTTCGCCGAGAGGCTTGGTTGGCCATTTAGGCATCGTCACCCTCCAAAATGGCTTCCAGCTCGCCAAGCAGATCCATGATCCGTTCTTCTTTGGCACGGATCGACTGAACCAATTCGAGCGCGGGTCGATGCTCGTAGTCATCTTTGTGGTTCGGATTCTTGGCAGACAGGTCGTAGCCGCGTTCGATGATCTCAGCGACTGGCACTCTCCAGGAGTTGTCCCCCTCGGTCCGCTTCTTCCACTTTGTGAGGAAGTCGGGAAGCTGATCGCCGTCGATCGGGCGACGCGTTTGCTTCAACTCGAACCCGTCGTTGGTCAGCTCGTAATACCAGACGTCCTTCGTCGCCAACTTGCCCGGCTTGGGCTCGGCTTCAGGGCGATCGAAGAAAAGCACGTTGGTCTTCACGCCGGTGTATGGCAGGAAGCAACCAGCCGGAAGCGACAGGATGGTGTGCACTTTGAAATGTTCGAGCAGTTCCTGACGCACCTTCTGATCGGGGCCACCACGAAACAGGACGCCCTCAGGAATAATCACGGCGGCTCGACCACCCCTGGCGAGGTTCCGCATGATGTGCTGCAGGAACAGGCATTCGGTGGCGGCTGAACGAACCCGAAAGTTAGTCTGCAACTCAGGCGCCATCTTTCCACCGTAAGGTGGATTGGAAAGGATCACGTCGTACCGGTCCTTCTCGGAGATGTTGTCGCTGTGAACTTCCAGCGTGTTGGCCAGTTCCAGGTTGGCTGACTCGATCCCATGCAGGATCATGTTCATCGTGCCGAGCAGATACGTGAGCGGCTTGATCTCCAGGCCGTAGAATGTCTTCGACTGCAATTTCTCCAGATCACGACCGCTCAGCTGCTTCGCCTTCGGGTTCCGCTCTGGATCTCGCATGTAATCGGCGGCTTCACCCAGAAAACCGCACGTACCGAAACAGGGGTCGTAGACCTTGTCGCCTACCTGCGGATGAACGACTTCGACCATCGCTCGAATGATGTGCCGCTGGGTATAGAACTCACCCGCATAGCCTGCGCTGTCCGCTGCAACCCGTTTGAGCAGGTCTTCGTAAATCTCCGACAGCACATGCACGTCAGTGTCGCTGCTGAAATGCAGCTTGTTGACCTGTGCTACGACTCTCGCGAATGACGCACCGCGACGACAGTAGTTGCGGACGTTGTCGAAGACGCGGCGAAACCGTTCAGCTAATGGATCGTCCCCCAAGCCCTTCTTGGGATCGGGGCTGGTCAGCTTGATCCACAGCTTGCCGTCGACAAACTCCAGCATCTCATCAGGATGGTCCGTCTTCGCCGCCCACGATGACCAGGCGTACTGGCCGGACAGACGGCGTTCGTAACCAGTGTCATCAAATGCGGCTTCTTCTTCTCGCCGCGTTTCGGCTTCGTCAAAAGCCTTGAGGAAGAACAGCCAGGCCAGCTGTTCGACGTAGTTGCGGGCATCGACTCCTTCAGAGTTCAGCTGATCGCAAGCATTCTTGACGATCTGCCGAACCTCCTGCCGACGACTGTCGACCGAGCCGTTTCCGTTCTTGGTTTTCGCTTTGCTCATGGATGTCTTTCTAATTGGCCATGGGCACGTACAAGTGCTCCTTGACCTCCTCCAGATCTGATTTCAAAAGTTGGGCTCCGCCGTAGCGGGTGGTCAGTGACTGAAAGCTGCCAAACTGGTCGACAAACTGGGGAGCCGCGTAGGTCCGTGCCTGCTCCAGATCGTCGATGCCGAACAGCGAGTAGTGGTCAAGAGCAGTCCGCCAGAAGTCGACCTTCCAGTTATCGCCAATCTCGAAGGCACCTCTGTCTTCAGCGGCCATGCTGAAATCTTCGCTGCCAGTTTGAATGCCACCGGACTGACGCGGGAGCGTCAGGCCGAACTGTGTTTCGTACCAAGAGTTCTCTTCATCCCAGAATCGCGCAACCCGGTCGTTGCGCGTCGGAACCTGAAACAGGTCGAATCCGATCTTGGCGAGGATGTCGACATCGTCCGTATCTGGCAGTTCCAGGTAGTGGCGGAACGCTGAGGTGTAGATGTCCTGATCGCCGAGTTCCTCGCGCAGTTCCTTGCGGCTCTTTTTGTCGATCCAGATCGCCAGCAACTGGCTTATGTCCCTGCTCGACACCGTCTGGATGAACTCTTTTGATTTCGCCGCATACTCCTCGAACGGCATCCATTGTCCGTCGCCGAAGGATATGCTGCGGTTGGTCGTCGACATGACGACGTGGACATTTTCCGCCACCGGCTTCGGTGTTTCCGGCTCGTCATCCTTGCCCTTCTTCTTCGTCGGCTTGGACTTGGACAGCGTGCCCTTCTGCTTGTTCGCGGGATGACCGTCGAACTCGGCATCTTCCAGGGCACTGGCACCGGAGTAGTCGAAGATCGTGAAGTAACGCTTGTTGACGTCTTCGCAGAGCCGCGTGCCACGCCCTTTCATCTGCTTGTAAAGGATGGCACTCTTGAGCGGACGCACGAAGACGACGTTTTTGACGTCCGGGGCATCGAAACCGGTGGTCAATAGGTCGACCGTGCAGGCAACGCGCGGTTTCCCGCTGCCAACGACCGCAAAGTTGCGTTCCAACTGGTGGCTGTTGCGTTCTGACCGCGTGATGCGGGCCGCGTAGTTGGTATCACCGGAGAGCCGACGCAGTTCCGCCGCCATCAGCGACGCGTGTGTGTCATTTACGCAGAAGATGATGGTTTTCTCGTCACGCAGATCGTACTTGCCGAAGACGTCCCACAAATCGGAGGCGATGGCTTTGGTGCGATCGGGGATGACGATGTCACGCTCGAAGTTCTTCGTTTCGTAGTGTTTGCCGTCTTCGGCCGTGTACCCATCCTCGTCAATGTTGGTGACGCGCTCTTCGAGCAGGTACGGCACGAGATAGCCGTCGTCGATCGCTCGACGCAGGCTGTACGTGAAGATCGGCTCGCCGAAATAGTGATACGTATCGCGACGCTGCTCCTCGGGAGTCAGCGGTCGCTTGGACTCCTCCAGGTCGCGAGGCGTGGCGGTGAGACCAAGCTGCAATGCGTCGCCGAAGTGTTCCAGCACTCCGAACCAGTCACCGAAGCCGCTACGGTGACACTCATCGACAACGACAAGGTCGAAGAAGTCCGAATCGTAGTGTTCGTAGACCTTCTTGCCGTCCAGATCCTCGTCGAGGTTCTGGTAATTGGCGAAGAACAGCTTACCGACCTGGTGCTTGCCGTCGACGACTGTCGCCTTGTCGATGGTCACACGCTCATTGGCATCAAACGCGTTGAATGCTCGGTATGCCTGGTCCTTCAGGCTGTTGCGATCCGTCAGGAACAGAACATGCTGCCGACTGAGCGCACCGCCATTCATCAGCTTCCAGATGAGCTGGAATACGGTGAAGGTTTTTCCAGTTCCGGTCGCCATCAGGAGCAGGGCGCGGTCGCGTCCCTGGGCGAATTCCCAGAGCGTCTGCGCGATCGCCATTTCCTGATAGGGGCGAGTCCTCTTGCGAGTCACTTGGTCGACATGAAAGTTGGCTGTGAATGCACCTTCCCAGCGATCCCAGTCAATGGTCACGCCCATCCGGCTGACGATGTCCAGCGGGGATGGCGGAGCAGAAAGCGACTCGTATTCACCGGTCTTGTTGTCGGTAAGAATCCACTCGCGGCCATTGGATGCGATGGAGTGCCGGATCATCAGGCGATCGGCATATCGCGATGCCTGCTGCATGCCATCTTCGGCATCTTCCGATTCGCCCTTAGCTTCCAGAATCGCCAAGGGGACGCCACGGTAACGCAAAAGATAATCTGCAATGATCGCCTGAGTGGGATCATACATTGAGTCCGCGCTGTCGCCGCTGAAATTTACGCGGCCAGGACCAATGCGCAGTTGCCCTTCGAAATCCCAGCCCAATGATTCGAGCGCGGGTTCAATCAGCTGCTTGCAGGTTTCCTTTTCGTTCAGTGGCATTCGCTCTGTTCCCCTTTAGGCGCTCATCGCTGACTCGGCACGAAGACGCCCGAGGTGTTCGTCTATTCGCTCAACCTGGTTTTCAAGATCCTGTTTCAGTCGCTCGGCTTTGGTCCTGATCTTGTTGCCGTTGTTTTCAACGGTCGTCGACCAGGTGATGATGTCTCCAAGGCTCCCTGCATCTTTGGCGATCCGCTGCATTGCCTTGTCCAGTTCGCTGAGATCAGCAGCACGCTCTTTGGATGCGACCGACTGACCAGCGATAAGTCCGCGAGCGAGCGAGAGGGCGGCATTCAGTACAACGTCCGTCAGTGGATCTTCTGCATCCCAGACAATGACAATGTCGTTGCCGTAACGGGCCAGCGGCTCCATCTCTTCTGGAGCTGCCAGCGACGACAGCACGAAGATTCCAACAGCTGCGTCGCGGTTGGTTCTGGCCTGCGCGATCTCAGTCAAGATCGACTTGAGGTCGTAACCCTGTTCCTGTTTGGCCTCGATAACGATCGAGCCCCCGGCTGCTGCCGATTCCGGCCCCATCGTTACCACGAAATCCCCGGTCTTTGATCGAGGAATCCGACCGACTTTGCAGGTTGTGTTATCGCAAATGTCGCCTCGGTTTCTGGCATCAGTCTCTACGAATTCGCCTACAGCGTCCTGAAAGTCGTCGCCGTGACGGGTCGAACGTGCCTTCTCCTGTTTGCGAGCCTTCAGGGCCGCTACTGTCTCGCGAATCTCGGTATGGAATTGGGTGTTCGATTTCTCGATCTGCCCGATGACTTCCAGCAACTGGCGTCGCAGCAGCGACAGGGGCGAGTTTTCATCGTCGAGCGTCAGGCTACCCTTAACCGTTCCATTGACCGTCTCAAGCAGACGTGCCATTCGCGACATGGCAGAGTCTTCGTTGTCCTGTGAAAACTGATCGGAGATTTCTGTCTGTGCTGCTTCGACGCGTTTGACAAGCCGGGCGAGCGCACCATCTTCATTGTCGAGAGAAAACTCATTGCGTACTTCGGCCACATCCTCGGCAAGCCCTTTACGCAGTGCCCCATTGGCATCTGTGACTTCGGCGAGCAAGCGGGACAGTGCGGAGGATTTATCGTCGAGCGAAAAGTTTTGGACGATCTGGTCGCGCTGCGAACGCAACGCGACTTGAATGACTTCACGGAGGGATGCAATCAGGCCATCAGCCTGCTCTGGCGAGAGCATTTTGAACAATGGGCTTTGCTCACCAACGTGCGTCGCCAGCGTCTGGGCAACCGTCGAGGAATCGTCCCCGAGGTGTCGATGCAGGAGCTCATCCAATTCACCGTCGCGTTTGACCAGACAGTTCAATCTCTGGGTGAGCTGGCCCGAATCGGGATCAAAATACCCCTTCAGTGAATTGGCAATGTCGCCCGTGCAACGGCTAGCGTGATCCGTCAACACATCGCGCAGCGACTGCACGATGCGGGTGCCTTCGTCTCGAACAGTCGTGGCATCGATCACGCCGCTTGCCTGACGCATAGCGTGGACACCGATTCTGAGCGCAGCAAGGGCGTAGCGATTCCTTTCATCATCGGAATCAAAGGTGCGAAGTTCTGAACAGACCTCCGGATCAGTGACGACAAGATTCAAACTCATGCGACTATGCAGACGCGTTTCGTCGCCTTCAGTCGCGACGCGGTGACCATTACTTGTATTCGAGTTATTGAGCGTGGCGTTGTGCATGATTTGATTCCTGGCAGCGTTGCGATCGAGCGAAACAGTTGGTTGCGACGAACGCTCATAAAGCAACGGGTGTGCCATTACGATTTCACTCCATATTTCTTCATCCAGTTTGTGAAGGTCTGGTAGTTCGGAAGGCCCACCAGTTTGCATGCAGCCGACTTGTTTCCGTCGGCTTCATCGTAGGCCCTGGAGAGGTAATGTCGCGCCACTTCTGCAAGCAACTCTTGCAGGTCCAAGTCGTTGCCCAGACTGCGATTAAGGATTGCATCATGGCCGGGTAATTGCTTCTTGACCGGGAATAATGCCTGGCGAATCTGGTCAACGCCGATGGTGTTCCCACCTGACCAAATCGCGGCTCGGCAAAGCGTGTTCGACAATTCTCGGATGTTGCCTGGCCAGGGGTGTTGATTCAGAAGGTTTCTTGCACCAGGAGAAAGATTCTTGTGTTCCCAGCCTGGAGCTGATTTGCGATCTGCATTGATTCGATCGAGGAAATGATCAATCAGGAGGTTCAAGTCGTTGGGTCGTTCCCGGAGCGGAGGCAAGTTGAGAACGCCAACCGCCAGACGGTGGAAAAGGTCTTCCCGGAATCGCTCCTCGGTGACTTCGTCTAGCAGAATTCGATTAGTCGCTGCGATAATGCGAAAGTCGACTTCTTTGGGTTTTGTCTCACCGACACGAGTGACCTTCTTTTCTTGCAGGGCGCGAAGCAGCTTGACCTGTGCCGGCAGCGGCAACTCACCAATCTCGTCCAGAAACAACGTTCCGCCGTCAGCCGATTCCAGGTATCCAACTTTGTGTTCTGTCGCCCCCGTGAACGCTCCCTTCTTGTGGCCGAACAACTCGGATTCGACGAGTTCAGCCGGAATCGCACCGCAGTTCACTTCAACGAATGACCCCTGGGAACGCCTGCTGGAGGCATGGATCGCACGAGCGAATAGCTCCTTCCCCGTCCCGGACTCACCTTGGATCAGCAGCGGCACATCCTCAATCGCAACGCGGCGGGCTTGAGCAATCACGGTTTTCATCGTCTGGCAGCGATGAATGATCGCGGAGAATTCCGGGACTTCAGGAGGGAGGCCTTGGGTCAGACGTCTAATCTCGTCGTCGCTTTCGATATCCCGCTTGGGGATGTAATCAGCAGCTATCTCGAATGGGAGGGAGATGGTTCGAACACCCTCTTCCGGCGAAGACTCGATCAACTCAGCCGGAAACTTCGTCTTTGCCAACAACACCCAAACCGCACCCATCGCGGGCGTTCCAGGACTGACGTGAAAGGTGCGATGACGATCTGTGCCGTCCGAGTCGAGATTGCGAAGAACCTCGGTCGCTGCCTCATAAATCTCGTCGAAACGCGTGGGTCCGCTGAGCTTCACCGGCCAGACGGCGGCATCGATGCCGAGCTGTTCCTTCAGCCAGCCCGCAAATGACTTGGTGTCTGCGGTTTTGTGGTCCGAGAGCAGGTGGACTTCATCGAACTCCCGCTTAGTCACGGCGTTGGCAATCGGCCCGACCCCGCTGCGCAACTCGCCCGTCGCCGCCTTCAGGTCAGTGTTGCCAATCCACGAGATAAGAGCTTTGCTGTTCATCCCAAAATCGTACAAAAAAACTTGTGAATTACAAGAACCATTGTACAATGCATTCCGATTGCTTGGATCGTGATCGCCACGCGTTATCAAGTGTGCCTATACGAGCGTAGATTTAGTCCTCCCGCATCCTGAGCGGGCCGGCGTCGGAATCCAATGATCGTGGCTGGAAGGGCTGTACAACGCGACGACGAAGGCAAAGGACCGTGTAGGGCAGTGTGCTGTATCCACGTCGCGCCCGCGCATTGTTGGTTGCCCGAGCGATCGTCAATAGTTGGCGGCGGACCTGTGCATAGCGAGCAAAAGGCACACGAGCAAAGTCTGTAGCCAAGTTCTCCGATGATCGGTGACACGCTCGATCCAGAAAGTAAGCCTTGAGCTGCCGGTATGTCGCCATGTCAATTCGAACGCAGGCATGCCACTTGGCTTGTCCTCCGCCTGTCGGCGTGACGCCGGCGCGGCGGTAGCTTATCGAATAGCCTTCAAACTTGATTGGATGCCGGCGGCAGTCACGGATGCGATTGCGTTCGTGCTGCTTGAATTGGTGATGCCCCTCTGTCACGAGCAGCAGGAACCAGTTGCGATAACGGATGTACTGCATGTTCGCGAGGCCCCGACGCTTGCGGTATGCACGTTGCCTTTCTGTCAAGTCAATCTCATACTTCGCTATGAGCTTCCGATCGACCTCTTCTGGATCCTTGTGTTCTGGAATCCGGCCGGCAACGTACCACCAGTATCCGTGACGCAGGTAGCTCACTGCGACCTGCTGGACCAGCCCTTCCGGAGATGACGCGACACATCGATAACGCATGGCTCCTCATAGCGAATTGCGAAGCAAATAAAGATGGGGTTGTTTCGGCCAACCCCAATGCCGTCTTCTCCTGAGAGAAATCCCTGGCATCAGCGACCGTGGTGCGGTACGGGTTGCCTTGACCTCAACACGACAGAAGTCGCGGCCAAGGGCCAGCATCGTCACCACAGAAGCCTGCGAGCATCACGCACTGTCGCTTTATCTACACTGGTTTCGTCAGTGCACTGCCACAATACATAGTGCCCACAAAAAAGAACCTCGGCCGCACAATCGACGGGTCGCAAGACACAAGTCGAGTGTGCGTCGTCAGTCCGCCGCCAAAGCTGGCTGCTCTTCCGAACAACCAGCTCTAGCCGCATCGCTGCCAGCCAAGGAAGTCGACGCTCACCATTGAGCGCCAGCCATACATCACCTGACGGAGTCTTCGATTGCACAGTGCAACCTCAAGCTCCTCAGCCCTTTCGTTCCTGCCGTTTGACCGGGACATCACTCCCAATCGGCAGACGGGTCGCGACTGCCTTGCCGCGCATGATCGAACGCACTCGAATGTGCGCATTCATGTCCGAGCCTTCGCTCGAAACACCGCCCGCAGTTCCCCGCGAGTTCTAATCAGGCTACGCTCCCACACTACGGCGTTTTGCGTGACACAGTCACGCGTACTTTCACATGGCCGACCAGACCATGCACCGAGCTGCCAGACTCGGAGGCCGCAGTGCTTCCTGCGTTAGTGTCGGTCTTCGACTCTGAAGTCACGTTGCTAGCGCCAATGATGACGCGGTCCGCGTGGGTATGTGCTGCCTTCCGGCGAGCCATACTTTCCAGCCATGCATTGCATGGCCGATTTCCCACCTACGAAACCAGAAGCTCGGGGTACCAACCCCACACGGATATTCACGGTTCGGCACCGTCTCTTCAGAATCTTACTGGCAAGCGCTTTCTTACGTATTCGATTGCGCCTTTCATGGTTGAGCTTTTCGCCGCCGGTCGTTTGAACCGGTCGCCGAGGCGGTCAGGCCCCGGTGCCTTTTGTCGCCAAAAGACAACTCCCCACGCCAGCTGCGTTGAACGAACTCGCCAAAGGCAAGCCCGGACCCCACGGACGGGATTTGCACCCGCTTTGCTTGCTGCAATTCTCGCAGCCAAGAAGTGAGCAATCACTTCACCGACACGGCCTCGTTCGCAAACCAGTTGCGAACGAGGTCTTTCCGCATCGCCCTTCTTCCCCTTTCCCGTCGCGACTCACTCTACGCTACGGGCAATAGGCGGCTATGCCGCATTGGATAGAACGCTGGGATTACTTCGATCATCGAACCCGTCTTCCATACGAGGGAAGCGTGAGTTCTATCGAGATTACTCCAACGAGCCTCCATCGCTCTGAGCGAACGCGTCTCCACGTACTCAGCGCTAAGAGCCGGCACAGCGTCTGACGACGCGGGAAGCTGGCAAGGCTTCCAGTTCTTATCCGCGGCTGATGAGACCACGATTCCCGAACCTGCCGTCTCCGTCAGGAGACATCAGCTCAATCACTCTTTGTCCGACGGCTATCGCCGCCGATTTCGAGCGAATGCGTTTTGCATGAGCATGACGACCGGCGAGTGGAGTTCTCGCCTACAAGACGATTCATAGCAGTACCGCTGAAAATGTCATGGTTTCGAGAGCATTCTGTCCGGGTGTCGCGAGGTTTGACTGGAAAATGTTTTCCGTGGTATCGACTCAGGAATGGAAAATGAATCGCTTCCTGATGAACGGTTGGTCTTTGTGGACCTCGAAACGGGCGGTCTTGAAACCTGGCGACCGATCCTTCAGATCGCTGCGATTTCGGTTGCCAGCGACGGGAGTGAGTTGGAATCGTTCGAGTCAAAGCTCCGATTTGATGAGAATGTCGCCGACCCAAGATCACTCCGCAAGAACCAATATTCGCGCGAACGTTGGCTTCGAGAAGCTCGCTCCGCCTGCGTGGTGGCTGAAGCGTTTGCTCAATTCCTCATGCGTCACGCGACCATCGATCAACCGACATTTCAAGGTCAATTGTTTCAAGTGTCGCAACTCGTGGCCCACAACGCAGCTTTCGACGGCGGCTTTCTCCGCGCCTGGTTCAATCGCATGCATCTGTTTCTGCCCGCGTCGCCGCGCGTCTTCTGTACTATTCAACGGGCCATGTGGATGTTCCATGAAGACAAAGCGTTGACTCCCCCACCGGATTACAAGCTGGGGACACTCTGCCGCTACTTCGGCATTCCTCTACCCGCGCACGAAGCCCACGATGCACTGATTGACGTGCGTGCAACGGTCGCACTATATCGTGAAATGAACGAAGCGAATCGCAGACGCTTCCGCGTCAACGTTGCGAACAACTGTGGATAACTGCTTGTGTCGATCGACCGACACACGTGTCGGACGCGTCGCATAATCCGCATGGTGAGACGTGTCGCCTGCGTCGCATATCTCGCGAAAGACGTGTCGGTTGCGTCGCACTTTCCATCCGACTCTCTGGTCTGCAGTCCACTCAAAGTCTCGGATTCATTGCTTGTTTCGGGAACTACAACCGAGCGCGGGATGGTGTACAAGTACTTGTACAAAGTACAACCTGAATCAAAGAAGCTGCTTTCTGGTTCAGGATTTTCGATCTCGCTGACGGTGGAGCGCTGCAAACCGAGCCGCGTTTTGCTTCGCAACGGTTTCAGGCTGTCCCGCTGCCAGGAATTGCTGAAAGACGGACTCTTGGACCTCATCGACCGCCTCGATGGCACGGGATAGTCGCTGAGCCCCGTCACCAGATTGACTGCGCCGGTGCCGGGCGAGTTTCGCTTGCCGACGCTCTTCCGACTTTCGAATCTCCAGCCACCAGTCCGGTGGTGTCCGAATTCCCAGGGAAGCCGCCTTGAGATTGTCGACCAGGTAGGCGGCCGGACTGCGACGGAAAAACTGGTGCCCGAATCGCTCTCGCGCTGCCAACGTAATGTCCGTCCATTCTCGCAGTAGTTGGTGTGAGTACTTCCGCAACAGGCGTTGGATCGCCCCGCCATCAAGCCCAATCGATGCGAGTGGTTCCACCAGCGGCGATTCGAACGCTTCGACCTTGTGCCGGCGTCGGTTACAGGCCGGTCCACGGTTTAAGACCAGGCGATACTGGCCGACGCCAACTTTTTGAAACGGATCAACGTCATCGCGGATCACGCCATGATCAACCAGTTTTCGGAGACATCGATTGACCTTCGCCTTGTGATCTCCTGGCCGCAGGGTTACCGAGAATCCGATGACGTTCACGGCAAGCGCTGTCAAGTCGAGTGGATGAGTCGTTTCATGACGTGCGAAGAGTTTCGTCAGGAACAGGAACAGTCGTCGACTGGCTGGGTCGAGCTTGCGATAGATGGTCAGGTCGAAACGCAGGGCACCATTGGCCGCCTGAGCGAATTCAAAGAAGATGGGGTCCCAAGCGATTCGCCAGGCTCGAGAAGAATTTGGATCAACCGGCAGGCTGTAGCTGAAAAAGCCGAAACCGACTTTTCGATGTTCTGCCCGAACCGGGTCGTAGAATCCGTCGTTCAGATAGCGGACAGTCGATAGCCGTTCTAAGGCCGCATGGAGTTCCGTGTACTGGCGACCGCCCCGGCGCTGTCGTTGGTCAATGAGTCCCAATTGCCGGAGAATATAGTGTCGCGTTGCATAGAGTTGCCCTGCCGAGTTTGGGTCGGCCAACGTCAACGCCAGGCAGCCCCAGAGGATCAGCTCGTCGTTGGCGGAGAGCCCCATTGGACACAGCACACGCGCCGAGGCAGTTTTTCGTCGTCGCTGTTTGTCGGAGTAGTGATACGACGAATTATGAATTAGGTCAGTTCCCAGTGAACATCGGGAATCAAGTGGGCAGAGGGCATGCTCTACGAGACTGAGTTGACCTGCGCCGCATTTTAGCGGGTTCTTTCGTGTCGAATTGCGCATCCCTTCCTTTAAGCCAGTTAAACCTTTTGAGAATGGTCATAGCACGGCAGACCGTGTCTCACACGTCAAAAGGATCCTCTCTCCTGCGGCCGCTACGTCACGCTCCGGGAAGTTCACAATGTGCTTGAGACGAAAGTTGTTGACGAGATCAAAACAGTTGTGCCACCGTATGAGAAGAGAATTCGATGACTTACGCGAAATTGCCACGGGCAATTCGCATTTCTGGCGAGTGGACCAGCGTGACAGCGATCACAATTTGTCTCATCAATCAAAAAGGGGGCTGCGGAAAAAGTTCGACGTGCTTTCACCTGTCGGGAGCGTTTGCCCAAGCCGGCCTGCGCGTGCTGCTCTTGGACATGGACCCACAAGGCTCGTTGAGCCAAGGGTTCTTCGGCTCGACTCTGATCGAACAACTTTCGGCGGAGCGCACGCTCGCTCGACTGTTCGATGATGGCGAGTATGCCACGAACTACGATGGGCTGATTCGCCGCACCGAATTCGACGGTATTGCAGTCTGTCCGGCAAATCATCACCTGGGACAATTCAACACGCCACTGCCGGCGTCCCTGGGAATGGATCAGTACGTATTGCGAGAATTCACCGAGGAGCAAACGGACTTCGATGTGATCCTCATTGATTGCCCGCCCAACCTTTACCGTTGCAGTTGGACGGCGATGATCGCAGCCGATTGGGTTGTGATTCCCGTTCCTCCAGAGGACTTTGGCACTCAAGGACTACGTGCTGTTCACCAGGCGATTCAGCAGGTTCGCGAATTGAATCCCGGCTTGCGTCGACTCGGGCATCTGGTGACGCGCCATGACCGCCGACTGGTTGTGCATCGATCGTATGAGCAGCGTCTGCAACGGCTGTATGGCGACATGGTCCTCGAAACCGTGATTCCCGAAGCGTCTGCCTTCAAGGTTGCACTGACTTGCCGGAAGCCGGTCGAGTTCAGTAGCCGACGTTCGGTTGCCGCCAGTTTGACACGCACATTGAGTCGTGAGATTCTCGATCGCATCGCTCGGGATAGCGGCCATCGTCGCGTCGCCTGATGTGACTCGTCGGTGAAACGCCTCACGGAATAGGGATGTCGATTTATGGCAAGTACCAGCAGTCTTCTCAAAAACGTTAGCGCCCATCTGGATGAATCCATGGGAGCACGAATTCGCGACGAGCCGGTGCAACTCAGCCCCGTTTCGTCACCGCGCGACATCGGACGTCGACGTCTTCGTAACATCGGCACGATTCCGATCGAACGTGTGATTCCCGATCCGGAGCAGCCTCGCAGCGAGTTCTCTGAAGAGGCGCTGGCACGGCTCGCAGACAGTATCCGCTCAAAGGGACAGTTGTTGCCAATCCATGTTCGCTGGTCGGAGGGTGCGGCTCGATGGGTGATCGTATCCGGAGAGCGTCGCTGGCGAGCCACTCAGGTCGCGGGACTCAAGACCGTCAACTGCTATTTCGCTGATGATGGACTTTCCGAATCAGATATTCTCGAACAACAATTGGTGGAGAATCTGTTGCGCGAGGATTTGCGTCCCATCGAGGAAGCGCGGGCGTTCGAACAACTGATGAAGTTGAACGGATGGAACGGCAACCAGGTTGCCGAGGCACTGCACGTACCAGCGTCCAAAGTCAGCCGGGCACTTGCCCTGCTGGATCTGCCCGAGGACATGCAGCAGCAAATCGATGCGGGGCAGCTACCGGCACGATCCGCGTATGAACTTGCCAAGCTTCCAGACGATGGTGCCCGTCGGGCACTCGCGGCGAAAGTTGTGAGTGGAATGACGTCGCAGGAAACCGCAAAGGTCGTTCGTGAGCAAAGACAGTTCAAGAAACAGAAACGTCGTCCGGGTGGAACAAAACTTGATTTCTGGGCCGAGAATGGATGGAAGGTCACGCTCGCATCGAAAGGCAAGGGGAACTACCACGAGGTGGAAGAAGCATTGCTACAGGCACTTGATGAAGTGCGACTACGGATCAACAGCAACGTGCAGATTTTTTAGTCGGCGAAGCCTTTACTCGCACGTGAAAAACGTGGTACATCTCGGGAATGTTACGATCGTTTGTTGGAACATTTGACGCAGCAGGTTTGCGGACGCTCAGGAGCGAAGACGATGCGGTCGAATCGGAGAGCTACCCGATCGCCTATCCCGTTGGATCGGTCCCATTTTGGGCCATCCTCGATTCGTCTGAGTTGCCATCGATCCACAATGCTTTGGCACAGGGCTGCCGCAGCCGCGCGTGGGAATTGCTCGCCCAACAAGCCAGATGTTTCGGCCGTTTGTGCGGATGACGCTGCAAACTGAGTGCGACCGCGCGCTGCCAGAGACGTTTCCGGATTGGGTACGTTGTACGGCCACGGTCTGCATCGTACGCTAAATCGATGGACGCGACTGAAACAACGCACAGCGAGCATTCGTCGAAACCTCTGCTGGTCTCCGCCGGCTTGGCCGGACTGACCATTGCTGTCTGGGCGGCGGCTCCGACAAGCTTTCTGCTTGGCTATCTTTGTTTATTGGTCTCGGCGCTCATTGGTCTTGTGATGAAGACCTGGCTGGAGGTCCGCGCACGTCCTCAACAACCGCCACTCCTGGAGCTGTTGCTCAGACTGGCGAGCGATCCGGAGTTGGCGACGCTCCATGCGTCTCTCGCCGACGCTCTGAAGGATGTCTCCAGTCGTACAGACCCAACGTTCCGCAAACTTGCACTCTCCCGACTGAATTCCATCGTCGCTGATTGCGCATTATTGGCCAAGGGGCAGGTCGCATTCACTTCTACCGAGAGCTGGCGCGTCGTCTACGAAGAGCTGCTCCGCAGTCCCGGCCTGCATCTCTATCGGTCGGTCGCTTACGTCGAGTCGGCGCACTACTGGCAGGATGGACCTGGACAGCAGAGCACACAACTCAATCTTGAACTTCACGACGAAGGCACGATCCGTATCGAACGCACTGCCATTATCGCGGACCATCTGTGGCCGGCGTCGGATCTCTTTCCGGTCGATCCGCTGCACTCCTGGCTCGACCAACAACATCGCTACGGCATCTGGCTCCGCCTGATCCGAGAATCCGCGTTGGAAAACGATCCGGAACTGTTGTGTGATTTCGGCATTTATGGGACGCGCGCAGTCGGGATGCAGACCGCAGATCCGGCCGGACGGACGATTCGATTTCTGCTCGATTTCAACTTCGCGAAGATTCAGGAAGCTGAAACCGTGTGGAATCGACTCGCCGTCTACGCAACTTCGTACCGAGACCTACTGGATCAGCAGCACTGATCAAGTTACGATCAGTTCAGGAGTTGCTGAGGCCATGCCCGAATTGCTGTATCTGGATACGGCACGGTTGGGCCTGATGTCACCGCGAGCCTGCCGTGCCTCGGTCGATTTTGCTCGCTTCGCCGGCGAGTACGGTGCCACGCTGTACTTAACCGACTTTCTGAGAGATGGCTTCACGTCACTCCCGTCAGGCATCCGCGATAGATACAGCGGCCTTGAAGACTGGCTCGGCGTATCGTCGCTGCGGCAGTCGCTTCGGGCCTTGTCGAACGCTAAATGCGACAGCAACGTCCTGGTCGCTTCTCGTGCAGCGTCGTTGATGAAGCTGGCTGCTCGGCTGTTGGTCCGTCCCTGTCACAACATTCTTGTCACCGACCTGAGCTGGCCAGCCTACGACCGGATTCTGCGGCGTGCCGCCAATAATCGCGGCTACAAGGTCACGAAACTACGGGTTCGACGACGCATCCTGAAACGCCATCTCACCGCTGATGAACTGACCGACAATATCGCCACACAGTTTGTCCGCGACGGTTGTGATGGACTGTTTCTACCGTTGGTCGACAATCTGGGAGTCCGGTTGCCGGTTCGCCGCATCGTCGAACGGCTTCGGAATGAAGCCGAACTGCGTTTCGTCGTTCTCGATGCGGCACAAGCCTACAATCATGTGCCGTTGAATTTGGCGTCGAACTACTGTGATTTTGTGATTGCTGGTTGCCACAAATGGTTGCGGGCCTTCACTCCGATGGGCGTCGGCTTTTTCGGGCATCCCGCCACGGCAGACTATATTCGTGATTCGACACAGAGGTGGATGCGGCAAGGGGCAATCGATGAACCACTCATGCGGTTTGTCGACGAACTCGATGGCGGAGCGTGTCAGCGGTTCGGTGAAACCGTGTCGCTTTCGCCATTGTTGACATCCAATGCCGCAGTCATCGACGCACTACGGAATCGAGAATCAATCGAAGTGACAACCGACAATGAACGTGTCCTGACATCCATGGCCGACTCGCTTGGGTGGCGCGTGCTGACGCCGAGTAACGACCTCCGTTCGCGGATCGTTCTCCTGCAATCCCCACACGAGTCCGATCGCCTCGCCTCTCCCGAAACAATTCGTCGTCGATTCCTCAACCGGAGTATCGCCCTGTCGGCCTACACCTGTGGAATCGTCCGCGTGTCACTTCCCAGTCGCCCGTTCTCCGTTGACGACTGTGCTGCGTTGCAATCTGCGCTGGCCAGCACCGCGTAAAGACCGTTGATTTCCTCGAATCATGTCCGACCGGGGGGCTCGCTGGAACGCAGCTCCAAGCAGAGACCACGAACAGGTAGCCCATTGATGCTTACCGCCCATGACTCAGAAGCCAGGGCCCTACGCGTTTCCCAGAAGGGGACTCCTCTCCGGCCCTTCTGATGATGTCACGGCGGTCAAGGTCCACGTCCGCCGCCGGCGAACGCTGCTGCTTTCGCATTCGCGAAAGGCTCCACCTTGACCTGCCGTGGGCTCCCGGTTTCGGGCCGTCGGCAGGCCCACATTTAATTGAATGAATTCTTGCGAAGGCCGGTTCGCACAAATGGAGAAACCATCATGTCGCTAACAGTGAAAGAAAAAGAGCATTGGAAAGAACGCATTGCACGACGGATCGATCATGCGGTTGAAGAGTTGCAGTCGAACGAAGACCCCGGATTCTATGAGCGAATCCACAAAGAGGCGGACGAAGAGGCGTGGACTACGCTTGGGCTCAAGGCGTTGCGCGACGAACAACGAGACAATGCCAAGGCACAGAGTGAGCTTCGCAAACGCGAGCAACAAATTTATCGCGAGATGTATGCCCGCGTTTCGGGAGTTCCAATCGACGACGTTGGTCAGCAGTACAGCACTCCCATCGAAGTTCAGAGAGCCATCAAACGGCGAAGAGACGTTCATGTTCGTGAATTTCTGTCGACCACTGAACTCGGCCAAAGAATTCTGCAGTTGCAGCAGGAGAAGGAAGAACTGCTCGATACTGTCTGGCTGGCCACTTCGCCCAGTCAGATCAAGGAATTGTGGAGCCGATTTTCGGATTTGCTGAACTGGCAGCCGCCGCAACTCCAAAAGGATGCTTTGTCTATCCAGCCGCCCGCCACGGACTCCTAGCATCGATCTGATGCATCCGCCGCCCGGTTCTCGGGCGGCCACATCCCTACCTCGTTCAACAAGACCATTACGACATCCCCCATTTCTTTGCGCGTTGCTCAGCATTGTGCTATCCCTGTCACACTCCGTTCTCTCATCAGTAGCTTCGGGAACACGTAACTGCCCCGCTTTCGATTGACTCGTCCCAGCCACTCGAAAGCCGGTGGCGTGCATTGGTTCAATTTCGAGGTTTACCAGATGCCGGGAAGCGAGATTGGTGAAAGCGTTTGTCACTGGCACGCAACATTCGCCGGCACAGCTTCCAACTGATCAATCGGCGAGCGAACTCTTACCAGAGATTGACCGAACTGCGGTCTGCTGATTGGCAAGAATCAACCGCACTCTCAGGACTGCCAGTCGCCGGTGTGCAATACCTCACGATTGTGAAGTTGCTGATCAAGCCATGAGCCTTCATTGACCCACTCTGGCGGTCGACATCGATCGAAGGCGTCTCGTGCGCTGTAATGGGGTTCGTCAGCGGCCCTTCTGAGTCTGCCACGGCGGTCAAGGTCCGCGACCGCCGGCGGCGTCCGCTGCTGCTTTCGCTCGCGCGAAAGGCTCCACCTTGACCTGCCGTGCTCGCATCCATGCGGGCCGCCGGCAGGCCCGATTCACTTTTCCGGTTGCAGATGCCGGCTGCAACTACTTCTCGAAGGAGAATCGACATGAATGAAGATCGTGCAAAGAAATTGGCGGATGATGCTTTGGCAGAGTTGAAGGCTCAACTCGAAGCCGGACACAGCGAAACACTGCTGAAGTTCATCGAATGCGTCAGCCGCTTCCACCACTACTCCTGGCGAAACTGCATGCTGATTGCGCTGCAGAATCCGGGGGCCACCCAGGTTGCCGGATTTCGCAAGTGGCTCGAACTGAAACGATACGTACGCAAAGGAGAGAAGGGCATCGCCATTCTCGCGCCGCTCACATATCGCCGGAAAGTCGAGTCAGATGATGGAAGTGAGCAGACGGAGTCGGGCGTACGGGGATTCCGAATCGTCCACGTTTTCGATCTCCTTCAAACTGAGGGCGAGGAACTTCCCGCGCTGGCGCCGATCAAAGGTGATCCCGGCGATCTGCTCGAAGGTCTGGAGTCGCTGGTTCGTGAATCCGCGATCGAACTGCGGTACGAAGTGCTTCCTCTTGGGACAAAGGGGGTTTCCGAGAAGGGATCAATTGTGATTGCCGAAGGTCTCGATGCAGCGGAACGTTTCGCAGTATTGACCCATGAGTTGGCTCACGAGTGGTTACATGGCGCGGATCGTCGTCAGGAGACGACTATGACTGTCCGGGAAACTGAGGCAGAAGCTGTGGCGTATGCCGTCTGCAGCGCTCTCGGCCTCGACTGTTCAACTCATAGTTCAGACTACATCCAACTGTATCAAGGCGACACGGAAGTCCTCAGCCAGTCACTGGCATTGATCCAGCAGACAGCGACCAGGGTCATCAGGGCGTTGACCTCTGCAAAGCAGGATGAGGAGGTCGCGGCATGAACCACTACCACGAGCACCTGACCATTCATCCCATCGTGCGACAGATCATCGACCGTGATTGTCATATTGGCATTTCGAATCGCGCCGTCATTCGGCATGTGATCTCGAAACTTCGGAGCGGAATGAACACCTTCCGGCAAATGTCCAAAGCGGACCGACGCGATCTGATGCGGCAATGCATTGCAAGGCATCGTGAGAATCAGGAACTGTATGTCGATGTCATGGGAGGCTGGTCGTCGCTGGGAATGACGCATCCTAAGTTCCGCAGGACGGAAAGAGGCAAGTGATGGCGTTTCGATTGCAAGCCAAATCTCGTTCCGAAAGGGTGCCAACGTAGGAATCGCCGAGTGGTCGGAGGAATCACCCAGTCGTACCCGATTCGAGTACCGAGGTCAGGTTGCTGCACGCCACTTGGCCTCGTTTTTTCATTACCGATCCCGCCAGCCCTCATCCACAACCCGCGATGTGAGCGAGGATTCTGTACTCTCGCGGGCTCACACCTTATCATTTAAGGACCGGAATTCCGGGATATTTCGCAAATCCATCCCAGGAGTGTCGACATGCGCGCCGCAACGTCTGAGGCCATCAGCGATCGTACTCGTTCTGCCGTCCGATTTCGCGGACGCATCTACCCCCAGTCCCAATCGACACCTGAGGCTCAGGTTGTCGAACTTCCGGACTACTCTTCCCGTCAAGCGACCCAGGACCAACTGACCGCAGAGATAACGCGCCGCGTGGCGTTTCTGAATGAACCACAAAACGGAACCACGATGCAACTCTGTAGCGCATTCAGTGAGTCGCACAGTTGCTTGATGGGTTTTCGCTCGGATGTGGAAGCACTCGTGCCGTTGCTGTGTCGCGCCAACCTTGAGTTTCGGCAGGAATCGGGCCGCACGTTTGAGGAGGGCAAGGCGACTGTGATGAAGGAAAAGCTGGACGCCATGATTGAGAAATCAAGATTGGCGATTCGCCCCATCGCGAATCCGGTCAATGCCCATCTCCTGGCATTGGCTCCCGATGCCGCACTGAAAAAGTTAAGAACATCGCTGCGTCAGAGTATCGACCGCTTTGTTCAGGATTTGTTCGATGCACTCGACAGATTGGTGGATCGCGAAATTTCCGGCCTAGTTGAATGGACCAGTCAGAACACGTGCTGTTACCACTTCTTCCGCGATGTCATCGTGCAGGATCGTGAGGACACCGTGATCGAGAAAGGTCTTGTCCACTACAACCGTAGTCTGCACGGGATCGCTATCCAGGACGTCGATGCAGTCGATCGCGGCACCCACACGCATCGGATCGCTCGACATGAATACCACACCGGTGCCGCCATCGTCACCAGCATTGCCAATACGCGTGTCGTGCTTCCTAAAGCGGTTGCCGAATTGGTCAACCGAATTCCGGATTGGTTGGAACCTGTCGTCCGAATCATCGACGGGACCTTGGTCCGCGCTCAGATAATCGAGCAAGATGTCGAAACCGTCGCCTGGGAGCAACGAAACACAATCGATCGATTCGAATTCGAATACGAACCAGGCGTCCTCATCGATCACGTTGTGCTGACGGGCTGGGGACCGCTCGACATCAACGCCGAGCTGCGACGGCGAGAGCAAGAAAAGAAAACCAGAAGGAGAACAGCCGCCGCGAAACAGCGTACGATCTGGACGACGGCTGCGGTTGTATTGTCGGGACTGTCGATCGCATGGCATTGGGGCGTCAGCGACCTGATCGATTTGGCATTCGCGTTTGCAATGATCCTGGCAGCGGCCTACAGCGCGTTCACTGCGGCAAACGCTCATGCGCAAGCGTGTGATCGCCCGTTTGCGTTCGGGCAACCATTCGGACTTGTGCTTGGCCTCGTTCTCGTACTGACCGGGGTCGGCTTGCCACTGGCTTACTTTGGGGCACTTGGAAACCTCATCTTCCTGCCGATTCTCTTGGCCGTCGTCGGTGGGGTGCTACTCCACGCCCCGGTGCTTCGCCACCCTGCTAAACAGATTCAGGAGCCACTGCAATGAGCTTCGGCGAGCAATCGAATGACGAGGTCAGTGACGGTAGTAAGGTGCGAAATGCGATTCACGGTATCATCGTGATAGCTTTCGTTGTTCCGCTTCTGTATTTCACCGTGCAAACAATTTTCCAGGAACGGGCTGAGTCGGAAACGCAAAGGCAAGCGGTGATCGATCGCATTGGTGAAGTCGAACGTCAATCTGAACAGCGGGATCGCCATTTGAAGTCCCTGCAGGATCAGCTTTCCAATGGTGAAACTTTGGATGACTCGACACTTCAGACAATGCTGGAGCGTCTCAACAGCCTCGAACAAAACGCCAGCCAGCGTGCGGACGTCGTGGATTCTCTTAAGACGCAGGCGAGCGAACTTGAGAGTGATCGGGTCCGTAATCGGGTCAACTTGATCGAAGCCTACGAGATTGGACGCCGAGTCGAGTCCGAGATGTCGGCCCTGGAGAAGCAGTTGACTGAGTGGAAAGCGATGGTCTCATCCCTGACGTCCACTGATGTCGGACGCCGAATTGCCACACGCCCTGATCTCGTTCAGCAATACGATGCCTTGTCGAGCCTCAAAGTGGCAACATTCGACGATCTGGATCGCTGGCAACGGCAATTCGAGACGCTTTTTGCCCGCATCAAACTTGCCCATGAGGACCAGTCGATCCATGTCGTAGTGACTCCTGAGGACATCGCAGGTTTTCAGACGCTCGCCGCTCAAATCACCTCCGCGCGTGACCAACTTCGGCAGCAGGAGCGGGTGCTACAGCTCATTGTGGCGAAGGCCGATGGACTTGACCCCGGTCAACAGACGTTGGCCGATGCAATCGCTGCCGTACAACAAGAACGCGATGAACAATTTCGACAGCAACTGACCGATACGACACAGGCTGAAATCCGCAAAGTGGATGAGGAGTTCGCGGCGAAGATCGCCGATGAACAGCGCGAACAGCGAAGACTCCTGAAAGAACAGGAACTTGCAGCCGAGCAGCTTGAAACGCAAGAAAGAGCTGCCGAACTTGCGGCAATCGAAAAGCGAAATGAAGAATTGCGCGCACGAATGGCAATGGAAAAACTGAAGGCCGAGTACCAGGCTGACCTGTCCGAGATCAAATCGTTGCTCGCCCCTTTCTTGGACAGCGCCATCACTCAGCCGACCAAGTCAAATCCAATTGCCAAGGGCGGTCCCATGAAACCGACGTCACTAAATGCCCTGAAAGGGTCTGGAGCCCTCGATGATTCAAACGAGGGTCTCAATCTTCTCTATCAAGCCGGCGGACACCCGGCGAACATGCGTAAGAAGGGAGGATTCCCGTCGTTTGTGTCACTGCGAACCCTCGGACCAGGATCGGAGCGTGACACGGTTCGTCGCGCACAGCAGCTTCTTGTGAAGTACGGCGAACTCATGGTCGAAGATGGACTGCTCTCCCAATGATGATTTCACCCTCAAGAAAGCCGAGTCAAATAGTCGCAAAATCGGCGAAGCCAGCAGCGCTGAACGCTCGGAGGTTCTGGACGAACCAGGCGGCGGTTCGCGAGGGCGAACCGGCCGCAACGTCCCTGAACGGGACGTGGTCCGGCCTCGGCGGCCGGACCTGCGACCGAATCGGCTGGGGCCGATTGCGGTCGTTCGCCTCCGCTGAACGCTGCGGCGCGGCCGGACTCCTGAACGTCGTTCCGGCCGGCCAGCTTGATGCATCCAGCCCGCGAGCCAGCGTCCAGCATTTCCGACAGCATGATGACTCCCATGGCGGAGGCCGTGAAGGAACAATAAGTCGCACGTACAGTTGCATTTGCGGGCCGTTTTGGTCGCAAGTGTCAGGCGACCGTATTCGCCGACACTTCCACCGACACCCGGCGCGAGTCTGAGGCAGGGCAGGATCGCGCATGGGGAGACGCAACCGCCGCTCGAAACCGCGAAATCAGAACCGCGTACGGATTGATGGGAAGACCTATAACGTCATCGATCGCCAGCGACTGAGAGGGCGGATCTACCTGGTTTTGCGCACTCTTTCCCCAACCCCCCGCGCACGGTATCTGGTATGCGACCCTGCAGCCGGGATGCAGCTCCGTATGTTGCTCGTTCTGCCGGATGAAGAACCAACGGCCCAGCACGCCTCAGTCCTGCGGAATCTGAACAGTCGTTCGCTGCCCCAGATCTTTGACATTGACCGAAATAATGGGCGGACGCGGATTGTGCTCTCCTGGACGCCGGGTATCGACCTCGGCCAGTACTTGCAGCGGATCGAGCGTGGGAAGGTTCTCCCACCGACACCGGCCCATGCCGTGCGGTTGGTCCACGGCATGGCCGTCGACCTTACCCTGATGCATCGGTACGCTCGTATCATCCACGGCGACTTGAAGCCGGCGAACCTGATCATCTCACGAAAGCCGAGTCGACTGTCACTAATCGATTTTGGTAGTGCGTGGCCGATCGAACGCACTGGAATTCGTCATCCCGGAGACGGGCTCAGCCCCGTCTATGCGGCTCCCGAACAGCAGCATGACGCAGCCGCAGGCGTCGACGAACGGGCGGATCAATTTGCGGCGTCCGTTTTGCTTTATCAACTTCTGACACTCAAGACTCCCTTCGAAGGATTGGGAGGGCAGGCGGGACTGCCTCGGTACTTCGATCCAGACAACGTTGTGGTTCCGCCTAGCGAAATAGCCGTCCACGAGCGATTCGTTCCGCGTCGTTTGCGCCGACAGCTCGACGACGTTGTCCAGAAAGGCCTTGCACTTGACCCCGGTCAACGTTTCCTCACCTCGGGAGCTTGGCTGGATGCACTGCGAGCTGTCCATCGCCAATTGGAAGACCGCGATTCAGGCAGTCATCGTCGACAGGGATACTGGGAACAATTCTGCGATTGGCTGGCTCAACGATTCGTTGGTACTCACCAATTGCCTCCCGAAGATACGCACGTACGTTAGACTCAATTCAATCGGTCAGGCCAAGTTGCCGCGCGAGCTTGTGCGGTGGGACTTCGTCGCCGAAGCGATCGTGGCACGTACAGTGGAATTCGCGATTGAGATTATCAGTCGTAATCCTTGGGAGAACCTCAACTCCGTTCAAGATTGTCGGTCGCAGACCCACGCGGCGTGGCTTGCCAAACGGGCACCCCCGACAGACGCGGCCTTGATCGGTCGGTCGCGGTCGGTATTGGGCTGCGTTCTCGTAGCGTTGAAACTCGCTCCGGGCACGTGGCAACCCTGTTTGGAACGCTTCCCATTCCGCGTCATCAAGTGGGAAGGCAAGTCCACGATCGCCGTAATTGAACATCACAATCGCCCAATCCGCATTGCCACGTTCGCACGTCTCAGTCAGGAATGCGTAGGCGGCCAGCCGAGCCTGCTGTCGGAGTCGAGGACGAAACTGTCCCATTGAACCGTCCGTTTCATCGACGTGAATCCGCAGCACCGGTATGCGTAGTTCACCCCGGTGAAGAATTCGCCAAGGTTTGCCAGTCAATCCGATCTCATGGCTGTGCATTGGTCGGTTGAGTTTGATCGACTGGAAACCAGCGGCAATCAGTTCCCACCATTCGATTTCCTGCTGGAGCTTGTGTTCCCAGTTCGGTTCGTTGGGCTTGGCCAGGCGAGATTGCGCCAGCCGCGCCCGCAGCTGGAACCACGACGTGATGGCTGGGCGCCACCACGAGTAGGTCGCGAGTAACATGAATATCAATGACACCAGGAGCCAGATCGTCAATGCTGGTTGATACACGTACACGAGTCCGGCTCCACCCACAAAGCCGCCGACCGCAATCGACAACTGTTTAAGTTCTCTGCTTCGGACCTCCAGATCGCGTTCGATTTGATCGATCTCGAACATCGGAATTCCGCCGAGCGCGGGTGCAGCCTCAAAATCGGCTCCGGTGTCACCCTGACGAGTTTCGTAGGCGATGATTCCTGCGCGCGGGCAGAACAGGAACTCGCTCATCACATGCACGCCAAGCTCGGGTGGAGAGTTATCCTTTGAAAGTACCGTCAAAGATTCAAGAATGTGCGGCTTCATATGTTTGCGGTCGAGCGTCATCAGTCGAGTGCCTTTCGGATTTCCTGAATCGACCGGGGTCGTTTGCTCGGCATCGATGCCACGCACCGTTTCAGCACATCGACAATTGGTCGCGGTAGGTCAAGTTGCTCCCACAGTTCGTCGTCGTGACCGCCGATCGTGATGTCGCCTGTCACGGCGTGCAGGAATACGACGGCCCAACTGTAGTAGTCCGCCTGCGGCGTCGCCTGACCGCTTTCCACTTCCGGCGCTCGGTAGGGATCAATCGGCCACTCGGCAGATACGGTTGTTCCATGCAGCAACAGTTTCGCCAAATCCAGGTCGGTCAACCGCACGGTTCCGTCGTCGCCAATGAGGACACGTCGCGGAGACAGTTCACGCAGAACGATCTTGCGCTCGTGCATTGCGCGAAGACCATCTAAGACCTGTTGCATGACCGGCAACAACTGCGACAACCCGACTGGCCCCTCGTCGATCATCTCGGCGAGTGTTGTTGACTCGAACCACTCGTCAATGACCCACCAGAAACTCTCACCTGCGACAGGAAGCACACTCTTGTTGCGAGCGAGTTGTGGGAACCCAGACAATTCGCGACAGACACGGGCATGACGAGTGAGCAACTCGCGCATCTCACCCCGGTCATCGGCCGAAACACCTGTTAGATCATAAAACCGTGCCCGGCCATATTCTGGAACATTCGCGTCTCCCACAAACTTGTGTTGGACCTTGCAACGGAAGTAGCCCAGCCCGTTCGACGTGTACTCCCAACCGGTGCGTGTTCCTTTAACAACGGACCATTCGGGATGCTCCGGCCATTGGAACTCTCCATCGGACACCGCTTCGTTTGTCGGCCGCAACAATTCGTTGAGAGGTCGCTTCAGATAGTCGGCGACGCGCTTGGCCGTGTTTGGGAACACACCTCGGTCCTGGGCAAGGTTTCTCCAGGTCGATGCTGCGACGCCGCCCGCCGATCCAAAGCTTTCGCCGCGTGCTTCCAGCAAAACGTGGAGCTTCGCGGTGTCGAAATAGACGAGCCCGCTCCGCTGTTTCGATTTTGCATTGGATTTCCTGGCCATCTGCTGATTCTCAGATTGTGGCCAGAATGCGCGAGCGTCTCTCCAGCCTGTGACCCCGGTCAGTTTCAATGGTCGTTGTTCGCGGATATGGATCACATTCACAAGGACATCGATATGAACAAACTGTTGCAAACCTTTCTCGATCGACTTCGCGACCGGATCGTCGCCTCGGTCGCCAGTGTCGTCGGTTCGACGTTCTCTGCATTCCGTCTCGCTCAGGAAGCAGAACAACAAAGCTATCTCGAAGATCTCGCGCGGCAGTACGAAGCCGACGGCAAGTCCCAACTTGCCGAGCAGATTCGCTGTCGTGCCAAGACTCTTAGTATGGACGATCCGACGGCCGAAGCCCAGCCGGTCATACAAAACCTCCTGGCAGATTGTCGCACACTTCCGGCATTGCAATCGTCGCCAGCTTCTCCGGACGACGACGCTGAAGGCGGTCGCGCTCTCAATCCCACTCCGAAGACGCGACGTAAGTCAAAGTCTCGGAAGACGACCGATGACTCGTCGATTTCCCTGGATTGAAAGTGGGATCTACAGGATGAGTGGCTATCGCATGACCGACCGTGACCGCGAGATATTGAAGGCCCTAACCGTGTTCGTCCGTCTGTTCAGTCAACGACAAATTGCCGAGTTCTGGTTCAACGACGACAAGGCGAACGCCCGCCGCCGACTCGCCCAGTTGGCAGCTGAGAACCTGGTCACGCAAATCTCTGTCCGTGCCCGACCGCTACCAGCCATAGAAGAGCCAGTCATCGTTTGGCATCCGGGTGACGTCGATCCGGATTTCAGCCGGGCGGCTTACCAACTTCGCTCCCGCTGGCGGCGACGTCCGGTCAAATCGCTGCAAGCCTACATCGCTACCGAACAGGCGTCTCGAATACTTGGCGGACGCGGTCATGGTGAACTCAAGAATGGATTCCAGGCGACCCACGACCTCGGTGTGTCGCAGGTCTGGTTGCAACTGGCCGAATCCAGTCCCGCTTGGGCCGACGCGTGGCGGGGAGAAGACGTGATGGCCCATACCCGTCGCATGCAGAAGCTTCCCGATGGCTTCATCGTCAACAAACGCGATGAGGTGGTCTGTGTGATCGAGTTCGGCGGTGCGTACGACCAGCAACGGGTCCGCGAGTTTCATGAAGACTGTCGTGACCGCAGTCTTCCCTACCGGATGTGGTGAACTCCTATGCCCCGAAAATCAAGACGTTCAGCGAAGACCACTCCCCGACGGCTGTCGGCGCGGGATCGTCGCATCATCGATCATGTGGTTCGGTATCGCATCGGCGTGATGGAAACGATGCACCGTCTGTTCTTTGCCGATCAGGAGCTTGGTGCCGTCTGCAAAGTCGTACAGCGCCTCTGCGATGAAGAGTGGCTGCGACGCTACCCTCTCATCTACCCCATGAAATACTTCGTGCCGGGGAAGCGGACCGCTCAGGCATTTGGGCTTCCAATCGGCCGCACGCATCCACTTGGCCCACAATCTCTTCCCACAGAATACGCCGTTCTGCTCTATGCAACTCAGGCGACTGGCCTACTGCGGCTGCATTCGGATGAGATTCAACAACGTTTCGACTGGTACGACGCCAGTTGGACGCTTGCTCCTCATTGTCTTCGCAGTGTCAAGTCACAACCGATCCTGGAGTTGCTGCGCATCGACCTGGGCGGACCCGCCGACTACGTCGCTCGAAAATGTCTGGCGGACATCCAGTTGCGCCAGCAACGTCGAGAGTTTGAAGACTTTGTCAAACGCGAATTGTTCCGCCTCGTCGTGATCTCGGCCACTACCGAGAAGGCCGCGGCGATTCAACAAGCCCTGCACGGGCATCTTTGGCCGGCTGGGCTGCGAATCCATCTGGCCGTCATTCCTGAACTTCTTCCTTTACTACCGAGGTGCTCTGATGCCACGTGACAGCTACTTCCAGGACTTTGGCAATCCAATTCGTCGGGAGCTTCTTCCGCGACGGACGCTCTCACTAGCGCTTGCCTCCCCAGATTCATCGGGACTGGCTCAGTCCAAGGCATTCACGCAGGTTGTGATCGGCGTGGTCGTTGTCGACGTCCTAGACTACTTCCTGCTCACGTTTGTGGACTCCGCTGCTGTCGGTGCATGCCGTGGACTTCTTGTGGCGATTGCCAGTCTTGCCGTGCTCCTGACTTACGCGCTGAGGTGCTGTGCCCCTAACGATCGCGGCATTGCGATTCTCATTTCTATCGCTCTTCCAGTCGCTGCTGGGGCAACAATCTGGCAACCCGCCTTTCCTGAATACCGCTGGCTGCACGCAGGGGTCATTGCCTACTGCTACTCCCGCCTGCTGGTCATGCACTGGTGCCGACTCTGCGTAACTTCGCCGGTCTCGATATCAAAGGCACGTCCATTGCTAGATCGGTGGAACAAGGCATCGATGCGACTTGCCCCAGTGCCGTTGGGAGTCGCAGTCGTAGCGTGGCTTTGCGACCCGGTCATTGCCTGCTGCGTTCTTGTGGCGTTCGGCGTCGCCGCACTGTTGGTGCTGCCTGAATATCGCCGCGCGCGGAATTGGAAAGCTGCCTGGAGTGCGCTCGGCTCCTGGCTAACGTACCAACCCGCGGCTCAATCCGTTCCTGGATTCTTTCATAGTCCGGCAGGCACTCAAAGTGGTCGCGTGGAGTTGACCGTCCTTGCGAGCCTGGTCATGGCAGCATGCCTGCGGGATGGCTTCATCTGGCCGGTGGTCGTTCCTTCCCTCGTGTCCCTATTTCTACCTGTGGTCCTGATGCAGTCCGTTCTCGCCGAGGCCGCACCGTATCGCCGCCACGCGGTCCGGGCCAACGATTGGAATTCCCTGGTTACGACTCTCCGCAACTCTGCAAATCCTATAGAACGCAAGTCCTACTACATGGCACGCGTCGTCGCAGACCGGAGTCCCGTCCTCGTTCCTCGATCGCTCTTCGGTGAGCATGCTCACTTTCTGGGAGATAGCGGCTCCGGAAAAACATCACTTGGCTTGGCGCCGTTCATCGAACAGACGATCCAATTTGGCGACGCAAGCGTCATCGTGATCGACCTCAAGGCCGACACGCTAGAACTGCTTGCCACGATGATGGCCGCCGCTAAACGACTGCGCAATGAACGTGACATCGACCTACCGCTGAAATATCTGACCACACGTGACGACCTGTCGACCTTTGCCTTCAATCCGATGATGCAGACGTTCTGGCATCGCTTCAACAGTTTCAAGAAAACCGATTTGCTCAACGGTGCGACCGGACTGAAGTACGAACCCACATACGGTGCCGACTTCTACACGGCCGTCAACGACGGAGTCGTTCAATACACGTACAAATCGTACCCCGACGTCAAGACATTTGATCAACTCGCGGATCGCTGCGGACACGTATTGGTTTCCGCTGACAAGCGGGAACTGCACAGCGAAATTCGAAAGAACGGCGCTCATGTGCATGAGGTGCTCAAGCGTCTCGCGTCGTTCCCACCGCTCAACGTCGCTCCCGGATGTGGCTTTCCGGACGACGTAATTGAACAGGCCATCGACCTGGCTGACGTCTTTCGGAAGCCCCAACTCCTGTATTTTCATCTCTCGTCGATTCTGGGACCGGGCTCTGCCCCAGCGCTCGCCCGATTCGTTTGCTATTTCCTGCTCGCTTCGGCCTCCCAAGTTGAGCGAACAGTGCCCGTGTATCTCGTCATCGATGAGTTTCAGCGCATGGCCGCGCAGAACTTCGAGTACATGCTCCAGCTCGCACGGAGCATGGGGGTTGGGATCATTCTCGCAAATCAAAGCATGGAGGATCTGAAACGAGGGAAGATCGACCTCATACCAGCGATCGAAGCCAACTGTCGCTATCGCCAGTGGTTCGCCGTGTCTTCATCGGCTGACCGTGAGCGACTGGCACGTTGCAGCGGAGAAACGATCGAATACTTCACGACCCGCGGATCGTCAACCAATTCCGATGGCAAGACGTCCACATCTCAGTCAATCAGCGAACGCGTGATGCCCCGTTTGAGCGCTAACGACATCATGTTGGCCAGCGACCATCCGAAACAAAGCATTGTTCATATCTCACGAGGTGCTGGGTATGCCCAATACGGCGGCCTTCCGGTGATCTGTGAATCTGACTTTCACATCTCTCAGGAGGAGTACGACAGTCGTCGCCGTACGCCGTGGCCGAATCGCCAGACAGGGACGTTCATTCCGGATGAAATGAGTCAGCAGCCGGCCATTAAGACGTCAAGCGGTCCTATAGTGACGACCGAAGTCGTCGGCGCATCGCAGGTCGAAGATAACGATCCTTTCGCCGATCTCAGGAAGGATTTCTCCACGGAGCAATCGACAAATGCAAAGAACAGGAGACGCCGCCGATGATCCAGGATTCCGTGATTCCTCCTGTTGCATGTTCCCGCCGCCCAGACGGCGTTACCGCCTGGACTCAACGGGACTACGACATACTACAGTCGCTGGCCATACGCATTCGGATGCTATCCGTCTCACAGGCCATTCAGATCTGGTGGCCGCACAACGCTTCGTTGCGCGGTCCACACCGTTACCTGCGACGACTCACTGCTGCAGGGCTTGTTCATCGGTATGTCATCAATGCACATCCGCTGCTCGCGGCAACCGCACCATTGACGTCGTGGAAACCGGGACAGCCAGAACCTGACTGCCACGAGTTGTCGCTCGCTGCGAGAAGGCGCTGGAACCGCCCGACGATCCCACTGGAAGTCTTCACTGCATCGAAGCAGACGGCCAATCTCTTCGGCGGCGTTGCATATGGGCTGCCCCGGATCGAACAACGTGACCATGACCTACTGCTGGCGGACGCGTATGTCGTGTATCGCCGCGAACATCCAAGTGAAGCGGATCGTTGGGTCGGTGAGGACTTTCTCCCCAAGGCGGGTTTCCGCATCAAAGATCCAGACGCATTTCTCATCAACGACCATGGTCAGATGACGCACGTGATCGAATCCGCAGGTCGTTACACCCCGAAGCAAATCAACAGCTTTCACGAACATTGTTCCGCACTCGACCTTCCTTACGAACTCTGGTGAAGACATGCATGCAACATCGACACACAGTCCGAAACAACACCAGATCGATGCAGCGACGGGACTTTCCGAACGCTACAAGCTGCTGACGGCCGCGACCTTGTGCCAGCTCCGAAGCGATCTGTTTTCAAATGCGTTATCGGCTGAATCCGTATTGAAGCAGCTCTCCCGCGACGGCATCCTTCGTGAGTCGTCGTTGTATCGGAATCGCAGTTGCTTTCACGCGGTCTCGTCAAACCCTGAGCAAGAAGATCTCTCAGAGATGGCCAAGATTCGTTCGTACGCGATGCTTGCCGTTTGTGCCTCAAAGACGGCGAGCCGAACCAAACTAACACAGAAAGAGCTCCACCAATATTTTTCCGATGTGTATCGATCGGGACTCGCGTTGAACTACTACATCGACTTCGCACCGTCAGACCCGGTGCTTGGATTTCTCCGAGTTGATACCGGTGGTGCTGCCCGCTGGGACCGCATTGTGGCCAAGGCTCAAAGTGACGTACGCAAACATCGTTTGGATCCGTCCTTTGAGCGTTTTCTCAAGCGTCGCGCATTTGAAGTTCGCATTGTGACCGCGCTGCCGCAGAAAGCCGATCGCGTGCGACGTGCGTTGATAGACAAGCCCAGTCCTGGCGGGGTTCCCATCCATGTCAGCATCGTCCCGGAACTGATCAACCTGATTGCGCCGCTGCCAAGCTAACGCCAGTCCTAGAATCCACCGCTGTGTGGTTTTCACCCGTTCCCGACTCAGGAACATGTCAAAACATCGAGTCAAGTGAGAAGTGCCGTTTCTGCCATCAGCTTCGTTTGTTGAGGTCAATTGGTCCGTCGCAAACAGCGGCCGAGTGATTGACTAACAACAAGGAGGAATGATGACCATGAAACGCATACGTGAAGGGATCAAAGCTGTCTGGTGGGAATTGACTGATTGGCTAAGCCACTGGTCGCGAATTGTCTGGTGGAAGGTCAACGATGTGTCGTGTGACCTTCTGGACATGATCGACGACTTCTTTTGGCCAGAACAGGAGTTCGACTCGGAAGAGTTTGATCCCGAAAATCACGAATAGCACGCCTCGCACCGCCGCTGCCTTCGGGCAGCGGCACCTCCCTCACCGCAGGGTTATCACTCGTTCCTTGCTCCAGGAACACGGAAAAACAATGGACAAACGACTTATGGCAAACCGTAGGCCGCGCTGACTTCATGGGAAGCAGTCGGCTGAATTGCTGGAGGAACCAGCAAATGAGACGTCGTGGAAGAAGAAGGACAGGGAAGTTCAGTGACTCGTGGTTCGGTCGCTGGCTGGAGTATCGGGCGGGCATTCGCGAGCGATTTTGCTCGAAATGCAATCAGCCCTACGTCCAGTCACCAGAGGCCAAACCAGAAGAGCAATTCTTCTCGTGTTCTGCCGCTGCGTTGGTGTACCCCACGCGCCGATCGGGACGGAAAGATTATCTCGTCCGTCTTGGCCGTTGGAGACCCAATGGTCGCAGGTTGGATCTCGTGCAGATGTTTGATGCCGATGATGTCGGCGATCTGCTCAAGGCGTTGCTTGCGGCGCAGAAGTACATTGCTGCTCAAAAGGAGTCTGAACGCGCCCCGAAACGCGGACCGCTCCGAGCAGCCAAACGTTAGGTTTGCTGTACGGTTGACAGGGAGGTTGGGGAGCCGTTTTGGCTCCCCGTTTTTTTCAGGAACATCCACATGGGGTGGCTGTTCCTTTTGCAAACTTCGAGGACTGAGTGACGCACGACGCAGGCTCAGCCTCACATACGAAAGAGAGGTGTCATGGAAAAGAATGAACCGATCCATGTAGTCAAGTTGGGAAGAATCCGAGCCACGATCTGGGAGAACCGATCGGAGGAGACGGATGAGGTGTGGCACACCGCCGTGCCATCCCGGCTCTACAAGAAGGACAACCAATGGAAGGACGCCACGACGTTTCGTCGTGACGAACTTCCCATTGCGTCCAAGGCGATGGACATGGCGCACAGTTGGATCTTGCAACGCGAGGTTGAGCTGAAGCGTGCTGCTGAAAACGCAGCATAATGACAACACAGGCTGGTCGGATGCAACCGACCGGCCCCTTTCCGGAGGACATGTGATGTCACTTGTCAAACGCGCCGTTGCAAAGTTCGACGTCGGCCAACTCTACATGACCCGTGGAGTAGCCGAAGGCATTGACGAAGACGACGTCTTCAAAGCTCTCGTCCGCCATCTCGATGGGGACTGGGGCGATGTTGACGAGCATGACCGCCAGATGAATGACGATGCGGTGTCATTCGGCGGCCGTCTGCTGTCAGCCTACGTCGACCGTAGCAACACACGGTTCTGGATTATCACGGAGGCAGATCGCTCGGCAACGACGATCCTGCTGCCGTCGGAGTACTGAGCCGATGGGTCGGTTTTAACAGCGGTTTTTACCGCGGTTTGGGGGAGAAGAGTTGGTCGCTCTTCTCCCCCGGAGGTTCTTCGCAGGACTTGTTTCGGCGAAACGACTCCGCGCTGACGCAACTGGCGTCAGCGGGGAGCCTGATGAGCGGTCCACAGTCCCCAATTGTTGTGCTGTGGGCCTTTGCAAACAAACAAATTGGAGATGCCATGAACGCATCGAAAAAAGCAAACGAAACGAGTCGTTCCAAATCGGCCAGGATTCTGGCCGGCGTGGGAAACCTGAGAGCAATGATGTGGAAATCGGAGGAACGCTGGAAAGTGGCGATCCTTCGTGAAGACCCCGTGACCGGCGACTTCGACCACCTGATGACTCCCGACGATATCGAGAGTTTGGCGGAGTTGACGACGTTGATCGCGACGGCTTTGCACGAACACGCGGACCTCGACGCCGAACTCATCGGTGATCTCGGCTGCCTGAGCCATCACCTGGCGCAGACGCTGGGAATGAAGAAGGAGTCGTGCGTGTTTGTGCCGAAGTCCGTGATGTAGTCACTCGAATGCCTGAGGAGTAACCCGACCAATTCACAACACTAATCACTTGCGATGCGCGCTGTTTGTGCATCGCAAGTCTTTACCGTTCGCCGCACCGGGCTGGTCCCCCGGTGCGCGAACACCTTTTGCAAATGACATATCAACCATCTTTTCGCAGCTTGGCTGCCAGGAGGAACATGACAACTCAGACAACAATAATCTGCCGGTGTGGCAGTTCCTGCAATCTCCTCGATCAATCGGGGACCAGCGCAACGATGCAGTGCTCTGCATGTCAGCTTTGTGCGCTGGTCATCGATCGCACCGCTTCATGTCGAAGGATTCATTTGGCGGACTTTCACCTGAAACGGGGTGATGGGTTGCATCAACGACCACTCGACGACGTGTCGATGGCGAGCCGTTTGGTGGAAAGTCTGGTCCAAGACACGTGGCCTTCACCGGCCACAATCGTCGACTTTGGCATCGACACTGACCGCCATCTCGGAGCCTTGCAGCATGCCGTGCATCAGGGTTGCGCCATCTATGACCTCGATCGCGTCATGGGAGACGGGCCAGCGATCACGCAGCTTGTGCGAGCGTTTGCCCATTATCCATACGGACGTATTGAGTTTCGTACAGCGTATGACGAGGTTGCCGATCTCTACTGAGCGCAGCATCAGATGTCACATCATCAGAAACGTTAGCAGTACCGTTCGCGACGCCGGGCTTGTCCCCCGGCGCGCGGACACCTGTTCATCAATCTGGAGAACACGCATGTCCAAACCGCCCTCACATACGATTCGATTCGGTCTGATCAAGGCCAGCATCTGGCAAAACCACACCCGCAACGGCGATCGCCATTCTGTCACGATCGTACGGCTCTACAAGAACGGCGACAGCTGGGTCGAGTCGACACGCTTCGGCCGCGATGACCTGCCGCTAGTCGCGAAAGTTAGCGATCTGGCCCATACCTGGATTTACGAACAGGGCCGCAGTGAGCCGCAAGCTTCATGACCACGCCACCGACACGGACGTATTGGTATGCGGCTTGTGAATCTTGCACCGCCAAGTGGTTCGCACCGTTTCGTCCGTTGCGCTGCCCGCGTTGCGGATGTTTCGTGGGTCATGCCGAACGTCGCAGCCCCCCGTGGATGCGCGATCGCGCCGATACGATCGCCACACAAGACGCCATGAGTCGGGAGAACGAAGAAGAATGAGCGAGGTGTTCGAAAATTCGCAGAACACGAGAGACGACAAGCATTCGATGCTGCCGTCCATAGTCTGCGATCTCGATCAACTCGTCACACTCGGGGCGCGGTTTCCCACGATCTATGTCGACCCACCGTGGGACTACGACAACACTGCTTCGCGAGGTGCCGCCGTGAACCACTACCCGACACTCGACCTGGAAACGCTCATCAGTATGCCGGTTGCGAATCTGTCAGCCGATAACGCTCACTTGCATCTCTGGACCACGAATGCATTTCTCTGGGATGCCGAAAAACTCCTGCGTGCTTGGGGCTTCACCTACAAATCGAGTTTCGTCTGGATCAAACCACAGCTGGGTATGGGCAACTATTGGAGGGTGTCCCACGAGTTCCTGCTGCTGGGTGTCCGTGGCCGAATGCCGTTTCTCGACAACACTCAAAAAAGCTGGTTGATAAATCGTCGTCGACGTCACAGCCAGAAGCCCTACGCCGTTCGTGAGCTGATCGAAAAAGTCAGCCCCGGTCCGTATCTCGAGCTGTTCGGTCGCCAGGAAATCCCAAATTCCCAATGGACTGTGTTCGGCAACCAGGTCGAGCGACGACTGTTCTAAGCCTTTGAGAACCCGATGCCCGTTCGTCCCTCACGCAAGAACACCGACAAACACGCGACCCCGCAAGTCGTGGTGCCGGATGGTGCGCCGTCGTGGGTGACGCCTGAGCTGATCGAAAAAACGCTCGAAGTCTGGCAACGGTACTACGAAGAGGAGTTGATCCCCGAGGACGCACTGGCGATGATCATGGGAACCAGCCAATTATTTCAATCCCTTGCTGATGGTCGTCGCCATGAAACAATTCGTCGCTCTGGCCCGCGTAAGCAGCCGTGAACAGGAACGCGAAGGATTCTCGCTCGACATTCAAGAGGATGCACTGCGTCAATACGCCAAGTCTCACGACGGCAAGATCGTTCGCCTGTTCAAGATTGCCGAGACGGCCAGCAAGACCGAGGAACGCAAGACGTTCCGCGAAGTGATCGCCTTCGCCAAGAAACACTGCATGGAACTCGACGGCCTGCTCGTCTACAAGGTCGACCGGGCGGCTCGCAACTTATTCGACTTCGTCGAGATCGAGCGGCTGGAATCCGAGTACGACGTTCCCTTCATCTGCGTCTCGCAGCCAACGGAGAACAATCCGGCGGGACGTATGATGCGACGCACGCTGGCGAACATGGCCAGTTTCTACACCGAGCAGCAATCGGTCGACGTACGGGAAGGATTGGCTCGACGGGTGCGTGAGGGTTGGTTCATTGGGTTGGCACCCTATGGCTATCGCAACGTTCGCAAGGAAGGTCGTGGCATCGTCGAAGTCGATCCAGTTGCAAGTGACAACGTCAAACGAATCTTTCAACTCTTCGCCTACGCAAACCACACACTTGACACACTTGTTGACAAGCTTGCAGATGAAGGAAGGCAGTTTCGTCCGTCCACGCCGAAGTTTCCACGGAGTTCGGTCCACAACATCCTCAAAGACCGGGCCTACATCGGCGAGATCGAACACAAGGGACAGTGGTATCCGGGTAAACATGCTCCCCTTGTCGATCGCGCCACATGGGATCGTGTCCAGGGTCTGTTAGGTGGTCACATCTATCAGTCGCATGACCTGACCTACGGGGGACAGCGACTGGTGTGCGGTCACTGCGGCCATCCCATCACCGGCGAAGTGAAGACGAAGAAGACCAAGGCAGGACCGAAGCAGTACATCTACTATCGGTGCGTCTACTACAACAAAGGAGACCATCCGAGAATCCGCCTGCCGGAAGCGGAACTCGATCGCCAAGTCCTGGAAGTGTTCGCCAGCATGAGAATTGAGGACGACGATGTTCGCGACTGGTTCCGCATGGTGCTGGCGTCGCAGACAAAGGATTCACAAGATGAGTCCAAAGCCCAGCGCTCAGAACTCACCCGACAGGAATCACTCTTGGTTGCTCAGCAGGACCGGCTGCTTGACATGCGACTCCAAGACGAACTCGACCAGGATTCATACGCAGCGAAGCAGACACAGCTCCGCGATCGCCTCGCGTCAATCAAGCTGCAACGAGACGCCATCGACCGTGCTCACGACGAAACCGCCGATTTGGCGAGCAAGGTTTTTGAACTTTCTCAAACCCTTACAGAGAAATGGGTTAGTGCAGATTGCTTTGAAAAGCGTCGCATCCTCGAAATCGTGTTTTTGAACTGCACGCTCGATGACGTAAGTCTAGTGCCCACAATAAGAAAGCCCTTCGACGTACTCGCCAAAGGGCTGATTTCTAAAAATAGTCGGGGCGACAGGATTTGAACCTGCGACCTTTTGACCCCCAGTCAAACGCGCTAGCCAAACTGCGCCACGCCCCGCCACGTTTCCGGCCGCCACTCGACTCGCCAACCAATTGTCGACGAGCCACGCAGCCACGCGAAACGCACCCCCAACTATCCCATATCGACATCCGCGATTCAATGGCCGCGGTTCGCTCACCACGGCAATTCGCGCCCCGTTGGCCCACCGATTCGGCGGGCAGTATAGTGAACGTCCGAGCGAGGCAACTTCCTTCCCACAACACCACAGGCCCGCGGTCAGGTAGCACACGCCCATGAACACCCGTGTCGCCATTGTCGGGGCCACCGGCTACACCGCCGCGGAACTCGTCAAGCTGCTGCTGCGGCATCCGCACGTCACCCTCACCGCGGCCACCAGCCGTCAGGAAGGCCGCCCGCCGCTGGCCAGCGTCCACCCGGCTCTGCAGGATCGCACCGAACTGACGCTCGAGAATCTCGACCCCACCCAGCTCGCCGAGCGGGCTGACGTCGTCTTCAGTTGTCTGCCGCATGGGCAAAGTGCCACCTTCGTGCCGCGATTGCTCGAAGCCGGCTGCCGCGTCGTGGATCTGTCGGCCGACTACCGGCTCGACGACGCGGCCGTCTATCACGACTGGTACGGACAGGAACATCCCGACCCCACGCGGCTCGCCGAAACGGTCTACGGACTGCCCGAGCTGTTTCGCGAGACGATTCGCGAGGCCCGCCTGGTCGCCAATCCCGGCTGCTACCCGACCTCCGCCATCCTGGCCCTGGCCCCGCTGGTCCGCGCTGGCCTGCTCGGCGAGCGGCCGATCATCGTCGACTCGAAGAGCGGCGTCTCGGGCGCCGGCCGCGGCCTGAAACTCACCACACACTATCCCGAGTGCAACGAGAGCGTTTCGGCCTATGGTGTCGGCACGCATCGGCACACGCCCGAGATCGAGTTGCTGCTCTCGAAAGTCGCCCAGAAGTCGGTCGAGGTGATCTTCACGCCGCACCTGATTCCCATGGACCGCGGCATTCTCACCACGACGTACAGCGAACCGCACAATGCGGTGGACGAGACGGAGCTGCTCGACCGCTTTGCCCAATTCTACGCCGACGAGCCGTTCGTCCGCGTCGTCGAGCATCTGCCGGCCACGAAGGACAGCCTCGACACCAACTACTGCGACATCACCGTCCGCGTGGTCCGCGGCCGCGTGCTCACGATCAGTTGCCTTGACAACCTAATCAAAGGCGCCTCCGGTGCGGCGGTGCAGAACTTCAACTTGATGTGCGGCTATCCGGAAGCGACGGCGTTGTAATCCCCGCGCTCCGGCTCCATGACCCGCGCTGGAGCCCGCGCCCGACTCGAACTCACACGCGACCCACCTGCCATGCCCGACTCGTCGCCAGTCTTGCCCCGCGGCTTTCAGGTTGCCGGCATGCACTGCGGCATCAAGTCGGACGCCACGCGGGAAGACCTGGCCGTAATCGTCTGCCAGGCCGATGCGGTGGCCGCCGGCGTCTACACGCAGAACCGCATCTTCGCTGCCCCGGTGGCACTCGATCGTGAGCGAACCCCGGCCGCCAACATCCGCGCCGTGGTCGTCAACTCGGGCAACGCCAATGCCTGTACCGGTCGCCGCGGCGACGAAGACGCGGCCGCCATGTGCCGCGCGGTGGCCGAGGCTTGCGGCGCCGAGGAGTCGCAGGCCCTGGTGATGTCGACCGGCGTCATTGGCGAACCGCTACCGCAAGCCAAGGTGCTCGCCGGCATTTCGGCCGCCGCGGCACAGCTGGGCGACGATGACGTCGCGCTGCAGGCCGCCGCCCGAGCCTTCATGACCACCGACACCGTGCCGAAGCTGGCGGCGCGGACCGTCGAGGGCAGCGATGGCCCGGTGCGGCTCACGGCCATCGCCAAAGGGGCCGCCATGATCGGGCCGAACATGGCCACGATGCTCGCCCTGGTGATGACCGACGCCTGCCTCGCGCCCGAGGTGGCCCAGCGACGGCTGGCCGAAGCCGTCGCGGAGACGTTCAATTGTATCCGCGTCGATGGCCACACCAGCACCAACGACACCGTGCTCCTACTGGCCAGCGGTCAGGCCGAATCGACGCCGCGCTCCGGCGCGTCGCCCGAGGCCTTTGCCGCGGCGCTCCGCGAAGTCTGTGAAGAACTGGCCCTGGCCATCGTCGCCGACGGCGAGGGCACCACGCACGTCGTCGAGATCTTGGTGCGAGGATGTCGCACGCCGGACGAAGCGCGCGAAATCGCCCGCGCCGTGGGCGACAGCCCGCTGGTCAAGACGGCCATCGCCGGCGCCGATCCGAATTGGGGTCGCATCGTCTCGGCGGCCGGATACGCTGGAGTCTCGTTCGACCCGGCTCAATTAGAATTGGAATTGAACTCGGTGCCGCTCTATCGCCATGGCGAGCCGTTGCCGTTCGACGCGGCCGCGGTCTCGCAGTCGATCCGCCAGCAGCGCGACGTGCAAATCGTCCTGCGACTGGGCGAGGGCGACGCCGAGGCCCGTCTCTGGACGACCGACCTGACCACCGAGTACGTCCGGCTGAACGCCGAGTACCACACATGAGAACACCGCTGGAACGTATCCGACTGGGCGCGTTTCTGTTGGCCATGGTGCTGGTGGGCTCGGTGATCGGTTACCACTTCCTCGATCCCGACACGCATTGGCTGGACGACCTCTACATGGTCGTGATCACCGTCTCCAGCGTCGGCTTTACGGAGAGACCGGATACGACCTGGCAGTTTCAGCTGTTCACGATCGGCGTGATCGTGTTCGGCATGTCGGCCGCCGTCTACACCATCGGCGGCTTTCTTCAATTGATTACCGTCGGCGAGATCGACAGGGTTTTGGGAGTTCGCAAGATGGCGCAAGGAATTCAACGACTCGACCAGCACGTGATCATCTGCGGCTTCGGTCGTATGGGCCGTCGCCTGGCGTCGGAGCTCGGCCGCGAGCGTCGTTCGTTCGTCGTGGTCGAAAACCGCCCCGAGGCCGCCGAAGACGCCAGCCGCGATGGTCATCTTGTGCAGCTGGGCGACGCCCGTGAGGAAGACGTGCTTCGCGCGGCCGGGGTCGAGCGCTGTCGGGTGTTGGTCACGGCGTTGCCGGTCGACGCCGACAATGTGTTCATCACGCTCACCGGGCGAAACCTCAATCCCGGGGCCATGATCATCGCCCGCGGCGAGCACCCCAGCACGACACAGAAGCTGCGCCAGGCGGGGGCGAATCGCGTCGTCATGCCGACCGCCATCGGGGCCCAGCGGATGGCGACCATGATCACGCGACCCTCGACCGGCGAATTTCTCGAACTGGTGGCCGACGACCGCGTCATGGACGTCGAACTCGACGAACTTACCGTCACCGCGGGCAGCCCGCTGCTGGAGCGCTCTGTCGACGAGATCGTGGCCGACTGGCCGCATACCATGCTGATCGTGGCCGTCAAAATGGCCGGCGGCAAAATGGTCTTCCGACCCGAGCCTGACTACCGACTGGCGGCGGGCGACACGGTGATCCTCATGGGACAGAGCGAGGACGTGGCCCGCTTCGTGGCGGCGGGCGGCCAGTAGCCGCGGCTCTGCGGCCAATACGGCGTTCTTTCTATGCCGGTCGCGCGTGGCCGCGCCAGCACCGCTAGCGACCCGCGCTCCCCTACCTTTCGCGAGCGGCCCCCCGCCGATCGGCCGGCAATCGATCTTTCCCGAGTTGCGGCACTCCGATAGACTCCGCCACCCGCTCAATTTCACGAGACACGCTGCCAGCGCAGCCCGGCCATCGACACGGCAAGGAGGCTCTCATGTCGACGTCCGCTAATCCCAGCGCGCGACCGCGATTGACGGTTGCCACGATCGTCCGCGACGCCGAATCGCAAATCGCCGCCACGCTCCAATCGGTTCAGGCGATCGCCGACGAGATCGTCGTGGTCGATACCGGTTCCACCGACAGCACGCGTCAGGTGGCCGCACATCTGGCCACCCGAGTCGTCGACTGGAGTTGGACCGACGACTTTTCCGCCGCCCGCAACGTCGCCCTCTCGCACGCCACCGGCGACTGGGTGCTGTGGCTCGACGCGGGCGAGACGATGACGGCGGACGATGCCCGCCGCCTGCGCGAGTTCCTCGATCAACAGGCCGACACGACGGCCATCTACATGTTGCTGGTGACCTTGCCGCCCGAGGAAGGCAACGTGGCCGGCGAGCAGGTCGGGCGTTTCCGTTTGATGCCGCGCCGCGAGGAGCTTTCCTACGTGGGAAGGATTCGCGAGAGCATCGTGCCCAAGGCGGTCGAAGCGGGGCTGCGTCTGGAAGCGGTCGACATGCGGATCGCCCGTTCGGCCCGCGATCTCGACCCGGCAGTCCGCCGGGCCAAGGCGGAGCGCGACATCCGCATTGCCCACACCGAGATCGGCGAGCGCCCCGATGCCCCCCAACCGCGACTCGCCAAGGGCGAAGCCTTAATGAACCTCGGTAGCGCCGTGGCCGCGCGGGTCTGCTTTCAAGACGCCCGACGAGTCGCTCAGGCCGGATCGGGCGACATGCTCGAAGCGTACTACGGCGAACTGACGACCTACTCCGATCGCGACGCGGCCGAGCGCGAGCAGCAGACGATGCTCTGCATCGAAGCCCTGGAACAGTTCCCGCTCGACACGCAGTTGCTGTGCGCCATGGGCGGCTATCTGCAGGCCTCCGGTCGCGTCGACCTGGCCCACCGCGCCTACGAAACGGCTCATTTGCACGGACAGGTACGTCCCGAGATCTGGCACCTCGGCGACGTGGCGGACGTGGCCCTGGTCTGCCTCAGCCTGACCTTGCAACTCCAGAACGAAGACGCCCAAGCCCGGCAGATGCTCGAACACGCGCTGGCCGCCGGCCGCACCAACTCCGATCGGGTGCGTCGTCAGCTCATCGAAGTCTGCATCAAGTTGTGCGACCGTCCCGCGGCACTGGCCGAAGTCGAGAAGCTGCTCAGCGTCGAACAAGGCCGCGAGGCCTTCCGCACGGCAGTCCGCGGCGCCTGCCTGGCCGTGCAGGGCAACTGGATCTCGGCCAAGGCCTACCTGGAAACGGCCCTCCAGGCTGGCTGCCGGGAACGCCTCTGTTTTCGCTGGCTGGCCAAATCGCTGATCGCCATGCACGAGACGGCCGAGGCCCTCGAAGTGCTCGACGGCTGGCGAGAGAGCGAGCCCCACAATCCGGAAATTGAGGTTCTCCGCCGTTCGGTGGCCGGCGATCCTCAGCCCATGCCGGCGACCCCCACCGAGGCGGAATCGCCCGCCGCAGCGGCCGAATCGAAGCGCCGCGTCGATCAGCCGACGCCCGATCTGGCCCTGCACCAACCTCATCAGGCACCGGTTTCTCAGCCCGATCTGACGCCTCCCGGCGCGTAGTGCGGCCACCAAACACGGCTTTTTGCGGGTCACAAGCGGCACAACCGCCACGAGCGGTCGTCGGTGAACGCAATTTGCGCATTTTCGCTATTTGTTCTAAGCCGAATCCGCGGCCCCGGGGCGGCGTCTACTAGGTTGGAGGTAGCGGCGGGGTGTTTACCCGCACTCCGACAACCCTGACCCACCCCGCCGCTCTAAATTTGGCTTTCTCACCCCCGTGTTGGGCAGAGTCGGCAGCCTCGTCGGCTCTGCCCTTTTTCGTGCGCCCCTCACGGCGGTCACGTCTCGAAGCCCGCTTTCCAGGGGCCGCGCTGGCACCGCCGCCCGGAGCCGCCGCCCGGAGCCGCCGCCCGGAGCCACCGCCTGGAGCCACCGCCTGGAGCCACCGCCCGGAGTCGCCGCCGACGCGATCGAGAGGCCAACGCCCCGCCGCCGCAGTGGCACGTCCCGTGACGGTCGCACCCCCGCGGTGCCCCTGCCGGCGCCCGTTGCCCGCGACTTGCTTGACAAAGCGGCGCCGGTCCAGAAACTAGTGGGACACGTACGAGCGGCGTGGCGTGGTTGGCGAGCTACGCGGTCGCAAATTTCAGGTCGAACTTGCAGGTGAGGAGTCGAGGATTTGGCAATGTCGCATTTCGCAGTTTCGTCGTACCCCGGGGAAGCCGAGCCAGCAGGCGCGTCGTTTCAGCCGGAACCGTTTCTTCCCTCCGTTGTGGCGCCCGTCGCGCAAAGCGACGGCCTCGACGACGACGATTTCGACGAGGAAGACTTCGACGACGACTTCGATGACGATTTCGACTACGAAGAGGAAGACGGCTACGACCACTCCCTGGACGACTCGGGCGGAGATCTCGACGAGGACTTCGACGACGACGAGGATGACGACGACGAAGACGCCGACTTCGACGACGACGTCGACTGATTGTTAGCTGTCCGCGCCCTTCGATCGCCGCGGCGTGTCGAGCAAACACTTCGACGAGTCCCCACACCGCGGCCGCGGGCGAACCGCAACGAGACCCATCCGTGCTGCAACTCGTCGAGCAAATTCAGGAGGCCGTCGCCGTCATTCGCCAGAAGTGGCAGGCCGACGCCGCGGCGGGCATCATTCTCGGTACCGGCCTCGGCGGGGCCGCTTCGCTCTTGGAAGTCGAGGCGACGTTGCCCTACGAGTCGCTCCCGCACTTTCCCGAGTCGACGACCATCGGCCACGCGGGACAGCTCGTGCTCGGCACGCTGGCCGGCAAAGCCGTCGTCGCCATGGAGGGACGCTTCCACGCTTACGAAGGTTACTCGCATCAGCAACTCACTTTCCCGGTTCGCGTGATGCATGCCTTGGGCGCCGGCGTGCTACTGGTCTCGAATGCCTGTGGCAGCATGAACCCCGAGCACGCTACCGGCGACATCGTGGTGATCGACGATCACATCAACCTAATGGGCGACAATCCGCTGATCGGCGTCAACGACGATCGGCTGGGACCCCGCTTTCCCGATATGTCCGCGCCCTACGATCCGCAACTGATCGAAGCCGCACTGGCGATTGCTGGCAACGAAGGCATCGCCGCGCACCGGGGTGTCTATGTCGCCGTAACGGGGCCCAACCTGGAAACCCGCGCCGAGTATCGTTTCCTCCGCACGATCGGGGCCGATGTGGTCGGCATGTCGACCGTGCCGGAGGTGATCGTTGCCGTGCATGCCGGCATGCGCACCCTCGGACTCTCGGTGGTCACCGACATGTGCCTGCCCGAGTCGCTCGAGCCGGCCAACGTCGAGGCGATCATCGCCGTGGCCAACGCCGCCGAGCCGAAGCTGCGCAAGATCCTCGTCGGCGTCGTCGGACAGCTCCGCGACTGACTCTCGGCTTCGTTCTGCTCGGACGCCTGCGGTCGGCAATACCGCGCGGCAACCGCCGCTCACGCAGTGCAGCAAGGGTCGCTAGCAGACAGCTTCCTGCGAATCGGGCCGTCACGGTTTACCCGATCGTTGCGATCGCGCCGACGCATGCAGCGCAAGGAGCAGCGAATCTACCGGCTCGACCACCGATCGATCAACGCATCTACTTGCCTTCACGCATAGCCACGCGTATGAATTCCCGTGGCGTTACTCGCCACCACCAACGGGAACGTTTCGCGCAGGAGAACAACTCGCGAAGCCGAGCGAGCTTTTCGGGCTCGGGAAAGGAGGCACGATGAGCGTCAAGAATCACCCGGGGCAGGCTGCCCTTCGCACGACGTTGTTTAGCGGCATCATCTTGATCAGCGCGGTGGCCGTTGCCGGTTCGCCGCTGATCACCTTCGACGTCAACAGCGTGGTCGGTTGTCGCGACGTGACGCCCGCCAGCTTTGCCGACGAATATCCCGGCGAGAAACTGATCGAGGCCGAGCTACTGGTCACGACCCGCCTGGCCCGGGGCAATCTCGGCGACGTGCACGAGCTGCACTACGAAGTCCGCAGCCCCGAAAAGCGTCTTCGCGTCCTCGAATACTGGCCCGTGACGCGCTACGAGAGCGACGTCGAGGGCACGATCGAGGTCACCAAGACGAGCGAGGAAATCAACTCGGCCGGGGCGAGCCTGGCCGGCACGGTCAAGATTCCCGACCTGCCCGTCAAGGCCAGCGTGACCCCTTCGGCCAACCTGGGCAACAGCGAGCGGGAAGCGGTTTCGGAAACGTACCAGAAGGTCGCGCCCCGACGCACGACCCTGGTCAGCGGCACCATGGACCAGGGCTATGGCATCTTCATCAAGCGGACCCGTTCCACTCAGTTTCCCTTCGAAGGGACCGAAACGATCCTTTGTCGCTTCGTGGTGCCGGAGGACTGGCAGGGCGACTGGCTCGAGATTCGCTGTCGGGCCGAGGGAACGCGGAAACGGACCTTCAACAAGTCGCGCGGCGTGGTCGGCTCGCACGAGATGATCGTGGGTCTGCATCTGTTGGGCGATCGCCAGGCACGTCAGGCCGCCGCACGCCTGGCCAAGGCGCAAACCACGGCCGACGAGTGGGAGCGTCGCGAACGGGGCCGCTCAGATCTGGCGGTCGCTGCCGACCGCATTTCGAACTCGTTCGAGTCGCTGGCCTGCAGCATGCGTCTGAAGAAATGCAACAAGAACCGGCAGGCGGCGCCGAGTCCGCAGCAACAATTTGCCGCGGCCCGCCGCTCGCTCGCCGAGCTCGCCGGTGACCTCGAAGGCCCGCTGCTCGCCGAGCCGGACGACGTTGGCAGTCCGGACGACGTCGACGAGCCGGTGCTCGCGGCCCGCGACGCGGATGGCGACGACTCCGACGCTCCGCGTGGCGGCGACGTAAGCGACGGCGATCGTAAGGGCGAGACCGAGCCCGCGCTCGTCGGACGCGCCGACCGGACTTAGATCGCCGGCGCAGCCTCGCCTCACACTTCGTGCGAATTGAAAACGGCGCACCGCGCCTCGCGATGAGAAGCGATCTAACCGCGGGCGGCCTGCTTGATTTCCTTCAATCGCTCCGCTTCGGGCCGCTCGCGGTAGAAATCATCCAAGGGGAAGCAGCCAGAGATCATGCCGTTGCGGGGCGCGGTCGTGCAGTCGCTGAATGTGCGGCATAGTTTCTTCCGCACCGTCTTGCCGAGCGTGAGGGTGTCGACCGGCATCCCAGGATACGAGAGCACCATGCGACCGAGCCCCACCGCGTCGGCCCAACCTTCGCGAATCACCCCCTGGGCCACATGCGGTAGGAATTCCTGCAGGTAGGAGTAGCCCGAGCCGACCAGAAACGTTTCGGGCAGGGCCGCCTTCAGCCGACGGGTTGCCAGAATCTGCCGGGCCACGCCAATGAGCGGATCCTCCGGCGGCGGATAACCATCGCACGGCGGATAGAGGGCCGGCCGCTGAATATGTGGCACGTAATACGGGCTGCCGGCCGAGACGTTGATGGCCACCACACCCAGCTCCTCCAGGCGACGGATGAGCGCGACCGTTTCGCGCATGTCGATCGCCAGCGGTTGATCGGCATCGATGCCAAAACCGTAGCGATACGGCAGCAACGGCTCGTAATCGATCGGCACACCCTGTCCGTTGCGCTCCTCGTAGGGAATCAAGTCGAAGGCACTCAGTCGAACCGCCACCTGCAGATCGGCATACTCCGCGCGAATCCGCTCGATCGTGGTCGTCAGGAATCGGCTGCGGCCTTCCAGGTCGCCGCCAAACCTTCCAGCTCGCGTACGGGCACTAAGAAACTCGTGCATCAAGTAGCCGTGGCAGGCCTTCACATCGACAAACTGAAAGCCCACCTCGCGGGCCAGGCCGGCAGCGGCGACGTAGGCGTCGATCAGCCGTTCGATGTCGTCGTCGCCAAGCAGCGGCCCGTCGTCCGCCGGGTCGATACCGAACTTGGCGTCGAGCACCGGATGGTGGTACGCAATCTTCGGCTCCAGCTGCGGCCCGTGCGGCCGCGAGAACCGACCGGAGTGCGTCAATTGCAGGCCGACGACCAGGTCGTCCGTGGCGCCGAATTTCTCCAGGTGCGCGTCGCAGACCGTTTCCAACAGGCGGGCAAAGCCGTCGCGATTCGCGGCTGTGGCGACGCACTGATGCGGATTGGCCCGGCCTTCGGCAACAACGGTCGCCGCCTCGCCGCCCCAGATCAGCTTGGCCCCGCTCTCGCCGAAGTGGCGCCACCGGCGCAACGTCAATTCGCTGGGCGTGCCATCGGCGTTCGCGTCCCAACCTTCCATGGGATGGACACACCAGCGATTGCCCAGCGGCAGATTTCCGAAGCGATGGGGTTCGGCCAACGGCGAGCCGGCCTCGGCGGTAAGAATCTCGTCGTCGACCGGCAATTCCAAGTCGAGCTCGGCCAGCCGCGCGCGGAGCGCGGCGGCATCGGCAAAGCGGGTTATCTTGGGAAAGTCGTTCATAGGTGTTTCATTTGGCTGCGACTCATGCAGCCAGTTCAAGCGATCGCGTCGCGTGCCTACGTTTCGCGAGCCGGACGCAAAGCGCTGTGCTGCAAACGGAACTTCCGCTCGCCCGCGGTGACAAACTGCACCGTCGCGGTGCGCTGCGTGGCGGAACCACTCAGGGCAGCGACCTTGCCCAGCCCATACTCTGGATGCACGACCGCCATGCCGACGCGGAACTCCTCGGGCGAGACAGGCGGCGCCGACTTGGTCTTCGGGGTCGCCGCAGTTGGCTCGCGCGACTCGTGCAATTGGGCCGCCGTCGTCAACGTCGACTTTGCATCCGCCTGACGAGCAGTGGCGCGGCCCGCCTCCGCTGCCTCCGCGTCCTCTTCGCGATCGCCACCAAACTCTTTTGGCGATTCGTCGAAGTTCTCGTCCGCCTCCTCATCCGTCGCGTCGAAACCGTCGTCATCTTCCCAGCCGTCGAAGAACTCGTCCTCTTCGAACTCGCCGGTCGTCCAGTCGGCGGCCGGCTCGACGACCTTCATCTGCTCGCGGGGCAACTCCATCAGGAACGAGCTGGGCACGGTGCGTCGCCGCTGGCCGCGAAACTCACGCTGCGTGGCCAGGCTGAGCTGCAACTCTTCCTCGGCCCGCGTCATGCCGACGAACAGCAGCCGCCGCTCTTCTTCCAGGCGATCGGGATCCTCGCGACTCCGCTCGTGCGGCAGCAGGCCCTCTTCAGCCGCCACGATATAGACGACGGGAAACTCCAGTCCCTTGGCCGAGTGCATCGTCATCAGCGTGACGCGATCGATCTCTTCTTCCCACTGGTCGACGTCGTTGACCAGGGCCGTCTCCTCGAGAAATGCCGACAGCCCGGCCTCTTCGCCAAACCGCTCGTCAAACTCACGGGCCACCGTCAACAGTTCTTCGATGTTGGCCAACCGGGACTCGTCCTCTTCGAGCCCCGACTCCTGCAGGCTCTTCTGATAGCCCGACTCGCTGAGCACCCGACCGACAATCTCTTCGACCGGCGCGCTGGCCGTTTCGGCCAGATGATCGACAATCTTGACGAAGCGTCCCACGGCCGTGGCCGCCCGTTTGCCGAGCGCCTCGATCAAACCCGTCTCTTGGGCCGAGGCGAACAAGGTCTGTCCGTAGCGGGTAGCATGTTCGGTCAAGCCAAGGATCGTCTTCTTGCCGATGCCCCGCGTGGGCGTGTTGATCACCCGCAACAGCGCCACGTCGTCGCGCGGATTGTTGATCAAGTGCAGGTAGGACATCACGTCCTTGATTTCTTTGCGCTGATAGAACTCCAGGCCTTTGACCAGCTGAAAGGGAATGCCGCGTTCGCGGAGCGCGAATTCGAAGGCCCGACTCAAGGCGTTGATGCGGTAGAAGATGGCAAAATCGCTCGGCCGCCGCCGTCCGCTGGCAATCTCGACCGCGATTTCGTCGGCGATACGCTGGGCCTCTTCGCGATGTGTGGCGTAGTGCGTCAGTCGCACGGGCGAACCTTCGTCGTTTTCCGTGAACAGACGCTTTTCTTTGCGGCGCTGGTTGTGCACGATTAGTGCGTCGGCCACGCGGAGAATCTGCTTCGAGCTACGGTAGTTCTGCTCGAGCCGCACGACCTTCACATCGGGATAGTCGCGCTGAAAGTCGAGAATATTGCTGATGTTCGCCCCCCGCCAGCCAAAGATCGACTGATCGGGATCGCCCGTGACCGCCAGGTTGGGATGGTCGATCGAGAGCGCCCGGGCAATGGCGTACTGCACCAGGTTGGTGTCCTGATACTCGTCGACCAGGATGTAGCGATAGCGCTCGTCGAGCTCCGCCCGCAGTTCCGCGTTCTCGCGCAACAGCGTACCGACGTGCAGCAGCAGGTCGTCGAAGTCGACCGCGTTGGCGATCCGCATTCGCGCCTGATACTCGGGATAAACCCGCACGACCGCGCTGCCGAGCGCGTGGCCCTGTCGCGGCTCGTACTGCTGGGGCGTGATCAGGTTGTTCTTGGCCCAGCTGATGGCGCTGCGAATCTGCTCGGGCATGAAGTGCGTCGGCGGCTGATCCATCTGCTCGAGCGTGCGTTTGAGCATCCGCAAGCTGTCGTCGCTGTCGTAGATCGTAAAATTCTCGTCGAGACCCACGAGCGAGGCGTAGCGACGAAGCAGCCGCGAGCAAAAGCGGTGAAACGTTCCCAGCCAGACCCGCGACGGGCCGATCAGGGTCTCGACCCGGCTGCGCATCTCGTCCGCCGCCTTGTTGGTAAAGGTCAGCCCGACGATCTGATGGGCGGGCACCCCCTGCCGCACCAGATGCGCGATGCGCTGCGTGACGACCCGTGTCTTGCCGCTACCCGGTCCTGCCAGAATCAACAAGGGCCCGTCGATATGTTCGACGGCCTCGCGCTGGGCGGCAGTTAACGAATTGGACGAAACATCCACCGTAGTTTCTCGAGCGACGCGGGCAGCGGAAACTCGTTGCGGCCTTGGCGCCGTGGGGGCCGCGGTCCTCGGACCACGTTGGCGACACACGGCAACGGTGCGCGATCGCATCGCGCGACGTTTATTATAGCGGTCCGCCACGCGCCGCCATGAACGGGGTCGCGGCCGTGCTAGCGGGGGAAAATTCTGCGGCTGCCTGGCACCACCGGTAGCGCCAGCCGCGAATCGTGATATATTGCCAGAGTTGTGATGAGCCGAAAAGGTCGTTGGCGATGTCGCCTCTCGGCGTTCGGTTTGAAGGATTGTTTGTCACATCTCTCTGATAGAAGGGAGGGATCCCATGAGTCGCATCCCGATTCCCGTCGGTCACGATAACGTTCAGAGTCTCGACGAGCGTCTGGCGATGAGCACGGCCGAGATCGGCCTTTCGGTGCGGACCACCAATTGTCTTGAGGAACGGGGCATCTTTACGGTGGGCGACTTGCTCCACCGCACGCCCGACGACCTGCTGGAAATCTCCAACTTCGGAGAAAAGACCTTGCAGGAAGTCTATCAGGCACTGGCCAGCATCGGCTTCATGCGCCGCGGCGACTGATCGGCTGTGAGTCGTCGCGCCACCGCGCGGCGACGGCGGTCCGGCTATAATGAGCGGCTTCGCAAATGCGAGGGCCAGCGAGCGGTCTGCGCGCGGTGATTGCCGTGCGTGGTTTCGCGCTGGCCATCCCACGGCAAAGGAGCCGCGAGTTGGCTCGCACCTTCAAATTCGTACGCAAGAAACGTGGCGACCGCGCTACCGGTTCGCAAGGACTCGGTCGCTTCGGCGAAGCGATCTTCTACCTGGCGTTGCTCGTGATCGGCACCACGGCGCTCGTCTTGGTCGTGCGCAGCCAGATCGTACCCGATTGGCGCGTGAACCAGGTCTATCGACAGGCCGAAGCCAAGGTGGTCGACAAGCGCGTCGTCGAGGTCGAGGCGGACGAAAAGCCGGTCATGTATCGACCCGAGATCCGCATCGACTATCGCGTCGAGGAGCGCCCGCTGTCCGCGTGGACCTACGACAACATGGACACCGCCTATGCCGAGCGCGACGCGGCCGAAGCGATACTCGATCAGTTCGAGTCCAATCGCTCCTACTACTGCTGGTACGATCCGGCGAAGCCCGGCGACGTCGTGCTGGTGCGCGGCTATCGCTGGTGGGTGTGGCTGGCATTGTTTCTGCCCGCCACGTTCATGCTGGTGGGGCTGCTCGGCACCGGCTACGCGCTGGTGCAATCGCGCACCTCGCGCGAGCGTCGCTCCGCCTTCGCCCGCCAGGTTGCGGCCGGCGATCTGTTCGAGTCGGCAACCGCCGAGCCGGACGAGTTCCCCTACATTCCCGGCGACGAGGCACTCAAGGACAGTCCCGGCACGACGCTCGCCTTTCGTCTGCCCATGGAAACCACGCCCGGCATGAAGCTGCTCGGCGCGATCGTCTTCTGTCTGGTCTGGAACGGGTTCGTGTCGATCTTCCTGGTCATCGTGATTCGCAGCCATCTCCGCAGCGAGCCCGAGTGGCTGTTGACGCTGTTCATGCTGCCGTTCGTCGGAGCCGGGGCCTGGCTGCTCTACCGGGCGATCCGTCAGTTGTTGATTACCACAGGCATCGGCAGCACCTGGCTGGAAATCAGCGATCATCCGCTGCAGCCCCGTCGCGAGTACGAAATCCTGCTTTCCCAGGGGGGAAACCTGGCCATCCGCCGACTCGACGTGTTTCTGCTCTGTCAGGAAAAGGCCACCTATCGCCAGGGCACCGACACCGTGACCGACACGGCGCTCGTCTTTCGACAACCGCTGTTGACCCGCGCCGACATCGATGTGCAGACCGGGCTGCCGTACGAAACTCGCTGCACCTTCGAGATCCCGGCCGACGCCATGCACTCGTTCGTCTCGCCGAACAATTCGCTGAACTGGATGTTGTCGGTTCAGGTCGAGGTCGCTCGCTGGCCCGACTTCCGCCGCGACTTTCCGGTCGTCGTCACGCCCGGCAAGACGCCCCCGTCCTCCGCCGAGCCCCCGTCCGCTGCCGAGCCCCCGTCCGCTGCCGAGCCCATGAGTAAAGCTCAAGTCTCCCTCCGACTGATCACCGACAGCCGCCAATATCAACCGGGCGAAACCCTCGCCGGCGAGTACTTCGTCGACGTGATGAACCCCAACGATATCCGCGCGGTCGAAGTCTCCGTGTTGTGGTTTACCGAGGGCAAGGGCGACGAGGACCTGGCGGTCCATTTCTTCCAGCGGCAAACGAACGACGACGAACACTATGTCGACCTGCGGGCGACCCAGCACTTCACCACCGTGCTGCCCAACAGCCCGCTCAGCTACGATGGCGTCCTGGTGCGGGTCCGCTGGTGCGTCCGCGTGCGGGCGTTTCTGCCGCGCGGCCGCGAGTTGGTTGCCGAAGAAGGGTTCCGCCTGGGCGAGGTTCCTTCGGCCCGCGTGGTCGACGAGGGCCGCGATACGGGCGACGAGCTCGACGAAGTCGACATGGCGGAGGAGCAAATCGCCGATGGCTGAGATCGCGACCGAGAGAGCAGATCCACTGCTGGCGTCTCCTGCGTGCCCCGGGTTTCTGGCGACGACGCGGCCGACCAATCCGTTCTCGTCGCGCGCCGTGCGGCCGGGGGCGATGCCGTTCCTCTGCGAGGCGGGTGCCGACGAGCCGCGACAACAGATCGCCCTCGACGAACTCGTCGACCGCCTGGCCCGGTCCGGCAACCGCGGCCAGATCGTCGGTCCGCACGGCTCGGGCAAGTCGACCCTGTTGGCCGCGCTGGTGCCGCGGCTCGCGGAGCGGGGCCAAGAAGTTCGCGCCATCGCTTTGCACGACGGACAGCGACGCCTGCCCGCCGACTTCCTCAAACCGGTCGGCGAGTTCGCGACGGTCGGCGGGCTCGAACCGGACGGCGGCGCGACCCACGTGCTGCTGGTGGTCGACGGCTACGAGCAACTCGCCTGGCGAGCCCGCTGGCGTCTGGGCCGCTGCTGTCGGCGACGGGGCTGGGGTCTGTTGATCACGGCCCACCGCGACATGGGCCTGCCAGCAATCTGGCAAACCGAAGTCTCGCTACCGCTGGCCCGACGTCTGGTCGACCGGCTGCTCGCGCATCGCTCGTTCGGCGTCGACGATGCAGAATTGGCACATCTCTTGACGTTGCATCGGGGCAACATGCGCTCGGTGCTGTTCGATCTTTATGACCGCTACGAACGCCTTCGCGGCTACAATCAGGGCGGCGAGGCGAACTACCTTGCTCAAACTCAGTTACGCCAGAATCAGCGCGCTATATGAACAGAAAAACACCCCATCTGGCTCGTCCTCTCGGGCGGCTTTAAACTAGGATTTCCGTAAGGCAGTCGGTACCGCTGGGCCAAGGGTGGTGGATGAATCCGCACAACCTTCACTGCCCCCCCCCAGTCCCCTCAAGTTCCCCAATCAAAATCAGCTACCAAAATGCCGTGCCAGCACCGCTGGTTGTTGACAGAGAGGCCCGCTGCCATTTCTATAGATAAGTAGGTACTTACGCATTTCCCAGGGATAGACGGGCACCCAAATCGCACCCGCTTTCGGAGCCACTTCCATGTTCGCACGCATTCTCCGTTGTTCGTTGTTCTTGCTGCTGGCCGTGGGTCTGTTTGCCGCGGCCCCGTCGCAGAGTGAAGCCCAGGTTGGCTGGTACAACCCGGCCACCGGCGTGTGGCAAGTTCGCGCCTTCCGTCCGCTCTTTCCCTGGCGAGGTGGCATCTACACGTCGACCTTCCGACCCGTCGTCGCCACCACAGTAATGCGACCGGTCGTGACGACGGCCTACTCGCCCTGCACGACGTGTGCCTCGCCCTGCACCACCTGTTACTCGCCGTGCACAACCTGCTGCTCGCCCTGCACCACCTGCAACATGGTCGCGCAAACCGCGTATCGTCCTCAGATCGTATCCGTACCGACGACGACCTACCGGGCCGTCCAATCGTGCGACGCCTGTACCGGCTGCTGCCAGACGGTGCTGCGCCCGGTGACGACGATGGTTCAGCAGGTTCGGCAAGTTGCCTACACGACCTACCGCCCTGTTTGCACGACTCAGTGTGCCAGCCCCTGTGCGACCTGCGGTGTCGTGGGCTGCACCGATTGCTCGCCCACCTCGTGTGCCGACGGCAGCTGCGGCACCGGCTCGACGATGACCTTCTCCGACTCGGCCACGACCACGACCAGGCGCGACGAAACACCGCCGCCGACGTTGTCCGAGGACCCCGCCGACGTGGAAACGCGCAAGGAACCAACCGGGGATCACGGTAGCGTCATCGACGAGCCGGACACCGACCCGGGTGTCAGCGATACCATGCAACGCACCGGCACCCAAAAGAAGTCCGACATCGACGCCCCGCGGCTGTTCAATCCCCGCGATCGGCAGGCGCATCGCACGGAGATTCGCAACACCTCGGCGTCGACGAAGCACTCGTCCGAGACTTCGACCTACAAGCCGGTGGTCTGGCAGGTGGTCAAGTAGAGGAACGACGGACCTCCGCCAAGAGAGACACTCAGCCCGTCTCGCCGCCATTGATGCGGCGGGACGGGTTTTTCGTGCGCTGACACGAGGGCGCTGCCCAGCGGCGAGGACCAGGCCCACGAGCGTCTCGGCCCCAGGCCGCCAGCGGCTAGGCCCTTTGCTTAGAGCGCGTCTCGTATGTCTCTAGCGTCTTGAGCGTCTTGGCGAGCTACGGCTGTGCTTGGCGACGTCGAGGGTGCATCGACGAAGCTACCAATTCGTCTGCTTCGGTCTGGTGGCAAAACTTGCCTCGCCGGCGCCAAGCACGCTACATTTATCCTAGACACGCTCTAGCGTCGGGTAGACTGCGCTGAGGCGTGAGCACGGCGTCCACGTCCACATGCGTCGGCCCACGTCCGGCCGCTTTTGTCGCCGCGTCACCCCGCGTCCGTTCGCTCTCGCGATCCTCGCCCCATGCCTAGCAACGCCGAGATTGCCGCCGTGCTCGACCAGGTGGCCGACCTGCTCGAGTTCGAGGGGGCCAACGCCTTTCGCGTGCGGGCCTATCGAAACGGCGGCCGCACGATCGGCGATCTGCCCGAGAGCGTCCAGGCGATTTTGGACGACGAGTCGCGGCAACTCACCGACATCTCGGGCATCGGCAAGGATCTGGCCGAGAAGATCGAGACGCTGGCCACCACCGGCTCGCTCCCCTTCCTGGAAGAACTCCTAGAACGAATCCCCGAGAGCGTGCTGGCTCTGCTGCGAATTCCCGGGCTCGGTCCGAAGAAGGCGGCCGTGCTCTATCGCGAGCTGAACATCGCCAATCTCGACCAGCTCAAGGCCGCCTGCGAAGCGGGCGAGGTCCGTCAGCTCAAGGGCTTCGCCGCCAAGACGGAACAGGCGATTCTCGAAGGCATCGAACTGGCCGCCAAGGCGAACGAGCGGATCTATTGGGCGAAGGCCGACGCCATTGCCCAGGCACTGCTGACCCACCTCGACGGGTGCCCCGCCGTGCAGCGCCGCGAAGTCACAGGCAGCTACCGCCGCGGACGCGAGACGGTCGGCGATCTCGATATCCTCGTCGAGTCGGACGACGCGACGGCCGTGATGGACCACTTCGATGAATTTCCCGACATCGCCAGTCAGATTGGCCGCGGCGACACGAAGATGTCGGTCCGCCTGGAATCCGGTTTGCAGGTCGACCTGCGGGTTGTCGACGCGGATGCTTACGGCGCCGCCCTGCTCTACTTCACGGGTTCCAAGGCCCACAACATCGTGCTCCGCGGCCGGGCCAAGGACCGCGGCCTGAAGATCAACGAGTACGGCATCTTCCGCGACGACGAGTACCTGGCCGGTCGTGAAGAGGAGGACGTCTACCGCGCGCTCGACTTGCCCTGGATCCCACCCCCCTTGCGCGAGGCCCGCCGCGAATTCGAATGGGCTGACGCCGACGACTTACCAAAGCTCGTCGAGCTGGCCGACATTCGTGGCGATCTGCATATGCACACCACGGCCACCGACGGCAAGCATACGCTCGAGGAGATGATCGCCGCCGCCCAGCAGCGCAAGCTCAAGTACATCGCCATCACCGATCATTCGAAGCGCGTCAGCATGGCCGGCGGGCTCGACGCCAAGCGACTGCGGGCTCAGTGGGCCGAGATCGATCGCCTCCGTGAATCGACCTCCGGCATTCAGATTCTCAAAGGCATCGAGTGCGACATACTGGAAAAGGGGGGGCTCGATCTCGACGACGAGGTGCTGGCCGAAGCCGACTGGGTCGTGTGCAGCGTCCACTACGGACAGAACCAGCCGCAGGAGCAGATCACCCGCCGCATCATCGGAGCGATCGAGAATCCACACGTTTCGGCTATCGCCCACCCGACCGGCCGACTCATCAATCGACGCAAGCCCTACGCGGTCGATCTCGACGCGGTCATGGCCGCCGCCCGCGAGCACGGCAAACTGCTGGAGCTCAACTCAAACCCGGCCCGCCTCGACCTGGACGACGTGGCCTGCGCCGCGGCCAAGGCCCACGGCGTGAAGATCGTCATCTCGACCGACGCCCACCACACCGAGGGCCTCGACGTGATGCGCTACGGAATCCTGCAGGCCCAGCGCGGTGGTTTGACCAAAAACGACGTGGCCAACACCCGCACTTGGGCGCAGCTGCGCAAACTCATCGGCCATTGATCGGCGCTCGCACGTCCGTCACCCGCTCCGTGTTGACCGTTCGCGAAACGCCGACATATACTCCAGCGACTGTCGTCGTTTCCCCCGTCGTTCACCTCTTCGTTGCGCAGGTCCGCCCGTGAAGATCCACGAATTTCAAGCCAAACAGATCCTCCGCGACGCCGGGGTCGCCGTGCCCGAGAGCATCGTCGTGCAGTCGCCCGCGGCGGCAGGCGAGGCCTTTACCAAGCTGGGCGGACCACTGGCGGTCGTGAAGGCCCAGATCCACGCCGGCGGTCGCGGCAAGGGCACCATCAAGACCCACCCCGAGCAACACGGCGTGCAGCTCGTCAAGAGTGCCGCCGAAGCGGAAGAGGTCGCCGGGCGGTTGCTCGGTGGCGAGCTGGTCACGATTCAAACGGGCCCCGCCGGCAAGATGGTCAACAACGTGCTGGTCGAAGCCGGCTGCGACATCGCCCGCGAGCTGTATCTGGGCATCGTCGTCGATCGGGCTGCCGCCGGGCCGGTGCTGATGTGCTCGACCGAAGGCGGCATGGAGATCGAAAAGGTCGCCGCCGAGACGCCCGAGTTGATCTTCAAAGAGCCATTCGACGTCGACGCCGGACTGCAGCCGTTCCAAGCCCGCAAGCTGGCCGCGCAACTAAAGCTCGACCCCAGTTCGCTGCGCAGCGCGGTGGCCATAATGCAGGGACTCTGTCGGGTGTTCGTCGCCAAGGATTGCAGCCTGCTGGAGATCAATCCGCTGGTGGTGACCGGCGACGGCAGTCTCATGGCACTCGACGCCAAGATGTCGTTCGACGACAACGCCGCCTTTCGCCAGGCGGATCTGGCCGAGCTGCGCGACCTCAGCGAAGAGGAGCCGACCGAAGTCCGTGCCGGCAACGCGGGTCTGAGCTACGTGCAGCTCGACGGCAACATCGGCTGCCTGGTCAACGGAGCGGGGCTGGCGATGAGCACGATGGACCTGATCAAGCTGCACGGCGGCGAGCCGGCCAACTTTCTTGACGTCGGCGGCGGAGCCAACGTGGAGCAGGTGACCGAGGCGTTCCGCATTCTGCTGGCCGGCGACAGCGTCCAGGGGGTGCTGGTCAACATCTTCGGCGGCATCATGCGGTGCACGACCATCGCCAACGCCATTCTGGAAGCCTACAACTCGGTCGGCTTCAACGTGCCCTTGGTCGTGCGGCTCGAGGGCACCGAGGTGGAGGAAGGCCGCCAGATTCTCGAACAGAGCGGGGTCGACATCATCACGGCCAGCGATCTGACCGACGCTGCCAAGAAGATCACCGCGGCCGTGGCCGCCTGAGCTCGCCGCCTACCCCACCCTTTTTCACGTCGCCAGCAAACAATCACGTCGCAAGAAAGACGTCACGAGCATGAGCATTCTCATCAACAAGCAAACGCGAGTTATCTGCCAGGGCATTACCGGCAGCGTCGGCACCTTTCACACCAAAGGCTGTCTGGAATACGGCACCCAGGTTGTGGCCGGCTGCACGCCCGGCAAGGGGGGCCAATCCGTCGAGGGCGTGCCCGTCTTCAACACCGTGGCCGAGGCGGTCGGCGAGACCGGCTGCGACGCCTCGATGATCTTCGTCCCGCCCGCCTTCACGGCCGACGCCATCCTCGAAGCGGTCGACGCCGGCATTGGCGTCATCGTGGCGATCACCGAAGGCGTGCCGACGCTCGACATGGTCCGCGTCTTCGAGAAGGTGAAGGCCAGCGATTCGGTGCTCATCGGCCCCAACTGTCCGGGCCTGATCACGCCCGAGGAGTGCAAGATCGGCATCCTCCCCGGCTACATTCACAAGAAGGGCTCGATCGGCGTGATCAGCCGGAGCGGCACCCTGACGTACGAGGCGGTCTGGCAGTTGTCCAACGTCGGGCTGGGCCAGTCGACCTGCGTCGGGCTGGGCGGCGATCCGATTGTCGGCACTTCGTTCATCGATCTCCTGGAGAGGTTCGAGGCCGACGGCGAGACCGAAGGTGTCGTCATGATTGGCGAGATTGGCGGCACCGCCGAAGAAGAGGCCGCCGCCTACGTGCAAAAGCACTTCTCCAAGCCGGTCGCCGCTTTCATTGCCGGACGCACCGCCCCGCCGGGCAAACGGATGGGTCACGCCGGTGCGATCATCTCGGGCGGCAAGGGAACCGCCGCGGAAAAGGTCGCCGCTCTCGAAGCCGCCGGCATCGTGGTCGCCGAAAGCCCTGCCGACATGGGCGCCGCGATGCAGCGCGCCCTCGGTGGCGTGATGGCGTAGCCGAGTCGACGACTCCTCTGAAACGCTGCCGCTGGCGGCGGTGCGAGTCCCGTCGCACGCTAGAACATGATGCCGGTCCGCAGCATCAGCGTATCGTCCGGCTCGAAGTCGGGCGTGCCGCTGTCGTATTCGATCTCGCGCCCGAAGACGTAGGCGATCTCGAAGTGGCTGCCAAACCCTTCGGCCACTTTGCGCTCCCAGCCGAGCATCACGCGAAAGTCGCGATAGATCGCCATGTCCTCGACGCCCGACGCCCGCTCGATCGCCCAGGCTCCGCCGCCAAACTCGCCGGCCACATACCACCAATACTCCTCGCAACAGTCGGCGTAGAACCGTCGGGCAAATCGCGGTCGGGGCAAAATCAGCTCCAGCCGTGTGTCCTCGTTGAAGTTGCAGATCAGCCCCACCGCCGGCAGCAGGCTCACGTCGCTGCGATCGAGATAGACCACGCCCAGCACCACCTGCACGACTTCGTTCCATTGATAGGCACCAAAGGCATGCCCCGTGATCCGCAGGGCATCGTCGTTGCTCGTTTCGAAGTCGCTATGCCAACCCGGCGTCACCGCCGCGTCGAGTCCCCACCGCTCGTTGAGTTTGCGCATCGTGCGGAACTTCAGATAGGCGTCGTACACCCGGGCCGGCATGTCGGGCGCGGTTGGCCCCTCGAGCCACCACGATTGAAAACCGGGCGTGATGATCAGCGGCGACTTCGGCGTCGGAAAGGGAAAGGCGAACGTGATGTTGGCGTCGATGTCGGCCAGGCCGAATTCGGAAATGTCGTCGCCGGCGACCCAACTGCCGGCCACCCGCAATTTCTGAAACATGCCCCGCCGGGGTGCTCCGATCTTGCGGCGTGGCGGCGCGGCCCAGGGCGGCGGTCCGGCCGGGGAAAACTCGTCCACGATCTCCTCGCCCGGTCGATTCGGATAGACGGCCAGTCGCGGCGCGCGGGGGTCGGACCAGGGCTGCTGCGGCGCTCGCCCATCGGACCAGGGCTGCGCCTGCAGCGAAGAGAGTTGATCGAACGGATCCCCCGAGGCCGGCAGGCGATAGGCCGGCGGCGGCGCTGGCTGTTGCGCGATGGGCTGTGTCGCGGCTGGCTGAGGCGGCCTGCTCGCCAAGTGGGGCGGGCCCGCGGCCAAAGCCTGCTGATACGGATTGGGCGGCTGGGCGGCGGCGATCGGCGCCAACGCGGCGATCGTCAACAGCCAGGTCGCCAGACAAAGCCACACGCGGCCACGACCAACCAGCGCCACGGGGCATTGTCGGGGCCAACTCATCGCAGCGAACCTGTTCGCAGAAGTGTCTGAACCGGGCCCCGAGTCGTGCGTCCGCGGCTGCCCGTCTTCAGGCCGGGGGCACGCGGACCGTTTACGCCGACGTCTTAGAAGATCACGCCCCCGCGGAGCAGGAAGGTGTCGTCCAGGTCGGTATTGCCCATCAGCGAACGGTAGTTCAGCTGCCGGTCGAAGGCCCAGCCAAATTCGACGAAGCCCTTGATCTTCGAGACGGTCGTCCATTCCAGACCGACCAGCAGACGCAGGTCTTCGTACTCCACCTCGTCCTGACCGGTGTCACGACCGAGCGACCAGCTGCCGCCGCCGTACTCGCCCGCCACGTACCACCACACGTCCCAGGTGCCGAAGTAGGTCAGCCGCTGAGCGAGCTTCGGATTCGGGAACAGGATGTCCCACCGCATGTCACCGTTGGGACCGCCCGGCATCCAGACAACCCCGCCCGCCGGCAGCAACTTGATACCGACCCGGTCGAGGTAGATCACGCCGGCCTGAAACTCGAGCGTGCTCGAGTGCGACCAGATGGCGATCGCCCGACCTAACACACGGATCGACTCGCTGTTGACCTTCTCGAAGTCGGAGTAGGCACCCACACGAACCGCCAGATCGGCACGCAACCACTGGGCGATGATCGGCTGCCAGCCGAGCTCGCCGTAGGCATCGTACAACTGTCCCGGCAGGGCAGCCATCGGATCGTCGCCCACGGGACCTTCGAACAAGTGAATGGCGAAGCCGCTGGTGAGCAGCAGGGGGTCCTTGAGGTAGAAAAACGGAAAGATAAACGTGCCGTCGATTTCGGAAGTGTTGATCCCCAGCTCGGTCGGACTTTGACCGTCGGCGTTCAGCCAGGTGTGACGCAGCCGCACCTGCTGCAACAGGCGTGGCACGCTGCCGTACGTTCCGTTGGGTTGCGCAAAGAGATATTGGCCCGTGGCCGAGGGGAGTGCTCGACCGGTGGTGCCAAACATCGGCGGTCCCAGACCCAAGCCGGGCGCGCCGGGTTGCACGAACTGCGGCGCCGTGGTCGCCCCAGGCGTGGCATACTGGTCTAAGGTACCGGGCGTGCCCAGCGGTTGAATGCCGGGCAGGGTCACCGTCGGCGGTCCTGCCTGGAAGGGAGGTTGGTTGACGGTCACCGCTTGCGGCTGGTTGCCGAACAGAGGCTGATTGCCGAAGAACGGTTGTCCGGCCGCCAGCGACGGCTGATTGCGAAAGGGAACGTAGGCCGTGTTGGAACTGGAATCTGCCAAGGTCGGAAAGCGCAACCGTTGCGCTTCCGCGGAAGCGGATCCCCAGACACCGATGAGCGAAACGAGCGCGACCAGCGCGCTGGACAGCTTGAGTCTGTTGTTGGGCACGAATGGCCTCTTGACCGACAGGAGGAGAATACCCCCGGTACGAGATTGGGGCGGAATGAATATCAGGCGGCGCAAGGCGTGTCAATTGCGATTTCGCGCGAAGCTCGCCTCGGGGACTGCTAGCACTCTCCAGCGGCCGTGTCGGAGCAGGGACGGCAGGCCCGTTGGCGTCACTGCGAGTCGGCTGAATTGCCAATCGCCAATCACCGGCGGCAGAAACGCTAGCAATGCCCCACGAAGCCATGCCTGGGCTGACATGTCGTGCCCCTTCGGCGCGACAAGGCATGGCGGCGAGAAGCGTTGGCCACGCCTGCGTGACCATGGCACCCGCGCGTATCTCCCGTTGTCACATTTTCGTTTCGCGCGCTGAAAGGGTCAGGTCCAAGTTTTCGGTCAGCGCCTCCGACAGGGGCAGCATCGTCGAGCCGAAAATTGGACCAGACCCTGAGCTGGCCACATTTTCGTTTCGCGCGAAAACCGTTGTGGGTGTTTCGAGTCCGTGCGGTCAGTCCGCGCGACGAGCCGTCGTGGCTGGGCGAGTTTTGAAATCGGCTCGTCGCACATCTATGATGGGGAGTAAGTGACGGGGTTCGAAACAGAAGGGGCTCGAAACGCACGGGGCCCATCACGGTCGTGCCCGCGGGGTGGCTCCGTACGCCCCGCCGTGCATTCGCCGGCCCAGCGACTACAATGGGGCCTCAGGCGCCGCGCATCTCGAGCCGCCGTGCAACTCGAGCCGCCGCACCGTCCGAGACGCCGCCGAGACCACTCCCTCCTCGACCGCACGCACTCCTCCTCACGTGATGCCCTCCCCTGCCGCTCTGTCCACCGCTACGGATATGCCCCCCATGCCACGCCCGACCCGACCAGCCTCGATCCGTCCGTACCTCCGCCTCCTGGCCTGCGTTGTCGCCTCGCTGTGGGTCGCCCCTGCATTGATTGCGGCCGAGCACCCCAGTGCCGCCAAGGCCACGGGCCCCATCGTGGGCCACGTCGATGCCGGTCAGGCCTACGTCTGGTACCGCCCCACCACGCCTGGTCCGCTCACGCTCAGCGTTCGCGATCCGCGTACGGGCAGCGAGCGACGCCTCTCGCAACTTGCACGTACCGAGAACGACCTGTGTGTCACTTGGCACGTCACCGGCTTGTTGCCCCAGAGCCGTTATCAATACGCCATCTTCCGCGGCGACAAGCAGCTCGCCGGCGGGCCGAGCTACTACTTCGAGACCGCGCCCGACGAGGACGCCGCCGCGCGGGTCTCGCTGGCCTTTGGATCGTGCGCTTCGAGCACCGACTTCTTCGACATCTGGCGGCGCATTCGTGACGAGGGGGCCGAGGGGGTCGTACTGCTGGGCGATACGCCCTACATCGACACGGCCGACCTGGCCGTCAATCGAAATCGCCACCGCGAATTTTTACAGATTCCCACCTTGGCCGAGATGTGCCGCAGCACGCCGCTTTGGAGCACGTGGGACGATCACGATTTCGGCGCCAACGACAGCGACGGCCGCATCGCCAACAAAGCGACCATCCGCAACGTGTTTCGCCAGTACCGCGCGCAGCACAACTATGGCGACGGCAGCGAGGGCATCTATACCCGCTTTCGCCGCGGCCCGGTCGAGGTGTTCCTGCTCGATCCCCGCTGGTTCTCGCAGACCGCTCCGTCGCCCGTCGCACCCGATCAGGTCACCTGCCTGGGCAGCGCGCAGTGGAAGTGGTTGCTCGAAGGCCTGGAGTCGTCCACCGCAACCTTCAAGGTGCTGGCCACCGGGATGATTTGGGACGACAAGAAGTCCTCGGAGAAAGACGACTGGGAGACTTATCGCCACGAGCGCGAGGCCCTGTTCGACTTCATTGGCGAGAAAAAGATCGCCGGCGTCGTGCTGGTCGGCGGCGACATCCACTGCAGCCGAGCCCTGCGCTTTCGCACCGAGCCCCGGATCGGCTATCCGCTGTGGCAGTTCGTTACCTCGCCGCTGCACGACGGGGTGATTCCCAGCTTGAACGTACCGCACCCCGACCTTATCTACGGCGAACCGGTGCCCAACACCTTCTTAAGGCTCACGGCCGACTCGACCCGCCACCCGCCGACGCTGGTGGCCACCTGGATTCAAATGTCGGGCCGCAAGCTGCACGAGGTGCGACTCGATGCCCAGGAGCTGACGCCGGCGGTCGTGCCGGGCGAGGTCGGCTTTCGCACGATCTTCGACGGACGGACGTTGGCCGGCTGGGAGGGGAGCGACAAGTGGTTCCGCATCGAGGACGGCGCCATCGTGGGCGGCTCGCTGAGCGAGCGGATTCCGCACAATGAGTTTCTCTGCACCGAGCGGGAGTACGACGACTTCGAATTGCGGCTCCAGGTGAAGGCGGTCGGCGAAGGTCTCAACGCCGGCATTCAGATCCGCTCGCGGCGCATTCCCCACCATCACGAGATGATCGGCTACCAGGCTGATGTCGGCGAGGGCTGGTGGGGCAAGCTCTATGACGAGTCGCGCCGGGCCACCGTGTTGGCCGGGCCGAAAGACGAGTCGGCCGAACCGGTCATCAAGGAAAACGACTGGAACGACTACGTCATCCGCTGTGAAGGCCGCCGGGTACAGATCTGGATCAACGGCCGCCAGACGGTCGACTACTTCGAACCGGACGAATCGCTCGAACAGAAAGGCCTCATCGGCCTGCAGATTCACGGCGGCCCGCCCACGGAGGCCTGGTACCGCCACGTCCGCATCCGCGAACTGAAGTAGAAGCGCGCCTCGCCGCCGCGGCCGCCGCCGCAGACCGACGTTGCGGCCCGACGTCGCGGCCCACATCGCGGCCCGACTTCAGATCTCGGCGTCGTTGCCGAACAGCGAGCGATTCGCCAGCGGCAACATCTCGGCCGCCGTGCCGACCAAGAGCGGGTCGGGAAGCCGCACCACCCGCGGATCCTTATCCGGATAGTCGAGCTGACTGAGCACGTAGCGAATGGCCGACAGCCGGGCCCGCTTCTTGTCGTCCGAGCGAATCACGGTCCAGGGTGCCCGCGGCGAATCGGTAATCAGGAACATCGCGTTGCGAGCTTTCGTATAGGCGTCGAAGCGATCGATCGATTCCTGATCCATGGGGCTCAGCTTCCAGTGCTTCAGCGGATCTTGCCGTCGCGACTCGATGCGTCGGAATTGTTCCTCGCGACCGACGTCGAACCACAGCTTGAACAGGTGCAGTCCGCTCTCGATCAGGGCGTCTTCGAAGTGCGGCACCTGGTGGATGAACCGCTGATAGTCCGACGGTTTGCAAAAACCCATCACCGGCTCGACGCCCGCACGGTTGTACCACGAGCGATCGAAAAAGACGATTTCGCCGCGGGTCGGCAGATGAGCCACGTAGCGCTGAAAGTACCACTGGCCCCGCTCGACGTCGCTCGGTTTCGGCAGCGCGACGACCCGGGCTTGCCGCGGATTGAGATGTTCGGTGAACCGCTTGATCGTGCTACCCTTGCCGGCGGCGTCGCGACCCTCGAACAACAGGGCGATCTTTTGCCGGTCGCCGGCCACCCATCGCTGCACCTTGAGCAACTCGACCTGCAGCTTGCGCAGCTCCTTCTCGTACGGCTTGCGCTTCATCCGATCCGCGTAGGGATACGGATACTCGATTCCGCGTTTTGGCTGGTTTTCATGCATGCTGAAAGTCCGCCGCTGAGCCGTTTATTGTAACCGACGCGAAATGTCGCTGCCGGCATCTGGCCACGCCAGAGCCCGCCCGAGGCGGCTTTTTGGGGCGAGACGCCATTCGCTGCCCACGACGCAACTTGCGGTCCGGGACAGGGCAGGCGTTCGATTCGTCGCCGTCTCATTCTCGCTTGAAGTCTGCAGGCCACCCGGTACGCTGAGGGTTGCCCCAGCGTCTGGGTGGCGGTCGCCGTGCGGGCCCACCGCTCGCGCGGGGAAGCGTGCCGGCGGCATTTTCACCGCACGAATGGTCCGGGTAGCACGACCCGCCAGGGCGAGGGAGTTTTTTGCCTCCTGACCGACCAACCCGGGCAACTCGCTAAGCGGTTTGCATGAAACGCCTTACAAAAAAACATGGATCAACTCGCGAACGCCCTAACCGCATGCGACAATCTGAGTTGGAGTTTTTGACGCATCACCTGGGGCCCCCCTGGGCGAGGCGAAAAAACTCACGCGGTCGTTCGCCTCACGAACGCCGCCCGGCGCGCGACTTCGGCAGCCCATCCAACCAACCAATTCATCTGCAACTCGGGAGACTCTCATCCATGCCGCGCCTCGCACGTTGGCTGCCCTTCGCCCTGCCGCTGACCCTGTTGCTCGCCAGTGCGCAGGCGGTGGTGGCCGATCACCACGCCACGAAGGGCCAGCGGCCCAACGTCGTCTTGATCCTGGCCGACGACATGGGCATTGGCGACGTCGGCATCTACAACCCCGACTCGAAGATTCCCACGCCCCACATGGATCGCCTCGCGCGCGCGGGGATTCGCATGACCGATATGCACACGCCCTCGGCCGTCTGCACGCCCACGCGGTACGGGCTGCTGACCGGTCGCTACTGCTGGCGGACCCGGCTCAAGCAGAGTGTGCTGTTCGGCTACGATCTGCCGCTCATCGAGGAAGAGCGGATGACGCTCGCCTCGCTGTTGCGCAAGCACGGCTACGCCACGGCGGTGTTCGGCAAGTGGCACCTCGGCCTGGGCGTGCCGGACGAGAATGGCAAGACCGACTACTCGAAGCCGCTCTCGCCCGGCCCGCTTTCGGTCGGCTTCGATCGCTTCTACGGCATTCCCGCCTCGCTCGACATGGCTCCCTATGTCTATGTCGACGATACCCGCGTCGTCGAGGCGGCCACAGATAGCGAGCCGGATGGGAACTACATTCGCTGGGGCGGCACCGGCTACATCGTGGGCGGACCGCGGGCGCCGAGTTTCCGACATGTCGACGTGTTGCCCGTCACGTTCGACAAGACGGTCGAGTACATCGAGAGCCAGACGGCCGAGCGGCCGTTCTTCGTCTATGTGCCACTCTCCGCCCCACACACGCCTTGGGCACCCACCAAGGAGTTCAAGGGCCAGAGCCAGGCGGGCGTCTACGGCGACTTCACCGCGATGGTCGACCACGGCATCGGGCGGATCCTCCAGGCGATCGACGAAGGCGGCTTTGCCGACAACACGCTGGTGATCGTGACCTCGGATAACGGCTCGCACTGGTTGCCCATGGACATCGAGAAGTATGGTCACCACGGCAACCTACACTATCGCGGTCAGAAGGCCGACATCCACGACGGCGGGCATCGCGTGCCGTTCATCGCGCGGTGGCCCGGCAAGTTCGAGGCGGGCAAGGTAAGCGACCAATTGGGCTGCCTCACCGACATGTTGGCCACCGTGGCGGCGATCGTCGGCGAACCGCTGCCGCACGACGCCGGCGAAGACAGCTTCAATCTGCTGCCCGCCTGGCAAAAGGGCGAAGCGGTGCGCGAGGCGATCGTTCATCATTCCGGTCGTGGCATGTTCGCGATCCGGCGTGGCGAGTGGAAGCTGATCTTTGGACTCGGCACCTCGGGCTTTACCGAGCCGTGGGGTTGGGTCGAGCCCGAGCCGGGTGGACCGCGTGGACAGCTCTACAACATGGCCGACGACGTGAGCGAGACGACGAACGTCTGGCTGGAACATCCCGAAGTGGTGGCCGAACTGACGCGGCTGATGCACGAGTATCGCGAGACAGGTTGCAGTCGTTAGCCGAAACATGACCGGACCGGGCAGGAGTCCACGAGATGGCGAACCGTGTAAAGCAACTTCGAAGAGAGCCGGGCGGCGACCTTGTCAGGCTCGCCGTCGCCGTGCTGGCCTCCTGGCTGGTGCTGTCCGGTGCCATCGCAGCGGCGGAAGACGAGACGTCCGCGGCCCGGCCGAACATTCTTTGGATCTCGTGCGAGGACATCAGTCCGCACTTGGGCTGCTATGGCGACGAGCACGTCATCACGCCGCATCTCGACGCCCTGGCGGACCGCGGCGTCCGCTTCACGCACGCTTTCACCACCTGCCCGGTCTGCGCCACGAATCGTTCGTCGATCATCACGGGTATGTACCCGACGACGATCGGTACCCACCTGATGCGCTGCAACGCCAAGTTGCCTGAGCACATCCGCTGCTTTACGGAGTATCTGCGCGAGGCGGGCTACCACTGTTCGAATAACCAGAAGACCGACTACAACTTCGCGTTTCCCGAGTCGGCCTGGGACGCCAACTCGCTGCGGGCCCACTGGCGAAGTCGCAAGCCGGGACAACCGTTCTTTCACGTTCGCAATTTCGTCAACACGCACGAAAGCCACATCTGGCCGCGCGGCAAAGATCACCGCGATATCACCCTGCACCTGAACGACGACCAGCGGCGCGATCCCGAGCGGCTGTCGCCGCCGCCCTATTTCCCCGACACCCCCGAGGCGCGACGCGACTGGGCCAACTACTACGAGAACATCACGCAGATGGATTACTACGCCGGCCAGCTACTCGCCCAGTTGGAAGAGGACGGGCTGGCCGGCGACACGATCGTCTTCTTCTGGTCCGACCACGGCATGGGCATGCCGCGCGGCAAACGCTGGCTTTACGACACCGGCACGCGGGTACCGCTGATCGTTTACGTTCCCGAGAGGTTTCGTCAGCAGGTGCCGCTCGCTGCGGGCGGCGTAAGCGACGAATTGGTCAGTTTCGTCGATCTGGCCCCCACCGTGCTCCGACTCTGCGGCGTGACGGTTCCCGAGCACATGCAGGGACGTGCATTCCTGGGCCCAGATCGTGGCGACTCACGCGAGTTCGTGATCAGTACCCGCGACCGGATGGACGAGCGTTACGACATGATTCGCACGGTCCGCACCCGGGACTGGCGCTACACGCGGAACTATCTGCCGTGGAAGCCGTATGTTCAGTGGCTCAGCTACGCGGAAAAGAACGCCACCATGAAGGACCTGCGACGTCTCGACGCGGCAGGCGAACTCCCTGCGGCCGCCCGACGTTTCATGGCCCGGCGCAAACCGGTCGAGGAACTCTACCACACGGCAGAGGATCCCTACGAGCTGGAGAATTTGGCCGAGTCGCCGACCGCCGAGCATCAGGCCATCTTGCAGCAAATGCGGGCTCGGCTCCATCAATGGCAGGACGCGACGCTCGATCTGGGGTTCGTGCCCGAGTCGGAACTGGTGACCGCCGAGCAGAAACTGGGCAGCCGCTACGCGCTGTTGCGGCAGGAACAGGCCGAGGAGCGTGTGCCGCGACTACGCGAAGTGTCCCTGGCCGCGGGCGATGGCAATCGAAGCGTATTGGAAACGGGCCTGGCTTCGACCGACGCTGCGGTGCGCTATTGGGCCGTGCTGGGTTTGGGCCACTTGCTACTGGACGAAAGGGTCGAAAACCCAGACGAGCGGGCCAAGCTGCGACTGCGGCTGGCCAACGTGGCACAGGACGAGAGCGAAATCGTCCGCGTGGCGGCGGGCGACATCCTTTGCCAGATCGGAGAAACGGAGCTCGGCCTGGCGCTGCTGAAGGCGGCGATGACGAGCGACAACGATTGGGTGCGGTTGACGGCGGTCATTGCGCTCGACGAGCTGGACGAGTCGAGCCGAGCCGTCGCCGAAGAGCTACGCGACCCGCTCCTCAACGATCCGCAGGGTTACGTTCAACGGGTGGCCAAGACGATGCTCGAACAGCTCGGGATTGATTGAGTTTGCGAAGACTGGCAAGGAGACTCGCCCCTGGGGCTTGCGAGCATCTCAGTGGAGAATCGTCGTCTCGGGCAAGACGTTCTTGAGGTCGCCGACCCCGCCGTCGGTTACCGAGGTCGACTCGACATTGAGAAGTTCCAGCCATGTCATTTTGAACAAGTGCCGGAGGCCTCGATCGGTCACGTCCGAGCCGTTGGCCACGATTGTCTTGAGCGACTTGATCTTGGCAAGCTGTTCGAAACCTGAATCGTCGATGGGCGAAGTGGTCAAGATGACGGTGTGCAATTTCGGATGGTTCGCAAAGCTGGCAAATCCTCGGCCCCGTACTTTGGTGTTCGTCAGCCAGAGGAGTTCCAGCTGGGGAAGCTGGGACAGAGCTTCGAGTTGTTCGTCTCGAATGGGACTGCCGACGAAGCGCAGCTCCCTCAGCTTCTTGAGACCTCGCAGCTGTTCGAGCGGTTCCTCGACGAGCGAGTCGCTCTCGATGACGAGCTTTTCCGTCTCCGTGAGCTTACTGAGAAAGGACTCTTCGCTCTCCTCAAAGGAATTGGTTGTAATGCGAACAATCCGGATCGGCCGGAGCCGATTCAGCTCCTCGATCGCCGACTCCGCCTGTTCGTCGGCGGCAAAGCCGGGGCCAATCAACAGACGGACGTCCGCCCGCGAGGGCGGGTTGGCGGACGTCTCCGCGAACGCGTCGACGGACGTCTCGGCGGCGGGCCCGGCAGGCGTCGCAGCGGACGTTTCGACCGGCCCCCTTACGTCGCGCGACTCCGCGTCACGTCGGCCCGCCAACTCGATGTGCAGCGCCGGATGGGATGTGGCGAGTTCCTCCACAATTTCCACTTCGGCGGTCGTGAACTCCGGCACGACGCCGTCCGACGAATCGGAACCCCAGCGACAGGAACTACTGAGCGCCACCGCCACTACGAAGTAGACAACGAACGGTCGCCCGAGACTGGAGCTAGACTTCAACACCTGGAATCCTTGATGCCCCCGCGATACTTCCGCTCAACATCTCGATTGAGCCCTGCGCAGCCAATGAACCAGGCCGACCAGCGGGAAGCCGGCATTTCAGCCATCACCGCCGCCGCGAAGGGCTCATTAACAACGCAGCCATCAATAACCGAATCGTCAGCAACGATCGGCGTCGCTGGGGAATCGCGCGAAGATCGCCAACCTTCCAGGACATGCCCGAACGCGACCAACGGGCGTCGGAGGATCTCACCGTTTGGCTCACAGGGACTTCGCGTACCGGTAATACGCCTCGAAACAGAGCGCGGCCGAAGCCGTGTCCCACAGGCGCCCGCACTGCCCATGAATGCTGGCGCCCCGCACCCAGCTCCCCCGTTCATGTCCGCTGGTGAATTGCGGATTCTCCTCGAGCAGGTACGCCTGCATCGCGGCATCCCATTCCTCCCAATGATGTCCGCCCATCCTGCGCATGAAGTGATGGGTGTAATAGGCTCGATAGGCGCTGACGCCGAGCGCCATGTTCCCCTCGCCGCTTGCCATGCGGGTGAGTTCGTCGTCCGCCGCGGCCTGCATGCCGGCCGACTGGGGCGCGGCACCGGTCGTCAATCGCAAGAACTTGCCGATCTGCGACCCGTTTTCCCAGGGATTCCACCAGCGCTGATACCAGTATTTCTTGCCATAGTCGCCGTAGCCGTTCGGGTCGGTTACCCATTCCGACGAATTGCGCGACAAGTAGTCGAGAATACGTCCCATGACCTGCCGCTCTTCCTCAGCGAACGACTCATAGTCGATGCCCATCGCGTTCGCCGCCACGAGCGCCTGCACCATCCACCCTGTCACGGTCATATCTTGACCCGTGCGGCAGCCGTACTGCCATCCGCCCGTATCTGGATCCTGACAAGTGACGATTCGGAAGATGGCCAGCTGCACGGTGGACGTCAACTCCGCCTCGTCGACTCGGTAGTCTTCGTCGATCGTTCCGCCAAAACCTTCGATACTGCCGAATCCCGTCGCGCGACAGATTCCCAGGGCCTCGACCAGGGCCAGGGTTCCGATTCCCTGCTCGTAACCTTCGTAGTTGAGCTGTGCGTTGCCCATCGAGAGTCGCCCCGACTCGTTGACGTGGTCGATCAGAAAGTTGATTCCCTTGGCAACGACCTTGCCATAGTCCGAATGCGAGGGACCGATGCCCGCGCCGAGAAACGGCAGCAGCGCCATGCCGGTCGCCGCGACACGATAGCTCCCCTTGCCACCTCCGTTCTGGCACTGCCCTTCGCACGGTTCGGGGAACTCGATGTGCGGACAGGTGGCGTTGGCGTGGTCGTAGCTCCACGATCCGTCTTCATACTGGTGCCGGGACAGCCAGCCCAAGCTGTTTTGCACCGCCTCCTCGGTCTCCGCGTTGGCTCCATAGTCTTCCGCGTACTGACGACGGCATTCTCGACCGTAAATCTGATTCACGTTGTCGCAATCTTCATAACTGGTGGTCGAGGTCGTTTCCGTAGCGCTCTGCGCACATTCGATGCGAACCGCGTCCGCCACAACGGGGCCGTTGGCCGCGTTCGAAAACACGACCCTCACGACGTCCCGTTCCCGCATTTCGTAGTCGCCAACCCGGTACCAAATCTTGCCGTCGCCGTCCAAATCGGCGCCGACATACTTCACCGACTGATTCAGCAACACCGTGCCGAACTGATGCGAGCCGTCGTACACGTTGACGGGCGTATTGGATGCCTGCCCCGGCTTGGCGACGAAATGGGTCCAGACGGTGTACTGCCCCCCCACAACGTCCGAGAACTCGAATGTCGCGGTCGCTTCCCCGTTACCGGCAGAGGCAACCCGTTGACCGCTTCCCATCGCCCCGCCGTCCGAATCGGTCGACCAGCTGCCCGTCTCGCTGTATTCCGAGTCGTCATTGTCGATCGGACTGTACTGCGACGAACTACACTCGTCGGGGTAGTGTGGCCAGAGAGAACTCTCGGCGCATTCGACGCGGACCGCATCGGCAACGACGTTGTAGTCGCCAGCCTGACCGTAGTCATTCGGCGCATTCGCATCCGCCGAGATCGTCACCGTCAGCGTATCGGAAGTAATGTCGTACTCGCCGATGGGGGCCCAATCCTGCCAGACCAGACCCGAAGGCGTTGGCGTCGAGAAGGAGGCACCTTCGGCGCGGAACTTCTGATTTACCCTCTGCTCACCAACCAGCCTGCCCTCTTCCACAGGGCCGTCGAAGATGCGAATCGGAGTCCGATCCGAATGCCCGTACGAAGGATAATCCGCCGCACTGCCACCCAGGGGATTGTAAGTCGTGCTACTCTGCACCTTGCGAATCAAGCGCATGCGAACTTCCGTGGGCGGCTTCGTCACTTCAAAATTGATCACCTGTCTCCGTTGGTTAGGGTCCGGGTGCTGAAGAACGTGGTCGTCGATGCTCAATCCTTCACGGACCTCGTCCGGGGACCAGCCGACCGTACTCTGCCCTCGGATCTGGGTAACGTGGTCGCCGACGCGAATTCGTATTCGGGCGACGTCGGCAGGGCTGCCCGGAGTCACGGCGGTCGCATAGACCCCGCGTTCGTCCATCGTAAACGCGGTGACCCCGGAATCTGGCACGGCTTCGGTGACCGTCAGCTGGCTGTTTCTCGAGATCGGAGATCCCTCCAGCAGCTCCTCAACCTGGGCGGCGGTCATGGACGGATCGGTCATATCCCAACCGTCAATCTCGATGATGCGATCGGGACGCGCGCTCCCTCCCGAAATTCCTTGCGCTCTCGCGTCCGAGCCGTTCGCGACGTTTCTAACCACCACCCCTTGCCCGGGAATGAAATCGTACGTCAAACCGAGCGCCGGATAGTTCTCGTCGAGGTCGACCGTCACGCCGAGCGGCTCATCCACCCATTGGCCGTCTTCTCCCAACCAGAAGGCATACACCTTGTAGCGGTTGCCGGGCTCGACCTCAAATTCGTAGACCGCACGCGTCCCGTCCGTTTGGTGGCCGGGTGCCAGCGTGTGATAGTTCTCATACATGCGATGCGACCAGATGTGTCCGTTCGCCGGATTTTCTCCACCGATCCTCTTCCATTCACTCGAACCCTGATAAATATTGAGACCAAACGCGTTGATATAGATGTCCGGCGTGTCATCTTTCTCCAGTCGGAAGCCCTCGGTGTCTTGATCGTCGATCACCTGCGGCTTTACGCGCACGCAAGAGACACCGTCGTAGGGCGGATACTTCGGCTCGCTCGGCTCCACTTCCTCATCTTCATCAGGCGTCTCCAAGGGCGGAGGATCGGAGGCACCCTCACACGATTGCAGCACGATGAATCGATCGCGATAGGGCCGCCAGTAGCGCTTCCAAAGTTCACAATCCTGTGGATCGACGTCCGTCGGCTCGTACTCCTTCACAGCCCCGCTGTAGAGCAGCGCGTTGAAGCGACCCAAGTGGCGGGCGGCATAGCCGCCTTCGCCGTCGATCCAATCGTCCTGATCGTCGAGCGATTCGACCACCAGGTCCGCCACCGTCTTCGAATAGTCCAGCGCGACGATCCGGCCGCCGTCTTCATCGCGAAAACGATGGGCCCGCTTGTTCATCCCGTAATCGGACGGGAACGGCGTCACCGTCGCCTCCGGACAACGGAGCACCCGAGACTGATTGCCCACGAATGGCAGGATCGTCGTCGTCCAATCGTCCGGCGAAATCGCCTGCGATTGATCGGACGCGAGCCGCAAGGCCAGGCCGATTTCCCGGAGATGATCGGCACACTGAGTGCTGCCTCTGCGGGCCAGAGCGCTACCCACCGTGGGGACCAGGAGTGCCAACAGAATGATCACGATGGCGATCACAACCAGCAACTCGACCAACGTAAAACCGGGACGCGGACTCCGCCGATAGGACAAGTTCGACTTCATGAATTCGTGCTTCCGAATCGACTTCGCCCCGAAGCTAGCCCGCTTGACCGTCCATCATCCTCAGCTCACTGGAAATCCCTCTTGATGTGTTCCTCGACGCCTCTGGAGCCCCCCGCTTGCCGGCCCGATCGAGCGTGTGTCCGGCCGACAGACCGCCGCACGACAGCGCAGCAAGACTGGCCGGATAAGAGTCGAGAAGGGAGCGCCGATCCGGGATTCGCCTCGTGCCCTGAGGTGGTGAATCGGGATCGTCGCCATTCGCACGCTGGGCTCACCATTGCCTCGGTGAAAGACCTGTCGGAGCGCGCCCGGGGGCTGGCCTGTCCTGCGGTGTGTCGCAAGACTGCCGTATTAGAGCCTGTCGCTGGGGCCAAGTCAAGCATGGCAAACGCCCCAATCGGTCCTCCGCGGCACGACCTGCGCGGCACGGGCCCGCAAAGTCGGCATTAAGCGCGATCCTTCTCTCACGAGTAAAGACGTCGTCGGCTCGCGGCTTTCCCGATGATCGGAAGCGGCCGCGCGGCGAAGGTAGCGAGACCGTGGTGCGGAGAAACGTGGAACGACGCGACGGGAAGCCGAGGGTTGCCGTCGCGCGTCAACTTGCGGTCAGCCGTCCGGCCAAAAAGTAACCGAGTGCGACGGCCGCCAGACCGAGTACCAGATTGGCCGCCACGTTCGCCACGGCGGCCTCGACGCGCCCCTCGCGGGCAGCGGCAAAGGTCTCCATTCCAAACGCGGAGAAGGTCGTCAGCGCGCCGAGAAAGCCACTGCCCAGAATCAGCCGCAGCTCGGTCGAGAGGCCGATCTTGGCATGGAAGAGAAAGCCAATCAACAAGCAGCCGGCGACATTCACGGCCAACGTGCCGTAGAACAGACTGCTGCCCCAGAGGCGGACGGTCCATTCCATCACGGCATAGCGAACGAGAGCCCCCAGGGCCCCGGCCAGAGCGATGGCAAGAAGTATGCTGAAGCGCAAGCGGGCGGCCTTTCCGTGTTTGATCTGCTAATCGCGAAACAGGCAGGTGGAAAAGGTGCGGGCGTGACCCGGCGATGCAGGTTCAGCGATACAGTCTGAGTTTCGGAAGGGCGTTCTGCAACCGCTGGGCTCCCTCCGCGGTGACGTCGGTCGACTCGACGTTGAGATAAGTTAGGTTGGAGAGTTTCGCGAGCTCTGCCAGACCGGCATCGGTGACCTTGGTGCCGACCGCGATGATCGACGTCAAGTTCGGAATCTTGGCCAGATTCCGAAGGCCTTCATCGTCGAACTTGGTTCCGCTGACATCGACGTGCAAGAGATTGGCGTGATTGGCGAAAGCTGCAAAGCCGCTGCCGGTGACTCGAGAATTCGCAAGCGTCACGGCCTGCAAGCTCTCGGTGTCCGCGAGCTTCTTCAATCCATCATCCGTGATCCGGGACTTCCAGGCCTCGAAGACTCGTAAGCCTGACAACTCAGCGACGTAGTTCAGTTCTTCATTGCCGAAACTGGAACTCGACGCTTCGAGAAACTCCAAATCGTTCAATTCCAGCAAGAAACCGAAATCGCCGTCTTGGACGTATTCCGACTTCAAACGAAGCATGCTTATGGGCCGTGTGCGCTGAACTTCGCGGATCGCGTCGACGGCTTTCTCGTCAAGATCGACACTCTGGGCGACTGATACGTTGATCCCCGCGCGGGATTTGGTTGCGCGACTTTCCAAGGGAACCGGTTGAACGATCACGCCCGGATGAGAATCCATAATCGAGCGAAACTTCCGTGTCTCCTCACGACTAAGCTGCTCCGCCCAGGTGGTCGAAACCGTGGACTGTGGATCGCGATTGCACGAGGCCAGAACAGCCGTCACGGCGCACATCACGCCGCAGAGGAGCAAGCGCCGACGCCCGTCTCTTGGAAAATACCTCCCGTTGGTCCAGCGCACGTCGTCCAGCTCCCAGTTCTATCGTGAATTCGCCAGGGTCGCAAATCGCTCGCGAACGTCAGCCGGTCGTCGACGAAGACTGCTAAAGGCTTTGCGAATAACGATAGTAGGCCTCGAGCACCATACAGCCAAGAACTGTATCCCAGAGCCTGGCACACGGCGCTGCGAGCGTCACACCCCCAATCTGCCAACTACCGCGGACATGACCTTCTGTGGGCTGGGGGTTCGTCTCGAGCAAGTAAGTCGCCATCGCGTCATCCCACGTGCTCCAGTAAGTGCCGCCCATGTCCTTCATGAAATGATGAGCGTAGTAATTTCGATACGACTCGGCCACCATGCCACCCGAGATACGATCGAGTTCGAGCCCGGCCGCTGCTTGCATCGCCGGATGCGAAGTCGGAGTTCCCGTGTTAAGCCTAAGGAAAGGTCCGGAGCTTCGTGAAGAGTCCTCGGCGAAGTACATTCTCGCGGGCATCATCCCCTTCATCTGTCCGTAGTAATACTGAGACCCTAGCCCATCGACCATATCCGTCTGCACGAAATCGAGAAATCTCACGACGTCCGCGGTCGCACCATCCGGAGCTGCCATGGACTCGAAATCGATGGCGACCGCTCGCGCCGCCATCAATGCCTGGTAGGCCCAAGCCGTGACCGTCGTGTCGTCCTCGCTACCACAAACGTAGCCCCAGCCTCCATTCGGCCCTTTGCAACCGACAGCCCGCGAAACGACACTGATGGCCGCGTTATAGAGCGCCGCCTGATCGACGTCGCCAAATCCGGTCTGTCGGCAGATTCCCAATGCCTCCACGACGGCGATCGATGCGATGGCATGCTCATATCCCTGCTTGCTGATCGAATCCTGGCCTGTGATGAGAATGCCGTTACTGTCGATCTCGCTGATCAAATAGTTGATCCCGCGCGCGACGACCTCTCCATAGTCGGCATGCGTGGGACCAAAACCGGCACCGAGGTATGGCAACAGCGCCATGCCCGTGGCCGCAACGCGCTTGTCCGCATACGATCCAACGTAGTCACACTGCGATTCGCATGGCTCTGGCGCGTCGATGTACGGACAAGTTGCCGCAGTAAAATCGAAACTCCAGTAGCCACCGGAATACTGGTGCCGCGAAATCCACCCCAACGCGTTGGCCACAGCCTCCTCACTGGCCTGGCTCGCTCCGTAATCCTCAGCATAGTATTGCTTGCATTCTCGCCCGTATAGAGGGTTGTACTGATCACAATCCGAGGGGCCGGTACCGTAGGAGGCAAAAGAGCACTCGAAACGCACAGCGTCGGCCACGACCTTTCCATTGGCATTGTTCGAGACCTTGACGTGCACGCCCGTGCGGCGGCGGATCTCGTATTCGCCGACCAAGTACCACAGCCGCCCGTCGCCATCCAGGTCGGCGCCCGTGTAGGCCTTCGATTGATCGACAAGCACGGTTCCATACTGCTTGTTTCCATCGTAGACCGTGAACGGAGCGTTGGTCGCCTGATCGGAGTCCGGAACGAAATACGTCCACACCCGATACTGACCTGGAATCAGTTCCGGCAGGTTGAAGGTCACGGTTTCCGAGCCTTGGCTCTCGCCCGACGCCCAGTGATGACTTCCCTCGTACGCGTCGGCCGCCGACTCCGTCTGCCAGGCGACGGTGGCCGTCGCCTGCGCATCGTCGACCGGATCGGGCTTTTCGTCCTGACAGCGGTCGGCGTGGTAGGCCTGCTCATCGGCACAAGCGATCCGCACCGCGTCGGCAACGACAAATTCTTGCGCACCCGCTGTCGCATTTGCCGCGCCCGCGTTGGCCGAGAAGACAACCTTCAGCTGCGTGCCGGTGATCTGATGCGGAGCGGGCCCCAATTTGTACCAGCCCTTGGAATAGCCATCCGCGTCCTTGAGCATCAAAGGCGTTTGGCCTTGATCGGCCGCATACTGCTCGGACGACCGCTCCTGATTGACGGTAAACACCCCGCCGCTTACCGGCGAATCGCCGTCAAGAATCTGCACCGGAGCGCTTGCCGCGTGTTTTGAACTGCCGATCCAATACGCCCACACGTGGTAATTCCCCGGCTCGACGTCGAACTCGAAGATGGCCCGGGTGCCTTCGGTCTGAAAGCCCTCCGCCATAAGGTAGAGCGAGCCCCAAGGTTCCCCCACACTGTCGGGCGGAATCGGTTCCTGCACGGTCGGCTCGCGAAAGAACCCGGCCTCCGGGGGAATCGGCAGGCCAAATTGCTGATAGTAGTTGACCAGGTAAGCGGGAATCGTATAGCTCACCCCGTCATGCGCAGTCGTCACGCTCCCACCCGCATCGTCGACCGTTGTCTCTTCACTGGTACACTGCGTGGGATCGAGCGGGTCGTAATTCGGCGGCGGATTCGTCGGTGGTGAATCGGAAGGCTCCGGTGGAGGATTCGTAGGCGGAGAATCCGTCGTCCCGCAGCCTTCGAGCACGCGGTACCGTTCGCGATAGGGTCGCCAATAACGGTCCCAAAGCTCGCATTCGCGCGGGTCGATGTCCTCCGCCGCATAGCTCTTCACGCCGCCGTTCTGGAGCAGGACGTTCATACGGGCCAGATGCCGGGCCGCATACGTGGGCGAGTCCTCGGACCAAGGGTCCTGATCTTTCACCTTGTCGACGACGAGGTTCGCGATCGTCTTGTTGTAGTCGAGCAGGACGATGCGCCCGCTGTCCTCGTCGCCATAGCGATGGGCCATATTGGCCATTCCATAGCTGGAAAGCTGTCCGCTGGCGATTCCCTCGGGGCACACCAGCAGATCGTCCAACTGCGAACTGCCCGATTCGTTGATGCTGGCCAAAATCGTCGTGGTCCAGTTGGTGGCGTCAATTCGCCCCGCCGCATCCTGATGCAGAAAGATGCCGGCGGCCAACTGTTTGAGGTTGTTTTCACACTGAGTCGTGCGACGACCGGCCATCGCCGTGCCGACGGTGGGGATCAGCAGCGCGAGCAGGATGATCACGATCGCGATCACGATCAGCAGCTCGACGAGGGTAAAACCCTGACGCATTTTGTGATTCAAGGTACGACGTGGCATGGAAATCTTCCTAACGAACATCAACTCTGCCCCTCTCGCTTCTGCCCCGTTGTCTTGCGATGCCGCTGGCCCGACGCGACCGCCCTGCCGTCGCCACGCGCGGACGGGATGGCACACCGATGATTGACGGCCGGAAAGAATTGGCCACCGCCGCGTGGGAAGAATGGTGACTCCACGTCGCCACCCGAACCTCTGGCGTTCGCGGTCATTGCGCTTGTCGCGTCGTCGGGAAAGACGCGAGACCAGGATTCCGGAGGCGGGGACGCGGGCACTTTCCAACCAGGCACATCGGTGCCACTTCGATATAAAGACGTCGGGCTATCGGTCTTGCCCAGCGACTGGCCCCCAGCCATTGGCCCGGTCATGTGCTTCCCATGCCACGACCGCCATGTATTAGAACAGGAACGCCGCAAAAAGGCAACGGGGCCCGGAATGTAAGGTACTGTACGCACGGCAGATAGGGGCTGCGACGTGCGTCGACCAGCCGCCCTGACCAGGCCCCTCGACGCGACGAAATCGTCGTCCGAACAAGGCCCACCTGGGGCGCGAATCAGTTCGCCGAGACGGCCGGGGTCACTTCGCTGGCAGCACTTCCGAGCCACTCGACCAACTTGGTGTGGGTCTCCGGCTGGAGCGGCCGCATTGCCTCGACCGTGAACCCGTAGTTCTGAGCCTGCTTCCACGCCCTGGCCGCCTCGGTGCGATTGTCGGCACATTGATAGGCGAGCGCGAGGTGAAAGTACATCTGGGCCCAGGTCGCCTCGTCGCCTCGAACGTGCTGTTCGAATCCCATGCCCGCGGCCCGCATCGACAGGGCTTCCTCGATCGCCTGCACCGACTTCTTGCATTCCTGGCGTGCCAAATGGACGATGCCCTTGGTGTCGAGAACGCCGGCATTGGGACCGACGAGACGCATTGCCCGTTGTACGAGTTCGTCCGCTCGATCGAGGTCCTCGCCGCGTGCCGCCAAGAGGTAGGCAAGATTGTTGGCGATTTGTCCCTGTTCGAATTCAGTAATATCGCGCCGCTGACTCAGCTCGTCGAAGATGGCCAGCGCTCGGGAGTTGTCGTTGATGATAATCGAATAGTCGGCCTCCAAGAGACGCAGCCGCAGGCGTCGCTCGCGGTTGCGCTCCAGTTCCTCGGTGCGGCGAAACCACTCGCCAACCTTGTCGACCATGGCCTGACGCCCGTCGGTCTCGCGGGACAGATTACGCACGATAATCACGCCAATCTGACAGGCCGTGAACATCTCCTGCGGGTCCTTCTTGGCCATGATGTCCTCGCCAATCTGCACCGCCTTGCGCGATTGGTCGTGCCGTGCATAGTACTCGGCGAGGTGAATCCTGCCCGTGGGATGCTCTTCGGCGAGTCGCTCGAAGGCGGCCAGAGCCCGGTCCTTCACGCCTTGCTCGTCGAAGAGTCGAGCCACGAACAGCAGGACGGGGGCATTCTCCAACGTTAGCGGCGACGGCGGCGCCAACCGGGCGATCGCGTCGATGGCCGCTTGCCGTTCGCGACGGGCGAGATGCCACTTCGCCAGCAGGCGAACCCCCTGGGCCGACTCCGGCTGGAGCTGAACGAGGCGCCGTATGTGGGCGCCCGCTCCTGCCGTATCGCCGCGGTCGAGCAGCATCGAGGCGTACAACTCGAGGACTTGTGCACGTTGCGCGTCGGTGCGACCCTCGCTGCGGGCGCGCTCCTCATCCAACAACAGGTCCATCACGCGGGTGACCTTTCGCCATCGCTCATCTTCCGAAAGGGAAGAGTCGCGATAGTACAGGTTGGCGAGAATATAGGCGGAACGGAAGCTCAAGAAGCTGGGATCGGTTTGGTAGATGAAGTCGAGCAGCGTGAGCGCCTCGCGCTTGTAGCGGGGTTCGCTGCGGCGGGCCAAGAGCTGGGCCTTGAGCTGCGCGTCGGGAATGCTGGTCGGCTTGAGACTTTGATTGTCCTCCAACAGCTTGAGCGCTTCGAGGAATGCCTGATGCCCCCCGGTATTGGCCAACAGGCTGGCCAGCTGTCGCCGCGCCCAGAGGATATCGGTGAAGTCGCGCTCCGCGCCGGTTCCCTGCGAATCGATGATCTGATTGAGTTCCTCGATCGCTTTGGCATTTTGCCGGGTCCGCAGATAGTAGTCGGCCAGCGTGCGCTTGATCTGCAGATTGTCGGGATCGCCTGCCAGAATCGCCCGCAGATAGTGTTCCGCTTGGGCAAAATCCTGGACGTACATGTACCCCTGGGCCATGACATAGCGAGCCTGGTCGTCCGGCAAGCGTGTTTCGGCCTCGCGAAGGACCGTCTCGGCGGAGGGCAAGTCCTTCTTCGACGAAGCCAAGAAGCTGATCAAGGAAAGCCAGGTCTGGGGAATGTCCGACGCCTTGCGGACGGCCGCGCGATACTCGTCTTCGGCCAATTGGTGGAACGCGTCGAGCGACTCGGGATCATTCAGGAACCTTCGCGCGGCGCGGCGCGCCAATTCCGCCTTCTCGAGGTGGGCCTTCCAGTCGTCGGTCTCCTGCTGATAGTCGCGGAGCGCACTGAGCACCCGATCCCGATCGGCCCCGCGCGCGATCTGAATGTAAACGCGGAGGCGATCGAGACCCGGAAAGTTGGGGCCGACCGCGCGAAGCACACGCTGAGCTTCGGCGTACTCGCCGCGTTGGATGCGCATCTCGATGATTCGTGACAGCAGCCGCACATTCTTCAGGCCACGCACACGCGCTTGCTCGAAGTCGCGCAGGGCCGACTCCGGGTCGTTAATGCGTTCGTTGATCAAGCCGCGAAGCTCGTACAGCGAGGCCCAATTGCGACGCACGGTGATTGCTTCTTCCACCAACTGCAACGCCTCTTCCAGTTCGGCGTGCGAGGTCTCGCCGCGGACTTCGGAACTGATCAAGTAGTGCGCTGTGGCGTACTTCCAGAGCGGATCCTTCTCGCCCACGGCGGCCCGAATCCGCTCGATGGCTTCGATCATGCCCGCTTCGTCACGAGATCGGCGAGCCAGCTCGAACAACTGCTGAAGCGTCGGCTTGTCGCTCGGCGAGAGCGTCGCGGCATTCGTCCAGCAACGCTTGGATTCGCTGATCCCCGCCACGCCGGTGCGCAGATAGATGAGACCAAGTTCGACCCAGACCTTGGCCTGCTGCGCCTCGTCAAACTGCGCAATTCTCGACTCGAGCGTCCGCACGGCTTCGCGAGCCGCTTTGTCGCCAGGTCGGGCCAGCACACGGGCCGATTCGATCACGTTGCGCGGAGTGTCGCCACGCTTTTCCTGCAGCGCCTCCAGCTCACTCAAGGCCAGAGCAACCCCGGCCTCGCCTTCCTTCTGATCAACGATCATCCCGATGTAGGCGTAGTAGTTGTTCGCCCACAGGCCGCGCCGATTGTCTTTCTCGCGCTGCTCGAGCACTTCGTCATCGGGAAGACTCTCGACATACTTGTCGTAACGGACCAAGGCATCCTTCACCAATGCGATTGCCTTGTCGCCCTCTTCGTTCTCGATCAGATACCGCGACTGTTGACCGACGCGATCCCAGAAATTGTCCTCTTCGATCCACTGCTCGATATCCCCTTCGACCGGCTCGTTACTCACCGCCAAGGTGCCTTCGTCCCCTTGACCGGGGTCCGGCGCGGCCGTCTCGGCCAGCTGGTTGCGTCGCTTCCACTGGGCGATGAGTTGGGCCAAGGCATAGATATCAGGCGGCGCGTCTTCCAGCTTGCCCGGCCGGCGGAGAAGCAGCGCCTCGGCGTCTTCCATGCGCTGCAACTTGATCAGCGTCATTAGGTGTCCCGACAATAATTCGTCCGTACCCGCGAGCCCCGTCGTGTCCGCCAGAGCTCGGTACATCTCCAGCGACCGGTCCCACTCCTCCAGCCGACTGTAACACTCGGCGCGATTCTGCAGCACGAGCGCATTCAGCAGCGGAACGTTCGAAACCTGCGCCTGGACCGCTTCGAGCGCCTTGGCCGCTTCGTTCCACTTGAAGTCGCAGATCGGCAGCAGAGCCCGAGCAACGCGAATGTAGACCTGGGGCAACTCATGCCGCACCATCTCTCGAATCGCCTCTTTCATCCCCTCGCCCTGGCGATCGATCAGCAAGTAGCGACACTTCCGGAAGTGCAATCTCAGATCTTTCTCGAGATCCTTTCTGTTCAACCCCGCATCCAAGGCCGCAAAAGCGGCGTCACGATCTCGCGCACGCCATTCGAGATGGGCCAGGCCCAAAAAGGCGTTCGCCGAAGGCTCCTCGCCGTTGATCGCTTCCAAGAGTCGTTTCCGCGCGCCTTCGATGTCGCCGTCTTCCATGTGCAACTCGGACAACGCCAACAGAGCGTTTTCGTTCTGCGGATCGTACTCGAGCGCCCTGGCAAAATCCTTGCGCACCTCCGTCTTGGCGTCATCGATTTCCTTCTGCGTTCCCGAATCGGACTGATAGAGCGCGCGGTAGACGCCGCGGCGGTGCCAGGCCAGCGAAGCGGTCTTGCGACGCGTTTCGGAACCGTCCAACTTTCCATTGAAGTCGATCATTCCCTCAATCACCGCGTCCGCATTGTCGTTATCGCCGCGAATGGCGCGATAGTATTCGGCCAACAACGCGAACGACTCGACATCGCGGATATCGAGGGCCTTTTCCTCTTCCCAACGAGGTACCTCCTCGCGCTCTACATTGCCGGGCACGAAGCCGATAATCCGTGTGAGATAGTCGTCGGGACGCTCGCCCTGGCTTTCCTTCTTCAAGCGAATGGCGCATTCCGCTGCCCAATAGGTGAGCTGGGCATCTTCCGGCGTGGCCTCAAGATGCTCTCGGATCAGGTCGTACGCCTCACTCGTTCTTCCCGCGTCGCGAAGCACCTCGATCAAGAGTCGTTCCAACTCCCGGCGAATCTCGGGGTCGCGCGTTGCCCGCACCGACTTCTCCAGCAATCCCCTCGCCTCGACGAAGTTCTCCAGAGTGCGACTCGTATTCAGAAAGATCGATGCCGCCAGGCGGGCCGCCTCCTGCTCCCGCTCCAGGTCTTCCGGATTCGCCTTCAGGTACTTCTTCAGATCGTCGAGGGCATCGCGTTCGCGACCATCTTCAATCGCCTTCGCCGACTGATCCAGCCACATCTGCTCCGTCTTCTCGACCTGCGTTCCGTGACGGAAGTAGACGACAACCGCGAGCACGACCGCGACGGCCAGAAAGGGAATCAAGAACTTGATATTCAGTCGCTTCATCGATTCAAAAATTCCGTGTTCGAGGGGCTAGGGGAGGGGCGTCGATCGGCTCGCGGCAAGCGGACATTCAGCGCGATGACTCGGCTACCATTTCAAGGCACTCCAGGGCATTCCAAGGTAGGAAGGACCGTTCGGAGTTCAGCTCCCGGCAGTTAGTTGGATGAAACCGCGCCCGGGAGACGGCTCTCGCAAATATCGCCCCGGCTAAAGTGATTTCACGCAGAGGCCGCCCTGTGACGGCTCAGCAAGCGAGACAGATCCCGGCCAAGCACGTCGCTGGCCATGTGATCGGCCCACCCACGGCTCCCGCCAGAATCCACCAAACAGCATGCTGCGCAAGTACTTATAGTTTCATCCTATCCGCTAACGCAAAGCTGTCAATCAACTGGCTCGGGCGACTCGTTGGCCGCCGCCGGGCTTTGTCAGATTCTGCCATCGCGCACCTGGGGTCCTCCCAGCCGACTCGTAGCAACCTGTTGTCAGGGGAACACTTAGAACGTGTCCCGATAGGTGTTTATTGGTTGGCGAGGCGCTTTGACATCAGGTTGATCATGGCGATGTAGGTGAAGGCTTCGGCGGAGGCGGTGGTCTTCTCGTAGTCTTTGCTGTGGCGGCGGTAGCGAGCCAGCCAGG
>QQVP01000055.1 GCA_003389215.1 Planctomycetota bacterium | reverse complement strand
CATCGAGCCGCCGGCCGGTGTAGAGGTAATCGTTGTCGTAGGCCGACTCTTGCGTCGTCAGTTCGGTCCAACTGCCGTCCAGATAGAGCACCGCGCCATAGGGGTCGTAGTGATACCGCTCGACCACCGCGCCGGTCGAGGCATCGACCAGCCCCGTGACGTTCATGTTGGCGTCGCTGGTGTAATAGAGAATGTTGTCGCCGGTGTCGGTGTAGACCCCGTTCAGATCGGCATCATGGAACCGCACGATGGGGGCGTCGACGTAACGCAGATCCCAGACGTACTGGTTGAGCGGATCCTCGTCCGTGCCCTGGTGCTCTTCGAGCAGCTGCTGGTTCTCGTTGTAGTAGAAGGCCAGATCGATCCCGCCCGCCGACTTCTCGATGCGGAAGTTCCGGCCGTCGTACTCGAAGGTGGCAAGGGGGCTGCCCAGATCGGGCTCGCCCGGACTGGCCGAGTCGTCTTCGTAAACACCCACCAACCGATTCCAGGCGTCGTAGACGTCAGGCCGCTCCATGGAGAATGGAGAAATCCCATTCGTTGGATGCCTGGTATCAGCCCGCAGCTGTGGCCCTTTTCAAATCGACTTGCTATCGTTACTGAGCAGCTTCACAATACACATAGAACACCTACATGGCGACGTGCGGCGTCGCTGAGCGCCTACTGGAGGCCCCCTGGCAAATGGCCCAAACGAACCCGTATTGCTCCCCTGTCGACGCTGCCTCTGCGGAAGTTCCTCCCCGCATTACATATAGTCCAGGAGCTACAATTGGCGTCTTTGCCACGTCTGGGTTTATCGCGGGATTGTGCTCTGGGGCCACGGTGATTTTGCGACCACTGGGAGTCGTATCACCAGGCGTGTTTTTTGGCTTGGCACTAACGTATGCCATCACGCGATCGATTCAGCCGCTGAGAATTGCTACGCGAATCTCACTGGTCGCTTGCTCGACGCTCGCCCATCTCCTCGCAATCTGCGCAGCACTCCTCTCGATGCGGCTGCCCGGAATCGGCAACGGCATCCTGTCAAGTGCCATATCCGGCGGGCTCGCTGGCTGGGTTGGGGCGACCGCTGTCGGCTTCTCAATCTTTGTTCTTGTGCCACGCCTTCGATCGATGCTCATGCTGGGCATTGTCATGCTTGCAGGGGCAATCTTTGGCACGCTGTTTGGAGCGGTTGGCGTGTACATTTCCGACCACACCACGTTGGGACATCCGTTTGACGACCTCGTCATTTATCCGCTGTGGCACACAGGTGTGGCTGCGTCCATTGCATTGATTGCAGCGGCCTATATGAGGGAACACAAGAAGTGAACTGAGCTTACCAATACCCAGTTATCCTTCTGCACGACAATGGTCCTTCGCGGACATTACCGACCTCCTCCCGTAATTCCTAGAGATTGATCGGAGGTAGAAACCTAATTGGAACCCTTGGGGGCGGAGGACTTGGCGCCTCCGGAACAAATTGGTTATTAGGTCCCCAAGGATTGGCTATATAGCCTATATCTTTGACGGTGCCTTCCAACGCCTTCTGGTCCAAGATAGTCGGTGTGCAATTCTCGACCTGACGATAGTGGTCGTAAATATTGGTGAAATATTGCTTCCAAACTGTAAGCTGGGCAGCCTCGCCCCTTGTCTTCAATCCTTGATCGTTAAGGAAGGTTCGCGTTCGGTCGTATGCTTCCGTTTTCACGCTTACTTTGAACTTGTATGGCGACTCGCCACAGTCGGTCCAATAGTGAACCTCCCATCGTCTTACTCCAACCAACTGGTGGGCACCGAGCGTCGTTGCCTGAACGCGGCGGCGGCGAGGAAATAAGTCCAATCGCACGGCGACTTCGTCATCGTTGATCATGTCTGATGCCAGTCCGTCAGCTCCAAGTAGATCGAATCGACCGATGTTACCGTTTACGCGTATGGTCGCCGTCGTGTTGTTCCCATCGTTGAATAACTCGAACGTCGAGAGCTTCTGATACACGTCGTCAACAAATTCCTCGGGGGTCATGTTGCAGCTGTGGGGAATGCCGATCACCAACTCGTGCTGCGTGTGGTAGAGTGGCCCGGAACCCTCATCCCAATTCGGCTGGGGATCATTCTCAAACTTCTCGAGCCCCATGGGATCAGTAAAGGTCAACGGCCGCCCACCCACGTACTGATACAAGTTCATCCCATCGCCATACCCAATCGGATCGCGCGAGATGAACCGACCGAGCGAGGTGTCGTAGTAGCGATTGCGCACGTGGTAGAGGCCGGTCTCGGCGTCGAAGTAGTAACCGACATACAGCGGGCCGTCTTCGGTTGGCTCGGCGCCGTGGGATTCGCCCAAGCGGAGTCGTAGACCGTCACCGCTCCGTAGGGATCGTAGACGTATCGCTCCAGCACGTTGCCATTGGCCCCGTCGAACACCTCCGTGATGTTCTGATTGGCGTCGAACGTGTAGTAGCGCTCCGCGTCGTACGTGCCGCCCGCGTCCGTGTCGTGGAACTGCACGATGGGCGCATCGATGTAAGAGAGGCTCCACCCATACTGCTTCACCTCCTCGGGCACATCCGCCGTGCTGGCGATCCGCTCTTCGAGTAGCTGCCAACCCTGGTTGTAGAAGTAGTCGATGTGGTTCGGATGGCTGCTGTGCGTCGTGCGACGCTTCTCGATTCGTCGATTTAGCCCGGACGCTGCTGGTCGACTTACCACGTCATCGTGTATTCTGCCTTAAGCTTCTCAATCAATCGGTCCCGTTCCCCAAGGCTCTCTACAAATACCGGTTCTCGGCCGAGTAGCTTGATCATGTAACGGTAGGCGTAATCTGCACGTCGTATCCGCAATTCCCAAGCAGTGGTGGCCGATTCATTGCCGGCTATGAGGGCTCCATCCTTGTTGTCAAGCAAGGGTTCAAGATGAGCGAGGGCCGAATCTCCAAGCTCGAGCAAGGCCTTTCCGGCACGGTGGTCACGAGAACCCTCAGGATCCAAAAGGCCCCAATCGTTTGTGACAATCGTGTTCTCAAGTGCCGAGCACAATATGCGAGCTCTTGTACCTTCAGGGATTTCACCGTAGATGTTCGGATACTGTTCGCGCAACAGAAACAAGAGATGATAGGACGTGTAGTCCTGGTGATTTTGCACGTGAGCCTTCGCGAAGCAAACGTCACTCGTGTCAAAGTCCGACTCAAATGCCTCGATGGCTGGAGAACACCCCAGGCGGGCCTTCCTGAGCGACAACTCGAGAAGCCTGGCGATTTGTGCGCTCGGCTTGCTCGTGAGTGTCTCGTGCGTGTGCATCGTATCCACGCAGCCGCACACGACAACTAATGCTGCCCACGTCGCCATCCTCACTCCCAATCGCTGTGGAAGACCCGATGTCATCTCTTGCCCTCGGCCGTCTGTCTTACGCGAGCTGCCTGAACGATGTTCGATTCCGAATCAAGATATCGAACCATGAAAGGTAAGTGCCGGACTTCCAGTTCTTGTGATCCAACTAGTACATCAGACTACTCGTTACCGGCAATGTCAATTTGCTCTTGATTTGGGTGATTTCGCTTATTCTGGTCGCCGCTCGCCTGTTCATTCCACGCAGCCACCGCAGAACTAAAGTTCTCTGACGCGGCATCAAGATGCACCGGTGCATCCGCCGTTACACGACCTTTTGCGTCGACTTGAAATCCCCACGTAAGGCAAGCATACAGTACGTTGACGTCGCTACCTTTCTTGCAAATGGCACACGATTCGTACATGCGATGTTGATTTAGGTCGCTCCTCGTGCCGACCGGCCTGTCAGCGAGAAATGCAAACTGGACTTCGGATCCACTACGTCCCACCTTGCGGTAACCTGCTATCACGTTCGTTCCTGGCGTACCATCGTTCTTATAGCCGAACCACGCGTACTTTCGGTTAGCATTACGATCGATCGCCCATCCACTCTCACTCGTACGATTCGTCACGTGGTCTTGATCAGCCGGCGCTCGATAGGTCGCCCCATTGATTCCAACGATCTTGGCGGCTGAGATGAACGCGATTTCGTCACAATCGCACTCGTTCTTGGGATGGAATTGAATTCTCTTGACGAAGTAGTATAAGTTTCTTGCATGTGCCTTGAGATTGTTCGGCAGTTCGTCTGCACGCACCTCTCCAACACTGGCCTGCTCGTCTCGGTACTTCCAGTCGCCGTATTCATTGCCCTTCAAGTCAGTATAGACAGCGTCCTCAAGACCGGTCGGGTCAACCAAATTGACAGGCCCGCCGCGTACATATTGATATAGGTTCCATCCAGCCGCGTAGCCGATCGGATCGCGCTGCACGAACCGGCCTAGGGACGGGTCGTAGTACCGGGCCCGGTAGTACATCAGGCCCGTTTCGGGGTCGAGCTTGCGGCCCGTGTAGAGGAAGTCGTTGCCGTACTGCGTGGCCTGGGTGCCCAGGCTGGCAAAGACGTCGCTGAGGAACTCGACCCGACCGTACGGATCGTAGTGATATCGCTCGACCACCGCGCCGGTCGAGGCATCGACCAGACCCGTGACGTTCATGTTGGCGTCGTTCAGATAGTAGAGAATGTTGTCGCCGGCGTCGCCGTAGCTACCGTTCGTATTCGCATCGTGGAACCGCACGATGGGCGCATCGACGTAACGCAGATCCCAGACGTACTGGTTGAGCGGGTCTTCGTCCGCGCCCTGGCGCTCTTCGAGCAACTGCTGGTTCTCGTTGTAGAAGAAGGCCTCGACCACACCGCCTGCCGTCGTGCGGATGCGATAGTTGCGGCCGTCGTACTCGAACGTGGCAAGGGGGCTGGCCAGATCGGGATCGCCCGTGCCGTCGTCGTCATAAACACCCACCAGCCGATTCCAGGCATCGTAGACGTAGTGCTGACGGGTGCCCGGGCTATCGGGATTCGGTCCCGAGATCATGTTGCCCGCGGCGTCGTATTCTGGATTCTCCCGCGCCGAGGAGGTTTCCAGTTCGTTGGCGGCGTTGTGCGTACGGGTCTCGGCCGGGGCCCCGTCGTCCGTGAAGCTAGCCCAGTTGCCCAGACCGTCGAGCGTCCAGTCCTGGTAGAGGGAGCCGTTGCGATCGACCTCTTCCAGCCGGTCGAGGTCGTCGTAGCGGTAGACCTCGTCGAAGGTCGTGCCGGCCAAGGGGCCCTGATTATCGCGGGCGGTCCGGTTGCTGTTGCGGTCGTACGTGTAGACGTACTTGTCGAGTGTGGTGGGCGTGCCCTGGCCGTCGGTCCACTCCTGATTGACCACGCGGCCGAAGGTGTCCCAGCCTTCGTAGTTGCCGGTCATGTTGTAGTCGAGCGTGAGGTCGAAATTCACACCGCCCACGTCGGGGTGCGAGACCGCGACGATCGTGCCGGCGCCGAGATACTCGTACTCGGCATAGGTGCCCGGGCCCTCGCCGATGGTGACCACAAGATTGAGGGCATCGTCGCTGCTGCCGGTGGTGCCATAGTCGTAGTCGATCTGCCGGCCGTCGGGGTAGGTGACCTGGCTCAGCCGGACGTAATCGGCAATGCCATCGCCGGTGTCGCCGTCCTCGTAGCTGTAGACGACCGAGGGGGTCGCGCCGACGACCTTGCCGTCGTGCGACTGCTTCGTCTCGGCCACGAGCCGGTAGCCGTTGTAGGCGTACTCGACCTGGTTGACGACGTTGATATCGGCCGAGGCGGAGACGTCGTTGTAGCTGGTGATCGTCTTGACCCGACTCATGTCGTCGTAGTCGGTTTCGATCCGCCGAACCGCCCCGTCGAAATCGTTGGGCTTGCGCTTTCGGAATGGGCAATTCGGATTCGATGTAGCGCCAACTCACGCCTTCGTCTGTCGGCACCTTGAGTTGGAATCGTTCTTGTACAAGGCGTCTTCTTGTCAAAGATCGTCAAAACGCGTCTATGCGAATGAACTCGGCAAGTTGCCAAAAAGAGACGGCGGCGATGCCCGTCAAGTTCATTGTCTGCAAGATCGTAAATTGAAAACGAACTGGTTGCTCCTCATGGACTGTCGATGCCTGCTTGCCTGACCCTCGAAAAAACGCACTCGCCTGCAAGATGCCTAGATACACGATCCTAATTGCAATGCACGAAAATGGCGCAGAAAACGAGAGGTTGAACATCCATGGAAAAAGGAGCATCGCACCACCTAAGCCACGCAACGCACCGTCAAGAATAATCCAGATGATCCCGTCAGCATTATCTCTAGTGATAACGTTCGTAGCGGTTCCAGTTGCGATCGCATTTGCGAAGAAGACGCTGATGAACAGTGCCATCGCGATCACCAATCGTAATCCTAGACTCAGCTTCCGATGAGTGGGAAATACTGCAAGGAATCCACCCAACAGTATTCCCTGAACAACAAGCATTCTTTCGATAGACATCGGGATGATCGTCGTTGCTCGCATCGAACGCTGGAATTCCGTTACGGAGCATACCCAGTCGTATAAGGACCGGTGCCATCTCCCGTCACAAAATCCTTGCCGCGCCTGTCGACGGCGGGGGGGCCTTCTCGTGCTGATCGGCAGCGACGGGTTACACTTGCCACGGGGCACATTGGCGGCGGAGTACTCTGGCGATGGGGCACTTTGGAGACGGGCACTTTGGAGACGGGTACTTTGGAGACGGGCGACGCCCCGGGCCGCGGCGGGCCTGGCAAATCGGCGGACTCCGAAAAGGCCCACGTTGCCAGACAGTATACTGTCTACCAGGTCGACGTATCGGTTGGCCGCGTCACGGTTGGCCGCGTCGGGGTTGGCCGCATCACGGTTGGCCGCGGCGCGAGCGCCGCTCGACCGCGACGCGTTCCGCTGCCACCCGCCAGGGTCGACCACTCACCCCGGAGACGAACATCATGCGCTGGCGAGGACGTCGCGGCAGCGAGAACATCGAAGACCGTCGCGGAGTTCCGCGGCGGCGCGGTCCTGCGCTGGCCGGTGGTGGCATCTTCGGGCTGTTGCTGATCGTGGCCGTTCTTCTCCTGGCGGATAATCCACTGGCGCTGTTGCAGCAGATCGAAAACGCCCAACAGAATCTGCCCGGCGCCCAGGCCCCCGCGGGCGACGCCCCGGTTGGTCCGATCGGTCCGGCCGAAGACGAGTTGGCTCGTTTTGTCAGCGTCGTGCTCCGCGATACGGAAGACGTTTGGACCGAGTTGTTCCGCCGCGCCGGTCAGAACTATCGCGAGCCGACGCTCGTCATGTTTCGCGAGCAGGTGCGCTCGGCCTGCGGCTTTCAGGGCGCGGCCACCGGACCGTTCTACTGTCCGTCGGACGAGAAGGTCTACATCGACCTCTCTTTCTACGACGACATGAAGACCCAGCTCGGTGCGCCGGGCGTCTTTGCCCAGGCCTATGTCATCGCGCACGAAGTGGGGCATCACGTGCAGAACCTGCTCGGTTTCAGCGACGAAGTCCAGCGGCGTCGCGCCCGTGCGAGTCAGGCCGAGGGCAATCGGCTTTCGGTGCGGTTGGAGCTGCAGGCCGATTTCTTCGCGGGCGTGTGGGCCCATCACGCCGACCGACGCTGGCAGGTCCTCGAGGCGGGCGACATCGAAGAGGGTCTGCGGGCGGCAGCGGCCATCGGCGACGACCGGTTGCAGCGCAAGTCGCGCGGATACGTGGTGCCCGAGTCGTTTACTCACGGGACCAGCGAGCAACGGGTCCGCTGGTTTTCGAAGGGACTCGAGTCGGGTCGGCTGAGCGACGGCAACACGTTCGAAGTCGGGTACAGCGACTTGTGAGCTGAGTCCGGCGATTTGTGCGAGTTCAGCGCGGCGCGAGGTGTCGGACGCGTGACGGGGCCGGCTTGGTTTCTCAGACTTGGCCGTATCCAATCAAAACGCCCCCCCGAGCCCGCCTGACCGCGGAAAAAGCCGTCTAACGGATTCGCCCCCAACCCGCTACACTGCTGCTCCGCACCCGCCCGGGTGTAGCCGCCCCTGCCCTGCCCTGCCCCACTCGACCGCCCTGCCCCACTCGACCGCCCTGCCCCACGACCCACTCTCCTGCCCCGCCCCACTCGACCGCCGCGCCCCGCGATCCACTCGCGCCCTGCCCTGCCCCACTCGACCGCCCCGCCCCACGACCCACTCGCCCGCCCCGCCCCACGACCCACTCGCCCGCCCCGCCTCACGACACCGACTAGCCCCGCCTCACACCACCCTACTCCGCCTCGTCCCGCCCGCCTCGATCCCGTCGCCGCTCGCTGACTCCCGGTGCCTCATGCCTCGTCAAGATATTCGCAACATCGCCATCATTGCGCACGTCGATCATGGCAAGACGACGCTCGTCGACTGCCTGCTGCGCCAGAGTGGCGACTTTCGTTCCAGCCAGCTCGTTGGCGACTGCATTCTCGATTCGAACGACCTGGAGCGCGAACGAGGCATTACGATTCTGGCCAAGAACATCGCCCTGAATTACCAGGGCGTGAAGATCAACCTGGTCGACACGCCGGGCCACGCCGATTTCGGCGGCGAGGTCGAGCGCGTCTTGCGAATGGCCGACGGGGCGTTGCTGCTGGTCGACGCCGCCGAGGGGCCGATGCCGCAGACGCGGTTCGTGCTTTCCAAGGCCCTTGACTGTGGGCTGCGACCGGTGGTGGTCATCAACAAAATCGACAAGCCCGAGGCGCGACCGCATGCCGTGCTGGACGAGACCTTTCAGCTGCTCATGGACCTGGGGGCGGAAGATCTGATCGGCGACTTTCCCCATCTGTTTGCGACCAGCAAGGAAGGCTATGCGACGCTCGATCCGGACGAGCGGGGCGAATCGATGCGGCCGTTGCTCGATATGATGCTCGAAGCGGTGCCGGGTCCGGTGGCCGACGTCGAAGCACCGCTGCAGATGCTGGTCACCACGCTCGACTGGTCCGACTATGTGGGACGCATCGCCGTCGGTCGCATTCACGCGGGCACGATTCGCTCGGGTCAGCAGATCGCGCTCATGCAGGCCGACGATCAGGACGTGAACGCGACTGTCTCCGAGGTGCACCTGTTCGACAAGCTCGGTCGGGTCCAGGTCGAAGAGGCGACGGCCGGCGACATTGCGGCCTTGGTCGGCATCGAAGAGGTGGCCATCGGCGACACGATCAGCGACGTCGAACATCGTCAGGCACTGCCCCGCGTCGAGGTCGACGAGCCGACCATCCAAATGGTCTTTGGTGTGAACACCTCGCCACTCTGTGGCAAGGAGGGCAAGTTTGTCACGACCCGCCATCTCGCCGCGCGGCTCCACAAGGAGCTGGAACGCAATGTCGCCCTGCGGGTGGAATCGCTGGAAGGGACCGACTCCTACAAGGTTTCTGGACGCGGGCTGCTGCACCTGTCGATCCTCATCGAGACGATGCGCCGCGAAGGATATGAGCTTTCGATCGGCAAGCCGCGCGTCATTTTGCATCGCAACAACGGGGTCCTCGAAGAGCCGTTCGAAACACTCGTCGTCGAGGTTCCACACGAAAAGGTCGGACCGGTCATGGAACTGGTCGGAGCGCGACGCGGCAAGTCGCTGGAAATGCACGCCCACGAAAACTACACCCAGCTGATCTTTTCGATTCCGGCCCGCGGACTGATCGGCCTGCGAACCCGTCTGCTCAACGCGACCCAGGGCACCGCGATCGTGCACCATCGGTTTGAGGCCTATCGACCGGCCGAGGAGGAAATGCCCGGTCGGGCCTGCGGGGTGCTCGTTTCGATGACGGCGGGCAATGCCGTCGCCTTTGGGCTCGACGGTCTGCAGGAACGAGCCGAGATGTTCGTGGCACCGGGCGACGTCGTCTACGAAGGCATGATCGTCGGCGAGAACAGTCGTGCCAACGACGTCGTGGTCAATCCGACCAAAGAAAAGAAGCTCACCAACATGCGGGCTTCGGGCAACGACCGGAACATTCTCTTGAAGCCGCCGCGCGTGTTGTCGCTCGAGGCGGCCCTGGAGTACATCGAAGAGGACGAGCTCGTCGAGGTCACTCCTTCGCAGATCCGCCTGCGGAAGATTTTGCTCAAAGAAGCCGACCGCCGCCGCCAGGCCCGCAAGCGGGCATAGCCTGGAATCCGTAGATTCCCGTGGGGTTGTTGCGTGGGGTGCCACTCACCTGCTCGTCAGGTGCGTGCTGGTGCGGCCCTCGTGTGCCCGTCCGCTCGCAATCTGCTCGGGTGAAATCGACCGCCTGCCGCTCAGGTTACCGCACGAACGCCCGCTGGCGATCGCGGCGGCGTCGACGGCCGTAGAAGGCGAGGCCCCAGAGCCCCAGCGCGGCCATCGCATAGGTACTCGGCTCGGGGACGGGCGCTTCGAAGGAACCCGCGATGCGAAAGCCGACCTGGCCCGTCACCGTGTTCTCGCTGTGTGGTAGATTCCAGGAACGCGCCCATGAGGCGGCTTCCGATGGCAAGCTGTCATATCCACCGCCGCGTATTCCACGCCCCGTCGGCGTGACAAGCGCCTCGTTCCATTCGTAGACATTGCCGGCCATGTCGAACACAGCATAAGGACTTATCGTCTGACTATACGAACCGACATCCGTGTAGGCGTAGAAGATATCGCCGGTGGCCATCAAATTGGCGGAGTTGCCCGAGTCGGCAAACGGAAGATTGTTGTCCGGAGGCGTGTTCGTGCTAGTGGGATAGTCGTAATAGCCGCCCGCGCCGTCGTAGTACGCTGCTTTGTACCACTCGTCTTCCGTCGGAAGAAAGAACGATCCGGGTCCGAGAGTTGAATGATCGGGAATGGTCACAAACCCAAAATTGACTCCGCCGTTATCGATGTTGTAGGTTCCCCTTTCGGTATCGCCGCTGGTCATCCAATTGGCGAAGCGGATCGCGTCAAACCAGGAGACAAAAGTAACTGGCTTGTCAGCATAGCTGTAGTCGCTGCCCCCGGGCCCCTGGCCGATGGCGTCCGGCTTGACCGCGTAGGAGTAACTGCCTGCGGTTCCGGTTCGGATGATGCCACCCCAAATCTCGAACGACATGGCCTCGTTGTATAAGCCATACCAATCTTGCGAGACTGCTACGTCATTAAGGAATTCGACGTACTGCGCGTTCGTTACCTCCGTTTTCGCAATACGAAATTCATAACCGACCGAGCCGTAACCCGTGGTACCGTCGATATCCATGACCTCCGAATCTGCCGCATTGCCGGCGTCGCCGATCGTAGCCCAGTCGAACATCCCAGCAGGAGCAAAATCGGCGCCCGCCAGAACAGTAGCAACAACGACGATGAGACAAATTCCTTGACGTAGGCGAGTCACAGCAGACTTTCTTCAAGAGGGTGCAGATCAGCAAGGCAAACAGGAACGCTAACCCGGCATCAAGCGGCTGCACCGCCGTCGCCATCCAAGCGCGCCGACGGCCATGAGGCCCAGCGCCGCCATGGCATAGGTACTCGGCTCGGGCACCACGACGATCAGATCGAACGGCACCAGGGGCGTGCCCAGCGAGCGGCTGACCTGATTGTTGCTCAAGAACTGGAACAACTCCGTGATGTCCATGCCGGCGGGAAAGACGTTGCCGATGCTGGCCGGGCTGGCCAGCGAGCCGAAGGCCGCTTCTTCCAGAATGATCGACGTCGCTGTGGCGACTCCGCCGAGCACCGGGTTGAAGTTGCCGGGCAGAAACGCCCCGCTCTCGTTCCGCAGCGAATAGCCGATGATCGACGAACCGTCGGGGTCTAGTATCACCTCACCGGTCACCGCGTCGTAAATCAGGTCGGGAATGTTCGGGTCATTGGCGGGCAAAGCGACTTCGCCCGATAGACTCAACGTAAGCGTCTGGCTCGTGCCCAGGATGTCCGTAAAGCTCAGCGCGTAGCTGGCCCCGAACAGGCCTGGCACTGAGGTATCCAAAGCTGCCTCGAAACTCGAAGAGTCACCGGCGACCAGATCCGCGAAAGGCGCCAGATCGGTCGTCAGCGTGCCGGTCTTGCCTGTGCCGGTGATCGAGACGAGGTCGAGATGGGCCGTCGTTCCGGCTCCTAGCAAGTTGGCCAGATCGAAACCAACAACTGCTGCGGCCGCGTCGAGTGAGACGGTGCCGAAGTCGATACTCAGGACGTTTTGGTCGGAGACGGTTGAGAAGGAAGCGTTCGACGGAAAATCGGGTGCCAAGACTTCGCCGCTAACATTGAGAGTTAGTGTCTGGTCAGTCCCCAGCGCATCTGTGAAATCCAATTGATACGTTGCGTTGTAGAGCCCAGGGACATTGGTATCGATCTGCGCCTCGAAGCTGAGAAACGAACCGGCGTCAAGCTCTGTAAAGGGTGCCAGATCCGTTGTAAGTGTCGTGGTGTCGCCGGTTCCGCTGATGCTGTCGAGATCAAGGCGCGCCGTCACACCAGCAGAGAGTAAGTTTGCGATGTCGAAACCGATAGGAGCCACCAGTTCATATGGGGCCACGGAGCCGAAGTCGACGTCTAGAGTGTTTAGATCTGAGCCGGTCACGAAGGAGGCGTTTGATGGAGAATCAATTGGCATCGCCATGAAGATCTCCCAGTCATTGCCGTCGTGGCCTGTCCAGACAATATTGGCACCCGATACGTGAGGCGACATATTTGCGCAAAAACAATCGATGAGATCGCTGATTCGGGTAGTTGCAACGCCATCGAAGACGAAGATCTTGCTTCCGCCCTGCCAAACAATATTGTCACCTGACATCTGGGGCACAGTGTCGTCAAAGCTGTTGTCAGTGAGCCGGATCGTCGTCACTCCGTCGTAGAGATAGATCTCATTGTCGTCCGGATGGAAATTCCCTTCCCAGACTACGTTGTCACCAGACGTCTCGATGCGAATCTTGCCGATGCCGTCGTTGGTGAGTTGTGATGTAGATACACCATCGTATTGATAGATTTCTCCATTGTTTCGCCAAATTACGTTGTCACCGGAAATGCGTGGCGACACGTTGTCCCCGGAACCGCTCGTGAGCTGTGTTGTGGTAACGCCATCGTACGAGAAAATGTCGCCGTCGTCGCGCCAGACAACATTGTTTCCCGACACGCGATGGTCGGAAGGGAAAGTAGGGTCGGCCAGCATTGTCGTGGTCACGCCGTCGTAGAGAAAGAGTCCGTCACCCTGCCACACAACGTTGTCACCCGAGACCTGTGGGTTACTTTCGCTTGTGTCGACGGTGCTGGTGAGCTGCGTGGTCGTTGCACCGTCATACAGAAATATTTCATTTCGTCCCTCGGTGTTGCCTGCCCAGACTACGTTGTTGCCCGAGATCTTTGGGAATTTGCTGCCCGTCGATTCATTACTGATTTGTGTAATTGTCGTACCATCGAAGAAGAACACCGCGGTTGTTGGGAATCCACTCGTCGCGATGCCGGTTTTGGCGTACCATGCAATGTTGTCGCCTGAAACTTGCGGTGAAAAGTCGTCAATCTCGTTGTCGGTGATCTGCGTGACTTGATAGGTCGCTGCCAGCGCGGACGGTACGAAGAGGCACGAGATGGCCAGCGTGACCACGGAAGCGGTGCGGTTTAGTGTGGAAGTGAAGCTCAAGTCAGCACGCCTGTTGTAGTCTTTTCTTATCGCTTCGGTTGCTGCACGATGTTTGATCGGCCTAGCTGGCCGCCAAAAGCACGCTAAGGCAGGCGATCTTCACAACACTTTTGTGCATGGAAGCCCGAGTTCGTAGTCCCGTGGTTCGGCCGCGCGACGAGATGGTTGGCCAAACGTGGGGGCGCTCATCAGGCTCAATAGCAAATGCCGCGCCGAATTCGATCACGCGCAACGGATCGCTCACAAGATGTTGCCGAGTCTGGGATTGGCACCCTTGAACCCGGCCCAGCGTTTGTCCGAATTCGGACACCTTCCGGCAAAGCCCTGTCCGCGAACGGACGACGTGTGTCCGGATTCGGACAGTCTCGTCGGCCTCAGACGACGGGACCCGATGTCAGACCGTGGGGCCCCGGACATCACGTAACTTGGTCCGGACGCGGTAAGCGATTGCCCGCAATGCGGCTGCCCGCAAAGTCGTCCGGAATGTGACACCCGTTTGGTAAGGTGAGCACTGCGTTCTTTGACAAGGTTGGCGCGCCCTTTCAGGGCTGCGGCGAATGAACCGTCACTGGCTGCTTGTCAGCCAGTGCTGCGAAGACGCATGAGCTTTATCAGGCATGTCGACGCCAGCGTGGACCTGGCACCCCGATGTAATTGTCGGACAGCGAATTGGACAGGATCACAGGATGACAGGACTGAAGGACAAAAGGGTCCGCACGAGGGAAGTTCAAACCCGTCGATTCTGTTCATCCTGCTTTAGAACCGTTGGGTCAGGTGCGTGATGAAGGGGTCCGGTCCAAGTTTTCGGTCGCCGCGACTTGCCAGAGGAAGGATCGATTGGCCGAAAATTGGACGAGACCCTACGCGGGTGGCATCAGGCTGCTCGTCAGCCAGCGTGAAGGTAGTTCTCGACATGAGTTTTTTACCCTCGACCGGCCAAGTCCTGGCAACAACCCTTAGCCCCTGTCGCGCCAACGACTTAGCAACGCGGCGCGGGTGTTCGCGCGTTTGCCGTAAGGCAATGCGCCGACAGCGGTTCGAGTTTTTGCCCGCTCGGCCCGAATTTCGGCCCTGGGCGAAAAAAACTCGGGGTGCGAAAAGGGCTCTCGCGGCTCGGCGGGCTCCGGTCGCGAGCTCAGCCTCGCCGTTGCGAACGGCGCACTGGCGGAGCCTGATGCCACCCACGAGTCGCAGCCGTAGCCGAGCCAGTGCCGCTTGCGGCGCCCTATTCACGGGCGACGAGCTCCTACGGTTCCGGCGCTGCGGGGACGTCTTCTTCTTCTTCGTCCGCTGCGGCCGCATCCGGCTGGGCACCGTCCCTGTCAGACTCGCCCTCCCCGTTGGCAGGTGGTGGCGACTCGACGTAGGGCTTGCCTTCGCGGTACAGCGCCAGGCGAGCTTCCACGTCGGCCTGGTCCTGTTCGGTGACCTGGGTCTCCTGACGGGTCCGTTCGATGCCGGCCAGGGCTCGTTCGGCGGTCTTGACCGCCAGCTCGAAGTCGCCTGCGGCGGCGTGGGCGGCGGCCAACGCGTCGAGGCAGAAGAAGTTCTCGAAGCCGGAGAGCTCCAACGCCCTCTGGGCATACTCGAGGGCTCGCTCGTTATCGCGAAATTTCACGTCGGCCGCGGCGGCCGAAATCATGCCGATGTGCGTGTGAGCGGAGACGATCTTGGGATTCAGTTGGATGGCCTTGTTGAAGTCGGTCATGGCCGCCTCGTAGTTGCCCAGGCGACGATGATTCACGCCACGGTCGTTGTAGAGCATGCCGTCCTGGGGGTAGGCCTGAATCGCCGCGGTGAAGCCTTCCACGGCCAGGGCATAGTTTTTCATCTCGGCGGCGGCGACGGCGCGATAGACCAGGGCATTGCGATATCGCGGGGCAAGTTGCACGGCCGCGTTGAAGTCGGCATAGGCCTTGCCGAACTCCTGACGATTGAACCACGCGACGCCGCGGATGACGTAGCCCTCGGGGTCCTTGGTGTTGCGCTGGATGATCGCGTCGCGGACCTTCATGGCCTCGTCCGCCCGATTGGCGGCATCGAGCGTATCGGCCAGATAGCGGCGCGCCGGTGTGCTGGCGGGGTCGATCTCGATGATTCTTCGGTAGTCGGCGATCGCCTCGTCAAAACGTTGGATTGTGAAGTAGGTGCCGGCCCGCAAGCTGAGCAAGCGAATGGAACGGTCGTAGGCCTTCAGACCAGCGGTGAAGTCGGCGATGGCGTTTTCGTAGTCTTTGTGTTCGCGATAGACATAGCCCCGCAGGGCGTAGCGCATCGAGTTGGTCGGATCGATTTCGATGGCCTTGCCGAAGTCGTCGAAGCCCTGCTGAAGATTGCCCAGTCCCTGATAGGCGAACCCACGATACTCGTAGCCGTCGGGATAAAGAGGATCGAGCTGGATCGCGGCGTTGCAGTCGGCCAGCGACTTGCCGTGCTGACCCATGTTCGAGTAAACGGCGGCCCGATTCAGCAGTGCCACCGGACTCTCGGGCTGCAACTTAATCGCGTCGTTCAGGTGGACGAGGGCGGCATCGAAGCGGTTTCGCGAGCGTTCCAGGGCACCGAGATTGGCATACGCGTCGGCCAGCTGCGGATCGAGCACGAGCGCACGTTGATAGTCGGCCGCGGCGCTGGCCAGCGAGCGAATGTCATCGTTGAGCATGGCGAAGTCTTCCCAGGCTCGGCCGCGGGCATTGATGTAGTCGGCACGGTTGGGAAACTGTCGGGTCAGCTGGTCGTAGTCGGTCACCGACTGGGCAAGCTCGCCCGCGTGGCGACGGGCGTTTGCTCGGGCTTCCATCCAGAAGCCGTTGCCTGGGTTCTTCTCGACCTGTTGACCGAGGAAGGCAACCGCGTCGCTCGGCCGCATCACGGCGTCCGCGGCGATCAATCCCGGTGGGGGTGTCGGAGCGCGATAGTCCTGTCGGGTTCCGGCCACGCGAAACGAGTCACCTTGGACGTCGAGGACCTCGAGCATCATGCCGGCGCGGACGTTGGCAACCAATTGTTCCCCGCGGCGAACAGGGGCCTGTTCGACGACCACGATGACCAGATCGTGCTGTCCGATCGGATTTGCCTGCTCGTCGCCCAGGTGATTGTCGGCCAGGGCCTGCGGAGGAGTGGCCACCAACAGTAACAAGACAGCAGGAAGCAAAACGGCGAAAAGGGAGAGGCGTCGCATCGTCGGGCTCCGTGATTGGTCCTTGTGGAGGCGGACAGGGATCCGTGTTGAGGCGGCCAGGGATCCGTGGGCGGGGGTGCGAAATTCGGGCGACTCGGGCCGCCGGTAGCGACCTTCCGCCAGACCGCGGGCGGCAATCTGCTTAGTCTAGCAGGCGGCTCATCGGGCGGGGAATCGGCCGTGCCGCTCGCTCGCCGAAAGTGACTCGCCGCTGGCCCCCGCGCGGGCCGTGTCGTAGGATGTGGGCGGAGTAGGCAAGCTGATCGCCGGCCGCACGGGATTATTGACGGGCTTGGCGACGCAGCGCGGCGGAACCCGTCGAGTCGGGTGCCGGCCGTGAACCGGAGTGAGAGGAAGGTCGCATGTCGCTGACGGAAGTCGAGCTACCGCTGGTGCGCGGGGACCTGCCCGAACGCGTGGCGGAGTTTCTTGCCGAAGCCGATCGCCGCGTCGACGCCTATGTGCAGGCGAACGCGGAGCGATTCAACGGCTTCGTGGCCAGCGATTACGTGACGGTCTATCACGCCTTGCGGGCCATCGAACAGCGGCAGCTTGCCGCGGGCAGTGCGTTCTGCGAGTGGGGCTGTGGTTTCGGCGTCGTCGCCTCGCTGGCCGCGATGTTGGACTTCAACGCCTGTGGCATTGAAGTCGTCGGCGAATTGGTCGACGGCGCGCGGCAGCTGGCCGAGGACTTCGACTTGCCGGTCGAGTTCGTGCACGGGAGCTTTGTCCCGCGCTGCGAGGTCGCCCGGGCGGAGCAGGCCTCGTCGGAAAACAGCCAGGACCATTTCTGGTTGGTCACCGACGCCGACGACGCCTACGACCGACTCGGTGCCGAGCAGGAAGACTTCGACTTGATCTTTGCCTATCCCTGGCCGGGCGAAGAAGTCGTGATCGAAGAGCTGTTCGACGCCAACGCAGCGCGTGGCGCGCTGTTACTGACCTACGATCAGTTTGATGTCGTCCACCTGTATCGAAAGACGTCGTGACGGATGGTCGCGAAAGGGACGCGAACTGGCTCGCTCACGCCTCGACTTGTGTCTTGAAACCCGTGCCGGGACGACTAGGCTGCTAGGATCTGACGAGGAGTGCGCTGCGCGTCGCCATCCCCTGAGACAATCGATCCGCCAAACCAAGGAGATTCTGCCATGAAGCGTCTTGCCATCTCGATCGCTGCCCTGTTGCTGATTGCTCTGGGAATCTATCGGATTGCCTCGGCCGCCGACTACAAACAAACGGTGGCCGACGCGACGGCAACGTACGTCGCCGTGCTGGAAGCTGCTCGACAGCAGGCCCTGACGGCGGACGATGCGGCGACGGCCCGATCGATTGCCGCGAAGATTGAAGCGGTCGCCGAAGAGCCGGCGATCATTGGCAGGTGGGGTTGGTATCGAGGGGTCACCACCGTAAACGCGGACGGAACCTGCCATTGGAAAGGACCGAATCACGAAGAGCACGGCGTATGGCGCAAGGCGGACGGTTATCTGTTCGACTGGGGCGAGAAGGACAACGACTGGAACTACCTCAACGTCGACGCCGAGGGATTCCTCTCCGGTCGCTTCGTGAAGTGGGGTGGCGATTTGAAGTCGGAAGGCCAGAAACGCGAGGACTAGCGCGCGGTCGGCGGCGAGAGCTATTCCTCCCCTACTCCGTCTCCGGCGACGTCGTTGCCGAGGCCTCGGAAGCGGAGGCCGCGGAAGAAGATCCGTCGGACTTCGTAATCCGCCAGCAGCGGTGCACGCGGCGATTGCGAAAGTCCTCCGGCACGGTTTGGCGACTGATTTCCTGGACGCGGCAATCGACCAGCGATGTTTCGTCGAGATGGAAGCGGCGGAAGTTCGTGGAGAAGTAGATTACCCCGCCCGGGCTCATGTGGGGCAGCAGACGTGCCAACAGTGGCCCGTGGTCGCGTTGCACTTCCCAGTCGTCGTTGCTTCGCTTGCTGTTGGAAAAGGTCGGCGGATCGACGACCGCCAGATCGAACGGGGCGCCGGCGGCCGAAAGCTCTTGTTCCGACGGGTCGAGAAACTCGCGGGCTCCGAGCCGCAGGAACTGATGGGCCGACCCGAGCAACTCGTTCGCGGCCATGTTGCGCTGGGCCCATTCCAGATAGGTGCGCGACCAGTCGACCGTCGTTGTGTGCGCAGCGCCACCCGCCGCCGCATACACGGTAAACGCCCCCGTATAGCCGAACAGGTTCAGGAACGACTTGCCGGCGGCGGCCTCGCGAATCATGCTGCGGGTGATGCGGTGGTCGAGAAACAGACCGGTGTCGACGTAGTCGCTCAAGTTGACGATGAATTTTAGACCGTCCTCTTGGACCGGGATCTCAAACTGCCGCTGGGCCAGATGTTCGTGTTGCCGCGCACCGCGCTGACGTTCTCGGCGTTTCAAGAAGATGTGGTTGCGATCGATCTCGAGCACTTGCCCCGCGGTGCGGAGCAGCAGCTCGAGCCACTCAGCATGCTGTCCCAAGTCCCGATCGTGAGGGCGTTCGTATTCGGTGACGTGGAGGCAGTCTTCATAGCGATCGACGACGAGCGGAATTTCGGGGATGTCGCGCTCGTAGAGCCGGTAACAGGTGATGCCTCGTTTGGTGGGCCAGCGCCGCAGGTGGCGTGCCCGTTTGGTGAGCCGGCTGCGAAACAGCTCCGCTTGTTCCTGCATCTTGGCGGTGACGCCGCCGAAGGCGGGACGCGCAGGCGAGGAGTCAACATCGCCGAGGGCTTCCAAGCCTTCTGGCGAGTCGCCTTTCTCAGGCGTCGCGCCCTTTTGCTGCGGCTCGTTGCTTCCGGGCGCCGCCGCAGTGACGCGGGCCGCGTCGGCTGGCTTCGGTCCGTGAAACTGATAGAAGGTGCACTCGATCCGCCCGTTGTAGAGCTTTCGGCGACGGTCGGCCTGCTTCTCGATCAGCGTTTCAAAGTTCGCTTGCGGCGTGAGGATATAGTGCGACCAGGTTGGCAGCCTTCTGAGCACCGCAGGCATGGTGCGATAGAGCGCCTCGGGATCCGTGCCGTCGTCGAGCCGTCGACCGTACGGCGGATTGGCAATCACGCAGCCGTGCTCCTGTTTGCTGAAGAGCTGGTCGAAGGCCCGTTGCTGAAAGTGAATGTCCTCGGCCACTCCGGCCCGCTGCGCGTGATGGCGGGCCAGGCTGAGTACCTCGGCGTCGATGTCGGTACCGAGGATTCGCGTTGGCAAATCAGGCAGTGCCAGGTCGGCCGCCTCTTCCCGCGCACGCGACCAGGCTATGTTGGCGATGGCCGGCCAGTCCTCGGCGGCGAATTGTCGGGCCCGACCGGGGGCCAGATTGCGACCGATCAGCGCCGCTTCGATCGGGATCGTGCCGCTGCCGCAGAAGGGATCGATCAGCGGACGGCCTGCCTTCCAGTAGCTGAGCTGAATCATGGCGGCGGCCAGCGTTTCCTTCAGCGGCGCGCGGGCCGAGAGTTGACGATAGCCCCGCTTGTGCAGGCTCGGACCGGTCGTATCGAGGCTGAGCGACACCTCGTCTTTCAAAATGGCGACTTCGATCTTGTAACGGGGACCACTCTCGGGCAGCGACTCGACGCCGTGGCCGGCGCGGAGACTCTCGACGATTGCTTTCTTGACGCTCCGTTGGCAGGCTGGCACGCTGGAGAGCTGCGACTTCGTCGAGCGACCGGAGACGGGGAACTCGCCATCCGGTGGGATCCACTCGTGCCAAGGGACGGCGCGCGTGGTGTCGAAGAGTTGATCGAAGTCGGTGGCCGGAAAGTGGGCCAGACGCAGCAACACGCGATCGGCCGTGCGAAGCCAGAGGTTCGCGCGACAGATCGCCGTCGTATCGCCGACGAACAGGATGCGACCAGGCGAAACGACCTGCGCGTCGTAGCCGAGCGCTGCCAATTCGCGGACCACGATCGCTTCGAGTCCGAAGGCACAGGTAGCGACGAGTTCCAACTTTCGATCGACTCCCAAGTTCAGGTTGCCTGGACCGCCGGCGGGCCTCTCGAACCGACCCGCTGAAGTGTTCGGGCGGAGCCGATGATCAACCGCCGCGCACCCGCTTGTCGGGGAGATCCAGGCTACATGGCGCACACGCTGGCCGCAGGGCACAGCTGACCTCAGTATAAGGGTACCCTCGATGAGTGAGGACCAGCCGAAAGAGTCATCGATCGAGGCGGCGCGCCCCGCGCTTCCTGGCGCGCTCCCCATTTTGAATCTCCAGGTTGTCCGCGCGCTCGCTCCACTGGTCGCTCCACGATGGCGCCGCTATACTAAGAGCCCATTCTTTGCGGATCTATTTGCCGCTAGGAACCTGTTCAATACCCTCGACGTTGCGGCACCCAGCGAGAAGCGAGGTAGCCGTGGCGGTTTCGACAGGAGCAAGAAACCATGCGCAGCCACTCGCAGCAAGCGGTCTGGTTATCCATGTTGGGCATTCTTTTGCTGGCCGCGGTCACACTTGGCGGCTGCACAAGCGGAGAGCAAGTCGCTGACGTGACGGCGCAGAAAGTGATCAACGATGCGCCGCCGACCGACTCGGAAAAGAGCACCGAGGTCATGCTCGGTTCCGACGAACTCACCAGTGGAATTCCTGGAGATGGTCCGCTGAAGCTCGACGAGATCAAGGCCTGGCTGGCCGATGCGTCGAATCATCGCACGCTGCAGGTGACGCTGCCCATGGGCTTGGCTGCGGGCCAGGAATCGATGGTCGGTCTGGCGGAGAACCCGCTGACCCGGGCCAAAATCGAACTCGGTCGTCAGCTTTATTTCGACGGCCGGTTGTCCAAGGACGGAACGATAAGTTGCGCGTCGTGTCATCACCCCGACGAAGGCTACACGCGGCAAACGCAGTTCGGTGTCGGTATCGACGATCAGGAAGGCGGTCGCAACTCGCCGGCCAGCTATAATCGCATCCTGAGCGCGGCTCAGTTTTGGGATGGCCGGGCGGCCTCGCTGGAAGAGCAGGCGGTCGGTCCGATTGCGAACCCCATCGAGATGGGCAATACGCATGAGAACTGCGTGGCCACGTTGGCGGAGGTTCCCGGCTATAAGCTGCAGTTCGACACGATCTTCGAAGATGGCCTGAATATCGACAACGTCGGCAAGGCAATCGCGGCCTTCGAACGCACGATCGTGACCGGCCCCTCGCCGTTCGATTACTACGAACCGGTGCGGTCGCTGAGGGAAGTGATCGGTGAAGACATCGACGATCTGGAAGGACTTCGCGCAGACGAACCGGATTTGGTTGCCGATTACGAAAAGGCCCTCGCCGCGAGCGAGAAACACCCGATGAGCGAGAGCGCAATCCGTGGTCGCGAGATCTTCTTCGGCAATCGTGGGCAATGCACCGCTTGTCACGTGGGAGCGAACCTGAGCGATGAGAAGTACCACAATCTGGGCGTCGGCATGGACAAGGAGAAGCCGGACCTCGGGCGTTTCGAGGTGACCAAGGTCGCCGCCGATACGGGCGCATTCAAGACGCCCACGATTCGCAACGTCGCGCTCACGGCGCCCTACATGCACGACGGTTCGCAAAAGACCCTGGCCGAAGTTGTGGCCTGGTACAACGAGGGCGGGCATCCCAACGAGCACCTCAGCAAGGACGTCCGCAAGCTCAATCTCTCCGAGCAGGATATGAAAGACCTGGTGGCCTTCATGGAGGCCTGCACGGGTGAGTTCACGCCGGTCGAGCAAGGGCGACTGCCGGAGTAGGAACGCGACGGCCGGATTGTGAACGGTCACAGGGTCCGAACTCTCACAGCGTCTTGGACGACGGGCAGACCGACGACGGGCAGACCGACGACGGGCAGACCGACGACGGGCAGACCTGAGTTATGCGAATCGATCACGTTGCCTGCGAGGTTGCCGACCTCGACGCCTCGGTCCGTTTCTATGTCGAACGGCTCGGTTTCGTCGAGTCGTGGCAGCACCGCAACGAAGAGGAAGGCGAAGCGTGCGCCTTCCTCAAGTTGGGGGACGTGTACCTCGAGTTGTTGGCTAAGCTCGACGGCTCGTTCACCAGTTCGGCCGCGGTGCCGCCCTATTGCCCGCATCTGGCGCTGGCGGTCGAGGACCTCGATGCCAGCGCCGAGGCGCTGGTTCGGCAGGGCGTTCCCATTCTCCGCGGACCGCTCGAGGTGCCGGGCGAGGTTCGCTGGCTCTACTTTGCCGATCCCGATCACAATGTGATCGAGTACGTGCAGTGGATCAAGCGGTCGTGGTGACGGCCCCGGCGAAGGCTCGCAATTCAATCTCGACGGGGTAAGATGCACGCTCGCGCCGCGGCCGCGCCGGCGCATTCCTTTTCCGGGAGTCGCTGCCATGCCCAGTGTGCCCTGCCTGTCGCCCGATCGTGTTCGCATCGCTTGGCGATCGATGATCGTCCTGGTCGGGCTCTTCGCCGGGGCGGTGTCGTCGGCACCTCTGGTGGCCGAGGAGCCGCCACCACACGGCGGCGCGGACGCAGCCGCAACGCTTCAGTGCGGGGCCGCGGAAACGATCATCACGCGGGTCAAAGATCGGCCGGAAGTCTATGCCGATCTGTACGCCCGAGCGCTCGTTCTCCAGCACGGTGCCCAGCAGCTGGCGATTGTCACGGCCGACATGGGAACGTTCAGTTACGCGTACTGCGACGGACTGATCGCCGCGATCCACGAAGCGACCGGCATCGCGTCGGAGAACGTGCTGATCTGTGCCAGCCAAACCCACAACGCGCCCGGCGTCGACGGACGGAAGATGTCCGAGGAATCGGCCGCCTGGCTGACGGGCGAGATCGCACGGCTGGTGAAGGAGGCGGCGGAGGCAGCGCGGCCCGCGACGTTGCAGGTGAGCCGAGCGCCGGCCCAGATCGGTTACAACCGGCGACTGCTCCGCGACGGACGCGTCATCATGTCTCCGAATCCCGACGGGGCGATCGTGCCCTGGGTCGATGTGCTGAGTGCTCGGGACGACGACGACCAGCGTATCGGCGTGCTCTTCTCGCACGCGGCCCATCCCGTCATCGTACATGGCACGAGCAAGGCGGTCGGCCCCGACTTTCCCGGCTTCGCGGTGGATCACTTGCGGAAGTTGCTGGCGACTCGAGGCCAGCCGGAGGGCGTCTTCATGTTTGCCCAGGCGGCCTGTGGCAACATCAACGGCTATCCCCTGGCGGGTGGAGTTGCCGCCAGCGATGCGGCGGGTTTGTCGTTGGCCACGTCGGTCAGCCGGGCACTCGAGTCGGAGGAGACGATTGCAGCCGGAGCGATCCGCTCGCGCGATCTCACGTTGAAGTTGCCGCTGCAGGATCCGCCCTCGGTCGAAGCATGCCGTGCCGTGCTCGCGCGCGAGCCGGACAATCGCCGCTATCAGGCGCTGTTGAAAGTCGCGGAGAGCGGTGAGCCGAGGTTTCTCGACTTCCCCATGCGGGCCGTGGCCGTGGGCGACGAGCTCTGCTTCTTTACCTTCGGCTGCGAGATGTTCGCGGAGTATCAGCTGTTTGCCGAAGAACACTCCCCGTTCGAGCACACCTTCGTCCTGATTCACGTCAATGGCATCGGGCCGTACGTGGCGACGAGGGAGGCCTACGAGTTGGGCACCGCGGGCGGCTACGAGGCGTGGGGATTCATGGCGAATCGCCCGCCTTGGATGCCGTGCCAGCCGGTGGCCGAAGAGCTGGTACAGCAGGGCATGCGGAAGCTGATGGCGGAGCTCAAGTCCGCCACGAAGTAACGTCTCGGCGTAACGTCTCGGCAGCTCGACCGCGACCGCACCGCAGCCGCACGAGCGAAGCCCTACTTGTGATAGCCCAGCGAGGCGATCACATCGTACATCTCTTCGAAGGTGATGAAGCGACGACGATGGCGAAGCTTGTAGGAATCGATCGCCTGGGCGAGCTCACGAGCTTCCGGCGAGAGGCCGTCGTGGCTGTTGGTGAACTGACGTCGCTCGCGGTCGACGGGCGAATCGGTCGGTTCGTAGCTGCGGCGATCGACAAATGCCTGGGCGTCGGTCAGCGTAATTTCCGTCATCTTGTCCTCTTCTTCTCCCCGCCGCCTCGCGGGGCGCGCGAGTTGGCCTGGGGTTGTCCGGGGGGACGGGTCGCCGCGGATCGGCGAAAGTCGCCTGGGCCCCGCCCTCGATTGATTCCGTGTCGAGAAACCGTAGCCCGTGAAAAGGCAAGCGTCAAACAGGCTGTGACCGTCGTAACGACTTTGACGGCGGGGAAATCCGACCCAGCTATAGAAACACGAACCGCCCCGCTCGCGGTACCAAGTCTAGCTTATCGGCGCGCCCCGCCGCGGCGGGCGGCTTCGGCAAAACGGGCCGCCGCATCCTCAGGACGCTCGAGCCGCTGGAGGACCTCTCCCTGGCGGTGCAGGAGATCGGGCGGTTCTTCGCCGGTGGGATAGGTGTCGACGAGCGTCTGTAGGCTCAGCAGGGCCTGTTCGGGCTTGTTGAGCCGGAGATAGAGGTCGGCCAGTTCGCCGAGCAGTTGTCGATCGTTCGGACGGTAGCCGAGGGCCCGCTGCAGATCGGCCAGCGCGCGAGGGAAGTCGCCTCGGGCCAGCCACACGCGACCCCGCAGGGCCCAGGCGTCGGCCGAGTCGGGTGTCGCCCGCAGGGCCATGGCGGCTCGTGTTTCGGCCTGATTGATTTGCCCCAGTCGCAAGTGCATCTGCCCGGTGCGGACGATGAGGTCGGGATCGCCTGCGGAAAGATCGCGGGCGACTTCCAATTGGGCAATGGCGAGGTCAAGCTCGCCGCGGTTTGCCAACACGTCGGCGTAGTACGAGCGGGCCTGGGCGTCGACGGGGCACGATTCGATCGCATCGGCCAGCATGAGTTCGGCCTGTTGCCAATCGCCACGCTGCATCGCGGCCAGACCCTGGTGCGTTAGCTCGCGACACGTGGTCACCGACTTCGAAGCGGGCCCGTGTTGCCACGGCAGGACTCGGCAGCCGGTGAGCGGCGCTCCGCAGAGAAGCACGACGCACAACCAGAGACCCCGCGCGCCGCGACAACGCCTGCGACCATGAAGGTGGTCGCGGGTCGGCGATCGGGCGTGCGTCGATTTGCGGAAGCGCATGGGCAAGGCCAGCGGCCGCAGGGACCGCAATTTGGCAGATCGGGGTCTATTTTGGGGTCGCGATGGTAGCAAGCGCGGCCATGGGGAACAAGGGAAACGACGCCGTTCGCGCAGCGGCGCAGCGGAGTGCCCCGCGCGCAGGCAGCTAGTTCTGCCCGCTGCTGCGGCACTGCTCAATCTGCTAGGATTGCTGAGGAACCGGCCGTGGTGCCGGCAGAATGGTCTTCCCGCGGCGGTCGCTTCAGCTCCGATGCCAGCAGTCTTCGAACAACTGGGAATCCGCTTCGAGTACCCCGAGTCGTGGCAACTCGACGAGGAAGAGGCCCGCGCCGGCGGCGACACGATTACCGTTTACAGTCCGGGTGGGGCCTTCTGGTCGTTGAACATTCAGCCCCCGCTGAGCCCGCCCGACGAGCTGGCCGGTGCTGCGGTCGAGGCGATGCGGAGCGAGTATGAAGACCTCGAGGTCGTTCCGGCGCGCGATTCGGTCGAGGGCGTCGAGTTGACCGGTTACGACATGAACTTCTATTGCCTCGACTTGACCAACTCGGCGAGCGTGCGGGCCTGCGAGCACGGCGATGCGACTTACGTGATCTTGTGGCAGGCGGAAGATCGCGAATTCGATCAGATTTCGCCGGTTTTCGCCGCGATCACGGCCAGTTTGATGCGTTAGCTGGCCGTTTCTCGATTCTCGAAATTACGATCGCGGTGCCAGCTCCCTTGTAGCTCTTACAAAGAACTGCTGGCAGTGCCGGCAGTCGGACAGGGCTCCCGCGCGTTTTCGTCGCCGGCAGTGACTCGAAAAAAAAGTGATTTCTGCACGATTTCGCTCAAGTTCCTCGGGGTCCCGGTCGTGGAGCGAGGTCGTTTGGCACGCCGGATGCAAGAGAGATTCAACAATCGCGTTCGACCCACAGGTCTGGCGGATTCCCGCGTCCGCCAGACCGTTCCCGTAACCGGGCGACGCGACGCACTGTGAATCTTAGGCAACCGATCGCCAAGGTACGGCGACCATTATCCCACATCGGGCAGCAGCCAGTTTTTCACGGTCAACGAGTGCCCGATCGGCTAACCCCGCAGAGCCGATCGGGCTCTTTTTTTGCGCCGCTCGCTCTTCTTGTCTTGCGGCGGTCGCTAATCGGACCGTTGCCCCTCTGGACAGCCCCCCGTTCGTTCGTCCGGCCGCCCGTTCATCGGTCGGAATTGATTCGTCGACGGACGCGCTGCACATGGTAGGCGTTGGTGGTGCGCTCCGGTGGCACGATCGCTACGTTCGGCGCGACGCGACCGCGTCGTCTGCTTTCAAGGCCTTGCGCTGCGAGCTATAATTTCGCAGCGGTCCGACTGCGAACGCGGGAAGGCAGTTGTTGGACGCTGGTAAACGGATCATTTGCAGCGGAGGTAGGACCGATGGCGACTGCGGTCGACGACAGCGCGGTAAAGCAGATTGGCGAAACGGCGGGAGAAGTATGGCAATTGCTTGATGCATCGGGCCCGTTGAGCATGACGCAGTTGATCAAGCAGATCGACGCGCCGCGCGACACGGTGATGCAGGCTCTCGGATGGCTCGCCCGCGAGGACAAGGTTCACATTGAGGAAGAGGGTCGCAAGAAGACGGTTGAACTCGTCTGACCCGACGCTCCACGGCAGCTCGGCGCCGGGGGACCTTCGACCACGGTCCCTCTACGGTCCTTGAATCCGCACTTCGGCCGGCGCGACCGATCGCACTGGACGGCGAGTCGTCGAGTCACGGCAGCGCGGGAGAGACCACTTGCTGATTGCTTTCGTACCCACGCTCACTGGAAGTTCCCCGTGGGTACTCGCCGGCGCTCTGTTGGTCGGCTGCGTATTGCTCTATTACGGGGCCCACTGGCTGGTTCGCGGCGCCGTCACGATCGCCACGGCATTGGGAATCTCGAAGATGGTCATCGGGCTAACGCTCGTGGCCTTTGGCACCAGTGCTCCGGAGATGTTCGTCAACGTCATTGCCGGCTTTCGCGGCGAGACGGGGATCGCGCTGGCCAATGTGTCGGGCAGCAATCTAACCAATTTTTGCGTCGGCTTCGGCATGTGTGCGCTGGCCGCCTCGGTCGTGGTCGATTGGCGTTCGTTTCGGGCCGATTGCTGGATGGCTGTGACCTCGGCAGCGCTCGTCCTGGGCTTTCTCGTCGTCCGGGGCACCGCGGGATTGCCGTTCTGGTCGCTGGCGCCGCTGGCGGGGTTGCTGGTCGCCTACCTGGTAACGCTCCGGCGTCGGGCCCGGGCCAGGCCCGAGGAGAACGGCGAAGTGGTCGGCGGTGGCAAGCTGCTGGCCCACGTGGGGCTGTTTCTGCTGGGCGTGGCGATGCTCTACGCCGGCGGTCGAGTCGTGCTCGAGGCCGCTGTGGAAACGGCTCGCCAGCTTTCCATCCCTGCTCCGCTGATCGGTCTGACGATCGTGGCGGCCGGCACCAGTGTGCCCGACACGTTCGCCTCGCTGATTGCCGCCCGTCAGGGCGAGCACGGAATTGCCGTGGGAAATCTGCTGGGGAGCAACATCTCCAATGTTCTGGTTGTGCTGAGCGCGACGTTGCTGGCCAGCCAGAGCGGTTTGAGCACCGGCGGCGATCTGTATCAGGTGCGGGACTATGCGATGGTCGTGCTGGTCTCGATCCTGTTCTTGCTGCTCGCGGCGCTGCGCGGGGGCGTCAATCGGTCGTGGGGTATCGTGTTCATCGCCACCTACTTCGCTTACATGGCCTACCGAATCTACATCTCGCTGCCGTCAGTGGCCGCGGCGTAAGGGGCGGTGGTTGCGGCCGCGGCGTCGCGGGGCTCTAGCGAGCGACCGCGAGAGTCGGCATCCTGCTTAGAAAGGGCGGTCGCCGATCGCCCGCTGAGGCCCTGCCCGACTTGGCACGCGGCCCCCGACTTGGCTTGAGAACCCTTCGCCGCCGACGGTGCACCAATGCCCTATCCCCACGTAATTCGCTTGCGCCAGCCCTGGCAGGTCGAGGCCGCCGACGACGGGGCCGTACGCTGGCGCCGGCACTTCAATTGGCCAACGGGTCTAGACGACCGCGAGCGACTGTGGCTGCTCGTCGCGTGTCCGCAGACCGAAGCGTCGTTGTCGATGTCGCTCAACGGGCGCCCCCTGGTAACGGTGCGCGGGGAGCGGGGTACAATCGAAGGGGACGCGACGTCGTTTCTAAAAGATCGTAACGAGTTGGTGATTCAGCTGCCGGCGACGTCCGGCGAAATGACGTTGGGCGATTCGGTCACCATCGAGATTCGCTTGGCACCTTTGGAAAGTTGAGCAGCGTGATGCGTGTGGGCTTGGTTCTGAGGGCAAGACGTCACTCGGGTTGGTTGCTCGTCGTGTTGGTTCTCTGCGCGTTGGTGGCCTTCGCGCGGGCCGAGGAGACTTTGACGTCGACGGACGGACCGCCGATCGAGAATCGGCTCACCACCGAGGAACTGGCGGCGGGCTGGATTCAACTCTTCGACGGCGGCTCGCTCTATGGCTGGCGGGCCGCCAGCGACGCGCCGTGGCGGGTCGTCGAGGGGGCCATCATGGTCGACCAAGGCGAACCGGGACTGCTTCACACGACCACCCAGTTCGCCGACTTCGAGTTGAAGCTCGACTTTCAAGCCGACGCGGAGACGAACAGCGGCATCTTTCTCCGCACTTCACCGCGACCGAACAGTCCCACCGACGGTTGTTACGAGCTGAACATTGCCCGCCCCGAAGTGAGTCCCTTTCCCACCGGCAGTTTCGTCGGTCGCAAGATGGGCTCGAACAACAACTTTGACGGGCAGTGGCATCAGTACCACGTCCGCGCGGTCGGTGGTCAGTTTCGCGTCTATCTCGACGGAGAGTTGTCGCTCGAGTACGAGGACCCCCGGCCGCTCGGCCGCGGTTTTATCGGGCTGCAACTCAATGAAGGTCGCGTCGCCTTTCGCAACATCAAGCTCAAGCCGCTGGGGACCGAGTCGATCTTCAACGGCCGCGATCTGGCCGGCTGGAAGATCTTTCCCGACAAACAGAGTGAGTTCTCAGTCGTTGACGGCGCGCTGCGGATGGTCGGCGGTCCCGGGCAGCTCGAAACCGAGCGACAGTGGGGCGACTTCATTCTGCAAACCGAGATTCGCGTCGACGGCGACGAACTCAACTCGGGCATCTTCTTTCGTTCGATGCCCGGTGAGTATCAAATGGGCTACGAGAGCCAGATTCACAACGGCATGGTCGACGGAGACCGCAATCGGCCGAGTAATTTTGGCACCGGCGGAATTTTTCGACGACAGCCGGCGCGACTCATCATGGCGCGAGATCGTGAATGGTTTCACAAGACGATTGTTTGTGAAGGAAATCACATGGCCGTTTGGGTCAGTGGAGTTCAGGTCTGTGACTGGACCGATCGGCGTGACGCAAACGAGAATCCGCGCAAGGGTTTACGCTTGGAAAAGGGCACGATCATCTTGCAGGGGCACGACCCGACGACCGACCTTCGCTTTCGCGAAATTCGCGCCGTCGAGCTGGCGCCGCGACGAGCCAGTCGCTAGCTGCGACCTCGGCAGTGGTGATTGATGATCTGTTTTTCGGCTGCGGCGCGGTCCTTTCGTCGCGCATCTCCTTTGACGCCGACGAAGTTACCGGGTTATGCTTTAAGTGGTACAAAGATTCAAGTGGTACAAGGAAGTGGCCGCCCGGCAGAGAAGAGCATTTCGTGGGACGTATTCTCGTCCCGAAGATGGCGGTTCGCCCAAACTTCGTTCTGGAGGATGTGGGTCATGACTCTGCGGGAGATACTGGATCGCAAAGGACGCGATGTCTACGCGACGACGCCCCATGCCAAACTTGGCGAGGTGGTCTGTCGATTGGTGGAGAAGAACTGCGGCTCGCTCGTCGTGCGCGACGAAGCAACGCAGAAGATGGTCGGCATCATTACCGAACGCGACATCCTCCGCGTCTGCTGCGCCGAAGGTGCGAGCTACGGCGAGAAAGTCGTCGACGACGTGATGACCCGCAAGGTTGTCACCGGCGCTCCCAGCGAATCGGTCGGCGAGGTGATGAGCAAGATGACGCGGAATCGCATCCGGCACTTGCCGGTGCTCGAGGGTGGCGAACTGGTGGGGATGATCTCGATCGGTGACGTGGTCAAAGCGGAAGCGGACCAGGTGCAGCTCGAGAATCACTACCTGAAGTCGTACATCCAGAGCTAGCGCGGCCGTCGCGGCCGGTCACTTGCTCTCGACGAGATTGCGCAGCTCCTTCGGCAGGTTGAAGTGCACCTCCTCCTCGCGGACGGTGCGCACTTCGACCTCGGCGGCAAAGCGATCGCGCAGGTAGTCGAGACACTCTTCGACAACGACCTCCGGGGCGCTGGCCCCGGCCGTGACCAGCACGGTCTCTTTGTCGGCAAGCCAGGCGTCGTCGATGTCGCCCGCCCCGTCGATCAGGTACGCGGGCAAACCTGTTTCGTGGCCGATCTCCGCGAGCCGCAAACTGTTCGAGCTGTTCTGCGAACCGACGACCAGCACCAGGTCCGCCTCCTGGGCGAGCAGGCGGACCGCCTCTTGGCGATTCTGCGTGGCGTAGCAGATGTCGTCCTTCGGCGGCGCGGCGATGTCGGGAAAACGCTCGCGCAGGCGGGCAATCACCCGATTGGCATCGTCGACGCTCAAAGTCGTTTGTGTGAGGTAGGCCAGGTGGTGCGGATCGGCGACTTCCAGACGATCGACGTCGTCGGGGGTTTCCACCAGCACGATCGCCTCGGGCGCCTCGCCCATCGTGCCGATCACCTCGTCGTGACCTTCGTGACCGATCAGCACAATCGTCCGCCTCTGTTTGGCATAGCGGATCGCCTCCAGGTGGACCTTGGTCACCAGGGGGCAGGTGGCATCGATGGCGAACAGATTTCGCTCGCGCGCCCTGCGCCGAACCTCCGGTGAGACGCCGTGGGCCGAGAAGAGCAGATTGGCTCCCTCGGGAACTTCGTCCAGGTCGTCGACGAAGATGGCCCCGTCACGGCGAAACTTCTCGACCACAAACTTGTTATGCACGATCTCGTGATAGACGTAGATCGGCGTGCCGAGCGTCTGGATCGCCAGTTCCAGACTGTCGATCGCCATGATGACGCCAGCACAGAAGCCACGGGGGCTGGCCAGAAGCACTTTCATCGTCGATTGGTTCGCCGTGGGTTTGGGAGTCGCCACAAGCAAGAGTCGGAAAGATCCGCCATTGGTTAGCTAACCGCATCATAATCGGTGCCGCTAACCGACGACTAGGCAGATCGAGCTTGGCCGAGACGCCAAGCAAGGGGCGCCTCGAAAGAGGCGCAACGTGCGGGACGAATCGCTAATCGGCCTCCGCGGACTTGTCTGTGGGGGGTGGCAATTGGGCGATCATCCCAACCAGGAACTGGGCTAGCCGGTCCGCGGCCACAATCTGTTTCTCTTTCTCGTTCCAGAGATCCTTCACACTGCTCGGTCGCCGGATCATGGCACCAGTGAAGGCCCCCAGCTTGCCGGCGATCGTTGCCTGCTTGTGCAGGTTGGCCACTTCGGCGGACGGTGCGTCGTCGCCGGTGACAGTGATTCCTGCCACGGCCAGGCAGGGTGCCTTACGCTCGCGACAGACTTCGGCCACCGCCCAACTCTGAGCGTCGAAACAGAGGGCGTTGTCCGCGGCGGATGCTGGTTCGGGTTGCTCGCCCGACGTGGCGATCGCGCCCAGGTGCATCCCCTGGCCCGGCTTCACCGAGCGGGCGTCGACTTCGACGCCCGTCGCCAGTCGCTCACCTTGCGGCCCGAGCAGGTGGGTGGCCAACACGACGTCGCCCGCGGCGAGGGAATCGTCGAGGCTGCGGGCCAGCGTCGCCGAAAAGACCCACCGCGGCTGATGCCCCTCGACGACGGCCCGGGCCAGATCGCTGGCGCGCGCCTCGGACTTGCTCCGGTCCGCGACCACCAGGCGGTGTCGACCGAGTGTGCCGACTTCGACCTGTAGCTTCTCGCCTCGGAGCGATGTCTTGTCGGCAAGCTGGTCCGACAACGCGCCGGCCACGGACGAATCGGAAGCGATCACCGCCACGTCGACCGGCGCGAGTGTCTCGCGTTCGTGTGAGGTTGCGTCGTCTTCGGCGAACTGCCGCGCCTTTTCCACGGCGGCCTTGCGAACCTGATCGGTCGCGTAGCCGGCAATCCAGTTTCGAATCAGATGTTGCCACATGGCAGAGCCCGAACGAACCCGTTGCAGGCGGCAAAGGACAGAGAAAAATCCACTTTGTCCATTATAGAGCAGGGAGAACGCGTGAGCCGTCGCCGACCTGAAGCGGGCACGCTAGGGTGCCGTGGTCAGCGGCGCGATGGCGAGGGCGGGCGGCTCGACAACGGGGGAACGCACGCGCGGTTGCGGTGCGGCGTCGACCGAGGCCCAACGCGAGAGGGCGGTCACAACCCGAAGCGTGACTGTGAGATCGGCGGCCGCGATGCCATCGTCAGCCAACAGAACGTCGCCTCGATCTCGCCGCGGCCAATCTCCCGTGGGTAGCTGATTCTCGATGAGGCATTCGATTGCGGCATCGAGTAGGTCGTGGTCCGTGACTCCGGCGGCCAACAGCGCCAGGACGACGTCCGCGGTAATCGCCAGATCGGTCGGGGGCTCTTCGTCGGCTCGCCAAGATGGCTCGCCGGCACCGTGCGACCAGCCACCATCCGCGTTTTGCGCGGCGGCGAGCCAGTTGGCACCCGCGGCGATGGCCTCCCGTGCCGACTTCCCGTTTCGGTCCACCGACAGCGAAGTGCCAAGTTGCCTCAGCGCCGTGGCGGTGCTGGGAACGGGCGAACATGCGGAAGCTCTCACCAAGATTTCAGCTGGCAGGGCGTGCCACGAGCCGTCGGGTCGTTGAAGCTTCAGGAGACCCTCAACATCGGTGCGACGACGCCCGGCGGCGTCCGTTGCTCGCTGTACGCTGGCAGTTCCCCGCCGGTCCATGCGGGACTCGCTGCCGTCGTTCAACTGAAGCGCGGGCGGCAAGGCACCGCGGGTAACGGAATGACGGTCGGCGAGCAATTCCGAAATCGCACGGCGTTCCGAATCCGTGCACTCGCAGCCGGCGTCGTCGGCCAGCTGCGCGTCGAGCCAGTCGAGGGCTGCGGCCACCGCGGGCGACTCGTCCTCCAGGCCGCTCGCCGAGAGGGCGGCGATGGCCGCGGCCGTGTCGAGAAGCGGAGCGTCGCCTGAACTGAGGGCGAAGACTTGGTCGTCGTCGCCGTTCGAGAGCGGCTGCACGAAGGAGTCGAGCAGCGGTGCGAAATCCTCCTCGGCTTGAGAGGGTGTGGTCGTCAACTCGGCCACGTGTTTCCAGGCGGCTTCTTGCAGCTGGGATTCGGGAGTCGCGTCGGGCCACGATCGTGCGGGCCAGTCTTGCGGGTCGGCCAAGTACAGCTCACGCACCCCCTCGCGAGCCGACAGCTCCCGGCACCGCCGACCGACGTACGCTTCTCGCGCGGCGGTCGACTCCGGTGCCTCGGCACAGATGTCGTAGGAAACCTGGCCCAAGGCGGCCAACCATTGTCGGGTTGCTGCATCGGCCACGTCCGCGCCGCCCAGGTGGTGAATTTGGCGACGAGCGGCTTTGAGCAGCGGTGAACGAAGCGGTTCGCCTTCGAGCTTCAGGGCGAAATAGGCCAGCACCGTCGTGCCCAGGTCGTCGCCCGATTGTTCATCGCGCGACCAGCCGCCGCTGGGCAATTGCCGTTGCCACAGGGAGGTCGCGGCCAGTGCTACGCGGGGATTAGGCAGCCGACCGCAATAGGCGTGCAGCAAGATGAACGTGGCGTAGTCGCGTGGGCTCGCCGGAGCGGCGCAACGAAAGCTGCCGTCGTCGCGCTGGGCGTCGACGATCGCCTGGCGACTGCGGACGATGGCCTGCCGTAGCGGCGCGACGTTCTCTTCGGTCGAGACGAAGCGAAAGGGTCCCGGGCGCCGCGCGAGGGGCGTCGGACCACATGCGGCGATTCGTAAGGCGGGTTGGTCGTCCGTAACGAGACGAAGATGGCGCTGCGCGTCCATGACGTTGGTCATCCTGACCCTGTCGTAAAGGCCGAGCCGTGGCCTCGTTGCCTGGGGTTCACCCGCTCCAGCAGGCGAGGTGTGCAGTTACTCTGAGCTTAGCGCAATCTGAGTTGGACCACAATATCATCGCCCATCATCGCCCTCGGTCCGGCAGACGGATCGGTCGAGCCGCGGAAACAATAGCTCCATTGCTAGCGATGATGGCGCGGATGGGGTTGGAGTCATCGTGTTCACGATCAGGACGACGGCGACTCGGCGTCGCGACCCAGCAGACGCAGTGCCAGCCACAACACGATCAGCCCCACGGGCAAGAGCAGCCAGGCGGAGACACCGTAGGCGGCCGGCAGCGTGCCGAAGACGATCGACACCAGCCCCACGAGCAGCGCGTAGGGAAGCTGCGTGTAGACATGGGCCATGTGGTGACAGCCGCTGGAGCGACTCGAGAGGATCGTGGTATCGGAAAGCGGCGAGCAATGATCGCCGAAGATCGATCCCCCCAGAACACTGCCCACCGAGGCAAGCATGATCGGATCGTGCGGCGAGACCGAGCCGTTCGCCCCGCCGAGCACCTGGTGCGTGACTTGAATCGCCAACGGCATGAGGATGTACATCGTGCCCCAACTGGTTCCGGTGCAAAACGAAATCACCGCCGCGAGCAGGAAGATCGCGGTCGGCATCCAACCCGCCGGGACGTCGACGCGGTCCATCTGAGCGCTGATGTATTCGGCCGTGGCCAGGCGGGCGGTTGCCGGTTCCTGTTTCAATTCCGTGTCGATCGGCTTCTTGGTCAGATCGGAAAGGGCCCAGGCGAGCCAGAGAATGCTCAGCGCCAGCAGCATCACCCGGGCCCCGCTTAGGGAGGCTGCCGCGGCGTCCCTGAGATTGACCAACTGTGTCGGCAAGACCATCGCCAGGGCTGTCAAGTAACCGCTTCCCGAGCCGTAGAGCAAGGCGTAGTAGATCGAGTCGCTGCCCCACAGCGTGATCGTGCCGACCACGACGCCGATCATCACCACGATCGGCACGACCGCCAAATACCAGCGACCCTTGGTGCCCGCTGCGGGCGTGAGTGCGGGGCTCGCTTCGATCGCGGCATCAGCGCTGCCGACGTCGCCCCCGACCGCCCGTCGCTCGGCTTCGAGCATGGGACCGAAGTCGCGTCGCGAGGCGGCGACGAGCATCACGAACAGGAAGGCCCAGATCGGATAGAACCGCGTCGGCACCGTCAACAGAAAGACGGTCACCGAGTCGAAGTCGGTCGCGGTGTAGGCCAGGCGATAGTTCTCGTCGATCAGGTTGATTTCCGTTGCCACCCAGGTCGAAAGCAGCGAGACGCCCGCGATGGGCGCGGCCGTGGAGTCGACGATGTAGGCCAGCTTCTCTCGCGAGATCCGCAAGCGATCGGTCACCGACCGCATCGTCTGACCGATGAGCAGCGTGTTGGCATAGTCGTCGAAAAAGATGATCATGCCCAGGAGCCAGCCGGTGAGTTGACCACGTCGGCGGTCTTTCGCCAGCGGTTGGAGCAGTTCGACGAGCCCGCGCATGCCGCCGCTCTTGTGCACCACGCCGATCATGGCACCCATGAAGAGTGAGAAGCTCATCACCAAGAGGCGATCGAAGTTGCCCGGCAGGGCGTTCCAGAGAAAGCGAAAGAGGGTCGGAAGGATGCCAACCTCTTGGCCCACGAACGCCAAGATCGCGCAGCCAGAGACCACCGCCAGCAACAGCGAGAGGACGACGCGTCGGGTCAGAATCGCCAGTCCCACCGCCAGCAGCGGCGGCACGAGACTCCAAGCTCCGTAGTAGGATTCCATACGCGATCGGCCGACGTGGGCGGGCTGGGGGCCATCGCGCGAACGGCTAAGGTGTCGCAGCGGGCAGCGAGAGGGCAAATCGTGCCCCGTGTCCCGGCTCGCTCTCGACGCGGATCTCGCCGCCGTGATTCGTCACGATGCGCCAGCATTTTGACAGCCCGAACCCCATCCCGCGACCCGCCTCGCGTCCGGAATAGAAGGGGTCGAACAACTGTTCGCGCTGTTCGGGTTCGATGCCGGGACCGTCGTCGGCGACGAACAGCTCAACGCGTGGCTCGAAACCGTTGCGGGACACGTTGTCGAAGCCGACTTCGACGTGGCCGCCGTTTCCGCGAGCCTCCAGCGCATTGACGCAGAGGGCCTGCAGGGCCACGGCGAGCTGCGTCGGATCGACCGATACGCGTACCGGTTCCGCCGGCCGCTTAAGTGTGAGCCGCGTGCCCTGGGCCTCCGCCCGCTCGTGAAGTTCCTCGACAACCTCGGCGGCGACCGCGCCGAGGTCGATCTCCTGCAGCTCGGGCGCGGGCGGCCGGGCGAACAGCATCATGTCAGAGATCATCTCGTGGGCCCGGAAGGCCTGGGCGTTGATCTTGGCAAGCGTGCGACGCCGCTGGGCGTCGGGCTCGTCGCGGAGCAGGAGTTGGGCCCGCCCGGCGATGCTGCCGAGCGGATTGTTGATCTCGTGACCGGCGCCGGCGGCGAGCGTGTACATCGCCCGCAACTTGGCTTCGTGCAGTTCGCGGTCGAAGCGCTCTTCGAGCGAGGCCAGCCGGCTGAGCCGGGCCGCCAGCGGATAGACGAGCGCCGCCGAGGCGCTGGAACGTTGCCAATGGGCGCGAATCGCGGCGTCGTCGTCCACTTCCAGCGGCTCACAGCTTTCGCCGTCCCATCGCGAGGCAAGCGAGGCGGCCTGTTCCGCGGTGAGCCACTCGCTGGCAACGCCACGCGGATCTTCGCGCATTTTGGCCGCACTCGCGCAGACATGCTCGACAAATTCGGCGAACTCGTCGCCGTCGTCGCGCGAGACGGGAAAGCCGGCAGGCTCTTCCACGTCGAAGCACTCGGGCAGCGCCGCGGAGAGCCAGGTGACGAGTCGCGTCGAGAGAGGCGGCTGCGCGCGCCCGCCGTTGTCCGAAGTGGCAGGCGGATTGCACTGAATGAGCGACCAGAGCGCAAGCGCGGGATCGACGGCAAGCGCGCCGCGGAGTTCGTCCACCGTCGACGACGGCTCGTCGGCCAGCATCGCGGCAATCAGCAGCTCGGCGGTGCCGTCGCAAAGCGGAAGCTGCACCGGTTGGCCCGCCAGCGTGAGCGTTGGCAAACAGCGCACGGTGAACTCCCTCGAACCTTACGCCACTTTGGTGCGGCCGGCTCGGCCCGGACGGCCACTAGGTCGCGGCGGCCGTCTCGATATCGAGCAGTTGGCAGATGCGATCGACCAACTGGTCGACCTCAAAAGGCTTCCGCATGAAGTCGTTGGCCCCGGCATCCTTGAGGTCCTGGACCTTGTCCTCTTCGACCATGCCGGAGATGCAGATGATGCGTACGCCGTCCATCGTGCTATCGCTGCGGACTCGCTGGCAAACTTCTTTGCCGTTGATATCCGGCAGCATCACGTCGAGCACGACCAGATCGGGCTGGTATTCCTTGACCATCATGCCGGCGCCGAAGCCGTTATTGACGGTCTTTACCTCGAAGCGGCCGTCCCGCTCCAAGACGTCGGAGATCAGCTCGACGAGCTCTTCGTCGTCGTCGACGACCAGGATCTTTCGTTTGCCGCTCTCCAGGGCATCGGTGGGGATGCCGTTCTCACGCATGAACGCGAAGAGCTGGTCGCGCGGAATGCGGCGAAAGCGGCTGCCGGGCACCCGAAATCCCTTGAGTTGTCCCGAATCGAAACAGCGGATGATCGTCTGCTGCGAGACCTTGCAGATTTTCGCCGCTTCTCCGGTTGTAAACACCGTCTTCATTCTTGCTAACCACCTTCCTGGCCGAGGGGAAAAGCCAGACAATCGGCACCCTCAGAATTGGGCTCTTTGACAGGAGCACCGAGGGTACCTAGTCCTCCATGTTCCGCTAGATGAATTCTAGCGCGTTAGCACTCTGCGTCTACAAACAGTTCCGTAGACGAACGCTTCAAATTGCGAAACGTGCGTCATTCGTTGGCGTTCCCTTGCTTGCCAACGTTGCCATGTAGGCGAGATTATAGCTATCTTCCAAAATGGGTCAACATGAATCTCGTTGACCTAAATGATTCATTACCTTGGATTTATAGAACGCTAGCGGGAACTTTTCTGAGTCGAATGACCGGTTAATTCATCCACGTAATGACATGCGAGAATTGGTTGTCTTTCCCGCGCAGTCGCTCTTCCGGCCGCGCGGGGGGAACCCGTGTTGGTGTGCAAGGAGGCGCCGCGTCGCACACGCCCACCGTGCGGGTCGAAGCGTCCGCAGAGCGCGTTTAGTTTATCTCTAGCGTCTTGGCTAGCTGCGGCTGTGCTTGGCGACGTCGACCTGTATCGACGAATTTACCAATTCGTCGGCTTCGGTCTGGTGGCCAAACTTGCCTCGCCCACGCCAATGACGCGACACCTATCCTAAACACGCTCTAGTCGCGCGGTTGCTTCGGCGGCTGGTCGAGATGCACCAAGAGCAGGGCCATGTCGGCCGGCGTGATCCCGCTGATGCGGCTGGCCTGGGAGAGATCGCGAGGGCGGACGCGAGCCAGCTTTTCCTTCGCCTCCTGACGCAGCGGCTTGATCCGCTCGTAATCGAAGGCCGCCGGGATTCGCTTGTCGGAGAGCCGCCGCTGGCGGGCGACTTCGGCCGCCTGCCGCTCGACGTAGCCGGCGTATTTTACGTCGCTGACCACCTGCCCGGCCACATCCTCCGGCAGTCTCGCCAGTTCCGGCTGCAGGCGGCAAACGTCGGCCCACTCGACCTCGCTACGGCGGAGGAACTTGGTCAGGCTGACGTTGTCCGTGCGTTCCGCGTCGAGCCGCTCCAAGCAAGCGGCGATCCGCTTCTCCTTATCGCGGACGCGGGTCAGTCGTTGCTGGCTTACAAGGCCATATGCGTGCGCCAGCGGCGTGAGCCGTCGATCGGCGTTGTCGTGTCGCAGAAGCAGGCGAAACTCGGCTCGACTGGTAAACATGCGATACGGCTCGTCGACGCCACAGGTGACCAGGTCGTCGATCAGGACGCCGATGTATGCCTGGTCGCGTGACAGCACCAGCGGTTCCCGGCCGGCGACCGCCAGCGCCGCGTTGGCCCCGGCTAGCAGTCCCTGGGCGGCGGCCTCTTCGTAGCCGGTTGTGCCGTTGATCTGGCCTGCGAAGTAGAGCCCGGCCACGCGCTTCGTCTGTAGCGACACATCGAGTTGGTCGGGCGGGCAATAGTCGTACTCGACGGCGTAGCCGTAGCGCATGATCTGGGCCTGCTCGAGTCCCGGGATAGACCGCAGCATGGCGTCTTGCACGTCACGCGGTAGGCTCGTGGAGATGCCGTTCACGTAGACTTCTTGCGTCGCGCGTCCCTCGGGTTCGAGGAAGAGTTGATGGCCATCCTTGTCGGCAAAGCGAACAACCTTGTCTTCGATCGACGGACAATAGCGCGGTCCCGTGCTCTCGATGCGGCCCGAATACATCGGCGCACGAGCGAGGTTGGCGCGGATCAGGTCGTGGACCTGCTGGTTCGTGTGCGTGATGTGGCAGGGCAGCTGATCGACTTCGAGACGGTCGGTGAGGAACGAGAACGGCTGCGGCTCGTCGTCGCCCGGTTGCAACTCGGTGCGAGCGAAGTCGATCGTGCGGGCGTTGAGTCGTGGCGGGGTGCCGGTCTTGAACCGCTCGATGCGGAAACCTAGTCGAGCGAGTGCTCCGCTGATGCCCGCGGTGGTCCCCTCGCCACCTCGTCCGCCGGGCGTGGTGGCCTCGCCCGTGTGCATGATGGCCTGTAGGAACGTCCCCGTCGTGAGCACGACCGCCGCGGCACGGTAAACGACGTCGCCCCGGCAACGGACGCCGATGATTCGCGGCTTCGAATCGGCGGCGGATGTCGACGAGTCGATCAGCGGCTCGGTCAGCAGGTCTTCGACGATCTCCTGACGCAGATCGACGTTGGCGTGGCACTCGACCGCATGCTTGACGAACTGCTGATAGGCCTTCTTGTCGGCCTGGGCGCGGGGGCTGTGCATGGCCGGCCCCTTGCGTCGATTGAGCAGCCGGAACTGAATTCCGGTGGCGTCGATTGCCTGGCCCATGATGCCGCCGAGGGCATCGACTTCGCGAACGATCTGTCCCTTGCCGACGCCGCCGATGGCCGGGTTGCAGCTCATCTGCGCGACGGTGTCGAGGTTGGTCGTCAGCAGCGCGGTCCGTGCCCCAGCCCGCGCGGCGGCGAGCGTCGCTTCGGTGCCGGCGTGACCCGCCCCGACAACCAGGACATCGTATTCGTAGCCTCGGTTCGACATAGCTTGCATAATAGCGTGTGGCCGGGGCACCACAAAAGCGCGGTTGCCGGGTGAAGACGTCCCGCGAGACGTCCTGCAGATCAGCGCGATACGCGAGCGAGATTGGCATGAACTCGGACCTGGTCGAATTGTTGGCGAAGCTCGTGCGGATTCCGAGCGTCAACCCCATGGGGCTGGCGGCGGCCGACAGCGACCTGCTCTACGAATGCCGGCTGACTGACTTCCTGGCCGAGTGGCTCCGCGAGCGCGGCATCCTGATTGGAAGGCAGCTGGTCGAAGAGCTGCCCGACGGGCGTCGCCGCGAGAATCTGCTGGCGCGTTTCGATGCCGGGGACGAGTCGCCGAAAGAACGTCCTTTGCTGTTGTGGGAAGTGCACCAGGATACGGTTCCGGTCGAGGGCATGACGATCGAGCCGTTCGCGGCCGAAGTGTGGGATGGTCGTCTCTACGGACGTGGTGCCTGCGACGTCAAAGGGGGGATGGCCGCCATGTTGACGGCCCTCGCGCGGCTCGCCCGCGAGCAGCCGGCGGGTTGCGCGAACGTGGTGCTCGCCTTGACCGTGAACGAAGAGCACGGTTTCAGCGGGGCGAGTGCCTTGAGTGGCTGCTGGCGGGAGATCGACGAGTTTCGCGACATCTTTCCGCGCCGGCCCGCCGCCTGTGTGGTGGCCGAGCCGACCGATCTCGATGTTGTCGTGGCGCACAAAGGCGTGGTCCGCTGGAATTGCCACACGCGCGGTCGGGCCGTTCATAGCTCGCGGCCGCAGGACGGCGAGAATGCGATCTACAAGATGGCCCCGGTGCTGTCGGCCTTCGCACGCTATGCCGACGAGGTCGTCGCGAGCCTGGGTGAAGATCCGCTTTGTGGTCGTCCCAGCTTGAGTGTGGGGACGATCCACGGTGGCACCAGCGTCAACACGGTGCCCGACGGGTGTACGGTCGCCATCGATCGCCGGCTCTTGCCGGGCGAGTCGCCCGAGGCGGCGCAGCGTCACGCGATGGACTATGTGTCGGCCCAAGTCGGACCCGAAGCGGTCGCAGGCGATGCGCCGACGATTCTCTCGCCGGGCCTCGAGAGTACTGAGAACGCGGAGCTTGCCGCGCGGCTCGGCGAGCTGGCCCGGCGGCACGGGGCGCGTGGCGACAATGTGGGCGTGCCCTACGGCACCGACGCGGCCATCCTGGCCCGGGGAGGCCTGCCGACGGTCGTTTTCGGACCTGGGTCGATCGAGCAGGCTCACACGAAGGACGAGTGGGTCGAGCTGGCCGAGGTCGAACGGGCCAGCGAGATCTACTACGAGCTAGCCGCGACCTACTCGGTCTGACGCGACGCGGGCTCCGCGGACCCCAACGGTGGCCGCGACATCGGCGGCCGCGCGACCTCAGCGCAAAAAAAGCACCACGACGGCTGCGTTCATTGGCAGAAGATACGCGGCCGTCGTGGTCGAGCATGTCAGCACAGGTCAGTTATCGCGAGGATAAGTTCGGGCCAAGGTACCCCCCAGCGCCAAGGCCCGACGCTCCAACCGTGCTAGAAACATTTCCGCTCTAGAATGTGTCGAGTATGAAGTGGTGTCCGCTGTGGTATTTGCGTCCTTCGGGATAGGGATTGTGCCACTGGCGGTTGTAGACCGGGATGCGCATCTCGGGCGGATAGCGATAGTACATGTTGTCGGAACTGCGGAAGTACTCGCTGCCCCAGAAGTTCTGGGGATAGTAGACGTACGGGTAGTGGTAGTAGCGCTCCCAGTCCTGGGTGCGATAGGTCTGGCCCCAGGCTCGCCCATAGGCGCGCTGGGCAAGGGCTTCTTCCGCGGTGGCAAACAGCAGGCAGCCGGCCACCATCGCCAGGGCCAGCAAGGTTCCGCGACTCATCGGTAGAAGCCCTCCCTCAACGACCGCGGTTCCCGGGCAACTGGCGCGGCGCTGCACCCGCAGCGCCATTGGCAACCGTTTTGGTCTGTGATAGGCATCGGCAGAGTCGGTAATCGATATTAAGCGAATATCCCGACCAGGCGGCATAATCGCGCAACTCTGCCTCGGTGACCGGCGAGATTCGCTGCGGTGGGAGCCTGCTAGCAGGGCATCTTCTGCTGGGCCAACTCGCGATCCCACTCTTCCATGAGCGGCCAGCCGGTGGCGCAGGTGCCGAAGTCGGCCATGTTGCGATAGCCCTCGAGACGCGCGATCGTGCTGTCGAGCACCGCGTCGTCCTTGCGAAACACCGGGCCATGGCTGGGCAAGAGCCATTCGACGTCGCTCTCGCGGATCCGCCGCAGCGAGCTGAGGAAGTCGCCGATGTCGCTGCCGTGATGCGCGTCGATTGCCCCGACGCAGCCATCGCGGTAGATGTTGTCGCCCGAGAAGAGCAAGTTGCCCAGACGGAACGAGAGCTGGCTGTCGGTGTGACCCGGGGTGTGCCAGACTTCGATCTTGAGGCTACCCAATTCGATCACGTCGCCGTCGTTGACCAGACTGTCGAGCTTGAACGGCGGCATCTCCAGGTGGATGCCCTGCGCCGCGATCTCGGCGAAAGTAAGAATGCGATCGCCTTTGGCCAGCGGTTCGGCTGCCGCGGGATGGCCGGTGATGGGGGCCTTGAGGATCGACTTTGCCCGGGCCATGCCCTGAATGTGGTCGGCATCGGCGTGCGTGGCGATCAGGGTCTGGCAACCCTGCAGTCGGAAGTCGAGCTGGCGGATCAATTCGATGATCTCATCGACCGACTCGTCGTAGCCGATGTCGATGAGCAGCCAATCGGGACCGTCGAATACGAGGTAAACGCTGCAACCGATGCGTCGGCCGGCAGCGTGGTTCAATTCGATGACGTGGGGAAACAGCGGCTTGCGTTCGAGCATTTTCGCGATCCGGTTCGTCGACGTACGGCGATCGAGTTCAGTGATCGATCTACGCTTAGGGATTGTAAAGCGGACCTAGAACACCGGCAACCGGACCGGATTTTGCTCATCCAGCAGCGGCGAGCGAGGCGGCCAGACCCTCGCGCCAGGTTGGATACGTGAGGGTGAAGTCGAGTTCGGCCAGCATCCGCGCATTGGAAACGCGTTTGCTCCCCGAGCCTCGTCGCGGTTCGCCGCCAGCAGCGGCCGCGTCGGGCTCGAAAACGGGCAGGGGTGTGTCGAGCTGTCGTGCGAGTTCGGCGAAGTAGTCGCCACGCAAGATGGGATGCCCGTCGCTGATGCAGAAACGTCGCAGCGCCGCTGCCGGATCGAGGCGATCGGCCGCCAAGACGGCCTCCGCGGCGTCGTCGACGTGGATGAGATTCAGGTAGGTCTCGGGATCGACCGGGAGCGGTTCTCGATCGATCAGCTGGGCGGAGCGTGGAAGTCGGCCCGGTCCGTAGATGCCGGCCAGTCGCAGCACGACCGCGCCACGGCCGAGCAGGTACCTCGCCAAAAGTTCCTCGGCCGCCAGACAGGCCCGGCCACCCGCACGCGTGGGCTGGGTCGGCGAGTCTTCATCGACGACGCTCCCGTCGCCCTGGCCGTAAACACCCGTCGAGCTGATGTAGATGACCCGTGTCACGGTGGTCGGCAACGCCGCGAGAACGTTTTCCATCCCCGCGACATAGGTCTGGTGGATCGAGAGTCCCGTGCTGCGATCGAAGCCGACTGCCACGATCACGGTTTCCACCTCGGGCAGCGAGGCCAGCGTCTCGCGACGGGTTATGTCAGCCACCACGGGCAGCAGTCCGGCGGCTTCGAGTTCGGCCGCGCGCGCCGCGCTACGCGTGACGGCGTAGACGGTGTCCGCTTGTGCGACATAACGCGCGGCCACACGCTTGCCCAAGTAACCGCAGCCAAAGATGAGCTTGCTCATGGCTTCCTAAGTACCGTGGACGTCATCGAGCGGAGCGGGCGATGAACCGCCGCCCCCGCCTGACTCGAGATAGGCGGAGAGCATGATCTGGGCCGCCAGCTTGTCGAGGCGGGCCTTCCGCTGTTTCTTCGTCAAGCTGGCCCCGCCCAGCAGTTGTTCCGCTTCGCTGGTCGTAAAGCGCTCGTCGAAGAACTCGACAGGGCGGCCGGTCACGTCTTTGAGCCACTGGCCAAACTCGCGGGCTTCCTGCGACTTCTGACTCTCGCGGCCGTCGAGATGCACGGGCAAGCCCACGACAAACTTGGCGATTCGCTCGTTCTCCGCCAGGGCGCGGAAGTAGTCGGCATCGGCCCCCGCACTGCGACGCTGGTAGTTGTCGTGCGGGCTGGCCAAAGTCCGCTGCGGGTCGGTAACCGCGACGCCGATGCGCACCGTGCCAAAATCGATGCCGGCCAGGCGACCGGCTTTGTCGGGCGGAGTTGTCATGGCATGCGGAGTTGTTCGGGCAACGTGACGGCCAGCGGCATCTGAAGCTGACGGGAAATTACCGCGAGTCGGAAGCGGCAGCCAGAATCGCCTCCACCACGCCCTCGGTGGTGTACTCGCGGGCTTCGACATCGGGCGCGAAGCCGAGTTGATCGAGCGTCTCCGAAGTGACGGGGCTGATACTGGCCAGCCGCGCTCGGCGCAGATCTTCCCCGAACAGGGCGACCAACGACCGCGCAATCGCGGAACTGGTGACGGTGATCCAATCGATCTTGCCGCCGGCCAGCGCGTCGGCCAGGTGCGGTTCCGGCTGCGACACGTCGCGACTCTCGTAGACGACGACCTGGGTCACGTCGGCTCCGGCGGCGGTCAGCTCGTCGGCGAGCACCTCACGACCACGACTGGCCCGCGCCAACAGGAAGGACCGGCCGGACGCCTGGTCTCGCAACGCCTCGGCCAGGGCCTCGGCGCGATACTCGGTGGGAGCCAGGTCGGCCGTGAGGTGGTAACGGGCCAACTCTTCGGCCGTGCGTGGACCGATCGCCGCCAGCTGCACCGAAGCGAGCCGCCGTAGATCGCCATGGTTGCTCAACAGTCTTTCGAGCAAGAACCGCACTCCGTTGGCGCTGGAAAAGACCAGCCAATCGAATCGCTCGATTTCGGCCAGGGCCGCATCGACCGGCCCCCAGTCCGCGGGCGGTTCGATCGAGATGGCCGGTTGTAGAAGACAGCCGGCCCCCAACTCCGCCAGCCGCTCGCAGAGCGTGACCGCCTGCTCGCGCGGACGGGTGACCAGAATCGTCTGACCGTGGAGCGGACGTTCTTCGAGCCAGCTGAGGGTGCCGTGCAGCTCACACACCTCGCCCACGATGACGATGACCGGCGGTCGCAACTTGCGGCTCTTCATTTCCTGAGCGACGGTTCCCAACGTGCAAGGGAACGTCTCCTGATCGGTCCAGCTACAACGCCGCACGATGGCGGCCGGGGTGTCGGCGGGCTTGCCTGCTTCGACGAGCGCGGACGTCCAGGTCTCGCAGGTGGTGACGCCCATATAGAACACGAGCGTACCGGGAAACTCCGCCAGCGCCGCGTAATCGAGCTTCGGTTCGTCGCCGTTCTGTCCGTGTCCGGTGATGAACGCCACCGCTGAGGCAAAGGCCCGATGGGTAACCGGAATGCCGGCGAAGCTACCAGCGGCCAGGGCCGCGGTGATGCCCGGCACGACTTCGAACGGGACGTCGTTGGCCGCCAGCACCTCGGCCTCTTCGGCCCCGCGGGCAAAGATGGCCGGATCGCCCCCTTTCAGCCGTACGACAACCTTCCCCGCGGCGGCATCGCGGAGCATGCGCTCGTTGATCTCCTGCTGCGGCACGATGCGGTCGGAGCCGTGTCGGCCCAGGCAAGTCCGCTCTGCTGTGGCGGGGGCATGGGCCAACAGCAGCGGATTGACCAGGTAGTCGTAGAGCACGACGTCGGCCTGCGCCAGGCACTCGAGTCCGCGCTTGGTGATCAGGCCAGGATCACCGGGTCCGGCGCCGACGAGATAGACGCGACCGGTTTTGCGGGTGTCGTGCGGATTCATGCTGGCCCGATCTGAGCGTATTCCCGGCGGTTTTTCGACCGCGTTGTTTTGGAGGCCAAGGCTGTTAGAATTGATGAAGTTACGGAGGAGAGACTTCTTAATCGCCGCTTGCGGTGGCCGGCCAGTCGTGGAGGAACGAGCGCGCTGCCGGCGTGAATGGCAATGAGCGTCGGGAAAATGGCGAATAACGAGAAAAAGGCAGACCAGGAAAAGGAAGAACTGGAAAAAGACGACGAGCCGTTGTTGCCGCCCATCTCGCCCGGCAAACGGCGTCGGCTGCAGACAGCCTTCGACCACGGCAGCAAGAAGGGCAGCACCGGCGATTTCGATTACGCCCACGAGATGTTCGTGCAGTGTGTGGCCGGCGACCCGGCCAACGTGATCTACACGCAGAATCTGCTCGGCAATCTTATCAAGAAGTATAACAACGATAAGAAGGCCGCAAAACGTGCGACCGCCAGGGACAAGGCGGCCATGAAGAAGGCCATCGGCAAGAAGGATTGGCTGAACTCCATCAAGCCGGGCGCGGCCTCGCTGAGAGGCAATCCCTGGGACGCCTCGGTCCTCAAGGATCTCGCCAAGGCCTGCGGCAAGCTCGGCGCCCAGGAGTGTCAGGTGCTGTACATGAACCTGGCCCTCGAAGGCAATCCGAAGGACGTCTCGCTCAATCTCGCCGCGGCCGACATGTTCGAGGAGATCGGCGAGTTCGATCGGGCCATTCTCTGCCTCGAGCGAGTCATTCGCGAGAAGAAGGAAAACGAAGAGCTGCGCCGGCGCATCAACAGCCTTTCGGTGCTCAAGACCATCGACAAGGGCGGCTACGAAGAGGCCGAGCGGTCGATCGACGTCAGCGTTACGAAGCGCCAAAAGGAAAGCGAGACCAGCGACGTCGAAGAGATCTCGCTCGAGGAGAAGCTGCGTCGCGAGATCAAGCGGCATCCCGAGGAAGTGACTGCCTATCAGGCCCTGGCCGACCACTATGTCAAGGAAGAGAACTTTCAGGCCGCCATCGAGGTCATGGAAGAAGGCGTGCAGGCCACGGGCGGCGCGATCAAGGCCCGCGAGTATCTCGAGGACATGCAGGTTCTGGAATACAAGCGAAAGTTGCTGGTCGCGGAGCGTCGCGCTCGGGATGAAGTCAAAGCGAACCAGACCGCCGCCGAAAAGAGCACGAAGGCCCAGGAGCTCTTCAAGCGGATGAAGCGGGAGCTGAACCAGCGGGAGCTGGAAATGTTCGCCGGCCGTTGCGAGCGGAATCCCTCGCTGCACGGGTTGAAGTATGAGTTCGGGCTGCGTCTGAAGCGGGCCGGCAAGTACAACGAGGCGGTGACCCAGTTTCAGGAGGCCCGGGCTGAGCCGCGCAAGGTGGCCGCGTCGAATCTGGAAATCGGCGAGTGTTTTCAGCAGATCAAGCAGTACAAGCTGGCCATGAAGGCCTACGGCGAGGCGGTCGAATCGGCCGGCCACTGGGACGAGGCGGTCAAGAAATTGGCGCTCTATCGAGCCGGCTGGCTGGCCAAGGGCCTCAAAGACTACGAGACCGCGGACCGCTACCTGACCGAGTTGGCCGGGCTCGACTTCGGCTACAAAGACGTCTCGGCCTTGCTGGATGAGGTCTCCAAGCACCGCGAAAACGGCGATTTGACGTTGTAGGTGCCGGGGAATCGGCTGCTGGAGTCCGTGACGAAATCGCCGCCCCTGTTCGCCGCCAGGGGTCCGCGGCCGCTCGAGCCGGCTGGACAGTCGGACCCCGATCGATCATCATTATCGGTTTGCCTGAATCGTGCCGGTCCCCGCGCCGGCGTTGCACCCCCGACTTCGCGCTCCCCCTACCTCGCGTTTACGGAACCGATGCCCAATACCGCCAGCGCCAAGAAACGTCTTCGTCAGAACGCCAAACGCCGTCAACACAACCGTGGCATCAAGTCGACGGTCCGCACACAGTTGACCCGGGTCCGCGCCGCCGTCGAGGCTGGCGACCTGGAGACGGGCGAGGCGGAATTCAAGGTGGCCGTGAAGAAGCTCGACAAGGCGGCCGCAGGTCGCGTGATTCACCCCAACGCGGCAGCCCGGCTCAAGTCGCGTCTCTCGAAGAAGATCAAGCTGGCCAAGGCATCTTCGTAGCGACACCGCTCGGCTCTGCATCCGTCGACGCGGTCGCGATCTTGCCGCCGCACTCGCTCGCGGCTGCTCACCACACGATGGCCTCGGCGTCGAACACCGGTCCCTCGACGCAGGTCCGCTTGTAATCCCACTCGCCGTCTGCGTCGCGCACCTTGGCGACGCAACTGAAGCAGATGCCGATGCCGCAGGCCATCGGCGTTTCCAGCGAGATCTGGCAGGGGACGCCGAAACCGGCGGCCAGTTCGCACACCGCTTCCATCATCGGCTCCGGACCGCAGCAGACGATCCGCACGCGCTCCTCCATCGCCTGACCCGCCAGCAGCAGCTGCAGTTCTTCGGTGACCAGACCGTGGTGACCGGCCGAGCCGTCGTCGGTGGCGACGCGAACCTCGAGCCCGACGGCTTCGAAGTCGGCCACGCCCGCCAGCAGATCGGCGCTACGCGCCCCGTAACACAACGTGGCCCGCACGACCGGTTGGCAATCGCGGGGCGGGTCGCCGTAGGTGCGATTGCCCAAGTGCTCCTGGGCCAGCGCCATGAATGGTGTCTGCCCGATGCCGCCGGCGACCATCACCAGGTGGTCGCAATCTTGCGGCGCGAAGCCGTTGCCCAGGGGCCCCCACACCTCCAGCTGCTGACCTCGCTGGAAGTGGGCCAGGCAACTCGTCATCTTGCCCATCACCAGGTACACGACGTCGATGCCGATCGCCCGGCCGGCGTCGTCGAGGACCGTGTCGTACAAAGCCAGCGGCCGGCCCAACAAGGGGTCGTCACAGTCGGCCAGTCGCATCATCAGAAACTGGCCTGGCAAGATTCGTCGTGCCATCTCGGGGCAATGGAAACGCACTCGATACGTGTCGCGGGCAAGTTGGACGTTCTCGACCACGGAGACCCGCTCGAACACGGCGCGATCGGCGTAGAACTGGGCGTGCAAGGGATTGGTCACCTGCGACCTCCTGTCGTGCGTCCTGCTGCCTTCCGGCCCCCGGGGCCCTTCTTTCCGTAGCTCTTCTTGCCGTAGCCTTTCTTTGCGGAACCGCCTTGCGCGCGGCCTTTGGTCGCGGAACCGCTGCGCTTCCGGCCCCCATTGCCCGTGGTGGCGGTGGCTTTGCGCGGCGTTCGTGCCATCGAGGCCGCGCTGGCGGCTGTGGTCTTCTGGCCCGCGCGCCCTGCCACGCGGCGCCCTGCCGGACGTGCCTCGACCGCCTTGCGCAGGCGGGCGACTTCGGCTGGCGTGAGCGATCGCACCCCGCCCTGCGGCAGGTTGCCGAGTCGCAGCGGGCCGATTGCGACTCGCTTCAGCCGTTGAACCTTGTTCCCCAGTCGCGCCAGCATTCGCCGGATCTCGCGGTTCTTCCCTTCGCTCAGTTCGATTTGCAGGATGGTACTTCGCTTGTAACGCCGCTTGATCCGCGCGGCGTCCGCCTTCACGTAGCCCTCGGCCAGGTGAATGCCGCGTTCCAGGTTGCGGGTCAGTCCCAGTTCGGGCACGCCGGCCACCTGCACTTCGTAGATCTTCGAGACGCCGTAGCGAGGATGTGCCAATTGGTTGGCCAACTCGCCGTCGTTGGTCAGCAGGATCAGACCCTCGCTGGCCATGTCGAGCCGACCCACCGCGAAGACGCGGTCGGCACTCTCGGGAATCATGTCGATGACGCGGGGGCGCCCGCTCGGATCACGCGAGGTCGAGACGACCCCGGGCGGTTTGTTGACGGCGTAGTAAACACGCGGCGAACGCTTGAGCACGGTTCCATCGACCCGAATCTGCTGGCGATCGGGATCGACGCGTGTGCCGAGCTGGGTCACGACCTGTCGATCGACTTCGACGCGGCCCTCGCGGACGAGCTGCTCACACTCGCGACGGCTGGCGACTCCCGCGGCGGCGAGGATTTTCTGCAACCGCTGGGGTTCGGAACCTCCGCTGGCCCGGTCGGCGTCACGTCGCGGGCGACGCGGGGCACCAGCGCGGTTGGCCGGCGCACGCTTCGGTTTGGCCTTCTTGCGGCCGGGGCGCTGGCGCGCGGAGTCGGTACTCTTTTTTTCCCGTTTGGCGGCCATCGTGCCAGAGAAGCGTCTGCGGGCGAGGGGCGGCGAGTCGATTCACGATCGCTCGATCAGCCTTCATCATAGTCGCTGTCGGACAAGCTCCCCAGCCCCGGCGTTGTGGCGAGCGAGAGAGACACGAGACGTACATGACTCGCAAGGCAGTCGGCAAGCGGCAGCTAGAGGCCGAGGGCGCGTCTCGGAAAACTGGCTCCACCGCCGATCCAGCGACCGCGGGCCGTCTCGTTGATCGGCGCCGAGAAGTCAGGGGGGCGGACGCCAACCATCGGCGGCCCGATGTCGTTGTCGGGATACGGGTCGAAGCGCTGAATCTCGGCCTCGCGGAGTGCCTGTTCCCGCGGGAAGAATCCGGAGCCCGACAGGAAGCCGGGCCCGCCGTACTGATTGAACTGAGGATAGGGCTCGAAACGCGCGCACCCCGATCCGCAAGTGAGCGAGACGGTGGCCAAAATCAGCAAACGGGTGCGGAGCATCAAAAAACAAAACGCCCAGGGAGCGGGTCACGAGTGTCGGTCGCGACCGCGTGAACAGCGGAATTCGGAGACGTGTCCTGCCCGCGCCAACGAAGCGCGCGTGCTCCCGCCGAGCGGGCAAGCCGAGAAGCGTGCGAAGTGTAGTGGCCGAGGCTGCGCCGAGGCTAGGTGGATTCGGCGGGCCCAGTGCCGAATTTTGAATTGGCATTGCGTGGACCGACGGCGCGCAAGCCCCGCTAGCATTCCCGACCGATAGCCCTAGCATTCCCGACCGATAGCCGCTGTTGCCCTGTGAAACCGCAAGATGCGGAGAAGTAAGACGCGCAGCGCCGCTACGGCAAGTAGGCGTCGAGAAGGACGGTCGACTCGAGCGGTCGCAACTCGGCATCCGCACAGCAGGCCGGTAGCAGCATCGTATCGCCCCGGCGCAGCGGCTGGCCGGCGGGGTCCCCGTCCACTTCGAGAGCCCCTTCTACGACGCTGAGGATATGGCAGCGGTCGTCGCCGGGGCCCGCGGCAGGTGCGGAAAGGTGCCAGCGATCGAGCACGAACTTGTCGCAGCTCACCAGTCGTTCGACATGCGGTCGCTCGGTTGGTTGCGGCGACTGTGGCCCGATATCGACCCGCTCGAAATCGATCACGGCGAGCCCCTCTTCGAGGTGCAGTTGACGGGGCTTGCCGTCGGTGCCGAGGCGATTCCAGTCGAAGAGGCGGAAGGTCGTGTCGCTCGACTGTTGAATTTCCGCGACGAGCAGTCCCGCACCGATCGCGTGGGCCGTGCCGGCCTCGATGAGGATGCAATCTCCCACTTTCGGTTCCCAGCGATGCAGACAGGCGTCGGTCGTTCCGGCCGCCAGATGGGCGGCGAGCGACTCGCGATCGACGCCCGACTTGAGTCCCGCATAGAGGCAGCTACCCGGCTCGACGTCGACGATGACCCAGGCCTCCGTCTTACCCAAGTCAGGCGGATCGAGTCGCGCGGCTTGCTCGTCGTTGGGGTGGACCTGAACCGAGAGGTCCTTCTGAGCGTCGAGGAACTTCCAAAGCAGCGGAAAACGGGGCGGCGTGGCGTGACGACCAAACAGGGCGTCTCCTTGCTCGGCAACCAGCGTGGCGAGCGCGGTTCCGGCAAGCGGACCGGCGACCACGATACTCTGGTCTTCGCCGTGGTCGACGATCTCCCAGCTCTCGGCGTAATCGTGGCCGGGGCCGAGCGTCTTGCCGAGCGAAGTTTCCAGGCGTCGACCACCCCACAGGTAGCGGCGGAAGATCGGCGTGAAGCGAAGCGGATAGAGTTCAGACATGTCGCTATGATGCGAACTTGCCGGCCGGTGTGCAATGGCGGAATGGGTCGCTTTCCGTTTCGAAGCCGGCGGCCTTGGCGTCTGGCAGTCGTCCGGGCGGTATGTCTGAAGGGTGTGACCCGATGGCGGCGGATCGCTGTTGGAGCGGCGCCTATGGCCTCGAATCGGTCGTTGACGGTCGCCCGCGCGTGCGAGTTGTGGCGGTAAGGGGGCGTTGCTATTATCGAAGCGAAGGATTCGTCCTGCCCCCCTGCCCCGCCCGCCGACGGTGCTTCGCGCCCGTTGGCCCGCGCCTGTCGCCGCGGCTGCCTGTCGCTTTTTTGAACCGGAGTGCGTATGTCGCAATATCCCGACGACGATCTGTTTCAAGAAAGCACGATGACGTTCGGCGAGCACCTCGAAGAGCTGCGCCGGGCGCTGGTGAAGGCCCTGTTGTGGCTGTTCGCCGGGACGTTGGTAGGGTTTGCCCTGGGTAACTGGGTTGTCGCGTTTATCAAAGACCCGCTCGTCGATGCGATCAAGGTGCACTACTCGACGGCGGCCGCCGAGGAGCTGCTCCTGCGGCTCGACGGAGAAAGCAAGCCCGAGAAAGATCAGGTCGAGCAACTCTCGAAGCGATTAGTCGCCCGAGATCTATTGGCTGCGGAATATCTCGTCGATCCCGAGGTCCTGCGGCAGGCCGTTTCGGCAAGCCCTGCTCCCGCGTCGGAAGCAGGAACGGGGCCCGAGCAAGACACAAGGCCGGAAGCTGAAACGGAGTCGTCCCCGGACGAATCTGCCTCGCCCGAGGGCGGGACCGACTCGGCAGAAAACGAAGCTGCTTCGCAGGAGAAAGCCGCCGGGACCGCCAACGGCGAGCCGGAAGCCAAGCCGTATCCCCTTCCCGACATCGACGACCTGGTGCCGATCACGCTCTGGGCCCCGATGTCGAAAGATCGACGCATCGATCCCGCCGCGTTCAACGTCTCCGAGGCCTTTACGCTCTGGCTGAAGGCCTCGATCCTGGCCGGCTTCGTGCTGGCCAGTCCGCTGATCTTTCGGGAGTTGTGGCTGTTTGTGGCGGCGGGCCTCTATCCCCACGAAAAGCAATACGTCCATGTCTTCTTGCCGTTCAGCATCGCGCTGTTTGTGGGCGGGGCCCTGTTCTGTTTCCTGGTCGTGTTCCCATTCATCCTCGACTTCTTCTTTGGTTGGAACGCATGGCTCAACATCGCCGTGGAACCGCGGATCAGCGAATGGCTTTCCTTCGCCCTGATGCTGCCCTTGGCCTTCGGCCTGGGCTTTCAATTGCCGCTGGTGATGCTGTTCCTCGAGCGGATCGGCGTGTTCACGATTGCCGTGTACCTTTCCCGCTGGCGGATCGCGGTGTTGGTGATTGCCGTGATCTCGATGGTGCTGACCCCCGCCGACCCGACCAGCATGATCGCGATGATGGTGCCGCTGACCGTGCTCTACTTCGGCGGCATCTTGCTCTGCCGCTATATGCCCCAGCGCAAAGGCATTCTCGACGCCTAGGGCAGCAGTGAAAGAGACCGTGCCCCGGTCGACGGTGTCGGGCACGCGCGGGCGGGCCTAAATGGCCTCTTCGCCCCGCTCGCCGGTGCGGATGCGGATACAGTCGTCCATCGGCAGTACGAAGATCTTGCCGTCGCCGATCTCGCCCTTCTCGCCCGTCTTGCCGCCGCGAATGATGGCGTCGATCGTGGGCTCGACGAATTCTTCGTTGACGCCGATTTCCAGCCGCACCTTGCGGAGCAGATTTACCGAGAATTCGTGACCCCGATAGACCTCGGTGTGCCCCTTCTGACGTCCAAAGCCTTGGACGTCCATCACGGTGAGCCGGAAGACCTCGACGTCGGTCAGGGCCTCTTTAACCGCTTCCAGCTTGTTGGGCTGGATGATGGCAACGATCAGTTTCATGGTGGCAGTTTCACGGTGGTTGCGTTCTCGCCGCCGCTCGAGTTCCGCTACAAGCACGGGCCCAGCCGGGGCCGAAAAGGACCCTTGCCGGGTCGACGTGGGTTGATGGTATCGGCTCGGCAAATGCGCAGCAAGGGCGGCGCGGCGGCCCAGAATTTCGTCCGCCGCTCGGCCAAGAAGAGGCCGCATCCCGGCAAGGAAAGAGCCGCCGGAGCGAGTCCGGCGGCTGGCGTTGAATCGGTCCGCCTTGATGCGGATTAAGAAAGGGACACCCCGACCCGAGCAGGCTAGGCGGTACACCTGCTCGGGCCAGTGGGGCATCCTTCCGACCCAGGCAAGAGTCGGAGTTTCTTCAACTTCGTTGCCGACTAGACGCCGGCCATTTCGGGTTCGTTGACCGGGCTCATGCCGACGGGAGCCGGGGTTCCGCCCGACAACTCCCCGAACAAACCGCTCGGATAGGCTTGCATGCCGTGCTCGGAGACGTCGAGTCCGGAGTGCTCCTCTTCGGGGCTGACACGAAGTCCAACCGTGTACTTGATCGCCAGGAAGAGCACCAAGCTCACCGGGAACGTCCAGGCGAAGGCGGCCGCGACTCCGACGAGCTGCGTGCCCAAGACGCCTGCACCACCGCCGTAGAACAGGCCGATCACGCCGTCGGCGCCGTTGTTCGGGGTAACGGTTGCGAAGAGTCCCACGGCGAGGGTGCCCCAGGCACCGCAGACGCCATGCACCGAGATCGCACCGACAGGATCGTCGATCCTGAGCCGGTCGAACATGACGACCGCGAGGACGCAGATGAGGCCACCGATGCCACCGGCAATGATCGCACCGCCGACCGACATCACCGGGCAACCGGCCGTAATCGAAACGAGTCCGGCCAGTGCTCCGTTGAGTGCAAAGGAAGTGTCCGGTTTCTTGAACAATGCCCAGGAGGCGAGCATGGCCACGACCGCACCGCCAGCCGCGGCGACGTTCGTGGTGACACAGAGGTAGGCAAAGCTGCCGCCATCGACCGCAGTCGTGCTGCCGGCGTTGAAGCCGAACCAGCCCAGCCAGAGGATGAAGACACCCAAGGCACCGAGCGGAATGCTATGACCGGGAATCGGTATCGACTTGCCGTCGGCCGTGTACTTGCCCAGGCGAGGACCAATCACGAGCGCCCCGGCCAAGGCAGCCCAGCCACCGACCGAGTGAACGACCGTCGAACCGGCGAAGTCGTAGAACTCCATCCCTTCGAGCCAGCCGCCGCCCTCGGTGCCCGGCAAAAGGCTGCCCCAGGCCCACTTGCCGAAGACCGGATAGACAAGCACACAGATGCCAATCGAGTAGAGCAGATAGCCTTCGAACTTCGTACGTTCCGCCATCGCTCCGCTGACGATCGTAGCTGCCGTCGCGCAGAAGACGGTTTGGAACAACAAGAACGCCCAATTGAATTGGTCGTCGCCGGCATCGAAGAAGAAGTTGCTGGTTCCATACCAACCCGTTGTGGTTGCTCCAAACATCAGCCCAAAACCAACCATCCAGAAGGCGAGCGTCCCGACGGAGAAGTCCATCAGGTTCTTCATCAGGATGTTGCAGGCGCTCTTGGCGCGGGTGAAACCGGTCTCGACCATGGCGAAGCCGGCCTGCATAAAGAAGACGAGAAAAGCGGCCAGGCAGGTCCACAAGATCGTGGCCTCAAAGCGGACGTCCTCGGCCGTCAGGGGAGCCGCTTCTTCTTCCGCTGCCGTTTCCTCGGCCGCGGGCTCTTCGGCGGCGGCTGCCGGCTCGTCGTCGGCCCAAACCGTACCCGCGGGCAGCAGGGTCACGCACAGCAGCAGGCTGGCGGCGATTGCCAACCACGTCCAACTCTCAAATCGCAAGTCTCGGTAGTTCATAGTGCACCTCATGCCTGGTCAGGAAGGAGACAAACCACGCGTTTGTCTGCGACCGGCCCGCTCCGATGCTTCCTTGCCGTTTGACCGCCGTTCGGCCATCGAACCGTTACCGTCGCTCAGGTGGGAACACGCGGCACAGTCGCGCGTTGCGAGCGAGGGAAAGCAAGCACCGTGCCAAGCTGCGGCGCGAGACGGATGCGACGCCTCGCCGAAGTCACCTAGCGGCTTGGACCACAAGGTGTTGCGCCACTTGCGGAGCGCGAGAGAATCCCACGGCACGGCCGGACCAGCGACGCCCGTGCCGCGCAAGCAGGCAGGGCTCGTCGCGCCTTTGTGCAGTTCCGTACCCCGTCCCGGCAGAATGAGGGAGCCGGACCAGTAGGTCGCCAGAGACCCGGCGGAGGGTTGCGGCTGACGACCGCTGCCGCGGCGGGGCTCGCCGCGCTAGGGGGCGGGGCTCAATCGCCGGCCGATGGCCACCCGTGGCCCAGGATGACGGGTGTTGAGTGCCGAGATCGCAAGCCCACGAGGGCAACATTACCGAGGGCGCAAAAAAAGTGCCGCCGGCATCCGGACGGACACCGACGGCACGAGGAGGGGCGAATCGGCGGGGCCGAGGCCCCGCGGGGATTCGAGGGTTTCTTCAGTTCCTAGAACAGCACGATCAGGTCGACCGCACCGGTCAACAGGTCGTCCTCGGTGCCCAAGGCAAAGGGCGTACCACCACCGTTGACCCAGTCGTAGCGGAGTTCCGGACGCACCACGAAGTTGGTGTGGGGCTTCCAGTTCAAACCACCCGTGACGGCATAGTAGTCGTCGCCGGTGCTTCCGGCCAACGTCGGCACTCGCACGCCGGCGTCGTCGCGGAACCACTCGAAGCGGAGACCAGCCGCCCAGCAGCAGTTGATGTCGTAGAGGAGGTACTGGTTGACGCCGTACCACTCGTTGGTGTTGGTACCGAGATCGTTGGCACCGTAATCCGACTGAATGATGTAGGTCAGGTCGCAGGTCACCCGGTGCGTGAGCACGAGGCTCTGGATGTAGATGTCACCCGTGGTGGCCGTCCCGCCGCGATCGAAGGTGATTCCGTCACCCCAGTCACCGGCGTTGATCATCCAGGCAAAGGTCGTGTCGCCGCTGCAGCTCGTCCAGTCGAACCCACCGAGGAAGGTGTGGGCGTCGTTGTCGTTGTCGTCAGCAGCGTCCCAACCGGTGGTGTAGCCACCGTGAATGTTGACCCGATCGCTGTAGGCGTAACTGGCCAGCACGCCCGTGTGGGTGAACGGCTCGCCGTAGAGCATCGTGTAAGCTCGGGAGTAGAAGAAGTTATCCGGGGCGGGAACGGATTCGTACCCGATGATCGTGAAGAAGTGACCCAGCTTGATGATCCAGTCGTTGTAGCCAACCTCGAAGTAGGCTTGCGGCAGGGCCGAGGAGTAGATGGGGAAGCCCGCGGCGTCGGCCGAGTGGACCCAGGTGGTGTCCCAGTCGTTGCCGCCGAAGGCCTGGGTGTCGTTACCGTCGTAACCGAAGACGTAATCGACGCGGAAACCCCAGTCGAAGCCACATCCACCGGTATCGGCTTCGCGGCCGGCCCACAGCCACGCCTGGTTGACCATCACGTCGGTCGAGGAGTGGTTGAAGCGGATCGGCGAGTTGCCTTGCAGGTCCTTGACACCCTGATCGTTGGCCGTCCCACCGACTTGAATCCAGCCGCCCCAGTTAATGCCGTAGCAGTTACCGCAGGGGTTCAGGTGGTTCTGCAGCGACCACGGATCGCCGCAATCGATGTCGGGACAACCGCAGCCGTTGCAGCAGTCCGTGGCACAACCGCAGCTGGTTTCGCAGCCACAGTCACCGGCGGTGCTGACCGTACGGGTAACTTCAGCGTCCGTACCGTAGTAGTTGAAATCTTCGGCAACCGCGTTGCCGGTGCTGCAAGCAGCATAGAAGGCGATGGCGATCGCCAAGTGCGACACTTTCATGGTCCCGTACTCCGTTCTTCGGGCGAAAAAAGGGTTGTGTGCTCCGTCACGAACAGACGGTCAAACCCGCCTACTGGGCAAAGACATGTGTATTGAGGGCGCAATTGTTTCACTGAACGAGTCAGTGTGTCTTCACAACTTTCGTATCGACGTCGCCGTCAGCGAAGTTCACACCGAATGATCTAGCGGTGGCGGTTTTGCCGTTGACTCGGGACCTATGTTGGTAAGCTTTGCCGGTTACTGAAGGCTTACCACGCCGAACGTAACGGCTGCCCTCGCGAGGGCGAAAAAAGCGGTTCGCGCGGGCGACCACTCGCACCACTCCGAGCGGCTGTCACCGGCCGAACTCCTGGAAATTCCCGCAGGTCTTGCCGGCAGAAGCGCGATCCGCGCGTTAAACCTTGACGGTTATGCCGGTCGTACGGAGCCGCGAGCGGCGGCCGGGAAAGAGCGCAATCGGGGCGCTGGCCCGCCGCCTCAGGCGACTTCTTCGAAGAGGGCCTCGACGAATTCGTCGGGCACGAACAGGGCCAGATCTTCCGGCTTCTCGCCGAGGCCGATGTACTTCACCGGCAGTCCGACCGTTTGCCGAATGGCCACGACGACGCCTCCCTTGGCCGTGCCATCGAGCTTGGCCAGCACGATCCCCGTGCAATCGATCGCCTCGGTGAAATGGGACGCCTGACTGATGCCGTTCTGGCCGGTCGTGGCATCGAGCACCAAGAGGGCTTCGTGGGGGGCCTCGGGGATTTGATTGCGGATCACGCGATGGATCTTCGTCAGCTCCTTCATCAGGTTTTGCTGGGTTTGCAGCCGGCCGGCGGTGTCGACGATGCAGACGTCCGCACCCTGTTCGAGTGCCGTGGCGACCGCCCGGTGCGCGACGCTGGCCGGATCGCTGCCCGCTTCGCCCGTGACGATTTCGACGCCCAGCCGCTCTGCCCAAATCGTGAGCTGGTTGACCGCCGCCGCGCGAAAGGTGTCGGCCGCCCCCAGCACGACCTTCTTGCCTTCGGCGGTAAACATGTGTGCCAGCTTGGCGATGGACGTTGTCTTGCCGGTGCCGTTCACGCCGGCCACCATGATCACGGTCGGTCCCGACGCGGCGAAGCGGATCGGCTCTTCGGGCTGGGCCAGCAGCGAGCGTAGTTCTTCCTTGAAGTCGGCCAGAATGTCGTCCATCTGGACGACCCGGCCACGCCGTTCTGTACGCACGCGGGAAACGACCTGCTGGGCCGATTGGATGCCCATGTCGGTCTTGACCAACAGTTCGAGCAGTTCGTCCAGCAGTTCGTCGTCGACCAGTCGCCCTTCCGACTTGAAGATGTCGCGGACGTCTGTCTTCAGCAGCTGGGTGGTCTTGGCCAGCCCTTTCTTGAGCTTGTCGAAGAGACCCATGTCGTTGCTCGATGCCTGGGGGTTGCGGAAAGGAAACGGCGCGGCACACGTCGCCGCACGTCGGCAGGCCATGATATCGCCAGCCGGGGTGCGGCACCAAGGCGGGCTCGTCCGCCGAGCTGGCCGGCCCGACGCCCACCGTCAGAGAACCTTACTCCTGACGACCGCACTCGCTGAGCACGCGGTCGAGAACCCCGTTGACGAATTGGGCGCTTTGGCGGCTGCCGAAGCGTTTGGCCAGTTCGACCGCCTCGTTCAAGACGACGCGCACCGGCGTGGTGGTGTAGAGAATCTCGTAGGCCCCGATCCGCAATACGTTGCGATCGGTGACCGCCATCCGCTGCAGCGTCCAGTTCTCCGCCACGCGATTGAGCAACTCGTCTAGCTCCTCGCGATTTCGCCGGACGCCGGAGACCAGCGAGAGCGAGAATTCCAAGAGATCGTCCTTGTTCAATCGCGATCGCAGATACGGTTCGGCGACGACGAGATCTTCACCAGGATTGACGTCGTCCTGGTAGAGAATCTGCAAGGCGAACTCGCGCGAACGGCTGCGTCGTGACATGCATTTACTCGGCGTGGTGGGGCACTGGTCAACGCGCAAATGCCGGCGCGCCAGCCCCAAAGTTTGTGCAACCCGAAGACAGCCCTATTCTACCACAAGCGTGCAAAAGGCGAGACCGCGTGGTGCGTCCGATCTGGAGCCGGGTTGCCCCAAGCGATGCTTATTCGTTTTTCGGCGCGAGCTTCTCAAGCAGGCTGGCCATTTCCAGTGCCGAGCGGGCACATTCGGCTCCCTTGTTGTGTTCGCCTTCGCCGCTGCGCTCGAGGGCCTGCTCCAGAGAGTCGCAAGTAAGAACACCGAACAGCACCGGCACCCCGGAAGAAAGCGACGATTCGACAATCCCCAGGCTGACCGCACGATTGATGTGCTGGTCGTGGGTCGTTGCTCCCCGGATCACGGCTCCCAGGCAGAGCACCGCGGCGTAATCGCCGGTGCAGGCAATTTTGTGGGCAATCAGGGGAATCTCGAAGGCGCCCGGTACCCACACGACGTCGATCTTCTCGTCCTCGACGCCTGCGGCCGTCAGCGTGGAGAGGGCGCCGCTGAGCAAGCCGTTGGTGATCGACTCGTTGTAGCGGGCCACCACGATCGCGAACTGGCCGTTGCCCGCTGTTTGCGATCCTTCGTGTACGTGTGGCATGTTGTTGACAGATTGGCGTGACCGGCTGGGCCCAGGAATGTCGCAACGCGATTCACCGCGGGGGTTACGACTTCATGCTCATAAGGAATTCGGCGTTGTTTTGTGTCTTGCCGAGGCGGTTGATTAGCAATTCCATCGCGTCGGGGCCGTTCATTTCGCTGAGCACGCGGCGCAAGATGCAAACCCGCCGATGCTCCTCCGGATCCATGATCATTTCTTCGCGACGGGTGCCGCTGGCGTTGATGTCGATGGCGGGCCAAATGCGCTTATCGACCAGCCGGCGATCGAGCACGACCTCCAGATTGCCGGTGCCCTTGAACTCTTCGAAGATAACCTCGTCCATCTTGCTGCCGGTGTCGATGAGCGCGGTGGCCAAAATGGTCAGCGAGCCCCCCTCCTCGACCTTGCGGGCCGAGCCGAAGAATCGTTTGGGTCGCTGCATGGCGTTGGCATCGATACCGCCGGAGAGTATCTTGCCGCTATTGGGGCACTCCGAGTTCCACGCGCGGGCCAGCCGCGTGATCGAGTCGAGAAAGATCACTACGTCGCGACCAAACTCGACCATCTGCTTGGCCTTCTCCAACACCATTTCCGAAACCTGCACGTGGCGGGCGGCCGGCTCGTCGAAGGTACTGCTGATCACCTCGCAGTTGCTCCGCTTCACCTGACGCTCCATGTCGGTGACTTCCTCGGGACGCTCGTCGATCAGCAGCATGATGACGTAGCAGTCGGGATAGTTGTCGAGCACCGCCTGGGCCATCTTCTGCAGCAGGATCGTCTTGCCCGCGCGGGGCGGACTGACGATCAGTCCCCGCTGGCCAAAGCCGACCGGGGCGATGAGGTCGACGACCCGCATTTCTGTCTGATCGGCGGTGGTTTCGAAGACGATGCGTTGGTCGGGGTGCAGCGGCGTCAGGTCGTCGAAGCAGACCGTGTCGGCCAGCTTGGCGGGGTCCTCGTAATTGATCGCCTCGACACGCAACAGGGCGAAGTAGCGTTCGTTTTCCTTGGGCGGACGAATCTGGCCGGAGACGGTTACTCCCGTCCGCAGACCGAATCGGCGAATCTGACTGGGCGAGACATAGATGTCGTCGGGGCACGAGAGGTAGTGGTAGTCGGGACTCCGCAGGAACCCGAAGCCGTCGGGCAGGATCTCCAGCGTCCCCTCTCCGTACATCAGCCCGTTGAGTTTGACCCGCTCCTTGAGGATCTTGAAGATCAGGTCCTGCTTCTTCAGGCCGTTCAGGTCGGTGAGGTTCTCGGCCCGTGCCTGGTCGAGGAGCTGCGGCATGGTCATCCGCTGCAGTTCGGCGATGTGAATGTCGCCCTGCTTGATTTGCTCGTAGCGATCGGACGGCTCGTCGCCGATTCGATCCGCCTCGGCGGCGATTTCCTCCGCCAGAGACAGGGGCTCATCTCCGGTCGTTTCCGCGGTGTCGTTCGTCAACACCGAACCGGTGATGGCCGGTCGGCCAGGTTGACTGCCCACCCTGGCCTTGAACTTGGACGATTTGGTCTGCGCCATGACGAAATGCTCCCACTCGACGTGAGTTGATTGTCAGCGCACGGAGGGCGCCGACGGAAGGTTGCCAATTTGCCGACAGACGAAGGAAGAAACGAATTGAAAACGGACGCGTATCGTGCGCGCGATGGGCGCTGGAATGGCTGCATCAAAAAGGGGCGAAGCCTACGGCGGGGAATTGAAAGAGGAGGCTCGCCAACTTCCCTGTTGCCACGCGACCGAGGTGACGTGGTTCCGATTCCATTCCCCTACATCCTGCCCCAATCATTCCGGGAATTCAAGTGGATTTGCTTTTTTTCAGGTTTCGCCGCCTAGTACGCGATTCGCCCAGTAGCTTTGCACCTGCTGCCGCGTCGCCTCGCGGCTGCCGCCGTTGTCGACGACCGCAGAGGCCCGCTGGCGTTTTGCTGCCAGCGGAAGCTGTGCCTGCTCGCGGCGTGCGAATTCGCCCTCCTGCCAGCCGCGATGCTCGGCACGGCGACGCCGTTTCCCTTCCGGCACGTCGACGAAGATCACTTCGTCGCAGAGGTGATCCCAGCCCGCCTTCAGCAGCAGTGCCGCGTCGATGACAACGGCCGGTGTCTTGCCCGTGGCTCGCAACTCATCGATCTCCGCGGCCAGACGCTGCCCAATGCGGTCGTGGGTGAGCGACTCCAGATAGTCTAGTTCATCGCTGGCAGATTCGCCAGCCGGGAAGACGACCCGCGAAAGCCGGCCGCGATCGATCTCGCCATCCGCCCCGAAAATGCGCTCGCCCCAGCGCTGTCGTGCCGCCGCTTTGACCTCCGCCAGGCGAAGTACCTCGTGGCCGAGCTGGTCGCCATCGAGCGTCGCGGCCCCGAGTTCACGGAAGCACTCCGCGACAAAACTCTTGCCGCTGGCCACGCCGCCCAGGAGTCCGATCACCTTCATCTCGGCTTCTCGCTACCGTCGTCTGGTTACAGTTCGGCCCAATTGTCGCCGACGCTGACGTCGACCTTCAGCGGCACGATCAGCTCGCCTGCGGCGCCCATCTCTTCCGGCACGATCTGCTGCATGGCGTCGAGTTCGTGCGGCGGCACTTCGAAGATCAACTCATCGTGCACCTGCAGCAGCATACGTGAGTCGAGCTGGTCGTCACGAAGACGCCGGTAGAGCGTGATCATGGCCCGTTTGATCAGGTCGGCTGCCGAACCCTGAATCACGGTATTGATCGCGGTTCGCTCGGGCAAGGTGCGTTGCCGGCCGCTGGTGTCGGCGCGAATGCCGGTAACTTGTCGCCGCCGTCCGGAAATCGTCTTCACGTAACCGTCCGCCCGACATCGATCGAGCACCTCGCGGAGAAACTCGTCGACGCGCGGGTAACGAGCGAAGTAGGCGTCGATGAACGCGGCCGCCTCGTCCTGATCGATGTCCAGCGCTTTGGCCAGGCCGAAGGGGCTTTGGCCGTAGATCACGCCAAAGTTGACCGCTTTGGCGCTACGACGCTGATCGGAGCTGACCTCGTCGAGCGGGACGTCGTGGATCTGGCTGGCCACCAGGGCATGAATGTCCTCGTCGCGGGCAAAGGCCTCGATTAAGACCTCGTCGCCCGAGAAATGAGCCAACACGCGGAGCTCGATTTGCGAGTAGTCGGCCGCCAGCAGCTTCCAGCCGTCGTAGCCGGGCAGAAACGCCGAGCGAATCTCGCGACCGCGCTCGCTGCGCACGGGAATGTTCTGCAGATTGGGATCGTTTGAACTGAGTCGACCGGTGGCGGCGACGACCTGATTGAGCGAGGTGTGTACCCGCCCCGTATCGGGATGCACCATGTTCGGCAGCGCGTCGACGTAGGTGCTCTTCAGTTTTGCGAACTGACGATACTCGATGATCTTGGCCGGCAACGGATGTTCGCGGGCGAGCTGTTCGAGCACGCCCGCGTCGGTGCTGGCTCCCGTCTTCGTCTTCTTGATCACCGGCAGTCCCTGCTCTTGGAACAGCACCTGGGCCAACTGCTTGGGTGAGGCAATGTTGAAAGGATGTCCTGCCAGTTCGTAGATCTCCGCCTCCAGCGCGTCAATCCGCTCACCGTACACGGCGCTGAGCTCGGCAAGGCGCGCGATGTCGACGCGGATGCCGTTGAACTCGAGTTCCGCGAGCACCTCAATCAGAGGCATCTCGAGCTCGCGAAACAGGTCGACGAGCTCGGCCTCGCGAAGCTTGTCGTCCAACAGAGGCTTGAGCCGGAGCGGGACGTCGGCGTCCTCGCCGGCGTAGGCGGTGATGTCGGCTAGCGGCACCTCGTCCATCGATTTCTGGTTCTTGCCCGTCCCGATGAGTTCGCTGATCTTGGTGTTCGTGTGGTTCAGATAGCGCTTGGCCAGTTCGTCGAGGCTGTGGCTGCGCTCGCCCGCCTCGAGCAAGTAGCTGGCCAACATCGTGTCGAAGTCGACGCCCGCCAGTTCGACACCGGCGGTGCGGAGCACGACTTGCTCGTACTTCAAGTTCTGTCCGAGCTTGGTCAGCGACGCATCTTCGAGCAGCGGGCGGAGTGCCTCGCGGACGTCGTCGGCGTCGAGACACGATTCGTCCGGCGGAAGATGAACCGGAATGTAGTAAGCTTCACCCTCGGCCACGGCCACGGCGTATCCGACGATATCCGCCCAGCGTGGCCACGTTGCCGAGCCGTGCGGAATCGTGCAGCGGGTCTCCAGGTCGAAGGACATGCAGCCCGCCTTGCGCACACGCTTGATCAGGGCGTCGAGATCGCGCTGCTTCGTCACGGCGCGATAGTCGGCCTGCCAGTTTGCCGGCGCGGCGCCGGTGTCGAGCGCCGCCAGACGATCGCCCAAGCTGTGAAAGCCGAACTGCGTGAACAGCTCGAGCGCCGCCGACGCATCGATGCCGCCGACGCGGGCGGCCGACCAGTCAACCTCCAACGGCAGGTCGGGCATAAGCCGCACCAGTTCCCGACACATCAGGGCCACGTCGCGATTCTCGCGGAGGTTCTGTTGGCGCTTCTTGCCGGCCACCTCGTCGACATGGGCAAAGATCGTGTCCAGGTCGCCGTACTTCTGGATCAGCTCGCCGGCGATCTTCGGTCCGATCAGCGGCACGCCCGGGATGTTGTCGACCGAGTCGCCCACGAGGGCCTGAAAATCGACCACCTGATCGGGTCGAATTCCCCAGTCAGCAGCGAGCTCGGCCGCGCCGTAGACGAAATCTTTGCGCACGTTGTAGATCTGAACGCGATCGCTGATCAGTTGTCGGCAATCCTTGTCGCCGGTGACCAAGAGGCAGTTGGCACCGGCCGCGGCGCATTGACGGGCGATGGTGGCGAGAACGTCGTCCGCTTCGTGATCGGGATAGCTGATCACCGGCACGCCGAGCGCGGTCATCACCTCGGCGATGGCGGGAATCTGCGGCCGTAGCTCGTCCGGCATTTCGCCGCGGTCCGCCTTGTACTTGGGATAGATCGCGTGTCGGAACGTCTCGCCCGGCAGGTCGTAAGCGCAGATCAGATAGTCGGGGTGCTTGCTCTCCAGCAGATAGAAGATGTCGCGTACGAATCCGAAAATGGCGGAGACCGGCTCACCGCGGGGACTCGTCATCTCCGGCAGGGCGTGAAAGACCTGAAAGATCAACGAGTGCGAATCAACGACGTAGACGGTCTTGCCCGCGAGCTCATTGGCATCGCCGTCATCCGTCGAGGATTGCTTTGGATCGCGACTCTGGCGCTTTGGATCGCGACTCGGCCGGTTTCTTCCCTGTGCCGAGACTTGCTGTGAGCCCGCTTTCGATGGCTCCTTCGCGGCGGCGATGTCCTCCTCGGGGGAATCCGAAAACCCGTCGAATGAGGCTTGGCGGGAGCGCGCGGACATGGCGGCACGTGGGAGGTCGACCAAGAGGAGCGGGTGCGTCATGGTAGATTGCGGCCAATTCGGGTGTCAAGCAGATGCCACGGTTGCCCCCCGGCGGAAACAGCCGCTACGATGAGTCCTTCGCTCGTTCCTTGCCGCCCTGCTCTCTACTCCCCACTGCCGTCCCGTGATGACTTCCGCGAGCGAATCGACACCGACTAAGGAAGCGAAGCCGAACGTCTTTCATTGGTATTCGCCGCGATTCTGGCACGGCATGTGTTCGTCGACGTGGTGGTCGTTGTTGGCTCGCAATCGCTTTCGGATCCATCCGGCCCGCTGGGGTTTGGCGTTCGGAGCTTCGACGTTTGCCGCGGTGAACTCGTTCGCCCGTCACTGGGAAAATGCCTGGTATCGACGCGAACTGCGCGAGGCGCAGGTCACGCAGCCGCCGATCTTCATCGTCGGGCACTGGCGCAGCGGCACCACCTTCTTGCACGAACTGTTGGTGCTCGACCCGCGTCATGGTTTTCCGCGGACCATTGACTGCATGTTGCCGAATCAGTTCCTGCACTGCGGCGACTTCATTTCCAAGTATCTCGGGTTTTTCCTTCCCTCGCAGCGACCCATGGACAACATGGCCGCCGGCTTTCAACGACCGCAGGAGGATGAATTCGCGCTGATGAATATGGGAGTGCCGTCGCCCTACTTGACGATGGCCTTTCCGAATCATCCCCCGGTCGCCTGCGACTATCTCGACTTCGAGGGCGTGTCGGCGGCCGATCTCGAAGCTTGGAAGGCAGCGCTGCAGGAATTCCTTTGCCGGGTACAGATTCGCGATTCGCGGCGAATCGTGCTCAAGTCGCCCACGCACACCGGCCGACTGGCCGTGCTCGCCGAGATGTTCCCCGGCGCGAAGTTCATCTATATGGCCCGCGACCCGCGGTCGGTCTTCCCTTCGACGGTGCGACTGTGGAAGTCACTCTACGAATCGCAGGCCTTGCAACTGGCTCGTCACGAAGGCTTGGAAGAGTATGTCTTCACCTGCTTCGAGCGCATGGACGCCGCCTATCAGCGCGATCGCGACAAAGTTCCCAGCGGCTCGCTTTGCGAAGTGCGCTACGAGGACCTGGCCCAAGACCCGTTGGGCCAGTTGCAGCGGGTCTACGACGAGCTCGAACTGGGAGAATACGACGCGGCTCGACCCCACTTCGAAGAGCACGTGGCCGGTCTGAAGGAATATCGCACGAACGTGTTTCAGCTCGACGACGCGCGACTCGCCGAAATCGAACAACGACTCGGCCCCTTCATGCAACGCTATGGCTACGAGCCGATGCCGACAGCGGGTTCGGCGGTCGATGACGAGGCGGCCGTCGAGTCGGGGCCATAGCGCCGCTGGCTTGAGCGCTTGGCAGTCAGTGACTAGGCCGCCGGGGGCGGAGTCGGTAGAGTCTTGCCTTGCAGCTGGTAGACGTAGGCCAGCACCTCGGCCACCGCGGCAAACTGCTGGCTGGGCACGGGGTGATTGACGTCGACTTCGCGATAGAGCGCCTGGGCCAGCGGCTTGCGTTCCATAATCGGAATGCCATGTTCGAGTGCCAGGCGACGAATTCGCTGGGCGATCAGTCCGGCACCCTTGGCGACGACAACCGGAGCCAACATCGTCTCGGCATCGTACTTGATCGCCACGGCCAACTCGGTCGGGTTTGTGACGACGACGTCCGCCTGGGGTACCGCCGAAGCCAGCCGGTTGAGCACGAGCTGTCGCTGCACGGCCCGCCGCCGCGCGGCCACCTGCGGATCGCCCTGCAGGTTTTTCATTTCCTCGCGAACCTCTTGGGTGGTCATCTTGATGTCTTCTTCCAGCTTCCAGCGTTGGAAGGCGTAGTCCAACAGGGCGAGAATCAAGAGCGCGGCGCCGACCTTCAGCGCCGTCCACAGCAGGATGTCGATCAACTCGAGGGTCAGCTGGGGTAGCTCGAGCGCGATCATCTCCATGATCCGCTCGCTATCGAGGTAAACGCTGACGCCCGCCACCGTCCCCACGATGAGTACCTTGAAGACACCAAAGCCGAGTCGGGCCGCGCTGGTGACCGAGAAGAGTCGGCGGAAGCCCGACAGCACATTGATCCGACTCAGATCGGGTGCCACCTTGTCGGGCAGGAAGAGGAAGCCGACTTGAAAGAGCTGTGAGAGGAACGCCAACAAAGCGAACAGTCCCAAGAGCGGTAGCAGAGCCCAGGAAACAATGGCCAAGATGCGCCACCACTGGTGAACCGCCATGTCGTGATCCATGACCAGCCAGGCCTCGCCGCCGAGTTGATCGCGCATCAGCGCGACCATGGGGCTGGCCAGCATCGGGCCCAGCATCATGATCGCGCCGATGCCGCATACCAGCAGGACGGCCGAACCGAGATCCTGCGAGCGGGCCACCTGGCCTTGTTCGCGGGCCTGTTTCCGGCGGTGCGGGGTCGCGTCTTGCGTGCGTTCGCCGCTTTGTTCTGCCATGCGACTCGAGGAGGATTAACGGGGAGGACGAGGTGAGGGCGCTCGCGATGTCAGGTGCCGTCGTGCGAGCTCCGTGGCCCAACGGCGCGGCCGCTTGCTTTGGTCGTGCGGATGATTAAGGTCCCAGCCCGCTGGCGACGCGCTGCGTCGCTCCGGCGATGGCCGCTCCCATCATGTCGAGGACATGCTCGACCTGGTTTTGAAACAGATAGGCGATGGCCGCGATCGTGACCGCCATCGTGAGCATCGTCATCATCGAGTTCAGCCCGAATCCAACGGCCAGGATATTCAACTGAGGCAGCGTGCGGCTGATGATGCCCAGCACCAGCGTGGAAAGCAGCAGCGCGGTGACGATCGGGGCGGACGCTCGGAGTCCCAGCGCAAAGCTCTGCGCGACCAGTTCGGTAGCCATCTCGCCCAGCCCGACCGGAATCAGGCCGCTGCCAGGTGGCAGTGCCGAGAAGGTGTCGAGCGTGGCCGCCACCAGCATGCGATGTCCGCCAATGGCCACGAACACGGCCAAGGTTACGTAGTTCAGGAGCTGAGAGTGCAGCGAGACCTCGCCGCGCAGCGTGGGGTCGAAGACGTTGGAGAGCGCCAGGCCGCCGACGCGGCCGATCATCGTGCCGGCCACCTGCAATCCCGAAAAGAGGATCGTGATCCCCAGACCGAGCGTCAGTCCGATCAGCAACTCGGCGCCGACGAAGATGAGGAAATGGAGCGTTCCGGCGGGTTCTTCCAAGGGGAGGTGCCATTGCGTCGGCGCGACGAGGGCCGCCATCGCGAACGCGAACAGGGCCCGCACGTTCAGCGGCACATCGCGCGTGCCGAACACCGGCGCCGAGAGAACCAGGCCACTCATGCGGGTGAGCACGAGCGTGAAGATGAGGATCTTATCGAGCTGGAGTTGTAAGAGAGCGGCCATGTCGGGCCATCCGTTCGACGGGAAATGACCGCGACCTCAGGGACCGAGACGTGCCGCTGCCCCGTCGGCACGCCCCGATCCTAGAGGTTGTCGGGAATGTGGCTGATCAGCTCCTGCGAGTAGCGAACCATTTCTTCGATGAGCCACGGCAACGTGAAACTAAGCACGAGGACCATGGCGATGATCTTGGGAACGAAGGAAATCGTCTGTTCCTGGATCTGCGTGAGGGCCTGCAGCAGTCCGATCAACAAACCGACCGCCATCCCGGCAATGAGCACCGGGGCGCTGATCTTGAGCATGGTCACGATGGCTTCGCGGCCGAGGTCGATGGCGGTATCGGGACTCATTTGGCTGATTCTCGCTCGTTGGGTAGTTCGTCGGTTGGCGGCGACGATTGGTTGTCCGCGTGGGTTTCCGCTTTCGATTGCGACAGGTTGACCTTCGAGAGTTCGCTTGCTCCGTGCGTCACAAGAAGGGGCGTCACAAGAAGGGGCGTCACAAGAAGGGGCGTCACAAGAAGGGTTGAAAGCTCTGCATCAGCATGCCGACGACCAGGTGCCAGCCGTCGACCAACACAAAGAGCAACAGCTTGAAGGGCAGCGAAATGATCACCGGCGGCAGCATCAGCATGCCCATCGAGATCGTCACGCTGGCGATCACCAGGTCGAGGATCACGAAGGGGATGTAGATCTGAAAGCCGATCAAAAAGGCTGTCTCCAGCTCGCTCAGCATGAAGGCCGGCAGTAACGCCTGGAGCGGCACGTCGTCGTAGGTTTCCGGGTCGGTTTCGCCTTCGGGCTGCAGGTAGTCGAGAAACAGCCAGACCTCCTCTCGATTTCCGGTAGCCTCGATCTGCATGATCATGAACTGACGCACCGGGCGGATGCCGTCTTCCCAGGCCTGCGAGACCGTCTTCTCCCGATTGGTGTAGGGACCGATCGCTTCGTCATAGACCTGCTGCCAGACGGGCGTCATGATCACCAGCGACATGAACATCGCCAGCGACGTGATGACTTGTGCCGGGGGAAGCTGCTGTGTGCCGATCGCCTGTCGCATCAGTCCGAGCACGACCACGATGCGCACGAAACAGGTCGTCATCAGCATCACGGCGGGAGCCATGCTGATGACCGTCAGCAGGATCATGACCTGCAACGTGGAACTCAGCCCGTCGGGACTGGTCCAGTCGTCGGGTCCGGTGCTGAACAGACCGCCGGGCGTCTCGGGGTCGAGCAGCTCGCCCAGGGGGGCCTGTTGACCGACGGCCGGTTGGTACATGGCCAGGCAGGCCAGCAGCAAAGTCAGCCAGACCAGGCCGCGTCGCGCGGGATGTTCGCGCCAGCGGGCGCGCGCGTCGGCGTTACGCGTCGCGTCGCGCGACTTGGGCCGCGAGCATTGGGTTCGTCGCTCAGGCCGCATGGGCTTCCTCCCGCGTCCGACCGGGTGCGTGAGGGTCGTTCGCCGCTCGGCCACCGGTGTCGTCGATCGCAGACGCCGCGTCGAGTTTCTTGTCGCGGCCGAACTGTTGCAGCACGTTGCGGAAGCTAGCCGACACGCTGTCGCTGCGCTGCTGCTGGCAAAGGCCGGTCAACCGGTCGACTTCCACAGGGTCGGTGATTTCGCTGAGCGTTTCCGCTCCCGCGGGTGAAACCGACACCAGCAACAACCGGTTGCCGCAGCGCAGCAGATGAACGTACTGCCGCTGAGCGAGCGGGGCGCGTCCCATCACCTCGAGAACCTCCTTCGGCAAGAGGCCCAGGTTCTGAGGCATGCCGCGCTTGGTTAGCCACGCGAGCACGAAGAACGCCGCCAACACCAAGCCCAGGCTGCCGAAGATCGTGGCCAGCGAGGGCAAGCGGCTGGCGGTCGCTGCGGAATCGCCTTCGGCGCTCGCGGGTCGGCGAATCGGAATACCCGACGGCGCTGGGGAAACGGCCGCTTCACCCGCCAAGGGCGCTTTGGCGGGCGGTGGCACTTGCTCGGTTAGCTGAGCTTCCAGAGGCGGCAGCGCAGCGGCGGTTCGCTGCGCTTCGGCGGCAGACAGCGGGACGAGCGCGATCGCTGCGGTCAACAGCAAGACGCGGGCCAGAGAAGGCATCCGTGCACTTCCTAGGGGGGTGGGTCGGGTCGCGGGGGAACTCGGGTCGCTGGCGAGGTTGTGTGGGGGGTGGCCGTCGTGAGGCGGTGGACGACCGGTTGGCTAAACGGGCGCTGCTTCGCCGGCCAAGAGCTCGGCGACGCGCACGCAAAAGTTATCGTTGAGGACAAGGACTTCGCCACGGGCAACCAGTCGCCCGTTGACATAGACGTCGACGTGATCGCCCGCCAATTTGTCGAGCGGTACCACCGAGCCTTTGCGAAGCTTGAGCACCTCTTCGAGGTACATGTGCGTGCGACCCAACTCGATGGAAACATCGAGCTCGACGTCGCGCACAAGTTCGATGGTCGCGGCTTCCGTCGAGGCGGGAGCTCCGCCGAGATCCTTTAGCTCGAACGGCTTCGCCGGGGGCGCCGAAGAAGTTTCGTCGACCGAGGCCAACGCCTCTTCGGCCTGATTGAGCAGCAGCTCCATGTCGCCGCCGGCGATGCCGTCGACCTCCGGCTTGTCCGCAGCCGAACTACCGACCGCCGGGGCAGGACCGCTGGCAGCCTCGGGCCCGGCTTCGCTCGCGGCAGGCGTGGAAGGACCACCACCGCCGAGCAGACTTTCGATCTCATCCTGACTCAGGTTTTGGGCATCGTCTGCCACGTGACTGCCTTCCTTGGCTGTCTTCGGCACGGGTCGACGCCGTGCCAACCGTTTCGACTTGTCTTCGCGAGCTCCTGATCGACGGCCTGATGGTTCGACGGCCTACTGTTCGACAAAGGAGAACTCGCTGAAGTGGACCGACCGCACATACGGCTTGTCCAAAAGGCGGTTACTTTTGTCAAGAATCTTCCTCTTGATCAAGCCCAACCCGGCTTCGCTGAGATCGTCGATATCGGCGCTTCGCATGGTGATGAGAATCTGTTCCCTTATCCGATTCTCGTTCTTGGCGTATTGTGCCCGAAATTCCTGGATTTCCCCGTCCGCCACGAGCCCCCACAGTTTGAAGTCGATGCGGATTGTGGTACTGGAGAGCGGCTGAAAGGCGCTGATGTTGAACTCGCCAAGCATCTCCTCGACCAAGGTGACGTCGGCGGCCAGCGCTTCTTCTTCGGCGTTTTCCGCACCTTCTTCGGCGATCAGGTCGTGTTCCAGGCCGGCGATGGCGCGTTTCTGAGCCTCGGTGTCGTCGCGCGAAGGAATGAAGGCGTAGGCCAGCCCCAAGTTCAAGGCGACGGCCAGCAGTACGACAACAATCGCGATCAGCTTGCGCGACTTGCCAGCACCGCTGGCAGTTTCCTCGGCGGAATCGGTGGCGGTTTGATTCGGTTCGTTTTCGGCCATGGTCTTTTGCTCAATCGCTAGCTAACGGATTCGTGTGCGTCTCGATCCTTCGTCCTTGTTCCGCTTAGTTGGCGTCTCCCTTCCGATGACTCTCGGCGATCTCGTCGAGCAAGAAGACCTCGACGCGGTCGTTCTTGTCGAGGGCCTGCGGCTGCACCGCGTCGGTGATCGGTTCGTGCTGACCGGACACGGCGATGCGGATGCGGCTTCGCTTGATACCGATTTCGTCGAGGTAATCGGCCACGGCGCGGGCCCGGGCGTAGGCGAGATCGCGATCCCAAAGTTCCCCGCTGCTATCGGCCAGGGGCCGCCGCGAGGTGTGTCCGCGGACTTCGATGCGCTGCGGCTTGTCGCCCAGCTGCGGACGGGCACTCAGCAGTTGCTGTTTGTGCTTGTTGGTTAGTTCGTTTCGTCCGTGATCGAAGTAGACCACGGTCCCCACGGTGCTGCGCTGTCCCGGGCGCGGGTTCTCCACTTTGTACTCGTCGCCGACGGGCGCCTTCACCTTGTTGCCGCCCTGCATGATGTTGGCCCGCATGGCGCGACCCATGCTTGCCAACTGCATGAGCTTGGCGGTGCGCGGACGGATCTTGCCCGGCGACAGCGACGCTGACGACGTGTCGTGTCCGAATTGTTGGCGCATCGACTCGACCATGGCCTGAAACAGCTCTTCCTGTTTGATCTCGCTGAGCGAGACCAACATGATGAAAAACGTCAACAGCAGCGACATCATGTCGCCGAAGGTCACGACCCACTCGGGTATGCCACCGCCAGAATCTTCTTCTTCCATCATGCGTCTATGCCGCCTCCTGCGAGCCCGCCCGATACTTCGGCGGGACGAACGTATTCAGCTTCTGCTCGATGACGCGCGGGTTTTCACCCGACTGAATCGCCATGATGCCGCGGACCGCGATTTCCTTGGCCAGCAGCTCCTGTTTGCTGATAAAACCTAGCTTTTCTGCCATGGGAAGAAAGAAAACATTGGAGAAGATGGCCCCGTAGAGGGTGGTAATCAGGGCCACCGCCATGCCGCCCCCGATGCTGGAGGGGTCGTCCATGTTGCCGAGCATGATAATGAGGCCCATGAGGGTTCCGATCATGCCGAATGCAGGGGCAAAGCGGCCCATTTGGTCCAGCACGGCTTTGCCGTCTCGGTGACGTGTGGCGACGGCGTCGATCTCGGTCCGCATGATGTCTTCGATGACCTCGGGACGCGTGCCGTCGACGGCCATGCCGACGCCCAATACGACAAAGGGGTCCTCGACCTCGCCGAGTCGGCCTTCCAGCGCCAACAGCCCGTCGCGACGCGCCGTCTCGGCCAGACTCACGAGCGTTTCGATCAGCTCGGGGATGTTGTCCTGCTTGTTCAGAAAGACCTTCTTGACGACCATGAACACGCCGAGAAAGTTCCTCAGCGGAAAGCAGAGGAGCGCGGCCGCCATGGCCCCACCGACCACGACCATCAACGAGGGATAGTCGATGAACGCGGCGAAGGACGAACCTTCGGCGATCGCGATCGCCCCGATGATCAGGCCGATGGCCAATAACAAGCCAACCACGCTGGCAATGTCCATTCGCGAGACTCCGTGTCGCTAGGTCTGCATGTCTTACAGTTCGGACGCCTCCTCCGCCGCCACCGCTAGGGGGTCGCCGCGGAGGGGACGTTGGGGATCAATTGTTTCGACTGCTGATAGGCCACCGCGCGACGAACGACCTCTTCCATCGGCTCGCTGACCACGATGCGGTCGCCGGAAACGAGCGTGATGAACGTGTCGGGCCGCTCTTCGATGTAGCGAATCAGGTCGGCGTTGAGGACGAATCGCTCGCCGCCGAAACGGGTCAAGGTAATCATGGCTTCGTCCGCGTCCTTTCCGTGGGGAAACTCTAACGACGCAGCGCCAACAGCTCGTCGAAGAGCTCCTGAACCGCCGTGATGACCCGTGTGTTGCCACGATACTGGGTGGACGCCAGGATCAGTTCGATCAGGTTCTGGCCGATGTCGGTATTCGACAGTTCCACGGCACCGGCGACGATCGAACCGGAGCCCTGGCTGCCCGGGTCGGTGACGATCGGCAGACCCGAGTTCACGCCCGTAGAGAACAGGTTTTCGCCGCGTTGTTCCAAACCGGCGTTGTTGGCAAATCGTGCCAGGCGAACCTGGCCGAGGTCGCGGGTCACGCCGTTCGTGAAGATACCGCTGATCCGGCCGTTCTCGCCGATGATGAAACTCGACAGCGTACCGGCCCCCGAGCCGTCCTGACGCGAGGCCGACAGCGAGGCGTTGTCCGCTGCGAGGCCGGAGATCTGACTGAAGTCGAGCTCGAACTCCAACGGCGACGACGACGAGACGTTATCGCGGTCGACCGACACCGTGGCGTTGGTCACCTCGCGGATGTTGCCTTCGCCGTCGAAGACCACCGTGCCCGTTCCCACCGCAATGCCGACCCCGCTGGAGGGATCGTTGTCGCGGGAGTCGGCGTACCAGCGGTACGTGGTCGAGTTGCCGTCGCGGGCCTCCAGCACCGAAGTTACCCGCACCGTGAGCGGCACACCGAGCGAGTCGAATACGACGAAGTCGGCCACGGCACTCTCGCCGTCGGCGGTCTGCGTCGAGTTGAAGCCGAGATTGATCGACGAGGGCCCCGTGCCGTCATCCATTTGGAACGCCGACAAGCTGACTCCCACCGCGGCGTCCTCGCCTCGATTGCTGTTGAACAGGAGGCGCCCGTTCGACACGGTTCCGCCCGGGCTGCCGAGAATCGGGTTGCTCGGGTCGGGGCTCGTTTCCTGAATGCCGAAGGCTTCCTCCATGAACTCGATCAGATCGGTCACGGTGGTCGTGGTCGTGATCGTCAGCTCCTTGGTGTCGAGCGACCGTCCGCCTTTGCGCGGCGTAAAGGAGAGCGTGCCCTCGACAAAGGGGTTCGAGTAGGTCGAGCCATCGCGTTGCACGACGTCGACCAGGGCGAGGCCCGAGGAAATACCCGGACCGTCGAGATCGATTTGGGCGTTGCCGGAAATGGCGGAATCGGCAGCGCCGTCGATGTACGACGTTTGGCCGGCCGAGAGCGTCGTCAGCAGATGGAACGAATCGTCGTCGCTCGAGAGATTGCGATAGATTCGAATCGAATCGAAGTCGCCGCCGCTGGTCGGCTGGGGAAGGTTCTCGATACGAATTCGCGAGCCGGTGATCGTGATCGACTCGGGTCCAATCAGCTGGGTCGGTCGGCTTTCCAGTCCGGTCGCCGTGCTGTCGTAGAACGTGACGTAATACGAGTAGTTGGCCTGGGCCAGCGTCGACTCATCGAGCGCCGTCGTGCCGGCAGCCGCGTTGTCGGTGGGCGACGCCGTCGTTTGTCCCGCGGCCACCAGCGTATACGTGCCGCCACCGGTGGCGTCCGAGCGGTAGAGGTTGTACGAAGTAAAGTCGCCGGTCGCAGTCGGCACGCCAGACAGCTGAATCTCACTAGCGCCGCCGATCGTGATCGCACCAAACGCCGCGGAGGGCGGGCCTTCATTGCCATCGGCGTCGACCCAGGCGACTTTGTAATTGTAAGTGCCGGCCGGAACGCTGCCAGCTCCGAAAATGCTTGTGGTCGAGGTCGAGACATCCGGCGCACCGATGCCCGCGACGTCGCTGTCGGACAGGTCGGCCGGCACCTCGACGGTGCCGTCGCTGAGCACCTGCGACTGAATGATCTCTTCCAGCGTGGCAACGTCGCCGGTCGGCGTAAAGGTGCCTTCCAGGAAGACGTTCTCGGTTGCCTGGGCAACGGCCGAGGCACCCAACGGGATGGTCAGCGGGACCAGTTCTTCCGTGGTCTGGATTTCGAAATTCTCGTCGATCCCCTGCCCCAGCAGTCGCTGGCCGTTGATCGTGACCAGCTCGTTTTGCGAGTTGGTCTTGAACAGCCCGTTGCGGGTGTAGAGCTGCTCTCCCTGGAGGCCCTGCACGATGAAAAAGCCGTCGCCCTGAATCGCGAGGTCGGACGGATTCGAGCTAATCTCGATCGTACCCTGTTGGAAGTCGGGTGAGATTTCGGCAACCTTGGTACCCAAGCCGATTTGTCGCGGATTGACACCACCACGCGTCGCCGTGGGCGACGAGCCGAGACCCTGGGTTTGCAGGAACTGGGTGGCAAACACCGCCTCGGAGGCCTTGAAGCCGACCGTGTTCGAGTTGGCCACGTTGTTGCCCACGACGTCGATCGTCGTTTCGGCCGCCGTCAGTCCCGTGAGGGCGGTACTAAGTGCTGATGCGAGACCCATTTCGTTCCTTCCTAATGCGCTGGGGGAATCCGTTCGTAAAACAAGACGCTCCGTTTGACCTCGCACACCCGCCCCCCCTGACTCGACGTTAGGGCACGCTGGGAGCGCCGGTCTCGTGGTTCCTCTAGGCCGTGAGCTCTTCCTCGCTGTCGTCAGACGGGAGAACTTCGCGCACGTTGTTCAATTCGACTTCGTTGTCTCCGATGTGTAGCCGCGGCGTTCCATTGACCACGGTGATTTTGTCGACCCGACCGGAAATCTCGTTGCCGGCGCTATCGAGGGCGACGACCTGCTTGCCGATCAGGCTCGTGGCGCTCGAGAGATTCTGGCCGAGCAGAACGGCGTCGAGCGTCTCGGTCAGTTTGTCGGTCGCGCCGACTTCGCGAATCTGGCTGATCTGTTCCAGGATTTGCGCGTTGTCGAGCGGGTTGAGCGGATCCTGATTCTGAAGTTCTGCGATGAACAGATCGAGAAACGCTTCGATATCGAGTCCGCGCAGCGCGTCGTCGCTCGAGGCGTTGGGGTCAAACACATTGGCGCTCGTCACGCCTTCGGAAATCTGGCTCATCTTCTTTTCCTCACAAGTGTTTCGTCCTGGCCGCGCCCGCGGCGGCAGGCGTTGGAGTGATCTCTTAAACCACGATGTTGAGTTGGTCGGAACCCGCATCGGCCGGCGCCGCGGCGGCTGCATCGCCGGCGTCGTCACCTTCCTGGGGGTCGCCGTTCTGCTTGGCCGTGTCGCGGCGACTGCCGTTCTGAGCGGCGCTGTCGTCGTCGGCTTGCTCGGGCAGCTGTCCACGTCCTTCGTCACGGACGTTGACATCGAACCGCTCGACCTTGACTTCCTGCTGCACGAGCCGATCCCGCAACTCCGGCAGGTGTTCCAGGATCAGTCGTCGCGCCTCGGGGGTTTCCGTTTCCAGTTGGGCGAAGAGCGCGCCGTCACGGACCGTCATCTGCAAGCGCAGCGAACCAAGCTCCGGCGGGCTGAGTCGCACGCGGACCGTGCCGTCGCGCTGTTGGGCCGCCTGAAAAGCGCCCGCCACACGTTGGACGAAGCGAGCCCGTTGTCCTTCGCTAAGGGCGTCGGGACGCGTCGCGCTGCCGTCGGTACGTGCGACGCCGCGCGTGCCGAGTCGGGATAGCGGCGAAGCCTCACTGGTTCCATTTTCCGGCGTCGAGGGCGCGTTCGTGGAGCTTGACGGCTCGCTCGGTGCCTCTGTGCCTTTGTCAGCCGTTGGCGCGGCAGCCGGTGCGGTTTTCTGAGGGGAAGCCGCGAAGTTGGACGCCGCACCTGCACCGTCCCGCAGACCGTTGCCATCGTCGCCGCCGATTCCCTGACCCGCCGCCGCGGCATTGGCTTCCGCAAGACGATTGCCACTGTTCTGCGACTGTCCGAACGACGCGCCGTTCTCACCAGAATTTCTGCGATCGTGCCGCCCAGAGTCGTCGTGTTTACTGGACGCAGCCGCCTGTTCGTCGCCGTCCCCTTGCTGAAGGGCCGCTTCTCCGGACGTGCCGGAGCCGTTCGACTGTCCGGGTGACTTGGCGGTCGCGCTGCCGGCCGCAGCGAGTTCCGCTTCGCCGTCCGTGGCCGACGTCGAGGCTGCGTCGTCACCCTCGGACACCAGCGGAATCTGACCATCGCGATTGGCCGCCCCGTCCTCGCGATCGTCCAGAAGGGCAGCCTTCGTAGCGGGCGAAGCCGTCCGTTCTTCGCCGTCCTCGCTCGTCGCGGTAGTGGTCGGGACGTTCGCCGCGGCGATGGTCTCTTCCGCCACCGGGGCCTGATCGGCAACCACGATCTCGAAGGTGGCCGTCGCGGCCGCCTCGGCGGTCTCGGCGTCATCTTCCGAGATCTCGTCCTCGTCCGTCGTGTCACCCGCGGCGGAGTCTTCCGCATCGGGTTCCGACGTCGAGCTGTCGTCGTCGGCGGAGTCCTTCGTCTCGGACGTTTCCGCAGGCTCCGCGCGCTCGCGTGGTTCAGCCTGTTCGACACGATGGGCCCCGTCATCGTCGTCCGCTGGCGTCGACTCGGCACGGTCATCCCCGCGGTGCGAAGCGCGTTCCAAGTGGTCTTCGAACGTCGGTTCGCTGCGGCCGTCGTCCGCCGGACGCGGACCGCGACGCACGGGGTCGGCGATGGGTAGGTCGGTATTGATCGGAAGTTGAATGTTGGTCATCGGCTCGCTTTCTGACTCGTGTCAGGCGTTTATTGATGGCTGCGTTGTTAATGAGCCCTACGCCGCGGCGGTGATCGCTGGAATGCCGGCCTCCCGCTGGTCGGCCTGGTTCATTGGCTGCGCAGGGCTCAATAGGCGTGTCCGTTACGCCCTCGGTCCGGTCGGTGCCGTCGTCGGTTCTTCGGAGTTGCGGTCTTGGAGTTTGAGCTTGTCTTCGTTCTCTTCGATCAGGTTGACGATCGTGCCACCCTCGGCGATTCTGGCCAGAATCTGGGCCAGCGTCTTCTCGTCATCTTCGGTGCGAAACTCGGCCACGATTTTCTTTCGGGCCCGCTCCGGCATGGCCGTAATCAGGTTCACGACGCGGTCTTCTTCGCCGTCGGTCCACATCAAGAGCAGCTGCGACTTGGCGAGTTTGGGCTTGGCGGTCTGCAGGATATTGGCGACCTCGAGCATGGCCTCGTCGATCGCCTGTTGCTTTCGTGCCTCGAGTTCTTCCTTGAGCGTGTTTACGTGGCGATCGAAAAACTGCCGCTTGCTCATCAGGTCGTCTTCCAGCAGCGAGAGTTCGGTCTTGCTCTTCTGCAAGAAGCCCTCGCGTAGTTCGATATCGCGGCTTCGCTCGGCTCGCGCCCGCAGCACCTGGTCCAGGGAAATCTCTTCACGATCGCGGGCCGCCTCGTCCTGTTCCGCCGCCAGGGCGTCTTCGTCAATCTCGATGTCGTAGGCCACGGCCAGCATGTCGACGAACTTGTTGCGATTAATCGTGCCCTGCGATACGGCCAGACCCAGCAGCACCGTTTGCGCCAGCACCGTGCCCACGCAGAGGTATGCGAATAGCGTTCCGGCGAGTCCTACGATCCGTGACATGGCTCCCGTTCCTTCCGCACATGGCTCAGCGCGGCGAATTCATCGAGTTCGCGTTGTAGCTGTCGTTCTTGCTCGAGTTCGTGTCGTTGCTTCTGACGCGACTCGAGATTCTCGAGGACCCGCACATCTCGATCGGCCTTGACGACGGCCTCGGTGCGTCGGGCGATTTCCATCTCGAGCAGCTTGCCCTGCCGCGCCAGCGCGTTCGTTTCGGTGGTGAGCACGGCGTCGTAGCGCTGAATCTCGAGCAGCTGGTCGGGATCGAAGTCGCTCGAACCGGTCATGGCTGTCTGCCGACGCCGCAACTCCGCGCGTTCGGCCTCGATTTCGGTCAGGCGTCCCTCGAGCAGCTGCTCCGCGTGGTAAGCCTCGGCCAACGCGGCACGTCGCTCGTCGCGAATTCCCTCGCGGAGCTTCTGCAGCGTCGCCAGTCGAAACTTGAAATCACCCATGTCGATCGCTCGTTGTCTCGTGCGGTCGTGTTCTGGCTCGCGCCGAGACTATTGGAACTCTTTCATGCTTAGGTGGCCGTGGTCTCCGCGGGGGCGACGACCTGGGCCGCTTGCTGCGAAACGGCCGCCGTCCGGTGGGCCAAAGCCATGAGTGCCTGTTGCGTGGTTTCCATTTGGCAGGCCTCGTCGACCTGCTGACGCAAGAACTGGGCGATGTCGTCCCGCATCGCCAGGGCGATGTCCACCGTCGGATTGCTGCCGGCACGATAGGCCCCGATCGAAATCAGGTCTTCGTGGTCGCGATAGGCCGCCAGCAGCTCTCGCACGATGGTGGCCGCCTGTCGTTGCTCGGGCGACGCGACCTCCGGCATCAGTCGACTGATGCTGTCGAGGACGTCGATCGCCGGGTAGTGACCCTGAGAGGCGAGCTTTCGCGAGAGCCAGGTGTGTCCGTCGAGCAAACCTCGCACGGCGTCGCTGATCGGTTCGTTGGCGTCATCGCCTTCGACCAACACGGAGTAGAAGCCCGTGATGCTGCCCCGCGCGGTGCGACCGGCCCGCTCCACGAGTTTTGGCAGCATGGCGAAGACCGAGGGCGGATAGCCTCGCGTCGTGGGCGGTTCGCCCGCGGCGAGACCAATCTCGCGCTGGGCCATGGCCACCCGCGTGAGCGAGTCCATCAGCAACAGGACATCTTTGCCGCGGTCGCGGAAGTACTCGGCGACGCTTGTGGCGGTCGATGCGGCGTGGACGCGCGCCAGAGCCGGCTCGTCGCTGGTGGCCACGACGACCACGCTGCGGGCACGACCTCGGGGACCGAGATCCCGCTCCAGAAACTCGTTGACTTCACGACCTCGCTCGCCGACCAGCCCGATTACGATCACGTCGGCCGAGGTGTACTTGGCCATCATCCCCAGTGTGACGCTCTTACCCACGCCGGAGCCGGAGAAGATGCCCATTCGCTGGCCACGTCCGCAGGTCAAAAGTCCGTCGATGGCGCGAATGCCGGTGCTCAGCGGGGTATCGATGCGCGGACGTTCGACCGGCGAGGGCGCGCGACGCTCGCGGGCCAGTCTTTCTTCGGCCGCCGGTTGTCCGTAGCCGTCGATGACCCGGCCCTCCGCGTTGATCACGCGGCCGAGCAGGGCTTCGCCGACCGGGATGCGGCTCGCGGTGCGGTGCAGGCGAACGCGGTGTCCGCGTCGCACGCCGGTCATCGATCGAAGCGGATAGACGAGCGTGAGTTGGTCGCGAAAACCGACGACTTCCGCGGGGATGCGGCCCCCGTTGTCGCGGTCGATTTCGACAATCGCCCCCAGCGGCACCGGAAGATCGGCGACGGAGGCGGTCATTCCCACGGTCTCCACGACACTGCCGCAGATCTCCGTCGAGAGGACCTCGTCGAGTTGTGGGGCAAAATCGATCATCGTCTAGGTCAGTTCTTCCTCGATGCGTGCCAGCTGCGCGTCGAACGTGTTGTCGACCGAGCCGCGACGGGTTTCGATGCGGCAACCGCCCGGGTTCAATTCGGCGTCGGCGACGATCTTCACGTTGCCGAGTCGAGTCAGGCTGTCGGTAAGTTGTTTGACCTGGGGGCCGAGCGTCTCCAGATCCTTCTCGCTGAGCCGCAGCTGGATCTGGTGGTTGCCTTCGACCAACTCCAAGGCCTCGCGGACGAGCTGCAACGTAATCTCCGGTTCCTGGTCGAGCTTGCGTCGCAGAATCTTCCCGGCCATGGCCGCCGCCAGGTGAACCGCGCGTTGTTCCCAATGGGCGAGCCAGTCCTGCTTCGCCCGACCGAGGTCTTCAATGACCCGATCGAGCGCCGGCATCAGCGACTGCATTTCCTCACCGACCTTCTTTTCGATGGCGGCCTGCATGGCGTCCATCGCCGCCTGGCGACCCTCCGCTTCGGCCTGCTGGCGAATGTTCTCCGCTTCCTGGCGGGCGTTGGCCAGAATCTTCTCCGATTCCGCGCGGGCCTGCTCCAAGTAGCGATCGACCTGGTGCGAAATGTCGTTCAAGTTGTAGGCCGCCCGCTGCGTGTTGCCCGGGCCGCTCGGCGATTTAATGACCGTGGCCATGCGTTCTTGTTCGCGATTTGGTGTTGGGTGCGTCTCGTTTGTCGAAGCTCTGATTCGTTGTTACGACGAGTCGTTGCAGCCTGTCGGGGCCTAGGCGGCCTGGGCGAGTGACGGCATGTGGCGATCAATTAGGTTGGCCTGAACAAGCTCGGCGGCCAGCTCTCCGAGTCGCTGCTGGCAGGCGTCGACGTCGCGCAGCCGCACAGGTCCGACGTTGGCAATTGCGGAGCGAAGCTGCCGACCTTCGCCCAGCCCCAGGACGCTGACGATGTCGCTGACCACTTCCGGCTCCGCCCCGGCCAGGGCGATCACCAAAACCTCCTGGTCACAGGCGTCGAGCAGTCGGGTCAAGGTGGCCGTGTCGAGTCGCGCGACGGCTTCGAGCGACAGGGCCGGCGTCGCAAACGGCACGATATCGGGCGCGTCGACCGGCACGCCGCCCACGTTTTCGATCATGTCGACGAGTTCTCGATCTCGTTCATTCAGCTCCGCCAGCAGTTTTCGTCGCAGCGGCGCGTCGGTTTCGTCGAGCAGGCGGACGACGGCCGAGACGCCCGCGCGGCGCTGCTTCACTCGTCGAGCCTGCTCGTCGAGCCACTGCTGCAGCCCCTGTTCGACGTCCTGCATGATTTGCTCATCGGCCGCCTCGAGACGCGTTAGCCGCGAGAGCACTTCACTGCGCAATTGGTCGGGAAGTTGCGTCAACACGGCGGCACCCTGCGCGGGCAGCAGGTGCGAGAACACGACGGCGATTGTTTGCGGGCTCTCCGTGGCCAGAAACTGAGCCAACTCATCCGGTCCGGCCTTGCGGAGCAGGTCGAGCGTGCGGCCCTCACCCGCGGGGCGTTTGGGGGTAGACTCGCTCGTCTTCTTGCTGCCCTGGTCGACGGCCACGCCCGGGATGCGCAATTGCACGACCGAATCGCTGCCCAGATCGATGCCTCCGGTGTCGTTGCGGGGGACGAGGCGATTGACGCCCGTCGGTTTCTCTTCGAAGGCGGCGTAGGCTTGGGCGGCGCGATGCGGCGGCGAGCCGACGTTCCGCTGAGAGAATTCGTTGAATACCTTGTCCCGCTCGGCGGGATCGATGTTGCTGATCTCGATGGCACAACGCCGAACGGCGGCCGCCTGCTCGGGGTCGAGGCGATCCAGCAGGGCATCGGCCGTCTTGTGGTCGGCGGTGGCGATCAAAATGGCGGCTTTACGAAGAGCTTCTTGCTGCATGAGTCCGTTTATCCTGCGTTACTAATCCAGGTCTTGAGAATCGTGGCGGCAGCGTCGGGATCTTCCTTGACCAGTTCGGCCAGTTCGTCCTTCACCGACGGTCCGGCGGAGAGTCGACGCTTGAGTCGTTTGACGTGTTCGGCCTGTTCTTCCTCGTCGAGTTCCTCCTCGGTGGGGAACGGCAGGACGGCCGGCGGCTCCGAGATCGGTGTCTCGGTGTCGGCGACGGCCGTGGCCGCGGCGCCCGACGGCGGCGTGGCCCCACCTTTGACGACGGAACGGAGCATGACCATGCCGACGATCGCCAGCAGGCTCAGGCTCAGGGTGCTGAGATTTTGGCCAAACCAGCTCAGGGCCTGCGACGAGGTGCTGGGGACTTCGATCACGGCCCGTTCGACGATGTCCTCGTAGAACGTGATAGTAATGTCCTTACGTTGCAGATCTTTGGAGTCACTATCGATCCTTTGCGGAATCAGTGTCGCGATCATTCTTTCAACTCGCTTCCTCTCTTCGGACTGCAGTCTCGATAGCACCTCCGGCGTAATTTCTTCGCCGGGACTCAGGCGCTCATGAACCTTGCGCAGGTAGTCGTTGGGGATGCCCACCGAGACTTTCACTTTTTGGGGAACGAGGCCGGCAGTCTTGGTGACCTCGACTCTCTCGCCAACTTTTGAGATCGACTTTTCATTGGAGACGTCTCGGCTGGTCGTCTGCGAATTGCCTCCCGCGAGGGAGACCGGCCCGCTTCCGGGGCCGCCGACCGTGGGTGCCTGGGCCGCGGCGCCGGGACGGCCGCCCGGGGCGCCCGATTCGGATTGCTCTGTCTCGGTGATCGACTCCTGCTCCACGGCGACCGGTTTGGGATCGAATTTTCTTTCCTCCGACTCGCTCGAGAGCTCAGGCGTGAGCTCGACGTTGACCGCCACCAGGGCATTGGGGATCATCGCCAGTCGTTCGCGGATCTTGCCTTGGTACTCTTCTTCGTAGCCGCGCTTCGTGCGTTGATAGAGCCCGATGCCCTCGGTGTCCTCGTCGGCGGCGGGGCCGTAGTTGCGGCCGCTGTTCAGATCGGTGACCGAGACCAGCTTGGCGTCCAGGCCGGCAATGGCCGACGCCACGATGTTCTTCAGCGCCGGCACCCGGTCGGCGTCGAGCGGGGCGCTGCCCATCGGCTGCACGTTGACCGAGGCGGTGATGATCTTGCCGCGCTTGATTCCGGGCTGGTCCTTTTCGTCGTACATGACCATGGCGGCTTGGATACCGCTCATAGCCGTGATGATTGCCGAGAGCTGCTGCTGCGTGGCGTTCTTGATCCGCTGGCGGTAGACCTCGTTCGACTCGAACATGCTGCCCTTGAGGGCCTTGGTCAGATAGGTGTCGAAGTTCGGCGGCAGGGCGTCGCCATCGGCCAAAGCTCCCATATAGGCGCTGGCCTGGCCCCGCGGCACGCGAATGCGGGTGCCGTCGACGCGGTAGTCGGTCAGGCCGGCCTGGGCGAAGGCGGCCTCCATGGCCGGAATCTGGCTGGCCGGAATCGGTTCGCCACCGAGCAGATAGTCGTCGGGTCCCGACGTCTGTTGATTGAACAGATAGCCCAGCGACACGACGACGACCGCCAGCAACAGGCCCGCGGTAATCCGCGCGCCGACGGTCATTGAATTGAAGAGTTGACTGATCTGGGCGTAGGCTTGATTCAGGAAGTCCATCCATGGATCTCCGTAAGGCGTTTCGGACGCGTCGGCCGGGCGGTCTCCGTGACGGCCAGCAATCGTTGCGGTCGGCTCACACTACCGGGTCAGCGTGTCGGTCAAATTTGAATGCTTCGTATTTCCTCAAAGGCTTGCAGGGCTTTGTTGCGGACCTGCATCATGAGTCGAAAACCGAGGTCCGCTTTTTGCACGGCGGTCAGCACCTCGGCCGGGCTAACGTCGCCGCCGGTGATCAACTCTTCGACCAGGCTGTCGGCGTCCCGCTGCATCGTGTTGACCTGTTCGATCGAGCCGACGAGCAGGTTCTTGAACGAATTGTCGGAACTGGTCGCCGGCTCCAAACGCGGGGCGATGCCCGGTGAAATGGACGCCGGCGAGATGCCGTTGATCGCACTCATGGCAACTGACTCGCTTGCTGTTCTTCGTGGTGGACGGTGCATGGGCGCCGCCCTGAAATCCCCCTGCCGTCAAACGGTTACACGAGGATTCTCAGTGTCTGCTCGCCCATGGCGTTGGTGGCCTCGATGACGCCGATGTTCGCTTCGTAGGCCCGCGTCGCCTCGAGGGCGTCGACCATTTCGCGCTGCAGGTTGATGTTCGGGTAGGGAACGTAGCCGGCCCAGCGACCTTCCTGAATGGCCAGGGGATGGTTCGGCTGGTACTTGTAGAGCGGATCGACGGCTTCCTGTTCGACGGAAGCGACCTTTACCCCGGCCGAGCCGGTCGGATAGGCGGCATCTTCGTCGGTTTGGAAGACGACATACTTGGGCTGATAGGCTTTCACTTCGCCGTCCTCGTTGACCACCGTCGAAAGGTTGGCGATGTTGCTGGTAATCGCATTGAGGCGTTGTCGCTGAGCGACAAGTCCGCTGGTACTGATGTCGAGGGCATTAAGCATGGCTGCATTTCCTCGCCGACTCACTGGGTGCCCACCCTGCTTGTTCTCAATTCACGCTACGCGCGCTCGCTAATGGCCGCCTGGAGGAGCCGAAACTGGCTCGTCATGATGGCGATGGCCATGTTGAAGCGACCTTGGTTCTTGGAAATCTCGGTGACTTGATGTTCGAGTCCCACGTCGCTGCCATCGTGAAACAGGATTTCACGGGTGGAATCGCGGGCTTGAGAAAAATCGACCTCGGGCGCGAAGCTCCCACTCACGCCGGGCGAGACCGACGTGGGGCGGGCGTCGAGGGCTTCTTTCAGGCGGGACTCGAACAACTCGGGCGATATGTCGCGGCTGCGATAGCCGGGCACATCGAGGTTGGCGATGTTCGAGGCCAGGATGCTGTGACGCCGGTCGGCGAAATTCAGCACCTGTTCCAGGGCGGGAATCGTCGAGGTGTTCAAAATGGACAGACTCATCGGGTCAACCTGCCTTTCTGGCGAGTCGTGCCCTCCTGTCCGGGCGCCGCGGTGACATCACCGCAGGCAACGGACGGAATTGCAATCGCCGTGCCAACGTTGGATGGGGTCGGCGACTTGGTGTTGTGGAGCGTGGGCATCGTGCCACCTAATTTCCCAATTCTCAAACGTTTAGCTGCCTTGTGTTGTCGCCCGTTTTCATTACGGGCGTTTGCGTTGCGTCGTTCTTCGGTGTCTTTGCCTGGCGATCGTTGCCGCTCTTTCCGCTATCAACCGGCAGTTTCTGCCGCTGTTCGGCTCGCGGTTCGGTCAGGCCGCTTTGGAAAAGTCCTTGGTTCGGGGGGCATATCCGTAGGTCTTCAGCTTGCCGCTCAAGGTGCGGATGCCGATGCCGAGCGCCTCGGCGGTCTTGGCGCGGTGCCCGTCGAAGTGGTCGAGCGTGGCGAGGATCAGCTTGCGTTCCATTTCGTGCAGGCTCAGCCCAGCCGGAACTTCGGCGGCCGCCACCTCCGTGCTGCCTTCGGCGTCGATCAGCCAGGGGCGCAGGTCTTCGGCGCTGACCTTATCCCGGCCCACCAGCACGCTGGCGCGGGTTACGATGTTCTGCAACTCGCGTACATTGCCGGGCCAGCGGTAGTCCTGTAGCAACTGTTCCGCCGACGAGTCGAAGACGACCGGGTCGCGTTGCAACCGCGCGGCGGCGTGGTCCTTAAAGTGGGCCACCAGCAGGGGAATGTCCTCGCATCGCTGGCGTAGTGGCGGCACGACGAGCGGCACAACCGCCAGGCGGAAGTAAAGGTCTTCGCGAAAACGGCCTTCGCCGACCTCGTCTTGCAGGTCGCGGTTGGTGGTGGCCAGGACGCGGACGTCGACCGAAATCGAGCGACTCGTTCCCACGCGTTCGAACGAGCGTTCCTGCAGCACGCGGAGCAACTTGGCCTGAAGTGGCAGCTCGATCTCGGTAATTTCGTCGAGCAGGATCGTGCCTCCGTCGGCCAACTCGAAGCGGCCGGTGCGGGGTGCGTCTGCCCCGGTGAAGGCACCCCGTTCGTGACCGAAGAGTTCGCTTTCCATGAGCTGCGCAGAGAGAACGGGGCAATTGAGACTTACCAAGGGCGACTCGGCCCGTTCACTTTGCGCGTGGACCGCGCGGGCCACCAACTCCTTGCCGGTTCCGCTCTCGCCGGAAATGAGCACGGTCTCCAGGGTCGGGGCGATCTGCGCGATTCGCTCTCGCAGCGCGGCCATGACGGGACTCTCACCGATCATGGCCGGACCGCTGCTCTCGGTGGCCTTGGAATTCGCCTCGCCTGCCGTCGCGGTCGTCGTCCGATCGCAGGCATAACGCTGGTCGAGCATGCGGCCCCGTTCGATCGCCCGGGCCACCAACTGTTCGATCTTGGCGGCGGTGAACGGTTTTTCGATGTAGTCGAAGGCCCCGCGTCGCATGGCCTCGACGGCGGTGGCGACGCTGGCATAGGCCGTCACCATCACAATCTGCGCGCCGTGCTCTCGCTTCTCCAGGTGACGGATGAGTTCGATCCCGGACATGCCGGGCATGTTGAGGTCCGTGAGTACGACGTCGTAACTCTCGTCGTCGAGCCGGCGCAGGGCCTCAGCCGCGCTGGGGCTGCAGTGCACCTCGTGGTCGGAGTGCCGCAGAATCTCGGCAATCGACTCGCGGGCTTCTTCGTGGTCGTCCACGACCAGCACGCGTCCGCCCGGGGCGTGCGCCGCCTGGTCGGAGCGGATCGGGGCTTCGGGGACCGATGAGAGAATCATGCGGCGGCCTCCAAGGCGATGGTTTTGGGAAATTGGATCGTGAAGGCGGCTCCCCCTTCGGGACAGTTGCGCACCCGAATGCGAGCGCCGTGGGCGCGCACGATGCGTTCGACGTGGGCCAGACCGAGTCCCGTGCCGTCGCGCTTCGTGGTGTAGAAGGGCTCGAAGAGGTGGGCTCGCACGTCGTCGGTCAGGCCCGGTCCGCTGTCGGCGACTTCCAGTTCGACGTCGCTTCCACACGCCTCTCCGGAGATGACAATCTCGCCACCCTCGGGCATGGCATCCATGGCGTTGAAGACGAGATTCAAGAGCACGCTGCGGGTCATGTCGGCGTCGACATGGACGGTAGTGTCGCCGGTCATTTCGACGGTGGTTTCGATGCCTTGCGCGTTGAGTTGCTCGCCGAGCGAGTCGACGACGTCGCGGACCAGGCAATCGAGTTGGACCGGACGCGGTGTCGGATTCGGATCGGCCGCGAAGTTCAACAGGTCGGAGACCGTGTTCTCCAGGGCTTCCACACAGGTCGCCACCTTGTCGGCAATCTCCAGACTCTTGGTGTCGGTCGCGCAACGTCGCTTCAGCAGGTCGACATATAGGGAGACCGGCACGAGGTGATTCCGCACCTCATGGGCGACGTACGAGGCAACTTCGCCCAGGTCGGCCATGCGGTTCTTCCGCTCGAGCTGTCGGTTCTTGATCTCGAGCTCGTCGGACAGCCGGCGGACCTCGGACTGGAGAATCTCGTGCGTCTGCTCCAGTCGCAGCGTGGCTTCGTGCCAGGCGGCGAGCACGGTCTCCAAGTCGCTGTTCGTACTAAGACCTGGCGACGTCGATTCGGGTCTGGATTCGCTCATGGTTTCTCTCACGGAAGTTACGAGAGGCGGTCGATTGGAACGTGGATTCCGGTCTAACGGGGTTTCGCTTTGATCTAGGAATAGTCCATCGGGGTACGTTGGGGCGCGTCGTCGCGGACATAAGCTTGATGAACGGTGCTGGCGATGTGCGCGCCTTGCAGACGGTGCTCGGCGTCGTCGCGTCGCCGCGTAAGCTCGCTGGTGCTCTGCTGTTCCTGCTGAACGATGGCGCGAAGCAGCCCTTCGCACTCGGTGGCCACCGCGGCACAACGCTCGCGGGCAGCGGCCGAGGACCATTCGCGTTGCTCGGGATCCTGGCCGCGATAGGGCTTGAGCTGCTGTTCGATCCGCGTCAACTGATCGATCAGACGCTGCTTGCCGGCCAGCAACTGCATCAGCACTTCCAGTTCTCCGCCGCGGGCGATTTCGAGCTGGCGTATTCCCACCTCGCGCAGCTGCATCAGGCAGGCGTGCTTCTGATCGATCAGATCGGCGAGTTGGTTCGTGGTGAGGTTCGACATGGGGGAACGTCGAGAATTGTTCGACGCCCGACGTGGGACGTTACTGGGTTAGCTGCAGGAGGTTCTCCAGGTGCCGCTTCCACTGCGCGTGGGAGCGGCTGGTGGTGCGTTCGAAGTCGAGATTCTTGTCGAGGCGCTCGAAGGTCGATTGGGCCTGTTTGAGCGTCTGATAGGCCTTCATCGATTGCCCGAGTCGCCGCTGGCAGGCGGCCAACATGATTCGCGCTTCGACGGCCGCGGGTTCGTTCTGATACAGGTTGACGACGTCTCCGTACGCCTCGCGAGCCTGCGTGTAGAAGGCGCTGTCAAACTCACCCTGATCGAAGTAGACGGCCGCCAGGGCAAAGTAGCAGTTGCGGAGGATGGCACTCTCGAGCGGTGTGAGCACCGCCGACTCGGGCCGGAGATTCAGTTCCTGGCGGACCTTTTGGTAGTGGTCCTCCGCTTTGGCCAAGAGCGCCTTGCTTTCCTCGATGAGTTGCTGCTTGTGGGCTTCGATATTGGTGCTCCGCAGCTGGTCGAGCGGTCGCCGCGCGGCGTAGCGATACGATTCGGCCATCAGGTAGCGGGCTTCCATCGCATGCGGCGAATTGGGATAACGGGCCACCGCCTCGTCGAGTTCGGCAATCGCCTCTTCGTAACGGCCGTCCGCCTGCAGGAGTCGGCCCAGCGAGAACTTCGAGTTTTCCCACTCGCGGCTCTTGGGTCCGAGCTGCGGATCAGTCAGGTTGCCGCGCAGGAACTTCTCCGCCGTCTTCAGGTCGCCGTTCTCCATGTGAGCTTCGGCGACCAGAAAGCGAGCACGGAAATTCGCCGGATCGGTAGCGTGCTCCTCGATGCAGGTCATGAACGCGTCGATGGCCTTGTCGAGGTCGCCTTGAGCGAGGTGGGCTTCGCCGAGACCCACCAAGGCCGCCGGAATACGGCGGCGCGTGTCGTTTCGCAGATAGTCCTGAAACGCCGCGATGGCGTTGGAAAAGTCGTGGCCCTTGCGGAAGTTGTCCGCGCTGGCCCACAGGTCGTCGGGATACTCTCGGGTGGCGAAGCGCAGCCGTGCCAGTCGAGCGTAGGTGCGACCCGCCTGGCGATAATGCTGGCGGGCTTCCTTGAGTGTCTCTTGCCGTGGCGTTCCCGAGAGGGTCTCGGCACGGGCTTGCAGCGTATTCGCCCAGGCCACTTCGGACTGCGCCGTGAGCAATACCGACTGCGTGGGGCGGACCAGCGGGGCAAGGACCTCGGCCAACTGCACGGCGTGCGAGAACTTCTCGTCGCCTATGTATCCTGCCACCGAGTCGAGAAGGTGCTGTCGCAGCTCGTCGCCGTCCATCCAGACGTTGTGCGGCGTGCCGGCGCTGGTGATGGCGCGCACGGTATCGCGATAGCGTTGAATCGCTTCGTCATCCTGACCCAGTTCGCGGAGTAGCTCGGCCTCGTTCAGCGCCGCGACGATCCCTTCGCCCGAAACGAGGTTCCGATTCCGCACCTTGCGGAACTCGTTGATCGCATCGCTTTGCTTGCCCAGTGCCCGGTAGGACACGCCCATCAAGTAGTGCGCCTGTCCGCGGGACAGGTCGTCGCTGGCGTCCAACTCGTGGACCTCTTCCAGGACTTCGAGAGCATTGTCGTAGAGCTGTTCGATTTGGGTGCGTTGCTGCTGGTCGACCGGACCGCTCGCGGCGAGTTGTTCCGCATCGCTGATCAGCAGCCGTCCGCGAAGCACCTTCTCGGCGGCCCGATTGTGGGCACCCGAGGAGAGCTTGTTGAGGTATTGGCGACAGTTCTCGGCTTCGCCCAGTTCGTAAAGGATTCGGGCGTGACGCAAGAGCCCTTCATCGCGTTCGCGTCGCGAGAGCCGATCGGACTCCAGGTAATCCGCGTTGTAAGTCAGCGCGACGCGAGGACGTGGCTCGCTTCCTCCCAGGTTGGCTTCGGTTGCCAAGAGCAATGCCTCGAGCCGGTCGCTCTCGCGAAACGAGGCCGGGTCGAGCTGCAGCGCCTCTGCCAGGATGGGGCGACTCGCGGTGGGCCGGTTGCTCAGGTAGAGGCTCTTTCCGAGCAGGAACAGCCCTTCGGCGTCACGGGACGGGGGAAATCCACGATCGTAGGCTTCGCGCAGGTAGGTCGAGGCCAAGACGTAGTAGGTCAGCCGCTCTTTTCCCCACAACGTGTCGGCTTCATAAGCGGCCGAAGCACCCAGGACGAAGGCCGGACCTCCCAGCTGAGCGGCACCTCGTGCGAAGCGCAGCTCTTCCGAGATCTTGCGAGCCTCGCGGTAGTCATCGGCGTCCAAAGCTTCGAGGGCACTTTGAAGGGTCAGGATATCTTGTTCGGTCTCCACCACCGGTGCCGGCGGGGCCGTGCTGAATTGAATCAGTGCCAGGCTGCCGAACAATGCCGTGGTGACCGCCGCCGTCGTCTTCAGACGATGCTCGCGCATCCACGCACTGGCGTGTCGCTTGGCGACACTGCGTGCGTCATTGTCCGATTCGTTTTGTTTCGCTTCCTGCGACATAGCGACGAACTTGGCAGTTACGGACCGCGGACGGCGCGTCGACAGCGCCGTGGTCGACAGCGCCGTGGCTGATCGACGGCACGTGGCAACGACAAGGTCGCTCACGCACGTGCGCGATTTGAAGTCGATGCGCCGACTTACTCGGGAAAAGTGGTACGAAGTGGTGCGAACCTCCCGCTCCATGCGCCTCCAGAACGGCGGCGTAACCAGTGCGGGCTGGAAAAAGAGGAGGAAGTGTGGCGGGAGATTACCTATCGTCGCCGCGCGGTGTCAATGTGCTTTCCCGCGATCGACGGCAAAAGATTGCCGCTTGCGCTAGCAGCGCTCGCGTGTCGGTCGGCAACAGTCCGACCGTGAAGTTGGAAGGCGACCACGCCAATAAGAAACGTGGCCGACCTGCGGCGGCGACCCGGCCGTGGCCGTCTACGAGCCCGACTGTTCCGACGGGACGACCGACATCTGTCCCGAAGCGGCGATCAGTTCCATGATCCAGCGATCGACGTCCCCCAAGATCTGGCCGAGATAGCGGTGCTTCTGGGGATAGTAACGCAGTGTGACCGACATGCCAGCCGCATGGAGCAAGCGCAGGTCGTCGCAACAATCGCTCGAAGGGTAGGCCTCGTCATCGCTCGCGGCCGCCACGAACACCGGAACACGTCGCGCTTCGACCAGGCGTGCCAATGGAGCGTCGTCTTGAGGAAAGCCACCGCCGAGCGAAATGACGCCCGCAAACCGGTCGGGCTGTCGCATGGCAATGCGGAACGCCATTGTTCCGCCGCTGCCGCGGCCGGCCAGGAACACGCGATCCGGACAGACGTTGAATCGCTCCGACATCAACTCCACTGCCTCGAGCACGCGGTGCTCAGCCAAGAAGGTGTGGTCCAACGTCTGGCACCAGCTGTAGCCGTCCGTTTCGCTTCCGAATTCGTCAGTGGCGAATTCGTCACCGGCGAACGGGTCACCGTCGGTCACCAGACGCGTTCCCCGGACCCCGACCCCCAAGTAGTTTCGCATGCTGATCTTCGGCAGCATGCGGCGGATCGACTGTTCGTCTTCGTTGTCATCGTGCAGCCAGACAATCAACGGATAGGCGTAGCCCGACTCGTAGTGCAGCGGCGTGAAGACGGAACAGGGTAGATATCCCACTTCCGAATCGACCGTGGCCAACCGGGACGTAAACCGTTCGCCGCTTAACGAAGCTGCGGGGGCCGCGGACCGTATCTGAAGACGATTCATAGGGCTTTTCTCGATCTGAGTTTCTGGCAGGATCGTGCGAACCGCGGCGGGCTGCTCTGGGGAATCTCGAATGTCCGGCCCAGGCAGTTGTGTTGGCTCGCGTGAGGTGGGAACGCGTGAATTGAGGGCCTGGGCTCGGGGTTTCCCCGAATCTGGCTCTCGATCAAAGTCGGGAAATCTATAACAGGTATCGTGTTACGTCAACGCCAATCAACCGATCTCGGCAACGGGTTTGCTCAACATTCGGGCACACGGCATCCGGTGCGAAATATGTTGGCCATCATGACCACCGAGCAGTGCCAACGTGGCTGGCACGGTGCGGCACGCTGCCGATCGTCAGCGCGGTGATTAGCAGGCGGGCGAAGATTGTCCCGCCTTCCTTGTCCTCCCGAATTCCGGCCAAGGCGCTGCGTAGTTTACCCAGTCCCGCAGGCCAAAAGCAAATGACGCCACTGGAGATTCTCCGGTCGGCTCACGCGCCGCACTGGGGTGGCAAGAATCGAGAAGTCTCGGTCTAGGCGGGCATCCCGTCCATCACTTCGACCAGCTCCTTGACGGCGTCGACGCTCTTCTGGAACTCCGCCTTTTCGCCCTCGGTGAGCTCCAGCTCGACGATCTTCTCGACGCCGGCGGCGCCCAGGATCACCGGAACTCCGACGTAGTATCCACCGACGCCGTACTCGCTCTTGCAATAGGCAGCGGCCGGCAGGATGCGCTTCTTGTCCTTGACGATCGCTTCGACCATCTGGGCGGTGGCGGCGGCCGGAGCGTAGTACGCACTGCCGGTCTTCAAGAGGCCCACAATCTCCCCTCCGCCCTTGCGGGTGCGCTCGATGATCTCTTCAAGTCGTGCGGAGTCGATGAGCTGCGTGACGGGGATTCCTCCGACACTGGTGCAGCTACGGATCGGCACCATCGTGTCGCCGTGTCCTCCCATCAGCATCGCCTGCACGTCCTCGACGCTGACCCCGAGTTCCATCGCCAGGAACGTGCAGTAGCGGGCCGTATCGAGAACCCCGGCCTGGCCCATGACGCGGGCCGTCGGGAAGCCGGTGACCTTCTGGGCTTGTTGAACCATGGCGTCGAGCGGGTTGCTTACGACGATGATGATTGCGTCGGGGCTCGACTTCTTCACTTCCTCGGACACCGAGCCCACGATGCCGGCATTCGTCTTCAACAGATCGTCCCGACTCATGCCAGGCTTGCGGGGGATGCCGGCGGTGATCACGACGACGTCGCTCTTCGCCGTGTCGGCGTAGTCCGTCGTGCCGGTCACGGTGGCATCGAAACCCATGATGGGCGATGACTGCATGAGATCGAGGGCCTTGCCCGCCGGCATGCCTTCGGTCTGAGGGATGTCCAGCAGCACGATGTCGCCTAACTCCGCCGCCGCACACCAATGGGCAGTCGTTGCCCCGACGTTGCCAGCACCGATGACCGTGATCTTGGCCCTTCGCATACGATTCTCCTGAGTGAGTTGTGGATCGCGCGTTTCCTGTGGATCCTTACTTATTGAGCCCTGCGCAGCCAATGAACCAGGCCGACCAGCGGGAGGCCGGCATTCCAGCTATCACCGCCGCGGCGAAGGGCTCATTAACAACGCAGCCATCAATAAGTCCCGTTCGCACCACTTGGCGGAACGAGACGTCGGCCCGCGCGATCCCTCGAATATCGCGTTGTCGCGACAGGTGTCAAGTCGGTCGCTCGACGAACTGTGCAGAGTGCGCCCGATCGCCACTCGGACAGCGGCCAGCCGGCCGCGACTTAGCAAGCCACCACGACCTGGCCGGCCCCCAGCTGAGCGCGGAAGTTGTCCGACACCTGCCACCGCGCGGGTTTTCGCTGGTGTAGCCCCAGTTCCCGTAGCCGCGCTGCCATCGGGTGGGGGGAGCTGCCCAATTCGAGCGAGAGTGTGCCGGGTGCGAAAACGTCATAACAGCAGTCCACGTCGATTTGTGTCGCCAGGAGGCGTTCACCCGGCGGCCGACTCGAGCGGGCGTGAGCTTCCGGCCCGCCTTCGCCCGGCGGTTTCACGTGACGACGTACCGTGTCGCCGGACAATCCAGACGAATAGGTCACCACGTCGTGACCTTCGACCGCCTCCCGAATCCTCTCGCCCGGTTGGCCGGAGAGTTGGCAGATCGTTTCGCCGCTGGGATCCTGCAAGAGGCCGAGGAACCCGCTGATTCGCGATTCGACTTGGATCTCGGCTTGGAACTTGGGATAGCCCCAAATCTCCCTGCCGGCTGCTTCCGCGATCGCCGTCGTCACCGGCAGGTCGAGGATGCGAAACCCCATCGACTCGTTGCCGGTCCCGTCGGCCAGCGCCACGAGCAACGCGAGCGAAACCTCTCGATAGGGACCGATACTCGTGTCGCGATAGTCGTAGAAAGTCAGCGTAGTGGTCGCTTGCCCGTCACGTTCGACTGGCTTCAGGCGTTGATCGCCGAGCAGCTGGCGGACTTGCTCGATCTCGACCTGGTAGAGCGCCGTGGCGGCCAAGCCGTCGCGATACTGAATCGGTAAGCTGACCGGACCGGCCGAGGTGGTCGCGGTCGTGGAAGCGTGCCTATCGGCCGCTGGATCGGTCTCGTCGGCCGTATTCGTCGAAGTGCCCATCGACCTAGACGCCTCCGTCGCCAGCGAGGCTCTGCCGCAGGTCTTCGATGATCGCCAGCCGATTGATATCGTTCGTGCCTTCGTAGATCTGCGTGAGCCGCACGTCGCGCCAGGCCTTCTCGACCCGCTCACGGTGCAGCACGCCGTGGTTGCTCAGCAGTTGCATTGCCGAAGTGCAGACCTGCAACGCGGCGTCGCTGCAGCTGACCTTGGCCAGCGAGGCGGCCGCCTGTGTCGGAATCGGTCGCCGGGCATACTCCCAGATCGTCGATCGCATCATGCTCAGCTGTGCGATCATCTCGGCGACTTGGAGTTCCACCTCCTGATATTCCAAGAGCGGACGGCCCCCCAGTTCGAAACAGGCGACAAACTCGATCGCCGCCTCGACGGCACCCCGGGCAATGCCCAGGGCCAACGCCGCCACGGGAATGCGGGAAAGGTTCAGCGAAGCGCGATTCAGGGCCCAGCCCTCGCGCAATTCGCCGATCACGTGCTCGTCCGGCACGAAGACATCTTCCAGAAGCAGTTCGGTGGCCGCGGATGCCCGTTGGCCCATCTTCACTTCGTTGCGGACCCGCGTGAAGCCAGGCGTATCGCGTTCGACCAGGAAGCAGGTCCACGACTCCAGGCCCTCACCCTCGAGAGCCGCGAAGACCATCACGGCATCGGCGATATCGCCGCCCGAGGTGTAGAGCTTGCGACCGGTCAATCGCCAGCCACCCTCGCTCGGTCGGGCGATTGTGCCGGGCCGCGCGACGGCGGCACCGCGCGTTTCCTCGACATCGGATCCGGACGCCGGCTCGGTTATCGCATAGGCCAACAGATATGGCTCCCCTGCCCTGCCCTTGGCTTTGGCCTTCTCCATGACACGCGCGAGCGTTGCCGCATCGCCGCACAGCACCAGCGGCGTGGCGCCGAGCGCGTGCGCGGCGAGCATCAGTGCCCAGCCACCGCAGCCGGCCGCCAGTTCTTCGTTCTTGAGCGACGCCGTCCAGGCCAAGGGGTAGTCGTCCAGCGGAAGCGGCCGACCCTCTTCCGGATGTGGCACGGAGTTGAAGAACAATCCCGCCTGTAGCGCGCTGCGCAACACTTGCCGTTCGACGTCGCGGTCGTGAGGAGCGAGGTCGGTGTCGAGTGCCCGTGGGGCGAGCTCGCGAGCCGCAAAGTGACGCGCGTGCCGTCGCAGGTATTGGAGCGGCAGTGGCAGTGCCGCCGTATCTTGTTCCCACATCGAGCGCGGCGCGTAACGCACCAGGGCCTGCAGTTCGGTCCGCGCCGCGGCAAACGCCTCGTCTGGCGAAAGTCGCCGCTCGGTCGCGCTGTCGTGAGGCTTGGCGATGGACGCGGAGTTCTTCATGACCGAACCGTGCCGCAACGGGTCCGTCGCGTTCACTCAAGGGGCCGAAGCTATTCGGGAAAGTAGATGTCGTCTTCGGCGATGTCCGGGATGCCGACGACGAGCACCCTCATCCTTCCCGAAGCACCATGCACAACGCCAGGGGGGATGTGCACGACGGTCCCCGGTCGTACCGGGTGGACTTCGCCGTCGAGCGTGACCTCTCCCTCGCCCTCGAGCACGTAATACAGTTCGGTGGCGAGTTGGTGGTAGTGGAGTTTCGCACCGTCGATGTCGACGGCGTGAGCCCAGGCCGCCACGCCCAGGGGCTTGTCTTCACGGCTGATCAGGCGATGCCGCCAGCCGCAGCTGCTGCGCTCTCGCGGCACGTCACCCTCGTGACGCACGAGCGCCGGCGATGCCGGTTCGCCAGACATGGAGAAGCTCCTTGGTAACCGCAAACAGACACGCGAAACAGACAGACGCCACGCGGTCGTCGAGGACGAAGGCCTCATTGTAACGCAGAGGACGAAGGCCTCATTGTAACGCACACCCGGCCGCCGCAAGCCGGTGCTTGGCGTGCCGCGTCGCACGACGACCCCCTGGTGCGTCGGCGATGCCCCCGCATGCAGACGGGCCAGGTGCGCAGACCGGCCAGGTGCGCACGAAAAAAGGCGGTTCGACGCCACGCGTCGAACCGCCTGAAGAGATCCGTGGAAGGAGACGACTAGCGGGCTGCCAGCTGGGCGACGCGTTGATCTTCGAAGTCGAGCGTGACTTCGCGATCCTCGCCCGCTTCGAGCTCGATCGTCATCTGCTTGGTGAGCGTGCGACCATCGCGAACGACGCTCGCCACGATCGTGTAATTCTCCCAAGTCTGTCCTTCGCTCAGACGCGAGGTGCTGAACGTGCGGGTCTTGCCCGACGAGTCGGTGTCGACACCGGCCAGCGTCAGCTGCGCGTCGCTCGGAAGATTCACGGTCAGACGCGTACGCATCACGCTGGCCGCGGCCAAGATTGGGGTCGACTCGTCGCTCGTGCGAGCGGCTTGCCGCTCCGGAGCGAAATCAAACGCCAGGCGGGCGCTACGGCCGGCCTGGAGACTGACGACTCGGGTGTCGACGACATTCTCGCCGTCACGTTCCACTTCGGCACGCACTTCGTAAGCGTACCGGACACCCTGACGCAGGCCACGCGAGACATAGCGACGCTCGGTGCCGGTCGAGGTCGTCGGGCGATCGTTGATGTAGACCTTCGCTTCGGCCGGAACGCTGACGTTGATCGCGCCGGTGTTGGCACGCGCCATGCGATCGGAGGTCGGAGTGGCTTCGGTCGCTTCCGAACCCTCTTCCGCCGGAACTTCGCGGTAGCTCTCGATCACGGTGCCCGAGCAGCTGCAAGAGCAGGAGCACGAGCAGCCCCAGTAGGCCGAACAACCGTGGCAACCGTGGCAACTCACATAGCAGCCGTGGCAACCGTGACAGTGACGGCGGAAGAATCCGCGTCGATAGCCGGCACAGTAGCAACGGGCAAAGCAACCACAGGAGCAGTAACACGAGCAACTGCAGGAGCAATAGCAGCTGCAGCCGGAGCAGCCGTGACAACCATGGCCGGCAACGGCTTCGGGGCTTCCGCCATACAGGGCGACCCCCACCAAGAACAGAAAAGCGAAGATGCTGAATACGAGTGTGCGGTTCATAACAAACCCTCAAGCTGTCTGATGTGCCAGGCCGGCGGCACGGTCCGGAGTGCTCGCGGGACTCGCGCGGCACTCATTTTTGGCAGTCGCACGCATGCCAGACGGACTACGCTAGCCCATCCCCTGCTATCACTACTGTAGCCCGCCTAAACTGCCGACACAACCAGATCAGCAAAGTTTTCCAACGGCCACTAAACCTGGTCGAGCCAGTGGGATGCACGACTCCAACGGAGCTATTTCGCACGCCGCGAGCGCACCGACTTCCTGAATTCCTAGGTGGCGAGAATCCAGTCCGCAGAGGGGTTCGCCCTGGTCGACGTGGGAAGGCCCCGGAGCCGATTTCCGGCGTCGTTGGACTCGCCGGAAGGACCACTTCCTCCCGGTTCTCGAACCGTGGCGGCCATGCTGCCCGGCCACCTGAGGAGTTGTCATAATGGCTCGATCGTCGCGAGAGGCTGTCGATCGAACGCGGCGAATGTCGAATGTTGGAATCCCAAGCGAGCAAGCCCATATGCCTGAGCGTGCCGTCTACGCGGTTGCCACGATGGATACCAAAGGCGAGGAAATCACCTACGTCGCCGGCTGTGCTCGCCAGCTAGGGGTCGACGTTGTCGTTTGTGATGTGGGGACCCAGGGTCCGCCGACGGTCGAGCCCGACATCGCCCGCGAGGCGATTGCTGCGTGCCATCCCGAAGGCGCCGACGCCGCGTTGGGGTTCAGCGATCGAGGTGAAGCGGTCACGGCGATGAGCCGGGCCCTCGCGGCGTTTCTCCAACAGGAGTTGGCAGCCGGCAAGCTGGGTGGCGTGATCGGCATCGGCGGCAGCGGCGGCACCGCGCTGGTGTCGTACGCAATGCGGGCGTTGCCGATTGGCCTGCCGAAGTTGCTGGTGTCGACCGTCGCCAGCGGCAACACCAAACCGTACGTCGAGTGTTGCGACATCACCATGATGTACTCGGTCGTCGATGTGGCGGGCCTCAACCGCGTTTCCAAGACGGTGCTGGGCAACGCGGCCCACGCGATTGCCGGGATGGCCCGAAACGCAAAGGACGCGAGCGGCGAGCGACCTGCGCTCGGCATGACGATGTTCGGCGTAACGACGCCCTGCGTCACCGAGGTGAGCCGCCTTCTCGAAGCGAAGGGCTACGAATGCCTGATCTTTCACGCCACCGGCACCGGCGGCCAGGCCATGGAAAAGCTTGTCGAGAGCGACATGATCGGCGGGGTGCTCGACATCACCACGACCGAGGTGTGCGACGAGGTCGTTGGCGGCGTGCTCACGGCAGGCCCGGACCGCATCGACGTCATTCTCGAGAAGCAGGTGCCGTACGTGGTGAGTCTCGGCGCGCTCGACATGGTCAATTTTGGAGCTCGCGACACGGTGCCGCCCCAGTTCGCCGATCGGCTGCTGCACGTGCATAACGAGCAGGTCACCCTGATGCGGACGACGGCGGACGAGTGTCGCGAGATTGCCCGCTGGATCGTCGGCAAGCTGAATCGCTCGACGGCACCGGTCATCGTGCTGATTCCCGAACAGGGTGTCTCGATGATCGACGCCGAAGGCCAGGTGTTTCACGACGAGGCCGCGGACGCGGCGCTCTTCGAGGAGTTTGAGCGAGAGCTGCGGCAGACCCCGACACGGCAACTGCGGCGGCTCCCGCTGCACGTTAATGATCCCGAGTTCGCCGCGGCCCTGGTCGAGGCCTACGAAGAAGTGCAGGCAATGGCGGCCCAAGCCTGAACGATGCGGCCCAAGCCTGAGCGATTAGCCTGAGCGATGCGGCCATGCCCGCTGGGGAATCGAAACCGATGTCACGTGACCCGCTGCAGGAAGAGCGTGACAAGGCGGGGCCGCTGACGGTCTCGCAGCTGACCGAGCAGATCAAGGACTTGCTCGAAGGCGAGTTTTCTTCGCTGTGGGTCTGCGGCGAGATCTCGAATTTCTCGCGTCCGCAATCGGGTCACTGCTACCTGACACTCAAGGACGAAGGGGCCCAGCTCCGCGCGGTCATCTGGCGCGGCGCGGCGGCCAAGGTGGACTTCAAGCTGCAGGACGGATTGGAGGTCGTCTGTTTTGGAAATCTCGACGTCTATGCGCCGCGGGGAAGCTACCAGCTGGTGATTCGCCAGGTCCAGCCGCTGGGCCTCGGCGCCCTCGAGCAGCGGCTGCGACGGCTTCGCGAGAAGTTGGCGGCCGAGGGCCTCTTCGATCCCGACACGAAACGGGAATTGCCGCCGTTTCCCCGCACGATCGCCGTGGTGACCAGTCCCACGGGCGCCGCCATACGTGATTTCCTACAGGTGCTGCGACGTCGATGGCGCGACGTGCGTGTGATCGTGTTGCCCGTACGCGTGCAGGGCGACGGCGCGGCCGAGGAGATCGCGGCGGCGATTGAAGCGGCCGGTCGGCTGACACCGCGTGTCGACACGCTCGTCGTTACCCGGGGCGGTGGCAGTCTCGAGGACCTTTGGGCTTTCAATGAGGAAGTCGTCGTGAGGGCGATTCATGCTTCGCCGATTCCGGTGATCTCCGGCGTGGGCCACGAGATTGACGTCACGCTGGGCGATCTGGCCGCGGACGTGCGGGCGCTCACGCCCAGCGAGGCGGCCGAACTGATCGTGCCGGCTGCCGTCGACGTTGCCGCGGCGCTTGGAGGCGTGCGGATGCGGTTGGCGGCGGCGCTGCGAGCGCGGGCCACGCAATCGCGATTGCGGTTGGAACGCCTCGCCGATCGACGCGTCTTTCGGCAGCCGTACGAGCGGGTCCACGATCTGGCGCGACGGCTCGATGAGCTGGGCGTCCGTGGTCGCGAGGCGATGACGCGTCGCGTCACGACCTCCGAGCAACGACTGGCCACGGCCAGCGCGCAGCTCGAGTCGCTCAGCCCCTTGGCCGTATTGGGTCGCGGATACAGTCTGACGACGCATGCCTCGACCGGTCAGGTCGTGAGGGCGGCGTCCGAGCTGGCCGAAGGCGACAAGATTGTCACTCGATTTGCGGACGGCGAGGCCACGAGTCGGGTTGAAGACCTCGGCAACAAAGAGGAGCATTGAGGGTCCGGGAGCAGCCGTTTTCGTTTCCGCTCCGGCGACGCAGCAAGTAAGCACCATGGCCAAGAAGAAAGCGAAGTCCGCATCGACCGAGGCGCTCACGTTCGAAGCCTCGTTGACGAAGCTCGAGGCGATCGTCGGCGAACTCGAAAAGGGCGAGATCGGCCTGGCCGAGGCGATGGCCCGCTATGAAGAAGGCGTGAAGTTGCTGGCGGCCTGTTACAAGCAGCTGGAGGGGGCCGAAGCCCAGATCGAGTTGCTCAGCGGGGTCGACGCCGAGGGCAATGCGGTGACCGAGCCTTTCGAGGACGAGGCGACCGACTCGCTCGACGACAAGGCAGCTTCGCGAAGTCGCCGCAGAACGGCCAAGAAATCGGCCCGGCCCACGTCCGACGAGGCGGGCGACATAGACACTTCCGGGTCGCTCTTTTAGAATTAGTCGCTTGAGATGAGCTAGCGCCAAGGCTTCCCCGAAGCGACCTCTCGTGGTCGTTCGTGGCGCTCCGGAGGTGGGCCTCGGAGAAGCCAGGACCGAGGACGAAGTTGCGGCGCAAGACCCAATGGCATCGACTGTTCTGACTGACTTTTCGCACACGGCCGAGCGGCTCACCGACCGCATCAACGAGGCCCTCGCCGCGGCCGTCGAGCCCGGTGCAGGGTGCCCCGCCACGCTTGCCGAGGCGATTCGCTACAGCCTGCTGGCGCCCGGGAAGCGGTTGCGGCCGATTCTCGTGTTGCTCGCGGCCGAGGCGTGCGGTTCCCATGTTGAGGACGCGATGCCGGGGGCGTGCGCGGTCGAGATGGTTCACGCCTACTCGCTGGTACACGACGATCTGCCGGCGATGGACGATGACGACTTGCGCCGCGGTCGTCCCACGTGTCACCGCGCGTTTGATGAAGCGACCGCGATCCTGGCGGGCGATGCCTTGCTGACGCTGGCGTTCGAGACCTTGGCAACTCGATTGCCGGACCCCGCCATCGCGGCCGAGTGCGTGCAGATTCTGGCTCGTGCGGCGGGCGCAGCGGGAATGGTCGGCGGCCAGGCCGACGACCTTGACGCGGCGAGAGCCGAAACCCTGCGAGAACAATTCGAACGAGGAGAAACCGAAGCCTGCCTGGCGACGCTCGAGTCGATTCATCGTCGCAAGACGGGTGCCATGTTCTGTGCGTCGCTCGAGCTGGGTGCCGCGGTGGCTCGTGCTAGCAGCGAGCAGACGGAAGCCCTGCTGCAATACGGGACGAACCTCGGCCTGGCCTTTCAGATCGTGGACGATCTACTGGACGTCGCGGGAGACGAAGCGGCGACCGGCAAGCGATTGGGCAAGGACAGCGAGCGAGGTAAATTGACCTATCCGTCGCTGCTGGGAATCGAAGAAAGCCGCCGACGGGCCGAACTACTCATTGCGGACGCTTGCGCGGCGATCCAGCCGTTTGGACCGGCGGCCGCCTTGCTCGAGTCGCTCGCCCGATTCGTGCAGCGACGCGATCGTTGACGTCGGTGGAGCCTCGGTGACAAGACCTCGATGCCTTGAGGGAAATCAAGGCAGAAGGCGGACAAGAGACAGGCGGAAAGAACCAACCGACCATGGACAAACTTCTCTCGCAGATCGAATCGCCCGCCGACCTGGCTCCGCTGTCGACACGCCAGCTGAGCCAACTCGCCGAAGAGATGCGCGAAGTGCTCTGCAATCTCGTCTCGCATCGAGCGGCCCATTTCGCCTCGAACCTGGGCGTGGTCGAGCTCACGCTGGCCTTGCACACGTGCTTCGACTTCTCGCGCGATCGGCTTATTTGGGATACCGGTCACCAGATCTATCCGCACAAAATGGTCACGGGCCGATATCACGAATTTGGCACGATCCGCACCAAAGGTGGATTGATGGGCTATCCCAATCCCGGGGAGAGTCCCCTCGATCTGTTCATGACCGGCCACGCGGGCTGCAGCGTCTCGACGATGCTCGGCATTCGTACGGCGGACGATCTCCTGCACGAGGCGGACGGTCGGCATGCGGTGGCGATAATCGGTGACGGCGCGTTCTCGTCCGGAATTGTCTACGAAGCGATGAACAATGCCGGCGGTCTGAACAAGAATCTGATCGTCGTGCTCAACGACAACAAGATGTCGATCTGCCCGCGCACCGGCGGGCTTGCCGAGATGTTCGACCGTCTCCGTTCGAGCAAGCTCTACGGCGGCATGAAGACGGAAATCGTGAACACGCTCGACAAGGTTCCCGTCGTGGGCGAACCGGTCGAGCGATTTCTGGGCAATGTCAAGCAAGCCGTGAAGGCCGGTCTGCACGGCGGTATGCTGTTCGAGGAACTCGGCTTCCGTTACATGGGTCCCATCGACGGCCACGACATCGGCCAGCTGCGTAAGTACTTCGACAAGGTGAAGCAGCTCGATGGCCCCGTCTTGCTGCACGTCGTGACGGAAAAGGGTCACGGCTTTCGACCCGCCGCGGAGGACCCTGTCTACTTCCATACCCCGGCACCCTTTACCCGCGAACAGGGCGTCGTGGTGCCGGTGGGCAAGAAGAAGTCGTCGCCCGCCTACACGGACGTGGCCGCGGCGAGTGTACAACGACTCATGTCGGTCGATCCGCGGGTTACGGTGATGACCGCCGCGATGTGCCAGGGGACGAAGCTGGAGAAGGTCCGCGATCGTTATCCCGATCGCTTCTTCGATACCGGCATTTGCGAGGGCCACACCGTGGCGTTCGCCGCCGGCCAGGCGCGCGTGGGACTGCGGCCGATCGTCGACATCTACAGCACCTTCCTACAGCGGGCCTACGACCAGATCTTTCAGGAAGTCGCCCTGCAGAATCTTCCGGTCATATTCCTGTTGGATCGCGCCGGGTTGACCGGGCCCGATGGTCCGACGCATCACGGCATGTTCGACCTCGGCTATCTGAGGGTCTTTCCCAACATGACCGTGATGGCGCCGGGCGACGCCGAAGACCTGGCTGCCATGATCGAGTTCGCGGCTTCCCACAACGGACCGACCGCAATTCGGTATCCCAAGGCGACCGCCCTGACCGTTGCCCGTCCGCGGACGAGCATCGAGTGGGGCAAGGCCGAGGTGCTGCGTTGGGGGCAACATGGAGTGATCTTCGTATGTGGCACGCAGCTGGCCGAGGCCCAGGAGGCCGCGGAGACCCTGCGCGACGAGGGTCTCGATGTTGGCGTGGTGAACGCCCGCTTTGCCAAGCCGATCGATCACGAGCTGGTCGCCCGGGCCGTGCGCGAGTGTGCCTTCGTCGTCACGGTCGAGGAAGCGGCGTTGATGGGAGGCTTTGGCAGCGCGGTGCTCGAAGTCGCCGCCGAAGTCGACGGGAAGGTTGATAGCAAGATCGACGGCCCCGTGGCGAAGGCAAGGATCCATCGGCTCGGCGTACCCGATTGCTTCGTCGAGCATGCCGATCGTGGTGAGCTACTGGCCGATCTGGGGCTCGATGCGGCGGGCATTGCCGCGACTTGCCGCCGTCTGGCCGAGGGTCTCGAGTTGACGCTCGAAGACTCGTCGCGACACGCCAGCTAGAGCGCGTCTCGATTATCTCTAGCGTCTTGGCTAGCTACGGCTGTGTTTGGCTACGTCGACCTGCATCGACGAATCTACCAATTCGTCTGCTTCGGTCTGGTGGCCAAACTTGCCTCGCCGGCGCCAACGACGCGACACCTATCCTAAACATGCTCTAGGCGCGGTCTCTCTACGTTTCGCCTTCTCTACTTTTTCTCCGGTGCCTCGTATCTCCGGGCCTCGCGAGCTAGGAGGCGATTCCCCGGCCACGTGGCATTGCCTGCATTCCCAGGTCCCGCGCGCACGTTACAATGGGGTGGTGTTCGCCTTGCATGCTTGGAGCCGCGCGTTGGACGCCGACGATGTCCGCCGTCACGGCTCCCAGCTGATGTCTGGGAATCGCCACCGATGGATGCCCCTGAATCGACTTTGCAAACGAAGAAGCGTCTGCGAATCCTGATGCTCGGCTACCGCGGCAACGAGCAGGTGCAGGAGGAGACCGCCCGTCTGCGCCCTCAGATCGAAGAGTTCGCCGACGTGGTACATTGCGACTTCGAGGCTTGCGAAGATCTCTCCAAGCTACATGCCGACCTGGCGATCGTGCTCGGCGGCGACGGGTCGATTCTCCGCGCGGCCCGGCAGCTTGGCTACGACCAGATACCGGTGCTCGGCGTGAACCTGGGTCGACTCGGATTTCTCGCCGACCTTTCCATCAAGGAACTGCTGGCACAGCTACCAGCGATTTGCGATGGCGACTACAAGCTGGTCAATCACATGATGCTCGAATGCCAAGTGGTCCGCGGTGCCGATCACGATCGCCCCGAGGTCGTTTGCCAGCAGCTGGGTCTGAACGAAACGGCCGTGATGGCGGGCGGGCAGTTTGCTCTGCAAGAGGTCGATCTTTACGTTGACGAAGGTTGGGTGACCACATATAGTTGCGACGGCTTGATCGTCAGTACGCCTGTCGGATCGACTGCGCACAGCCTTTCGGCGGGCGGACCGATCCTGCGGAAGGACGTGCAAGCCTTCGTGATCACGCCTATCGCGGCCCATACGCTCACCGTGCGACCGATCGTCGACACCGCGGGTAGAACGTATGAGATGCGAGTCGCCGAATCGAAGCTGGGTTCCGCGGTCATCGTCGATGGGCAATGCGTCTGCGAACTGGAACCGGGCGACCGGGTACGCGTACAGCGCGCGAAACCACAGTTTCAAATGATTGAACTGGCGGGGCATTCGTACTACAGCACCCTCCGCGAGAAACTCGGCTGGGGCGGTCGCATCCGGGCCAAGAAGAAGTAACGGGCGAGCGAATCGCCGCTGCGAACACAATCCCACGTCTCTGGCACGAAAGGATTCGAGCCATGCGCCGATCAGGAAGATCTCTGGCAGTCGTTCTCCATTTCTCGCTGGCCCTCGGCATGCTCGGGGCGGCAACCGGAGTCGCCGTCGCGGCCGACGCCGAGAAATACTCGTTTGAGTATCGCTTCACGCCCGGCGAGACCCTCCGCACCAAGGTGGTGCACCAGGCACAAGTCCGCACGACCGTCGACGGCTCCAGCCAAACGGCCAGCACCGTGAGCACGTCGACCAAGGTCTGGGAGGTCGTCGAGGTCGACGGTACCGGCCAGATTACCTTCGTTCATTCGGTCGATCACGTAAACATGAAGAACGAGGTCACCGGTCGCGAGTCGGTCGAGTTCGACACTCGGGACACCGAGGAGCCACCGCCTGGCTTCGAGCACGTGGCGAAGCGCGTCGGGGTGCCGCTCACGCGGATCAAGATGACCAAGACCGGCGAGATCGTCGAACGCGAGGAGCTGGCGCCCGAGGACAAGTCACAGCCCAGCCAGATGGTGCTGCCGCTGCCGACGCGACCGATCGCCGTGGGCGAGGTGTGGACGAATCCGTACGAGTTCGTGATTCAGCTGCAGGACGGCACGACCAAGCCGATCAAGACCCGTCAGCGTTTCGAGCTCAAGAGCGTCGAGCACGGCGTGGCGACGATTGAAGTGGCCACCCAGGTGCTCACGCCGGTCGACAGCCCCGAGGTGCAGGCGCAACTCGTCCAGCGCGAGAGCGAAGGCACGATTCGTTTCGACCTGGAAGCGGGTCGCATGCTCGGTCAGGTGATCGACCTGGATCGCCACGTCGTGGGGCATCCCAATCCGAAGAGTAGCATGCACTACCGCACGCGGTTCAGCGAGGAGTTGATCGACGAGGATGCCGCGTCGACGGCCGAAAAGGACAATGGCGCCGGCGACGGTCGAACGGCCGCCAAGGCGGACGAAGATACCTCGTCAAACTAGTAGCGACCGGCCATCGGGCAGTGGCCGCGTCACGATTCTGATCCAGTACGCCTGGGCTGGGGTAACCGTCGTGCGTCTTTCGATCGAGCTGGTGCTCTTGAGCATCCCGAGCGGATGTGCCCAACTGGGCACTCTCTCGCCGCTGGCGCCGCTCGAACGCTCGATCGTCTACCAGCCCATGACTTACCCGCAGGGGAACTGGCGGCCGGTGGACCTCGACGTCGAGGACGCCTGGTTCGAGTCGGAAGACGGCACCAAGCTGCACGGGTGGTATGTCCCCATCCCCAACCGCGTGGCGTCGCCATTCTCCTGCATGGCAATGCGGGCAACATCACGCATCGCGCCTCGACGCTGCGTCAACTTAGTCAGCGACACGAGCTGGCGGTGATGACGTTCGACCACCGTGGCTACGGGCGTAGTGAAGGCAAGCCGCACGAGCAGGGAATTCTGCAGGACGCGCGTGCGGCGCGCGCGTGGCTCGCGCAACGCACCGGGGTCGCCGAGCGCGACGTCATCTTGATCGGTCGTTCGCTGGGCGGCGGTGTCGCGGTCGATCTGGCGGCCAAGGACGGGACACGTGGCCTCGTGTTGGCCAGCACGTTTACGTCGCTGCCCGACGTCGGCTCGCACCACGTGCCGTGGGTGCCGGCCCGCCTGCTGATGGCCAGTCGCCTCGATTCTTTGACCAAGATACGCGACTTTCACGGACCGCTGCTGCAAAGTCACGGCACAGCGGATCAGGTTGTACCGTTCGCGTTAGGAAAGCAACTGCACGAAGCCGCGCCTGGTCCGAAGCAGTTCGTGGCCATGTCGGGCGCAGGCCACAATGATCCTTGGAACGCGGAGTTCCACCAGGCGCTCGACGAGTTTCTTGCCGACGTCACGCCGGCGGCCGCGGCCGCCCGTGGGCGCGCCCCAGTGGCGGCGACCCGCTAAAGGGAGGCGCGTTGGCACAGGGAGATATCTTCTCTCCTCTCGTCGCCGTGTTTTTCGTCTGTGGACGCCGCGGGCAAGCGGTCTCGCCACGGCGATTGCGGCATGGGGTCGTCTTCGCCGCGCTCCTGGTTAGCTGATCGGTGGCGCGTTAGAATCCGCACATCTTAGCAAATCAGGGCAGGTGCAAATTGGGGGAACGGTGCCGTGTTTCGGAAACGCCGGCTGACACTTGTGGGCTGTCTCGTTGTTCTCGCTGGACTCGGCTGCGACCAGGTCCAGCAGTCGTTGCGAGCGAAGCGGCGTCCTCCGCGCGCAGGGCGACCGGCCGCCCGGCAGCGAATTCCCGTCGGATCGTACGGGGCCACCATTGCCTTACAACGCAGCTGGGAGCGCAAGCGGGTCAACGCGGACCTTGGCGACGATCAATTTGTCCGGATGGTGCCGAAAGAACAAATCGTTCAGTATCTGGTCGTCAACGAATACCGGGCGGTTCTCGAGTGTCGGGAAGACTTCGAAACGCTGATGAACAATTCGGGCGTCTTGACGTTTTTCGAACCTTCCACGGTCACCGTCGGTGACGAGTTTCGCCAGCTTGACGAGGGTGGGCATCTTCGAACGCGGCGTGAGACAACGCTCGATGGCACTCGGATTACGTACGACTACAACCTCGTCGGTCGAGACGGACTGGGTTATCTCTTCATCTTTTGGACGCTCACCTCGAAGGCCGATCGTCTTCACCGTGACGTTGATCGATTCCTCGGCGACATTCGCTTGCCGGGACCCGAGTCGGAGTGGGAGCAGTCTCACGAGCCGGTAGTCGAAACGGTCCGGCAGGACAACTACGAATTCCGCTTTCAAATCGATGGCGGATTGTACATGCCCTTTCCGTACGATCACGATTCGTTCTACGCGCGGACGACCGTCGACGAGCGTATCACGATCATGCTGTATTACATCCATGGAGCCAAACGGCTGAGCGAGGCCCTCAACGACAGCTGGGCCTCATCCAAGGCGTTTTACGAGCAGAACGGTCGGCCGACCGAGACGCTCGAGCACCGCGAGATGCAGTTGGACGGTCGCGACGCGTTGATGGGTATCTATCGGCTCGACGATGGGAAAGCACACCACGTCGATGTTGTGGTGGAGTTGGAACCTGGTGTCTTTCTCGATTTGCACTACTACTGCAACGGGCCCAAGGAAGTTCGATTTGCTTCGCTGCAGAAGTGGCTCGATTCCTTCGAGATCGAACGTCGAGCTCAGCTCGAAGCGTTTCCGGCCGTCGGATTCTCGGGCGAAGTGCCGTGGACACCCGACTCACTTGCGCAGTTATTGGCGACTTCGGATCCCTGGCCGCGATTGGGGGAACACTATGTATCCTTTTCGCTGCAGCCGGGCGGAAGATTGATGGGAGTGCGAAGTTCCGACGTGGCGATACTCGCACGCGGCGAGGAACGACCGCAGACCGTCGCGACGTGGGACGAAAACAACTGGTCGGTCGAAGCGATTCTGGTGGACGACGCCGTGCTCTATACGACGACCGAGGGAGACGTGCAGCTCATACCATCGTCGGGCGGTAGTCCACAGCCTCTTGGTTTCCGCGCCGATCGGTTGGCGGCCCTCGACCAAGACCAGTTTCTGATTGTCCGCGAAGCGCGCGAGTCGCCGCTGGCGGGCTTGGGAGTCGTGCCGCGGGCCGTCGATTCGGAGCTTTACGTGCGACGGGTCGTGGGCGGCGAGGAACGTCGACTGGCCACGTTCGCGGGTCGACGCGTCTTGATGCTCGCTGCCGACGGCGAGGGCCGACAAGTACTCGTCGTCAGCCAAGACCCGCACACCAACGACGACGACGGAGCCACGCAAAGTCGTTTGAGTATCGTTGACTTGAAGGACGGGATCGTCGAAGAGCATGAGCATTTTCTCAGCGTCACGGCGGTCGGGCCCGCGCCGCGAGGCTGGGTGCTTTCGGGTCGTCACATCGACCACGGGCCGCTGGTCGCGATGCTGAGACCCGGCGGCCAGCTCGACCAACTCGCTACCGGCTCGTTCATCACCCCGATTGGAATTCAGCGAGGTCAACTGATTTTCACGACGTCGGTGGCACCGTTGCCGCACTACACTGGTTACCCGGAGCTGTTTTCTGTGGACCTAGACGTCGTGCGCCAGGAAGGCCTCGCGATCGAGCCGTTTCGCGTCGAGGACATCAATAAGATCGCCCTGAAGGTCGAGAGCACGATCGCTGGCGAAGGACTCTCGCGTTGGTATCCTGCGGAACGCGCGGCCGTCGAACGGATCTTCGCCGCAGCCGAAGAGGCGGCGAATCAAGGGCACGGACATTCCTGGCCACGACAAGCGGAAGCGATCGATCGGCTGCTCGCCAGGGCCGTGGAAGACGAGCGACACGGTCTCTCGCCGTCGGGAGAAGCGCTGTTGTCCGTGATCGTGGCCAACGCGCTCTTGGAAGCGGGCGCCGAGTGGGTTGAAGGTGTCGAACCCAACGTCGGCGGGCCGGAACTGAGCGACATCCAGAGGAACGATTGGGCGTATGGCACGACCGCCCGAAGAATCGTCAGCGGGATGCGCTACCAAGACTGGTATCAGCCCTTAAAGCGTCTTCATTCCGGGGGACGCGGTCGTCGCCTGTTGATTGGCAATTCGCCAACCGCCGTCGCGAGAAAGGTGGAACAGGTCGCGGAAGGGATGCCAGCGATCGACAAACTTCCAAAAGGCGATGTGGCGACGATCGAGGAAGTCCTCGAAGCTCACAAGCAGAACCGACACATTCGCCGGCAGATCTATCAGGAGTTGGCGCTGAACAACCGCCTGCGCGAGTTGAAGGAGCTGGCGGCCGCGTTTGATGCGGGCGACTCGCCCGCCTATCTGGATCGGAAGTTCCACCTCGCCGCGCGTGTCGCGCTCTCGGGCGAAGAGGACTCCGGTGAGCCGCCGCTCGGCGACGCCCTGCGAGAGACCGTCAAGCAATTCCCCTCCGAGGCGGCAACCTATTTGCTGCTGGGTCGATTCTACGAGCGGTCCGGAAAGGAGCACGCCGCCGAATTGGCCGCGGCCTGTTATCAGAAGGCGTATGAGGTCGGCGACTGGGAGACGATCGGTCAGGACGCGACGGCGGCCCTGCAGGCGCTGGAACAAGCGAGCGATTAGCCGGTCGACCGAGTGCGGTTTGCGTCTCGGCCGAACGTTTGTGGCGGATCGACTTGAAGACAGGGGAGCGGAGCCGGTTCGCGAATTCCATGCTCAACGAAACACAACGCGCCGACCTGGCCGCGCCTCTGTTGCAGATGCGGATCATCGTGTTTGCGCTCGCCATGGGCGTGGCGATGACGACGGTTATCTTCTTGGCGATCGCCGACGGCGAGCCCGCGGACGATCCCCTGATCAGCTACATTGCCCTGGGATTTGCCGTGATGATGGTCGTCGTCTGGCTCGTCGTGCCCAATTTGCTGACTCGTCACGTCCGCCACGAGTTGGCGGGGCAGCAGGCGGCCGGCACCGCGTTCGAGCGCGAAGCGACGGTGAGCGACTCCGCCATCGCGCCGTTGCTGAAGGCCTATCTGGCCCGCCTGATCGTCGGCTGTGCCTTACTGGAAGGGGCGGCCCTCTTCAATCTGGTGGCTTACCTGGTTGAAGGTTCGCTCTCCAATGTCGTCGTCGCCGGCATCTTGCTGCTGCTGATCCTCTCGCACTTTCCCACGAGGGACCGCGTCGCCGACTGGGTGGCCCGCCAGTGGGAAGCGAGTCGGCACGAATCGGCTCGTCAATTCTGACAAACGTCTGGGCAGGTTCGCGATCCGAAGTCGGGCTGCGGTCACCTTCACCGGCGACCCTACAACCGCGCGACTCGCCGCCAATCGCGCCAACCGGACGCCCCGCGCCGGGCTCGGCGTCCCCTCGTCCCGATCCTGCTGGCTGTGTCTGTTTGCGCGGCTCGCTCTCGTGCGTAAGCTCTTCCAGCGGCCCCGCTTCCGAGCGAAGCAGGGCCGCTGCCGACGCCGATGAAGGAAGACGGAGGGTCGGACTCACGTCGGGTGCGAGGCATCATTCATGTTCCTATTTCGTTTTCTTTTTCGCCGGCTGGTCGCCGTGCCGATGCTGGTGGCCGCTGCGGTGTCGGTGCCCTATTTCCTCAAAGCGAAGGATCCGTGGCGACCGGTCAAGCAGTTGTTTCCCAGCGGCAACGCACAGCGCGATGCGCTGCCCCAGGCGGCGCTCGACCCGACCGGCTTTGCACCTCGCCGCGACACGCCCGTGGCCGACCTGGGCAAACCGCGTCTGGAGCCGGTCCAGGTCTACGCGGCGGAAGAGGTGTTCACGCTCGACATGACGATCGACGACATCCTGCGTCGTTGGCCGCGTGTCTCGACCGGCTTGTCGGAGTTGGAGCTGTTCGGCTACCGCGTGCCGTTGGTGACCGGCATCGCCGAACATGACTTGGCTGGCTCGCTCACCTACTACTTCGACTCGGGCAACGTCTGCCAGCGGCTGGCGTTCGAAGGCACCACGGGCAACGCCGACGAGCTGATCCGGCTACTGGCGTCCCAACACAACCTGCGGCAAGCACCGGCGGAAGGTCCGTCCGTGTACGTCTTTCGCAGCGCGTGGAACGGCCAGGCGGTCAGCGAGTTGCGAATTCGGCCCGCGGCGATCGTCCGGGCCGACCAGCCCCACCGGCGCTTCGACGTGTCGTTCTACGTGAGCCGCTTCCAGCCGACTTGGATCCAGCGGCAAGTCATGACCAATCGATAACGGCCGACTTGCACTGCTCCCGCGTCGTTATCGCTGTTGTCGCAGGGCGTCGAGCGTCCGTTGCAGATCGACGAGTCGTTGTTCCATCGCGGTCATGCGACGCTCGAGCGCGCCGAGACGGGCTTCCAGGCCGGGATCCGCCGGCGCCGGTGGCAGCGGTTGGCCCGCCGGAGGTCGTCCGACCATCCGCGGAGTAGCGAGTTGCACTTGGACCTTTTGCTGCGCGCCGTTGGCGAAATAGGTCAGCTCGACGATATTCCCCGCCCCGGCCCGTTTGATGCGGCTGATCAACTCGGCCGGGCTGACGATGTTCCGGCCGTCGACGGCGAAGATCAAGGCGTCGACCGGAAGTCCGGCCGCGGCCGCGGGCGTGCCGGCGTAGACTTCCTGCACGAGCGCCCCCCGCGTGAATTGACCCGGGGCCTTGATCCGCAAGAGGTCCCGCAGCTGGGGAAGCACCGTCCGCACGCCGAGCAACAGCCCATCGTCGGTAACGTCCGCAGGCAGCGGTTCATCCTGAGGCACTTGCGGCGGCACCGGTCGTGCCCGATCGTCCTCCACCTCTTCGAAACCCGGCGGCACGCCAAGCAACACGACTGCCTCCCCCTCGACGCCACCCCGCGCGAAACGCAGGCGAATCTCCGAGCCGGCACGTTTTCCCGACATCGCCCGCGCGATATCGGTGGGCGTATTCACGGCGATTTGGTCGGCCATGATGATGCGGTCGTCGACTTGCAATCCCGCTTGTTCGGCAGGACCGTTCGGGGCGAGCTCGACGATCTTCAAGCCGGCTCCATCGGCGTTGGCGTCGACAATCAACCCCAGGTAGCCCGGCGGGGCCTGCGGCGGCAGGAGGCGGGGCTGAGCCGCGGCCGGCAAGGCGATCGAGGAACCCCCGATGGCGAGAAGAATGACGAACATGGATCGGTGAGCTCGCATGGGTCGCCTCCTGGAGGATTCTTGGGGTCTGCCGAAGCACGTTTGCGGTGGGCGAATTATACCAAAGTCGTTCCTGCGGGCTTCGCACCGGCTGGGGTGCCTTGTCGCGCGGGGCTGCGGTATCCTGCCGGGCATGGCCACTGGCGAGTTAGATAATGTGCAGGTTCGGCCCGTTGCCGCGGGCGAAGAGATCGCCACGCTGAAGCTGCTACTCGCCTCCTGGGCCCCTCAGGAGCAGCTGGCCCAGGCCCAGCGGCTTTGGCAACTGGCACGCGAACGCAAAGTCGATTTGGCCGGGTTACTGGTGGCGAAAGCGGACGGCCGCCTGGTGGGGGCCATCTGGGCCCAGCTTCAGGCTGGTCGCACGGCGGTTGTTTGGTTGCCGCGGCTCGCCGATGGCCAGCCGAGCGATCTTGGCAGGCTGCTGGTTCAGTCCGCGACCGAGTTTCTTCGTTCGCAAGACGTTCGTGTGGCCCAGGTTCTCGGGCCCGAGCGTATCTCGGCCGAGACCGCGTGGTTCGAGGCGAACGGCTTTGCCTATTTGGCGGAGCTGCAGTATCTGGGTTGCAACGTCGCCAAACTTGTCGCGCCGACCGACGCCGCCGATTTGTCGGGAAAGCCCGATTCCGCCGCAGTGCCCCTGCGTTTCGAGGTTTACGACGAGGCAAGTCACGCACGCCTGCTGGCGACGCTGGAGGCGACCTATCGAGACACGCTCGATTGTCCGGCACTCAACGGCGTTCGCGATCTGGAAGACGTCCTGGCGGGATACCGGGCGACGGGGGCCTTCGCTCCCGAACGTTGGTTTCTCGTGGTGGCGGACGACCGCGATGTCGGTTGCCTGTTGTTGGCCGATCACGCGGACAACGATCAGTACGAGTTGGTCTATATGGGCATCGTGCCCGCGGCGCGGGGTCGTCGCTTCGGCCAACTGGTCGCGCGTTTTGCTCAGTCGCAAACGCAGGCGGCCGGACGTTCTCGACTCGTGTTGGCGGTCGATGCCGCCAACGAGCCGGCGCGGAAGATGTACGAAGCGTGTGGATTCACGCCCTGGGCGCATCGTTTCGTCTGGCTGCGGCAGTTTCCCGCGTCCACGTGAGGGGTCTTCATCGACTCGTGAACATGTGTTTCGCGTTTGCGGCGACGGCAACAATTTTTCCACAGGTCGCACCAAGATGGCTGCCCGCGCGAACGTCTTGCGATCGCGCGAAGCGGGCGTTTTGGACGTGTCATGTCGCGGGAATTGTCACGGCCAAAAATTTTCTCGGCGGCAGCGCTTGGGTGGTTTGACAGCACTGACAGCGGCCGTCAAAATGGCTCTCTCATTTGATGAATAGCGTGAACATTTTCGGTTTCGGTCGGACAGCGTTGAAATCCAACTGGGTTGAAATCAAACTGGCGTCGCCTTCGCTGAGGACGCCGCTTTCTTTTTCGGTCTGAAACGAACGCTCGCAGCTGCGGGCTTCGGACCGGCGACACTTTTTTGAGTGTGCGAAGAGGGCGATGAAGGTGCGCGCGGACGGAGTGGTGCAGGAAGTGACCACCAGCGGCAAGCAAATCGTCAGTGCACTTGTCGAACGCGTCGGCGCCCAGCGCTGTGGCCTCTGGTTTGGAGACCAGACGAGCCTCTCGCTAACGGACGGAATGTTGTCGGTCCGCGTTCCCAACGACTTCTATCGCGAGTGGTTGTCGGCCAATTTTCGTGACGAGCTTGTCGCCTGTTGCCGCGAACTGACCGGACAGACGCCTTCGGTCACCTTTGTCGTCGGTGCGATCGCGGACGAAGATGGTGAGGGGAGCGCGTCCACGACCGCTTCTCTGCGACCCACGGTAGAGGCGACGCCCGAGAGCGTCTCTCGAACAGGCCATTCCGCAAGCACGAATTCGCCGCGCGAGGACCAACCGGCGACGGCGAGTCCGGCGGCCGTGTCCAAGCGGGTCGACGATGGCGCGCCGCGGCGACAGTTTGCCACCTTCGACGAATTCCTCGTCGGCACCACCAATCGAATCGCTCACTCGACCGCGCTGACGGTCGCCGAGCAGCCGGGCAGCCTCACGCCGCTCTACTACTACGGTCCCACCGGTGTGGGAAAGACCCACCTGCTGGAGTCCATTTGGTCGGCGGTCAGCGCCGCTCGTCCAAGGACCAGGTCGCTGTTTCTCTCGGCAGAACAGTTCACCAGCTTCTTTCTCGAAGCGCTTCATCACAGCGGACTGCCCAGCTTTCGCCGCAAGTATCGCTCGGTCGAGCTGCTGATCATCGACGACATCCACTTCTTTTGCGGCAAGCAGGCCACCGCGGTCGAGTTGTTGCACACCATCGACACGTTGCTTCGCAATGGCCGCCAGGTGGTGCTGGCCGGCGATGCGGCGCCCGCGGAGTTGCAGGCTCTAGGGCCGGAACTCACCTCACGACTGGCCGGCGGCATGGTTTGTCCGATCCAACCGGCCGATCATTCAGTTCGACAGGGCATTGTGCGGCAGCTCGCCGACCGACACAGGCTGGAGCTTCCCGATGACGTCGTACAGATGATTGCGGGCCGACTCACGGACCATGCTCGTCAGCTCTCGGGAGCCATTCATCGCCTGCACGCGGCCGCTCGCGCTACCGGCGAGTCGGTCACCCTGGCGATGGCCGAACGTGAGTTGGCCGACATGACCATGCACAACGGCCAGGTGATTCAGTTGGCCGAAATCGAAAAGGCGGTTTGCGACGTCTTCGGCCTGCGGCCTGACAGCCTTCGCTCGGACCGCAAGTCGCGGGCGGTCAGCCAGCCGCGGATGCTGGCCATGTGGTTGGCTCGCAAGCACACCAGAAGAGCCCTCTCGGAGATCGGCGACTTTTTTGGGCGACGCAGCCACACCACGGTGATCTCGGCGCAAAAACGCGTTCATCATTGGATGGCGGAAGGGTCCGCTCTGGGCGGTGTCGAGCCGACTTGGACGGCCGAAGAAGCGATTCGCCGCGTCGAGGCGAAGCTGCGGGCCAGCTAGAACGCGTGCGGGAAGTCTCTCTCTTCTTGGCGACGTGACGTCGGCCCGTCTCGAGGGCAAGGGCTAACGCAGCTTCCGCATTTGCGTCACGAATTCCCGGTCGAGCCGATCGAGATTGCCGAAGATCTGTTCGAATTCTTCCAGACGCTCCTCCGGCGTACTCCGCACCAGCGGCGTCTTCTGGGAGAGCATCTGCATATACTCGACGAACTCGTCGGGGTACCGCTTCAGCAGAAAGTGGACCAGGGCCCACGACTCGGCATAGGCCTCCAGGACACCCTCGGAATTCTGCAGTCGTTCGTCGGTCCGCAGGAGTTCACGTAACGAGTCGGGGCCCCGCTCGGACTGATAGCTGCGAAAACGCGAGAGGCGCGACGGATTGATCTTGCCGATGCCCCGCCAACCGCCGGAACTGGCCAGGTTCGGCGTTTCGAAGTACATCGCCACGCCCTCAGATAGCCAGAACGGGACGTCGGCCAGCCGCCGCTGCAGTCCGCAATTGAAGGCGATCTGGTGGGTCGCCTCGTGGACGATCGTGGCCACAGTCATGCCCGCTTCCGGACGGGCCAGAATCTTATTGATCTCGGCCCGCGACCGTTCGCGTTGGCCGGCGACCCGATCTCGCTGAACGCCGGTCAGATCGTACATCGCCACGCGATTGTTGATCAGGTTGTAGTAGCCCACGATCGACGAACTGCGGCCGATGTCCGCCTGCATATAGCGTCGAAAGTTCTCCCGCTCGGCGAACACGACCGCGACCATCGGCAACTCCGGCTCGACCAGCTCGAACCCCTTGCGCTTCCAAAAATTGTTGAACGTGCCGTAGAGTCGCTCCAGCAGCGTGCCGCACCAGCGGGCGTAGCTGCGCGAGGTATCGTAGAGGATGACATAGTGCGCGGTGGTGTGGACCTGAAACCCGTCGGGCAACTCCTCCAGCAGCGTACGCCCGATTTCTTCAGGCGTGTGGGCGGCGAAGGGAATCTCGTCGGTCGTGTGCTGCTGTTTCTCTTCCGCGGTGATCGTCCACAGCTTGCCCGCGCGATCCATCACCAGCAGCCCGCCGTCCTGAGCCTCGACCTCAACTCGGCCCTGAACGCGGTGCCGCACCCCGTCGCGCTCGTAGACGACATGATCGACGGCCGTCGCGGCCCGTGCGCCCACAAGTAGGGCGCAGGCGAGGACCGACAGAAACGTCGTTCGAAGGCAGTGACGCACGAGACACCTCTTCTGGGCTGCGGCTCTTTGGAGTTGCGGCTCTTTGGGGCTGCGGCTCTCTTGGGCTGCGGCTCTTTCGGGCTGCGGCAGAATGTTCCGACCGCTCGGATGCGAGGTCTGCCGAAATTCTCCAAGGTCCGCCGGCGAACCCGACTTCTATTGAGCCCTGCGCAGCCAATGAACCAGGCCGACCAGCGGGAGGCCGGCATTCCAGCCATCACCGCCGCCGCGAAGGGCTCATTAACAACGCAGCCATCAATAATCATAGTATACGGTCGGCCGCCGGCTGAAGAGCATCAAGGCTCGGCCGAGCGTGGCGCATCGGTGCGCGGACGCATTAGGCTGACGAGACGCCACAAGAGGATCGCAGCGATCATCGTTCCCATTACGACGGCCAGCGAGACGCCACAGACCTGGTCATACGCCCCGCTGTGCAATCGATCGAAGATCCGATTCGCCAAGGTTTCCGCGCCGGGCACCTGCACCAATTGACTCGCCGACAGGTCGCCGACACTGACAATCATCGCCACGAGTACGGCCATCGTCACGGCGGCGCCTCGCATCGGCAGGGCCACGCGCCAGAGACGCGCCAGCCAGCCGGCCCCATCCAGCGCCGCTGCGTCGAGCACGTTCTGCGGCACGCTCGCCAGGGCATACCACATGATGAGCGTGGCCAGGGGCAACGCGCGGACCGACTGCGCCAACGCCGGCGCAAACACCGAGTCGTAGAGATACGGAAACGGCGCCAGCAGCCAGATCACCGACTTGCCGATCAGGGGACCCGGCACGGCCAGGCAGACCGCCACGACGAGGAACAAGGCGACTGTGGAGAATCGCCCGGCGCGCGCCGTCCATGCCAAGAGCGTGCCGAGTGTCACCACGATCATCGCGGAAATCGTCGCCGCGGTCAGCGAGGACAGAATTTCTCGACCGAGGAGCAACTCGCCTTTGCCGGAGAAGGCCTGCAGCGAGATCATCTCGAAGTACTTGGCGGCCGACCAGGCTTTCGTGACGACTCCCGCTTCCGCTTGCGATTCGAGTCCCGCGCGGTAGATCAGCGACGCCAAGGGGACGCCGCTGACGGCAGAGAAAAGCACCAACGCCAGGGCCACCAGCGGCCAACGCCAGCGACGGACTGGAAAGATGAGTGCGGCTCTCTTGCGTCGCGTCAGCGTGCGTGGCAATAAGTAGTCGCAGCCGATCAGGGCGGCGGCGACGAGTCCGCCGATGAGCAGCATGCCCGGCAGCAGTTGTAGCGAGGCGGTCGTCGTGTCGCTGGTCGCGGCGAAGGCGGTGTAGATCTCTTCCGCGAAGGTACGCATCTGGAACAGGTCGGTGGCCGTCATCTCGCCGGCGGTGGTCACGACGATCCACAGCAGCGCAACGCCGATGGCGCCGCCTGTCCGCGGCAACGTGACGCGGAGGACTACCCACAGGGCACCCGTCGCGGTGAGAGCCGCTTCTTCGATCTCCGGCTCCACCAGTCGAAGACCGATTGCCACGATCAGCGCGACCCAGGGAATCGCCGCCATGGCATGTACCCAAATGGCTCCGCGTGCTCCGTCGAGCCACGGTCGTGTCTGAGCGGCCCAGACGGTAAACGAGCCCTCCAGACCGAAGGCGGAGATCCACGCCGCGGTGACAAGATAGAAGGGCAGCAGCAACTGAACCGCGAGGGCGAATGCCAGGACACGCCGCAGGGGAAGGTCGGTTCGTGCCAGGAGCACGGCCAGGAAGATCCCCGTCGGCAGGCTCAGCGCGGCGACCCCGGCCGCTAGCTGCGCTGTCGTGGCCAGCAGCCCGCGCGTTCGCCCGTCGCTCATGACGATCAGGGCGACCAACAAGACCAGCATGCCCAGGGCAATCGAGAACCCCGGACGACGCGCCAGACGGCGAGAGTAGCGCAGCGAAGTGCCTCCCATGGCGGGGCCATCGTAGCACGCTCGCCGGTCGATTGATAGCTTTGTCGTGCTGGCTCCGCAATGGCCGCCGAAGCTCGCTCGCATGTCTCGGCGCTGGCGCGAATTCGCGCGGCCACGAGGAGTCCGTCAGACGCCGGCGCCGCGGGTCGTGCTGGCGTCATTATTCTCGCCTTGGACGCAACGCGGGGGCTTTGCTATAGTTCCGCCCCGCTCCGCCCCGGCTGGCCGTTGCGGAGTTCCCTTCTGGGCGGCGCCGAATTCTCGGTTCGCTCGACCGCCAAAACCTCGATCGGTCTCTCGATGTCGAACCCGGCTCTTACCATCGCCTTGGCGTGTTTGCTGATCGTCTCTCTGGCGACCGGCTGCAGCACGACGAAGCTTCCCGAGCTGCCCGACCTTTCGGACTATACGCCCGAGTTTCTGCAACGTGGTAACCGCGACAAGTCGGACTTGGAACAGCACTACGGCATCTCTCCGGCACGTCGCCTGGCCCGAATCAACGGGGTTCGGCGGCAAGTCAGGTCCTTGGCCCCGCACGAACGCGCCCGCGCCAGTGACGATCTGGCACGCCAAATCCAGCAAGAGCAAGACCCGGTCCTCCGCCGCGAGATCATACTTTCGTTGGCCTCGCTGGGGACGCCGACCGGCGACGCCATCATTGGAGCGGGGCTCCGCGGCGATAAAGACACGAGCGTGCGGATCGCCTGTTGCGAAGCCTTGGCGGTGCGCGGTGGACCGGGTGCGGTACGCGAACTGCTCTCCATCGTCGAGCACGACAAGGAGATCGACGTCCGCCTGGCGGCGATGCGTGCCATCGGTGAGATTGGCGACCCGAACGTCGTTCCGGCGCTCCAAGGGGCGATTGGCCCCAAGGAAGACCCCGCCCTGCAGCACCGCACGGCCCAAGTTCTGAGCGATTTGACGGGGCGCGATTATGGGAACGACCTGGTTGCCTGGCGAGAGTTCCTGGCCACAGGCACAACCCGTCGTCCACCGCAACGACCGTCCCTGGCCGAGCAGGCCCTCTTCTGGTGGCGCTAGGGCCCCCTCTCAGTAGCCTGGGTCGGCTGCATCGCGATTTTCGCCGGCGACTCTGCCCCGTCGTGGCTACGATAGCGTTATCGCATTCTAGCTGCCGCGTGCGTGAAGACAGGCAGACTTTGCGGCCCAATTGCCCGCCGAAAGTCGATTGGCGGTCCGATTTTCTGTTCCCCCGCGGCCGTTTTTTCTCACGTCCGCTGCGGTCTCATTCCGCGGCGAATCGCGTTGGATTTTGGCGGCGGAAATGTCCGATATCATTGCTGCCCCGCGCTTTGAGGGCTCGACGGTGCGGTGCGTTCGACGCGGCTGACGCAAAGCGACGCGCACCACTCCCCACCTTCCGTCGCGCGTGTCCTCAATTCCCCAACCGACTTCCGCCAGCAATCGATGTTCTCCCTCCAACGAGAGTCCGACATGGCCGTCGTGCGCTACGTCTTCGCGCTGTGCACGTTCTCGTTGGCCATGGTGTTGTTGGCCGAGAACATGAGTCAGGGCTCGCGCTCCGACTTTCTCGCCACGGCAGAACTCGACGCAAACCGGTCGGGGCAAGGCGCCGCGCCGCCCCAGGTAGTTCCGGTTGAACCACAGGGGGATCGCGCACCGACGGTGTCTCACCAGCTCGTCCGCGACGTCCGCGACGAACAAGTCCGCCAGCGGTCCAGGCAGTCGATCGTCGCGTCGCACCGGACGACGAAGTCGCCGCGCACGACGCGACGCCCGGCGACGGATCGCGTGGCCATCGGCGTCATTTCGCAGTCGGTGCCACGAACTTCGCAGAGGCCGCTCGTGGGTGCCAACGACCGGGGCACACCAGGCAAGGGCTTCGCCACCCGTCGCGAAGCCCGGTTCAAGAACTTCCAGTTCGACTCCGATCTGGAGGACTTTGAACACTCGCTCAGCCAGGGGAACGTCGGGCGCCTCGCTTCGCGGGCGCCTCTCAAGGTTGCCGAGGCCCCGCGGCGTCGCCCCACGGTGAAAACGGTCGAGTCGCTCCCTGAGTCGGCGGTGGAAACGAACGACGCCCAGCCGTCGGACACCGCTGCGGGCGAACAGGATGAACAGGAGTCGTTGGCTCAACCGGCGGACGACGAAGAGCTTTCGCCGCGGATGCTGGCTCTGAAGGACCGCATCGAGTCGGTGCTGGGCCACTTCTATCCCCGGATGCTCAATACCCGCGACAAGGGCCACTGGGCGATCATGCACTCCTTGATTCCCTTCGGTGTCGACAAGGAGATTCGCGTGGGCGGACCCAACGGTCGCCGCGTCAACGCCATCGGCTGGATCGCCTGGAATGGCGTGTGTGCTGGCGAGCGGCTGTTCTATCTCAGCAACGGCAAGATCTACGCCCGCACCGGACCGGGCGTGCAGGGTCACCACGGCCAGTTCCTGGCGATGCTCGCTCAGTCGCGGGTCAAGCAGACGTACCCGATGAAGATCAGCGGGCAGGACTTCACCGTGGCGGAGCTGATTCGCCGCGAGCAGGAGACGTGTGTGCCCCACTCGGAATTGACGTTCAAGCTGATCGGCATTTCCCACTACGTCGACTCGGAAACCGAGTGGAAGGACGAGCAGGGTCGCGACTGGACGATCGCCCGGATGGTCAAGGACGAGCTCTCGCAGCCCATCATCGGCGCCGCCTGCGGGGGTACTCATCGCCTGTTCGGCCTCACCTATGCCGTGCACAAGCGGCGGAAGCAAGGGCACCCGATTGACGGCCAGTTCGAACGGGCCAAGATCTTCCTCGACGAGTACACCGACTACACCTTCAAGCTGCAAAATCAAGATGGCAGCTTCAGCACGCGATTCTTCGCCGGACGTGGGGCGGACAGCAGCAAGAGCCGCCGTCTGGAAACGACGGGACACATTGCCGAGTGGCTGACCCTCCAGCTCACCGACGAACAGCTCCGCGAAGATCGCATGGTCAAGGCGGTTGAGCACCTGGCCGAAATGCTGGACGAGGGGCGGGACCACTATTGGAAAGTCGGTCCGCTGGGGCACGGGTTGCACGCGCTGAACCGTTATCACCGCCGCGTCTTTGGGCCTTGGACCCCCGACAAGCCGGGCTCCGCGGAGGAAGACGGCGAACGGGTCGCCGAAGCGAAGTCCGAAAGCGAGACGAAGTAGGACCGACGCCTGGTTGTCGGTGGTCGCGACGAGGAGGCCGCCGCCGTCATCGTCTGCGTCGACGTTCGCACCGCGACCGCGTGTCGACCGCGCCGTCAGTTCGCGTCTCGACGTGTTGGCCGCCCGACTCGGACGCCGGCCGCTCTCAATCACGGGACTCCCGATCTTGTTGGCGTCCCGATCCTTGCGTTCTCGGCTGCTGGGCTCCTTGTCGCTGAAGGACCCACTTTCTACGATGCAACCACACGGGATCGACAGCGTTTCTCTTTGGCGTCAATTTGGCGAAGCTACCAGAGTTGCATGAAGGCGGCCAGGCACAACGATGATTGCCGCGAAATGGTTGAGTTCGCGCTCCGCATGGCACGGGGTAACGATGCCGACGCGCTGCTGGTGATGCTCGAGGCACCCACCGACTGGGAAAAGCTGAAGAAGGTCGTCGGCAAGTACGACCTGATGGTCGCCAGCGATGATGCGGAGAACGTCTTGGGGGCCGCGGATGCGGGGCTCCGCACCGTCGTCCTCGATCGCAAGTACGACCTCGTCCACGAGAAGCTTTCCCAGACCCTGCTCGAGAGCGTTGCAGACGACTTGCTCGCTCCGGGGGCCCAGGTGGTGGCGGTGTACAGCGGCTTCGAGGCGGGCAAGCTGGACTCGGTCAGCTTGATCCACCTCGACGAGCACTTGCGCCGACTGACCGCCCGCGATCTCCGTCAGCTAGAAACCCGCGTTCCCCTTGACACCCTCAAGACGGTCGTCGACCTGGCGGTCGAGATCGGACGCGAAGGTCGCGAAGGGAAACGGGTCGGCACCATGTTTGTCGTTGGCGATGCCCGCAAGGTCCTGGCGCATAGTCGCCCGACCGGTTTCGACCCGGTCAAGGGCTACCGGCGCAAGGATCGGAACTTGAGCGATGCGCGGGTTCGCGAGGGCATCAAAGAGGTCGCGCAGATCGACGGCGCTTTCATTGTCGCGGCCGACGGCACGATCGAGGCCGCTTCGCGTTACATCGACGCGCCCGCGGAAGGCCTCACGCTTTCCAAGGGATTGGGCACCCGTCACTGGGCGGCCGCGTCCATCAGCCGGGCCACGAACGCGGTGGCCGTCACGGTGAGCGAGTCGGCCGGCACGGTGCGGATCTTTCAGAACGGCGAGGTGATGCTCCGCGTCGAGCCGTTTCGCCTGCCGATGAAGTGGCGGGAATTCGAGTTCGAGCCGCCCAAGGACAAGAAAGACCAGAAGGACAAGAAGGACAGGAAAGACAAGAAGGACAAGGAAGACTAGCCGCCCAGCATCTCTTCGACCAGGCAACGCGGGGCGCCGATGGAAAGCACTTCCAGATCGCCGATGAAGGGTTCCGCGCGGGCGACGAAGAAGCCCGGCTTGGGAGCCACGAAGGTGCACGTCACGTCGGCCTCGACTGTCGGAGACCCGGGCTGGCCGGTGTCGGCGTCGAGTCCGCTGGGCACGTCGACGGCCAAGACGCGTCGCCCGCTCACGTTGATCGCCTTGATGGCCATGTCGAGCGGCGGTCGGGGATCCCCTGTGACGCCGGTTCCCAGTAGGGCATCGACGACCCAACTCGCTGCCGATAGTCTTTCCGCGAGCTGGTCTGCCGACGTCTTGTCCCCGTCGACCGGAGCGATCTGCTCCCAGGGAATTCCCGACCGCCGGACGATCTCGAAATTCACCAGCGCGTCGCCGTGCAGTTCGTCGGCCGGAAACAACAGCAACACCTGGACGTCGATCCCGCAGCGGTCGAGATGCCGGGCAATGACGAAGCCGTCGCCGGCGTTGTTGCCTTTGCCGCAGCAGATCGCGACCGGAGACGTCGCATCACGCTGCAACAGTTGCTCGGCCACACCGCGACCGGCGTTTTCCATGAGCACCAGTCCCGAGACGCCATACTCCTCCTGAGCACGGCGATCGAGTCGGCGCGAGGCCTCGACAGTCAGCGTTGGCGATGGCTCTGCCATGACGATTCGACCGAGGGGCCCCACGCCGCATCCGATGGCCAGCCGTTACGGCAAGATGGCAATCACGCCCGCCACTGCGGTCGCCTGGTAGAGTGCCGCCCGCGGAGTAAACGGAATGCCGCGCACCAGGTACGGAGCACAGTCGCCCGGGCGATAGTGGCCCAAGGCGTAGACGCACTCGTTGGGAGTCTTCAAGCCCATGCTGTACGGCAGCACCGCCACCGATCCGAAGAAGTGAGCCATCGACACGAAGCCTTGCGTATAAGGTCCCGTGCTGTGCCCGTACCGCTCCAGATGACGCTCTTCGAAGTAGAGCGGCTTGTGACAAAGCCCCGACGCGGTCCAGGCGATGTACATCTCTTCCCAGCTGCGCGGTATGAACTCGTCGTTGCCGACGGGACAGGAGATCGGATAGTCGTCCAGCGCCGTGCCTTTTTCGGCAATGTCGAGTCGCGTGTGCAGATCGACGGCCGAGAGCTTCTTGATGGCCAGTTCCTCGAGTCCCTCGTCGCATTCCACGGCGAGGTCTTCGCGGTACTTCTGGTCCCGAAGTTCTTCGCTCGTCAGCGGTCGTCCGGGAACCGGCAACTCCCGCGGAGCCGCCAATTCGCCGTCGCCGCCGAAGTCGTCGGCCTCGGGGTCGCTCCTGGTCTCGTCGTCGGTCATGGGATCGTCCTCGACAACATCCCCAGTCTCCGGATCATCGGTGACGGGATCGTCGCCGAACGGATCTTGGTCGTCGACGGCCGGCGTCCGCGTGGCAGGAGGCGCCGTGTCATCCTCGAAGCCAGGCCCTTCATCCTCGCCCAAGGCGGGCAGCTGATCTCCAGGCAGGCCGTTGTCGTCGTCCAACCCTGGTTGTTTCGCCAGGCGGTCGCCAAAAGGATCGTCAAGCGGATTGAGCTGCGGCATCGGCGCGGCGGAGGTGTTCTTCAGCACCGAACCCGACGGGGCGCCGAGCGCCGGACCGTCCTCGTGGGCAGTCGGCTGAACGGGCGACCCGGTCTGCCCCCGGACGCTCCGCCATTGGAGCTGCGAATTGCGCTGCAGCCCCCGGCTGGTGGCGGCGGGCTTGGCGTCGAAGTCGGCGAAGACGTCCGCCACCTCCGTTGTCGGCAGCGGCACGGCGACGTGTTGCGTTGCGGCGAACGGCCGTTGGGGTTGCTGCTGCGGTCGAGGCGAAGATGCGTTGGCGACAGGCGCCCTGGCGACCGGCACCTTGGCCAAGGGGGCCTTTTCGACCGCGGCGCTGGCCAGTGGTTTCGCCTCGGCGCGGTCCCTTTCCGAGAGGACTAAACGCGGGGGCTGACGCAGCGGGTTGCGCACCGACGCACCGGCCGGCAGCGGGCCGTCGCTGGCCCACAAGGGGCTCGGCGTCAGGAGGGGTTGGCTGCCAAGGAGCGTGGTGATCGCGATCAGAAGGGTTGTTCGTCGGCCCCTGCACGCCCAGCGCAGCCGCAGCCTGGCGGACTCAGTTCGCGTCTCCTCCCGCGTGTTCCGTAGTGTAGTTTGACGCTTCCTGCGTGATCGCGATGTCATGTGGATGACTCTCCCGGACAGTAGCCGCGGAGACCTGGATGAAACGTGCCTTGGCGCGAAGATCGTCGATCGTCGACGCGCCGCAGTATCCCATTCCAGCTCGCAGCCCCCCCACCAGTTGGTAAACGAATGGACCCAAAAATCCTTTGTATGGGACGCGACCTTCGACGCCTTCGGGAACGAGCTTGTCGGATCCGCCGCCACCTTGGCGATAGCGTTCGCTGGATCCTTCGACCATCGCTCCCAAGGAGCCCATGCCGCGATATACCTTAAACGTTCTCCCTTGATACAGGATTTGCCTGCCGGGGCTTTCCTCCAGCCCGGCGAGCAGTCCTCCCATCATTACCACGTGGGCCCCGGCCGCGAGCGCCTTGGTGACGTCGCCCGAATATCGAATCCCCCCGTCCGCAATGATCGGAACCGAAACCCCGAGTTGCGACACCGCCTCGGCGGCCGCGTTGATGGCGGTCACCTGCGGTACGCCGACACCGGAAATCACCCGCGTGGTGCAGATCGAACCCGGTCCGATGCCGACCTTCACCGCGTCGGCTCCCGCTCGCACCAGGTCGGATGCACCTTCGCCGGTGGCAATGTTGCCGGCCACGACGTCGATGTCCCAACGTTGTTTCAGTTGTTTGACGGTCTCGATCACGTTCGACGAGTGCCCGTGAGCACTGTCGACGATCAGGACGTCGACATCCTTTTGGATCAGGCTCTCGGCGCGCTCGAAGTCGTGGACTCCGATGGCCGCCCCGACCCGCAGCCTCCCTTGCCTATCTTTGCAGGCATCGGGAAACCGCTTCATCATGTCAATGTCTTTGATCGTAATGAGTCCCGTCAGTGTGTAAGTTTCGTCAACCAGCAAAAGTTTCTCGACCTTTTTTGCCATCAAGATCTTCTCAGCTTCCTCAAGCGTTACAGTCCCCGTGGCAGTGACCAGATTTTCTCGGGTCATCACCTCGGCAATGCTGGTATCGCTAGCTTCCAGAAAGCGAAGATCGCGGCGGGTCAGAATTCCCACCAGGCGGCCGCCGGCCTCCGTGATCGGCACGCCAGAGACGTGATGCTGGTCCATCACCTCGCGGGCGGCGGCAACGCTGGCATCGGGCGGCAGCGTGACCGGATCGACGATGATGCCGTTGGCACTGCGTTTAACCTTGTCGACCTCCTCGGTCTGCCGTTCGATCGACATGTTCTTGTGGATGACGCCGAGACCGCCCTGTTGCGCCAGGGCAATCGCCATCGCGCTCTCGGTGACCGTGTCCATCGGAGAGCTCAGCAGCGGCACATTGAGCCGGATTCGCTCCGTCAGCCGCGTGCTGACATCGACTTCCGAGGGCAGCACCTCGCTGTAGCTCGGTTCCAGGAGAACATCGTCGAAGGTGATGCCGCGACGGGCGAACTTCTCGTCCATAGACCCGAGGTCCTCAGTCGGATGTAACGTGGCGAAGATCGACCTGCGGGGCGGCGGGAGGGCTAGAGACCGCCACGCTTACCCCAGGTGGAATCAGTCATTATGCCGCACGATATGACGGCTGACAATCGGCTCGCCACGCAGGACCCCAGCGAGCCGAGCCGTCGCGGCAGGGGTGAGGCCCGCCATGACGTGGGGAAACAAGACGCCCGCCAGGGCGCAAGAACACCCGCCAAAGCGCAAGGAAGGGAGAGACGCGACCGGACGATCGCGCTTAGCGATTACGACGGCGGGCACGACGCGCTCGTCGTCCGCGTCGTTCCTTCTTCGAGTAGCCGTAGTCGACCAGCTCGAGCCGGCTGGTGCGGACCAATTGCCCTTCGGCATTCCGTTCCTCCGCACGGAAGGCAACGACCCCGCCAGGAATCTCGCCGGAATGCACCGACTCTGTAATCGTGGTGCCCTTGTTGTTCTGGTGAACTGTCTCGACAACGGCCGTTCGGCGTTCCTCGTCGAGCACCTCGCGCTTGCTATCGAGCTGCACAACGTGCGTTGTCGTTCGGTAGCGGCGGCGGCGGCCCTTCAGCTTGGTCGTCACCGTCTCGCGCCGCAGGACATGCGGAGCAACCTCCGGCGAATGGTAGAGCTTGACGGTACGGGTCTCGTCGGGGGTCGCGATCTCGAACTGGTGCACCTGGCAGAGAATCTTCTTGCCGTCGATCTCGGCAACCTGCGGGTCGAGCACTTTGGCCACCTGCGTCTCGCCCTCCGGCTCGCCGTGGACCCCTTCGACAATCACCTGCTCGGGCGCGTCAAACTTCTTGCCGCCGACGTCGACGGTGACACGAACCTTGAGCTTCACCGTATCGTTCGAGACACGCACCAGCGTCGTTTCTCGCGTTGTCGTGGTCGTGGCGGTGACGTTGCCCTCTTCGTCGAGCGTGTCGGTCACCACGCGAACGACCTGCCAGGCACCCTTGTCGAACTTGCCCCAGGCATGGTGACGCAGGGGGATATTGCTCTCCGCGGCCCAGGCGACCGGCAGCGCAGCCGGAAGGACCAGCAACACGAAGGGCAACAGCCACACTCTTAGTCGCGTTGGCATGGATTACGGCCGATGGATTGCGAAAACCGCCGACAACATCGCATCGATGATGCGGAAGCGGTTGTCATCCCTTGGCGACGTAGGCCGAAGAGCACGTTCCCTCGACGCCAGAGTCGCCACGTTGTCACGATTCGCCTAAACGGTTACCGCCGGTCTGCGTTATCGCCTCGAAAAACGCCAGGAATTCTCTCTGTTGCGGCGCTTAAGCTGCTTCTCCTAGAGGGATCTCGAGACCGCCCGGGCGGACCGTACAAATCCCGCGTCCCCCTATCTTATCGCAACGAGGCAGCGGTGCCAGCAGGGGATTTGGCGAAAATCGGCTCGAATCCGGCCCGGGATCGAACGCCTGGACGTATTGTGAGGGCCAGGATGGAGAGACCCATTCCCCCCAATAGATGTGTGCGGGGCCTGTGCTGTGCAAAGCCCGGCCGGTGCCCAGCACCGTCGCTCCGTCCCGCACGTCAGTCCCGTACGCAGGGGCCAGGCCCGTTGGGAACGGCCGATCGCAACGAAGCTCGTCACCGGCTAATCGGAGGAGCTCAGCCCGCCGACGGCGTTCACCAGGGCCTGATCGTCGCGCGGAGGCACCGACCGCAGATCGAGCAGTAACTGATCATGCTGCACGCGACCGACAACCGCCGGCGTACCCTTGCGCAGCCAGGCCGCCAGGCGATCGGCACTTTGGCGGGCAGGCGTGATTGCCACGCACCACGTCTCCAGCTTCTGCGTGGGGACGGACCCGCCACCGAGGAAGGCCTCCTCCGGCATCGCGACGGCCGATTCGACCGCGTCGCACGCTTCCAGCTGGGGGGCCAGCCGCTCGGCCCGGTTCTGCAGATTCTCGACCGGTGTGGTTAGCAACTGCAGCAGGGGAATCGACGCCTGGGCCCGCTGGGGATCGCGGTGCAGTCGCAACGTCGCGGCCAGGCCGGCCAACGTCGTCTTGTCGACCCGCATCGCCCGCATCATCGGATGTTTGGCAATGCGATCGATCAGATGTCGTCTGCCCACGATGATGCCACACTGAGGACCGCCCAGTAGCTTGTCGCCACTGAACAAGACCAGGTCGGCCCCGGCCTCGATGCTCTCGCGGGCCACCGGTTCGCCGACCGCCCCGAACTCGTCGAGCGGGAACATGGCGCCCGAACCGATGTCGTCGATGACCGGCAAGTTGTGTTCGCGGCCGATGCGGACAAGTTCCGGTAAGCTGACGGCCGAGGAGAATCCGACCACGACAAAATTGCTGGGATGCACACGCATCAGCACGGCCGTCTCTTCGCCGATGGCCTGTTCGTAATCGTGGGGATGCGTCTTGTTGGTCGTACCGACCTCACGCAGGTGAGCACCACAAGCCGACATCACGTCGGGCAGCCGATAGCTGCCGCCGATTTCGATCAGCTGACCGCGCGACACAATCACTTCGCGCTGGGCGGCCAAGGCGGCCAGGGTGAGCATCGTGGCGCCGGCGTTGTTATTGCAGACGACGGCCGCTTCCGCGCCGGTCACTTGTTGCAAGAGTCCCTCCACGGCCACGACCCGCTGGGAGCGTTTTCCGCTGGCCAGGTCGAGTTCGACGCTGGCGTATCCGCGGGCCACGGCGACCATCTCCTCGATCGCCTCTTCAGCCAGCGGCGCGCGGCCCAGGCCGGTGTGAAGCAGAATGCCGGTCGCATTGATGACCGGCCGCAGGCTCGGCTGCTCGCCCTCGAGAATTCGTCGCGCGATTCGCTCTGCCAGATCGCCGATGTCGGGCAGGCCGCCGTTGCCGCTCGAGCTGGCGACATCCTCGCGGAGGTCGTCGAGCACGTTGCGAATCCGGTCGACAACCACGTTGTGGCTGAGTCGGTCGACAAGCGGACGGATGCGAGGGTTGTCGAGCATCTCGCTCACCGAAGGAATGTTCCGCAGCATTTTGGTGGCCATGGCCGGAGTCCTTTGTCTTGGTTGGTTCAGCGCGAGCAAGCCCGACGCGTGAGTTCCTCAATTGGCACCGCCTCCTGGCTCGTGACGACGGCGGCACCGCCGCACGTCCCCCATTGTACGTGGGTCCCTCACGACTCAGCCAGTATGCGGAGGTCGCCGCTGCGACGCGTAAAGCCCGTGCGGTCGAAGTGTTCGCAGAGCGGCACGGCATATTTTCGCGAGGTGTCGAGAATCTCGCGGATTTCGCTCATCGTCAGACCCGTGCCGCCGGCGAGCGGTTCACGCAGCGTCTCGCGCATCTGCCGCTCCGCCTCGACGTGCAGATAGAGATCGGGCGAGAGGCGGACCAGGTGGCCCTGGGCCTCGGCCAACTCGATCAGCTGCGTCACGGCGGCCTGGTTTTTGGTGACGCTTGCCTTCAGCTCCTTGAGCGTCGGCGGCCGCTGCCCCGCCGAGCGGTAATCGTCGATGATCTGCTGTAGCAGTGCCTTCTCGTTCTTCGTCAGCTGGGGTCCCTGACCCGCCAGGGCGACGCCGCGGGGTGAGAGTTCGACGCGACCCTGGGCCGCCAGTCGTTCGACGACCGCACGGTAGAAGGCCTCGTCGAGGTAGGCGAACCGGGCCGCGAGTCGACTCGGCTCGAAGACCAGCTGCCGCGGGTTCTCTTCGTGCAGCCGGCGCAACGCCGCCTCGATACGAGTCCCCAGAACGTCGAGGTAGCCTTGATGGACCAGCAACGTCCGCGTCGGCGAGAGCGTCAACTGCTCGAGCACGTCACCGCGATCGAGCAGCTGTCGCACGACGGCTTCCGCATCGCGAACGCCCGCATTGCGGACCAGATCGCGGGCTTGCCACGGCTGGTGTCCGGCGAAGTAGATGGCCGCGGCGGCTCGCCGGCACTCGTCCTCGCTGGCGAGGTCACCGACCCGCGCCCACTCTTCCTTGGCATCGCGACGGAGTTTCTGAGGATGCGGAGCCAACACGCGGCCGCCGCCGACGGTGACGATCGGCGACTCGCTCCGCAACACGAACGGCTGGCCCCAGGTCGCCAGAACTTCGCCGCTGAGGAACAGTTGGGCCAGCGATCGCTCGCCCGGCTGTAGCTCGTCACGCTCGGGCAGCACGACGGTAGCCATCCGTTCGTTGGTGCCGATGTGCACTCGAATCGACTTGCGGTTCTTAAGGGTGCGTGGCGAATCCTGGAGTAACTCGAGTTCGACCGTCAGTAGTCGCGTCGGCAGCAGGTAGCCGGATGTCGCCAGCTCACAGCCCCGTTTGAGCTGATCGTGGTGAACCCCCGCCAGGTTGATCGCGGCTCGCTGACCGGCATGTACCTCGTCCACGGTCGCGTCGTGGTTCTGCAGCCCCCGCACCCGCGCGGTGAGTCCGCCCGGCTCGAGCGACAGAGTGTCGCCAAGCTTGGCCGTTCCCTCCAGCACGCTCCCGGTGACGACCGTGCCGTGTCCTTCGATCGCGAAGACACGGTCGATGGCGAGCCGAAAGGGGCCGTCGGCGACGTTCTGCCGCCTCCGCGCCGCTGCCTCTTGTGCCGCGGCCGTCAGCCGATTCTTGAGGTTGTCGATCCCCTCGCCCGTGTGCGCGCTGGTGCGGACCAGCGGAGCCTCGGCGAGGAAGCTGCCGGCGACCAAGTCTCGGACCTCGGACTCGACCAACTCGAGCCACTCCGGCTCGGCAACGTCGCACTTGGTCAGGGCGATGACGCCCGTCTTGATGTCGAGCATCTTCAAGATGTCGAGATGCTCGCGGGTCTGCGGCTTGACCGAATCGTCGGCCGCCACCACCAGCAACACAAGATCGACCGCGGTCGCCCCGGCCAACATGTTGCGCACGAACTTCTCGTGCCCGGGAACGTCGACGATACCCAGATGAAACTCGCCGAGCTCCAGCGACGCGAAGCCCAGATCGATCGTGATGCCCCGCTTCTTCTCCTCAGGCAAGCGGTCGGTATCGACGCCGGTCAGCGCGCGCACGAGTGCGGTCTTGCCATGATCGATGTGGCCCGCGGTGCCCAGAATGAGATCGGTCGCCATGACCCCATTCTACCGATCGTGGGGCGCGCGAACGACCAGGGGCGAGAGAGAACGATGCGGATTCATTCGCGCCCCGCGATCAACGGAGGCCCGCGGCGCGATCAACGGAGAATCATCGTGATCGGCAATTCTACTCGCCGTGCAAGCGCGGCAATTGCAGCCAGCCGTCGCTTCGGGTGCCGTCTTCTTCCGGCGCCGAAGACCGCGCGGGTCGATCGGCCCAGGCCTGGCGCGGCGGGCGACCGTCCGGGGTGGCGTACGTGACGAAGGGCATCGTCAGCCGGTGGCGGACTTCGTCCGAAAACCGCCGCATGCGTACGAGGTTCTTCTGCGGCGAGAGGGCGTCGGCCGTCCGCTGGTACGTGGCGGTGGCGAAGTGATTGAATTGCCCCGCCGTTTGCGAAGCCGCCTGACCGGCGTGACGACCATAGGCCCGTGTGTTCGCCCAGCTTTGCCGGACGCTGCGGTCGAGCGACGAACCGACGTTGCGTACTTGAGAGCGGGCAAACAGATCGAAACGGGGCAGACTCCAGAGCTGGCTCGACTCGGGTTCCGCGGTCTTGCCGAAGCTGGTCGGTCGCGGTGCCGTCCTGGGCTCGCGCGACTTGCGCGCGGCGTCGTCCGACGTCTCGCCTCGGCTGAACAAATTCAACGGGTCGAGCAGTCCGTCACCGTTCGCCCTTTCGGACACGAGGGTCAGAATCACCAACGCGAACAGCAGGCGGCCCAGGCTCATCACGGCGACGTCTCCTCGAAACGTTTCCATAGTTCATTCAAGACGTGAGAACGGGATCGACGACATCGACACTGCGGCGGTCGATCGACACGCCATCGACGAGGCTCGGCTGTCGACGGCGGCGGAAGTTTGGCAAAAACGTGGAGCCGCGCCCAGGTGATTTTACGCGTGGCGCCGCGCGGCGATGCGAAACGCCCGGGATTGCATGCATTCGTAGCAAGCTGTTACCGCTACCAACGGCTGGCGCAGCCGCCTAGAATGTGGCGAGCCGTGTTCCGGGCTGGAGTCGAATCACCGTTCTTCGTTCGTGCGATAAAGATGACGCAACCTTTGACAGCATCGATCGGATTCGTCGGCGCCGGCCGCATGGCCCAGGCGCTCGCGCGGGGATTCGTGAGCGCGGAGCTCGTGACGGCCGAGGCAATCGTCGCCAGCGATCCGACCGCCGAGGCCCGCGAGGCGTTCGTGGCGATGGTGCCCGGTTGTCGGGTCGTCGAGACCAACGACGAGGCGGCGGATGCCGACGTTGTCTTCTTGGCCGTCAAGCCTCAGCAGATCGATGCGGTGCTGGCCGAACTCGCCGATGCGATCTCCACGCGACAGCTCGTCGTCTCGATCGCGGCGGGCGTTCGTCTGGCGCGGCTTGCCGGCGCACTCGGCGACGAGAAACGTTTCGCCCGCGTGATGCCCAACACTCCTTGCCTGGTCGGAGAAAGCGCCAGCGCGTTTTGTCTGGGCGGAGGGGCGACCGCGGCCGACGGCAAGCTCGTTCAAGACCTGCTCTCGGCGGTCGGCATGGCGGTCGAATTGCCCGAAGAGCAATTGGACGCGGTCACGGGGCTTTCCGGCTCGGGACCGGCATTCGTCTGCGTGCTCGTCGAGGCACTCACGGCCGGGGGGATTCATATGGGTTTGGAGGAGGCGACCGCCGCGCGGCTGGCCGTGGCCACCGTGCGCGGCACCGGGACGCTGTTGCAGGAAACCGGCGAGGCTCCGGAGGTCGTGCGAGCCAGAGTTTCCAGTCCGGGCGGCACGACTTTGGCCGGCCTGGCGGTGCTCGAAGAGCAGCAAATGCGTTCGGCCGTGACGGCTGCCGTCGAGGCAGCCACGCGGCGCAGCATCGAATTAGGAGAGTAATCGAGATGTCTATCTTTTGCGTCATCGACGAGAAGCACATCCCGCTGTATCGTGTTATGTGGATTGCTTCCCTTCCGCACTTCTGTGGCGAGGAGGATTGCCAATGCGAGGGCCGCTACGAAATCCGGCTTGAGCAAGGCGAGTCGGTCTGGGGGACGGGCGACGAACGCGACGCCGCTCTGGCCGCGCTCGAACGTTGGCAGGGCGGCCTCGGCTCGAACGAAGAAGATGGCGAGTGGGAAGCAGACACGTAACGGGCGTGGGGCAGATCGAAGCGGCCGCCACACGCGATTGGACGGCACAGCTTAACCAAGAAGGAAGTCGGGCAATGTCACTCTTCGACGACGAACACTATCGCTGGCGCGAGACGTACTTTTTGTTTCTGCAGTCGCTCAAGCGGCCGTCGGCAGAAAGCGTCGTGGAGATGATCGGCGGTCTCAGTCACAACTTCGATCTGCAGCGGGTGCGCAGCGACGACGCGGGTCGCTTCGAGTCGATGACCGTCGTCGCCAGCGACGCCTATTCGGCGATCGACATCAGCTACGTCGAGGGGGAAGAGGTCGAAGAGCAAATCGCCTCGCTCTCCACGGCGATGCTCCCGCTCATCGACGATGCGGAGGAGCGAAAGTGCTTCGACCGCCTGGCCGACTTCAACGGCCGCTTCGACCTGTTGCACTTCGAGCAATTGGGCGACGACGCCGATGTCGATTCGGCGGAGATTGGCGGTGAGGACGCCGAGGCCGACGAGATCGACGGCATGCTCGACCCGGGGGCCCTGCTGTTGGTGCTCGATGCGATGGCCGAGCTGTGCGACGGCGTCGGCATCGACCCGCAGTCGAATTCGGTGATGATGCCGTAGCCGCGCTGGCGTTCACGACGAGTGCGACACGCCGTCGTCGATCCGACTGCCGTTATCAGCGCACCCTAACCAAGTCTCGATCCGACTTCATCGACCAGCGGGTCTTCGTCGGGAAACTCGCCCGTGGCCAGCTTCGAGTAGGCGAGGTCGCCATCGAGCGTCAGCTCGAAGCAGCCGCCCGAGCCCGGCACCAGCGTCAGGCTCTTGATCTTCTGCTTGTAAGTTTCGAGCAACTTGGTCGCCAAACTGACGGCCCGTGGCTCGTAGTTTCACATTGCGCAGTACTGAAGGTTGATTTCCATCGCCAAGACTCCTCGTGGTGAGGTCGCGTTCGTCTACGCGTCATTGTAGGGAGCCGGCCCGAATTCGACTACTTCTTGTGAGCCTTCTTTTTCTTGGCGGGGCGGGCCTTCTTGGCAGGGCGCGCCGGCTTTTTCTTGGTCGAGCCCTTCTTCTTCGCGGACTTCTTGGCGGTCTTCGATTTCTTGCCAGCGGTCGATTTCTTCTTGGCCGCTGCCTTCTTCTTGGCCGAACGCTTCGCGGCCCCCTTCTTCTTTCTCGCCGCCTTCTTCGCGGCTGCTTTCTTCTTCGTCGACCGCTTTGCCGAAGCCGACTTCTTCTTGGTCGAGCCGCCAGCCTTCTTGGTCGCCGAGCTGCCGCGCTTCTTCGGCGACTTCTTCGCCTTGGCCGAAGACTTCTTGGCGGTCTTCTTCTTCGCCGTCGACGTCTTCTTGGGCTTGCCGTCGCCGAAGGCCGCGTCCCAATTTTCCGAATATTGCTTGGTCGAGCCCAGTCGAATGATACTCATCTTGCTTCCTCAACAAATCGATCGAGTCTTTTGCGCGTCGTTCTAACGTCGCGCGCCGTCATGCTTTTCTCGTCCAAAGGGACTACCGTGGTAATGGAATTCCCGCAGACCGTCAAGAGCTGCGGCTGAGTGACCGCGACGAAGTGCTGCTACGCCCGGGTCAACTTCTTGTACTTGAAACGATGCGGCTCGTCGGCCGCCATGCCGAGCCGCTCGCGGCGTTGTTCTTCGTACGTCTGGTAGTTGCCTTCACACCAGTGGACATAGCCGTTACCCTCGAACGAGAGAATGTGCGTGGCCAATCGATCGAGGAACCAGCGGTCGTGGCTCACGACCACCGCACAACCGGCGAAGTTCAATACCGCCTCTTCCAGCGCCCGCAGCGTGTCGACGTCGAGATCGTTCGTCGGCTCGTCCAACAACAGCACGTTGCAACCCCGACGCAGTAACTTCGCCAGGTGAACCCGGTTTCGCTCGCCGCCCGAAAGCTTGCCGACCTGCTTCTGCTGATCGGTGCCGCGGAAGTTGAATCGCGAAACATAGGCCCGGGCGTTGATGCTCTTGCCGCCCATCTCGAGCGTCTCGTGGCCCCCCGAAATCTCCTCGAACACGGTCGCCTCGGGCGAAAGCTCGTCGCGTGACTGGTCGACGTAGCCCAGCTCGACGGTCTCGCCGATGCTGAGTGAACCCGAGTCGGGCTGTTCCTCGCCGATGATCATGCGAAACAGGGTCGTCTTGCCCGCGCCGTTGGCTCCGACGACACCGACGATTCCGCCGGGCGGCAAGCGAAACTCCAGATCGTCGAACAGCACGTTGTCGCCAAAGGCCTTGGAAAGATGCGTCGCCGTAATCACGTTCTCGCCCAGCCGCTTGCCGGGCGGGATCTGCATCTCGAACTCGTCGGGTCGCTCCTGAAACCCCTCGCTCGACATCTGCTCATAGGCCTTGATGCGGGCCTTGCTCTTCGATTGCCGAGCCCGAGGAGCCATGCGAATCCACTCCAGCTCGCGGGCCAGCGTCTTCTGGCGAGCCTGCGCCGCCTTCTCCTCACGAGCCAGGCGTTCCTGTTTCTGTTCGAGCCACGAAGAGTAGTTCCCTTCCCAGGGAATGCCCTCGCCGCGGTCGAGTTCCAGGATCCAACCCGCCACGTTGTCGAGGAAGTAGCGGTCGTGGGTCACCGCCACGACGGTGCCGGGATATTCGGCCAGGTGTCGCTCGAGCCAGGCCACGCTGTCGGCGTCGAGATGATTGGTCGGCTCATCGAGCAACAGCAGATCGGGCCGCTCGAGCAGGATCTTGCAGAGCGCGACGCGTCGCCGCTCGCCGCCCGAGAGCTTCGAGACGTCGGCGTCGCCTGGCGGCAGGTTCATCGCGTCCATGGCGATTTCCATCTGCCGATCTAGCTCCCAGGCATTGGCCGCGTCGATCTGATCTTGCACCCGTGCCTGCTCGGCGAGCAGCTTCTCCATCGCCTCGGGCTCCATCGGTTCGCCGAGTCGCATGTTGATGTCATTGAAACGGTCGAGCAGCGCCCGGGTCTCGGCGACCGACTGTTCGACGTTCCCTTTCACGTCGAGCGAGGCATCGAGTTCCGGCTCCTGGGACAGGTACCCGACCGAAAAGCCCTCGGTGAGCTGGGCCTCGCCGTCAAAGTCCTTTTCCACGCCGGCCATAATCCGCAACAGCGTACTCTTGCCCGAGCCGTTCCGTCCCAACACGCCGATCTTGGCACCGGGATAGAACGAGAGCCAAATGTCCTTGAGGACCTCGCGCTGACCGAACTTCTTGGTCAGCCCACCCATTTGATAAATGTATTTCTTGCCCATATTCCGTTCGCGGGATTTTCTGTTCCGGTCGACTGAGTAAGCACTGAATCGCTTGCGGCGCGAGTTGCGACGCGAAGGCGTGATCGTTAAGCTGCGCTGGTCGAGTCGGCGCGGCCTCTGGGCTGGGCCTCTGGGCGGGCCCGAGGACTCAGCGGCCAACGGACCGGCACTCGGTCTCGATACCGAGCCCTCCCGACCTGCGCTACAAGCTCATCACCATACCGCAGAACATTCCCTCGAACTAGCAGCGGCCCCTCTGCCGCCACAGGAGCGAACTATGCCAAAGTACGTCATCGAACGCGAGATTCCCGGGGCGGGTGACCTTTCCGGCGACGACCTCCAGGGCATTTCCCAGAAGTCGTGTGGAGTCCTCAAGGAACTCGGCCCCACGATTCAATGGGTGCAGAGCTACGTCACCGGCGACAAGGTCTATTGCGTCTACATCGCCCCGAACGAAGAACTGGTTCGCAAGCATGCCGAGTTGGGCGGTTTTCCGGCCAATCGTGTCTCGCAGGTCGTCGAGGTGATCGATCCGACGACCGCGGAATAGCCGGCGGCGAAGTATACGGCGGCAGAGTGGCCGTCGCAGGGCGAGAGGATATGGCGTCGATGACCGAGAGTCCCTCGCGGCCGCTGAAGACGATCTCCGTGCGGCGGTGGTATCTCGAAATGCGCGAGAATCTCGGTCGGGAGCTGTCGCATCCCGTCCCCGGGACGCGTGTGACTCGGGCCATCGCCCCTTCGGTGCGCTACTATCGCACGCTCTACAACGCGGTCGGGGCCAAGTGGAAGTGGATCGATCGTGATCTACTGTCCGATGAAGAGCTGGCCGAAACGATTCAGGACGAGCGGGTCGAGGTCTACGTACTTCGCGTCGACGGCGAACCGGCCGGCTTCGGAGAACTGGACCGGCGGCAAGGCGACGAAATCGAGCTCGCCTATTTTGGCCTCATCGAGAAGTACACGGGTCGTGGCCTCGGCAAGTTCCTGCTCAACTGGCTGGTGTTGCGTGCCTGGGCCTACTCGCCGTCGCGGCTGTGGCTGCATACCTGCGAGCTTGACCACCCCGCGGCGCGGCCGCTCTATCAGCAGGCGGGCTTCGAAGTCTTCGACGAGCGGATGATCGACCAGCGGGTCGAGGCGTGACCGCGGCCATCAAGGTGCCGCGACTTATTCGCTGGAGTCGCAAATGCGGACGCGATGCTAGACCGCATCCCAGTCGTCCTGAGCGAGGTGGCGAACCGTAAGCACGACGACTTTCTCGGGGCGAATCGTGAAGATGACGCGATGCGTGGCCCGCGAACCCAAGCCGAAGTGTAGTTCTCGCAGCTCGTAGCGATGTCGTCTGTCTTCGCGAGCGCGAGGTCGCCGATCCGGGTTTTCGCTCAGAGAGCCGATGGCCTCGAAGATCCCGTCCAGCCAGCGACCCGCCTGCTCGGACGAACGGTTCGTTGCCCACCAGTTCGCGATCTCGCGCAAGTCGGCCTCCGCGCGAGGCATGACGACAACGGACAGGCTCATGCCGGCCGCTGCCCCGGGAATTCGCTTCGCATTGCCCGATCGACCTCCTCGAAGGGCTTGCCCTCGCCCTGCTCCATTTGTCGGAGGCCCTCGCCGATGGCCCGGTTGTCCTCCTGTTCCTTGAGGGCGAGCATCGCGCGACGGTGGGTCGCCTCATCCATGATGAAGTAGACGGCGTTTGTCTCCTCATCTTCGAGTCGTACGTCGAGCGGATTCTGCTCGATCGCTTTGCGGATCTCGGGAGGCAGCTTCGCGTTCATACTCTGATCCTACCACACCGCGAGATCGAAGACCAAACGAAGTGTTGAGACCGAAGAGGGTTGGCATCAAGAGGGTTGTGGCTGCCCGCACCGCCGAGCGGGGAAGATTCCTGAATCGCGCGCCGCTACTCCCACTCAATCGTGGCGGGTGGCTTCGAGCTGATGTCGTACGTCACCCGGTTTACGCCCTGGACCTCGTTGATGATCCGCGTCGAAATGCGGGCCAGCACCTCGTAGGGCAGATGGCTCCAGTCGGCGGTCATGAAGTCGTCCGTGTCGACGCAACGGACCGCAACCGCATTGTCGTAGGTGCGGGCATCGCCCATCACGCCGACGCTCTGCACCGGCAGCAGCACCGCGAAGGCCTGCGCTGTCTGGCGGTAGAGCCCGGCTTCCTTGATCTCTTCGACAACGATCGAGTCGGCTTCACGCAGCGCGACGAGCCGCTCCTTGGTAACCTCGCCGAGACATCGCACCGCCAGGCCTGGGCCTGGGAACGGATGCCGCCAGACAATGTTTTCTGGCAGACCCAGCTGCAGACCGAGTTTGCGAACTTCGTCTTTGAAGAGATCGCGAAGCGGCTCGATCAATTCGAAGTCGAGATTCTCCGGCAGCCCGCCGACGTTGTGGTGCAGCTTGATGGTGGCGGCCGGGCCATCGAGGGCAGCGCCGCTCTCGATGACGTCCGGATAGAGCGTACCTTGGGCGAGGAACTGGGCATCCTCAATCTTGGCCGCCTCGGCGGCGAAGCACTCGATGAACGCGTGGCCGATGCGTTGCCGTTTCTGTTGAGGATCGGTCACCCCGGCCAGCGCCGCGAGGAACTCGTCTTCCGCCTTGACCACGTGAAGGTCGGTCTGGAAGTGCTTGGTGAACTCCTCGATGACCGAGTCTTCTTCGTCCTTCCGCAGCAGCCCGTTGTCGACCAGGATGCAGGAGAGTTGTGGACCGATGGCCTGGTAGATCAGCGCGGCGACCACCGACGAATCGACGCCGCCCGAGAGGCCGCAGATCACGCGTCGATCGCCCACGCGGGCGCGAATTTGTTCGACCGCGGCCGCTGCGAAGTCGCCCATCCGCCAGAGCCCCTCGCAGCCGCAAACGCGAAGCAGAAAGTTGGAGAGGATCTTGCCGCCTTCGGGCGTGTGGGTCACCTCGGGATGAAACTGCAAACCGTAGATCGGCAGCGAAGCGTGCTTCACCGCGGCGACGGGACAGGTCTCGGTCGTGGCCAGGGCGACGAAGTCTTCCGACACGCTGGTGACCTGGTCGCCGTGACTCATCCAGACCTCGGTCTCCGGCGAAACGTCGTCGAAGAGCGACTCATCCTTGGCCGAGATGCGGCAGCGGGCCCGTCCGTATTCCCGCAGCGGCGAACTTGCGACCTTTCCGCCGAGGGCCTCGCAGGCCAGCTGCATGCCGTAGCAAATTCCCAGCACCGGAACACCCAGCTTGAAGATCTCGGCGTCGCAGCGCGGGGCCGAGCCTTCGTAGACGCTTGCGGGACCGCCCGAGAGAATCAGACCGCGAGGTGCCAACTCGCGAATCCGCTCCGCGGAGAGATCGTGTCGCACGATCTCGCAGTAGACGTCCTGTTCGCGCACGCGTCGTGCGATCAGCTGGGCATATTGCGAACCGAAGTCGAGCACCAACACGCGCTCGCCCGAGAGACGCGCGGCAGGATCGTTTGCCGACTGGGTGACCGTTGTCATCACGCTACTCCGCGCCGCCGGTCGCGGCGATCCCTCACGCGGAAAAAGAAAACCGCCCGTCATCGCTGACGGGCGGGAAACGGCCAATTGTATCGACCCCGTATGCCGGGCGACAATAGGCCCGTTCTGGCGGGAATAAGCGTTTTGCACACCGCCGGCGACTCGTGCGTGTGTCGACGGAAGCCTGCCCCTTGTCGTCGCCTGAAGGGCGACCTACGATCGGCGTTCGAACCAGCCGGTATGCACATATGCAGATTCTCTTAACCAACGACGACGGCGTTTATGCGCCAGGTTTGGCAGCCCTCGAACCGGTGCTCGAGCGTCTGGGCAAGATCAGCGTGGTCGCCCCCGCGACCGAGCAGAGTGGCGTCGGCCACTCGATTACCTACCTGAGTCCGCTCATTTGTAAAGAAGTGTTTGACGGCGAGCGTCGTCGCGCTTGGGCGGTCGAAGGAAGTCCCGCCGACTGCGTCAAGATCGCGGTCGCCGAGTTCTGTTCCGAGCGGCCCAGCCTGGTTGTGAGCGGGATCAACGGCGGGCTCAACGCCGGGATCAACGTGCTCTACTCCGGCACGGTCGCGGCGGCGATTGAAGGCGCCTTCTTCGGCATCGACAGCATTGCCGTCTCGCTCGAATACGACGAGCATGCCGACTTCGCCCGAGCCGCCGAGATCGCCGGTTGTGTGATCGAACAACTGCTCGAGCACAAAGGGCCCGAGCCCCATCTTTACAACTTGAACATCCCCACCGCGGCGCTCGAAGGCAAACCGGAGCTGCGCATCGTGCCGATGGGGGTCGATCGCTACGGCGAGGAGTTTGAGAAGCGGATCGATCCCAAGGGGCGGCCCTATTTTTGGGCCAGTAACGAGCCCCCGGCGCCGAGTGCCGGGCGGGAGAGCGATCTCACGCTGACGGCCCAGGGCTACGTCACGCTCACCGCACTGCACTTCGACATGACCTGCGGGCCGGTGATGGACGAGATGCGGTCGTGGAACCTTCATTTATAATGAAGGCGTTCGGCCATCGGCTTGTTTTCTCGTCACTCGCAAGGTCGTCTCGAAGATGAAACAATGTCTCGAACTTCGCTTGGCCAGACGTGCTGCCTGGCTGTCTTGCCCGGTGCCGGCGTGGTTGGTCGTGCTGCTGTTGATTTGCCAGGGCTGTAGCAAGCCGCCTGCGAAGACGGTGTTGCCCGAGGTCGGACCTCCGGAGATTACACCGGCTGCGGTCGGTGCTGTGGCGGAGCCGACGGGGGAAGACGACGGAGATGCGGCCACGACGGCCGGCGCGGAAGAAGGGGCGGGTGATGGTGAGACGGCCGGCGATGAACAGCGGCCGGCGCTCGTGACCAAGCCGCTCGACGCAGGTCTGGTCGCTACGCCAATCTCGGCCTACTTCGGTGTGAAGGCCAAGATCCAGAGGATTCAGATCGACCAGGCGCTTCGACTCTACAAGTCGACGAACGGTCGGCTTCCCAGCGACCACGACGAGTTTCTCCGCGAGATCATCGTCGCGAACAAGATCGAGCTGCCGCCGCTCAAGTCTGGGGAGACCTATCGCTTCGATCCGGACGAGGGCGACATTGGCACCCTGATGATCGTCAGCGAGCAGAAATCGGACGACGACGGAGAGTCGGGCGAGTAAGACAAGCCGACCGAGGAGTAGGTCGCGCGCTGCCGGCGACTCCGCCGGACCCGCAATTGGCACGCAATTCGCGACCCCTAGTGCACCGACGAACGAGCAACTTGGAAAGGGTCGTTGCCATGCGTTTAATCCTCACAATCGTACTCACTCTGGTTGCCGGCGAAGCCCTGGCGGGCGAGGGAAACTGGCTCTTCTTCCCCGCAGACTTCACTCACGATCCCTATACCGGGAAACGAGTTACCCAATTCGCCCCCGATCCGACGGCCCATTATGCCTTTGGTCCCGTCTACAAGCGGAGCGGGTTTCGACATAACAACAGCACGTTGCGAATTGGCAACAGCACCGACCGCTACACCACCGTCGAGACCTGGGGCAACGGTGCCATCGCCCTCGGTTCCACCCTGCTCTTCCAGCCCTTCGACGAGCGTGGCGACGACATCTTCGGACCGTCCGACTTCCGCCGCGAGGTCCGACGATACGAGGAGGATCGCTTCAAGGTTCGCCGCCGATTCCGCGGACATCATCACGACCGCGACATTGACGACCAAGACGACGACGGCGTCGACGGGCATCGCGCGTTGGGCCATCGCCACGGCTATCGCGGCGATCACTTCCTGGGCGGCCCCGGTTTTGGCTACGGCTTGCCCCCGTTCGGCGTTCCCTACCCCGGCTTTGGCTTCGGGTTTGGCAGCGGCTTCGGTTTCGGTAGCGGATTCCCCCCTGGCGTCGTCCAGCCCGGCTTCGGCTACCCCGGTTTCGGTGCCGGCTTCGTGCATCCCGGCTTTGGGGGCTTTGGCGGCTTCGGGAACGGCTTCGCCACCGGCTCACAATTCGACAACCACGGCCGGATCGACTGGGATGAACACTCCGGTAGCGTCGAGTGGGGGTTGAATCGCGACTTCTTCAACAGCGGCTTCAACTCGGGCTTCGGCTACGGCGTGCCCTTCCACGGACACGGCTTCAAGGGCCACCGTCCACGACCCAGGGCCGTGCCGCACTAGACTTCGGACGCGCCCGTCGCGCATGACCGACACGCTACCTGGAATAGGGCCAGCGTGGCTCGCTGCGGGTCGCCAGCCAGCGGTCTCCGTCGCGCTCGAAATGGATGACGAACGGCTGCACGTGGCGGCCGCGCATGCCGCCGACGGCCCCCGCGTTCAGTCGGCCCTCGCCCTGGATCGTGAACTCCGCAGTGGCCGATGCCGGGCTGGTCAATTCGTTGACGATGACCTTCGGTCCGACGATGATCTGGAGCCAATCGATTTCGACGCGTGCGAGCAGTCCACGCGCATCTTCGTCGAGCCCGTCCGCCCGCGGTGAAATGGTGGCCAGCAGTCGCGCGTCGTCGTTCGCCTCGGCCGCCGCGACCATTTCATCCAGCACAAGGGCGACCGCCTCGCGATCGGTCACGACGAGATAGTCCACGAGGAAGACAAGCCCCAACAGCACGAGGAGGGCCCCGATCCACCCCAGCATTACGACGCGACCGGTGCGAAAGAACACCACCAACAGAATCAACTGGACGAAGACGACCAGAAGGATCAGGGCCGTCGGATCTTCGATCAGCCAGTTCATGTCGACCCCGTTCCCGCTTCTTCTCTGGCCCGCATGGTCCGTCGCGCTCGCCGCCAAACGAGGGCCGCCCAAGTGACAACCATAATCAACCCCAGCAGCAACCACAGCGGCCGTAGTGAAATCTGCGGCGCGCCTCGGTCGCCCGCGCGATTGGGTTCACGCGGTACGGGCGACGCCTCGGCGCCGCCGGCCCGCCGCTGCATTTCTTGAATGCCGCGAAACTCGTTTTCGATTTCGGTCTGACGGCGCTCGTAGCGGGGAGCCATCATCGCCAGCACGAACATCGCGAAGGCGGTGAACAGCAGCGCGTAGACCAGCGCCGACTCGAGCTGGCTGTCCTCTCTCGCCAAAGCGGCCGCTCCCTGGAATGTGACGCGCGACTGGCGAGTCGATGCTCCCGATCGCGACGAGCCGCAACTAGAAGGGGAACAACGGACCCCCGTAGAGGGCCGCGTCGCCCAGGTGCTCTTCGATTCGCAGTAGCTGATTGTACTTGGCCATCCGATCGGTCCGCGATGCGCTGCCCGTCTTGATCTGTCCGGTGCCGAGTGCGACCGCGAGGTCGGCGATGGTCGAGTCCTCGGTCTCGCCGCTGCGATGACTGGTGACGCTGGTGTAGCTCGCCCGTTCGGCCATGTGGATGGCCTCGATCGTCTCGGTTAGCGTACCGATCTGATTGACCTTGATCAGGATGCTGTTGGCGACGCCCTCCTCGATACCGCGGGCCAGTCGGGTGGTGTTGGTCACGAACAGGTCGTCGCCGACCAGCTGCACGCGGCCGCCGAGCTTCTCGGTCATCTGCTTCCAGCCATCCCAATCGTCTTCGCTGCAACCGTCTTCGATCGAGCAGATGGGGTACTTCTCGACCCAGCCCGCCAAGAGATCGACCATTTCGGTCGAGTCGAATTGGCGACCTTCAAACGTGTACTTGCCGCTATCGGCATCGAAAAACTCGGTGGCGGCCACGTCCAGGGCGATCTTCACCTGCGCTCCGGCCTTGTAGCCGGCGGCGTCGATCGCTTCGAGAATCAGGTCGAGTGCCTCGGCGTTGCTGCCCAGGTCGGGGGCGAAGCCGCCTTCGTCGCCGACGGCCGTGCTCAACTTGCGGTCCTTGAGCACCTTCTTTAGATGGTGGAATATCTCGACACCGCACCGCAGGGCATCGGAGAAGCTGTCGAATCCCAGCGGCATGACCATGAACTCTTGCACGTCGACCGAGTTGTCGGCGTGCTCGCCGCCGTTGACGATGTTCATCATGGGGGCCGGCAGCAGTCGCGCCGCGGTACCGCCCAGGTAGCGATAGAGCGGCAACTCCGAAAACGCTGCCGCGGCTCGCGCCGTGGCCAGCGAAACACCCAAGATCGCGTTGGCCCCCAGCTTGCTCTTGTTCTCGGTGCCGTCGAGCTCGAGCATCTTCAAGTCGATGCCGGTTTGATCGAGCGCGTCCATCCCGCTGAGTTCGCCATCGAGCACGGTGTTAACGTTCTCGACCGCCTTGCCGACTCCCTTGCCCAAGTAGCGGCCGTCGTCGCCGTCGCGCAGCTCCCAGGCCTCGTGGACGCCGGTGCTGGCCCCGCTCGGCACCGCCGCGCGACCCGCAGAGCCGTCGTCAAGCTGCACTTCCACTTCTACGGTCGGATTGCCGCGGCTGTCGAGAATCTCGCGGGCATGGATGTCGATGATCGTACTCATGGCTCGGGCGTCCTTTGTTCTGTTCGGTCCTGGATTGTTCGAGTCTCTGGTTCGCGGAGAACCAGTTTGTATGCATGAGGAAACCGACGGAGGCGGTCCTTGGTTCGTCGACTGAAGAGGCAGGCGGCGCCAAGTTGGCCACCAGCAGACGCGGCGGTCGCCGCTCGGTCGTGGCTCCGTCGTGGCTCCGTCGTGCGTGGCTCGATCACGCCAGCACGTTCATTTTGCCCCATCTGCCGAGATGTGAACAGCCGGCTTCGTGCTTCACGGCAATCGGCTTTCCCACGTGACCCGATGCGGCCCGCGCTTCTCAGCGCCCGTGGCGACGGCTAATATGAAGATCGCGAGTAGTCCGGGGACGTTTTGGTGCCGATACGGACGCTCATCTTCAGGTGCGGAGTCGATCGCCGATGTTTACCGGTCTCGTGGAAATGCTCGGCACGATCGCCTCCGTGAGCGAAGAACCGCCGGGAAGACGTTTGGTGGTCGATGCGGGCGATCTCGCGGAGCGCGCCGGGGTGGGGGCCAGCATCGCCATCAACGGGTGCTGCTTGACGGCGATCGAGGTCGAGCCGCCTCATTTGAGCTTTGAAGCGGGCCCCGAAACGCTTGCGCGGACCAACCTAGGCGAGCTGGTGGGCGGCAGCCGCGTCAATCTCGAAGGCTCGCTCCGCGTGGGCGACCAGCTCGGCGGCCACTTCGTCACCGGGCACGTCGACGCGGTTGGCACGCTTGCCGAGCGAGACGACGACGGCGAGTGGGCGACGTTGTGGTTTCGCGTGCCCGCCGTGCTCACCGAGCAAATGGTCTCCAAGGGATCGATCGCCGTCGACGGCGTGAGCCTGACGCTGGTCGACGTTGAAGCGGATCGTTTCAGCGTCCAACTCATTCCCCATACGTTGGCCGTGACGACGCTCGGAGCGCTCGATGTCGACGGTCGCGTCAATCTGGAAACCGATTTGTTGGCCAAGTACGCTCAGAAAGCCGTCCGCTCCGAGATTTAGCCTTTCGCAGCCGCGGCGAGTCCTTCGATTGTCGCCCCGCGTTCCGCGAGACTCGTACCACCCACGCGCCCCCATTCACGTCCACGCCAAGCACAACTTACGGCCCGCGATGGTGACCAGTCGCCAAACCGTCAGCTATCTGAAGCAAAGGTTCCGCGAGGTCGGGCTCCAGCCCGCCACGCGTCACGGTCAGAATTTTCTGATCGACATGAACCTGCAGCAGCTGCTGGTCGACTCCGCCCAGCTCGAGCCGCGCGACGTGGTGCTCGAAGTCGGCACCGGCACGGGCGCCCTGACGGCCCTGATGTCGCCGCGCGTTGCCGCCGTCGTCACCATCGAGATTGACGAGCGTCTGCAGGTCGTGGCCGCCGAAGAGTTGATCGACTGCGAAAACGTGACCATGCTCCGCGGCGATGCTCTGCGCAACAAGAACCATTTCACCCGCGAGGTCATCGAGACGATCGAAGGCCAACTGGCCGCCGGCGAAGATCGGCAATTCAAGTTGGTGGCCAATCTGCCTTACAACATCGCTACCCCGGTCATCTCCAACCTGCTGTCCGCTCCTGTCGTACCGACGACGATGACGGTGACGATTCAGAAAGAACTGGGCGAGCGGATCACGGCCGCCCCGTCGACGAAGGACTACGGCGCGCTGAGCATCTGGATGCAGAGCCAGTGCGAGATCGAGGTCGTGCGGATTATGGGCCCTTCGGTCTTCTGGCCAAAGCCGAAAGTCGAATCGGCCATCTTGCACATTCGCGTCGATCCGCAGCGTCGCGGCCAGATTCCCGATCTCGACTTCTTTCACGAGTTTGTCCGGGCGATGTTCTTTCACCGCCGCAAGTTTCTCCGCGGCGTGCTGGCCAGCGCCATGAAGGGACGGCTCGACAAGGCCGAGGTCGACGAGGTAATGGGCGAAATGGATTTCGGACCCGACGCCCGCGCCGAACAGCTCGATGTGGAAACGATGCTGCGGCTTTGCGAGACGGTGCGCCGCCGGCTATCCTAAAGGCTGGTTCGCAGGGCCCCGCCCGCATCGCCCGCTACGGACCCGCGCAGCCCCGAGGGAGGTAACCGTGCCGATCAGGGTGCGATGCGCACTTGAACGCTCGACTTTCGCACGAGGCCAACCTATGAAGTTCATCGAAATGACCGGCGCGCGACTCCGCGAGATGATCCATCCGGACGAGATGGAGGACGAGGATCTGCACAAGGCCGGCGTCGAGGACGACACGATCGTGCGGATCAACGAACAAGGCGACATCGAAGTCCGCCGCCAGACGGGATGGGACGTGATCGGCGGCGTGTTGGGCGAATTTCAAGAACGCGTGAAGACGGCCAGCGGGCTCGAGTGGGCATAAGCCGACGCGGCACGGTCATGCAGCGCGTAGGTCCGCCAGTCATGGCGGGGGCGAGGCTCCCGCCGAGCCGCGAATTACTCGCCGACCAGCGCCTGTTGGTCTCGATAGCGGGCCAATGCGGCGCGGGGCACCCGCAGCTGGCCGCAGATCTGCACGAAGTCGAGCCGTCGCTCGGCCAATAGATGACGAACTTCCTTGGCCGGGACGCGCAGTTCACGGGCCACCGCTGCAAGCGAGAGGGAGTCGCCCAGTTCGTCGCGTCGCTCGGCGGCGGGACTTTTCATCGGCGACATGCGAAGGTTGCCTCTCGCGCGGGACAGCCGGCTGGCTACTGAAGAGAAGCACGTCGGAGGTGAAAATCGAACGCAGCCTCTCTTTTGAGAAGTCGTTCCCGAAACTCAACTCTCACAAAGATCATTCTCGCCGCAAAGCGCCTTGCGTCAACCAATTGCCGGGCCGCGTCGAACTCGCAAGCTGTTCGAAAAGTTTCTTGGCGTCGCGGTGGTCGCCGGTGCGTTCCTGGTATCGTCACGTGCCGCACCGCGGTCAGAGGCGACGGAAGATACCGTACCGCCCCGACTTCGATCAGGCCGGCTCCGCGGTCTTGGGGGATGCCAACGATGCGCTTGGCAGGTAAAATGAAGCGTTCAGGCCAACTCTGCAAAGGCCGCCACGGCCGGGACCGCATTTCGCCGCCGGGTGGGACTTACGAACAGCTCGATGAAAGCTACGGAACATCTTGCCGGAGCCCGCTTCTGGGTGTTGGTTATCGCGTTGCTGGGCGCGGCCGCTCTGGTCGCGTACAGCAATTTCGCGTCGCGCGATTTGCCGCCGGAGCCGCCCTCGACCGCGACCCCGTCCGAGGTCGAGGTGTCCCGCGTCGAGAATTTTCGGCTGCTCGACCAGCACGGAGAGTCGCACGAGCTGTTCTACTACTCCGACGCGCGGGCGATTGTGCTCATTTCTCACGGCGTCGGCTGTCCAATCAACCGGCGCTACAGTCGCCGCATCAACGAACTCCAGGCGGAGTTCGCACCCCGCGGAGTACGTTTCTTTCTGCTCAACGCAAATCCGCAGGATGACCGCACCGATATCAAGAAAGAGGCCGACGAGTTTCAGATGGCTCAGCCGATCCTCAAGGATGACACGCAATTCGTCGTCCGCGGATTGAATGTCACGCGAACGGCTGAAGCCCTCGTCATCGATACGAACACTTGGAAGATCGTCTATCGAGGTGCGATCGACGATCGCCTGGACTACGGCACGCAAAGAGCCGAAGCCCAGCATCACTATCTGCAAGACGCGCTTCAGGCATTCCTGCAAGGCGACAAGGTGGAGCCGGCACGCACCCAGCCACGCGGCTGTCTGATTCGATTGTCCGGCAAGTTCGATGCCGGTCATCCGCCACCCACCTACACGGTCGACGTCGCTCCGATTCTGCGCGCGAAGTGCTTTGCCTGCCATCAGGAAGGGGGCATCGGTCCCTGGACGATCTCGGACTATCACGAGGTGGCCGGCTGGTCGTCGATGCTGGGCGAAGTCGTGCGGACCAAGCGGATGCCGCCCTGGGGAGCGGATCCCGAATACGGGCACTATTCCAACGACGCTTCGTTGACGCTGGAGGAAGAGAAGACGCTCTTGGCTTGGATCGAGGCGGGAACGCCGCGCGGCGAAGGCGCGGATCCGTTTCAGGGCCAGGCCCCCGTCGACCAGGGCACGTGGAGCCTTGGAGAGCCTGACGTCATCCTCGATTTTCCTGCGCAGGTATTGCCGGCAACCGGCATCCTGCCCTATCGCTACGAGTGGATCGAAATTCCGATGGACGAGCCCGGCTGGGTCCGCGCTGCGGAGATCCACATGGGTAACAAGCGGGCACTCCACCATGTGGTCATCCTGCTGGCCAAGCCGGGCCGGTCTTTTCAGGATCTTCTCCGCGAGTCCAACCGAAGTTGCTTCGTTGCTTTTGTGGCCGGCAACACGAGGTATGAGTTTCCCGCCGGCACGGGAAAATTCGTTCCGGCAGGCAGTCGCTTCTTCGTCCAGCTGCACTACAACTCGACAGGTCGGGAAGAGGTCGACGACAGCACGCAACTGGCGCTCTACCTATCGGACGAAGAGCCGGAGCACGAGTTGTTCGTCTACGCCACTTCCGACCGCTCGTTCGTTGTTCCCCCCGGGGCGAGAGAATATCCCGTCACCGCGGTGACGACGGTGACCCGCGATATGGTGATGTACGACGTCGGGCCGCACATGCACTATCGCGGCAAGAGCTCGCGGCTGATCGCTGAATATCCCGATGGCACGAGCGAGATTCTGATTTCGGTTCCGTACTACCGCTTCGATTGGCAGATGGTCTACCGGTTTGCCGAGCCCAAGCGACTCCCCAAAGGAACCCGCCTGGTCTCCGAAGGGGTGTACGACAACTCCGCTCAGAACACGCAGAATCCCGACCCGTCGCAGACCGTGCGATTCGGCATCTACAGCCGTGACGAAATGCACAAGTGCTACTTCTCGTACCGCTATGCCGACGAAGATGAGCCGCAGGGCGACGCGTCACAGGGCGACGAGTCATAAGGGCCGATTCTTGCGAGGACGTGGTCCACAGTCTTAACTTCCAAATCGTCCTTCCCTGACGATTGTACTAAAGTCATCGTTATCCTAATCTAATCCGTCTGATGAACGTCATCGCTTTTCCCCAGGGGGCGAGAGTATCTTGGCGGCGGTTGTCGTTCGCAAATCGATCCTACAACTTGGAAGTGTCTGTCTTAATGTTTGTATGTGTTCACCACTGACTGGCAAATCTAACATATGCACAGTCTTGAGATTCTTGAGATTCGCCAACGCCGACAGATCACGCACGGGCATCTGTCGACTGCTGTGAATGCGGTAATTGTCGAGGATCAGGTGAATGCGTTTGGCGTGCGGGTAGTCGCGGCCGACCAACTGCCACAGTTGGAGGATGAACAGATCGCTGGTCTTGCGATCCCCTTCGACCCACGTTAGGCGGCCGGTTCGTGCGTTGAGTGCGCCGGCCAAGTAGCGTTTTTCGTTCTTACCTGGCGTGAGCACCATTTTTTGCGTCCCCTGCGACATGTAATCGCGGCCGATCTTGGGGTTCAAATGGATATCGACTTCGTCCACGTACAAGATCACTTCGTCGTCTGGCAGAGACTCGATCAGCCGCCGAATGGCATTCAAACGCCGTGTTCTACGCCCTTTCTTCCACGGGCAGCCGACCACCGGTTTGGGCCATCCCAGCCGACGCCGAGGAGCTTCGGCAGTTCCTACCCGACGTGTGGAAAGCCGAGGATGCGGCCGAACCACTTGCGTCCGAGAGCGACCGACCGGCCGAAGCCGGGCTCTTTAGGGGTTTTCCTGGCGATTGCTGCCCGCCTGCCGCGCCGCCCGAGCACCTGTGCTTCGCCGAACGGCCACAATTGGAGCGGCCGGCTCGAATAGGCCGAGCGAACCGGCGACGGCGACCTGGACCTCCTCGTCTGGTAGCCGCGTCACCCCCCCTGGGTAGGAAGCGTGGTTCACCGTACGCTCACGCACCGAAAAGACAGACTACTTCCTGTTCTCTTTGAGGTTCGTGGCGGAACAGCGGTGCATGAGACATCTTGAAATCCTACCCTGTTCGAATCTTCCTCGGCCTTGGCACTCCCAATCTCTTCGCAATCAACTCAAGGCCATCCTCATTCTTGAATGGCTCGATTTCCTCAGCCAACTTTCGCAGCTTTACCTTCTGCCACGTCGAACTCGTGTCGTGATGCTCACGAATGAAGTCGTTAGACAGTGTGTAGAACGCTGGCTCGGTCATGCCAGTCAGTCCGTCGTTCCTGTTATAGAACTTGCCAATGTTCAGAAACACCACAATGAGGAAGTCGAAGGCATCTAGCGATTTTTCTTTGACAGGAAAGCCACGGTCGCAGTCGGTAGCGTATCGACTCTTGACTTGTACTCGCACCTGTGCTGCTTCGTTTCGCTTCGGCTTGTATCGTGGCTCAGGGTGAATACAGATTAGATCGTATCCTTCGTTGCCTTCGGGAGCCTTATAGGTAAGGATGTTCCGCCGCATGAGATGGCCCATGACAAGATATTCCGCACCAGCGGAGACCACGGGAAGTCTGAGCCAGTCTCGATTGGGCATTGTGCTTACTCCTCCGCCTTAATGTTCTGAACAAGCTCCCTCGCCGCTCGCAGCAGCACCTTCAAGTCCTTGGCGTTCATCTTGCCGTAGTTTTCCCACTGCCTGCCGTCACGAACGAGGCTGAGGATGTGCGGCGACTCCTCCAGGCTTTGGCAATACTTTTCGTATAGCGTTTCATCGCTAGACCATTCCTTGATGTCCTCAAGAGAAACGAATTTCACCTGTGTCTTGCGGAATCGAACAACTCGCCTCAACTCGCCGTTAAGAGTCGCCTCAAAGTGCATCATGCGGTTTGTGAACCGAACCGTACCGCCCATCTTCTCCCACTCGTCCACACCGTCCTTGTAGGTTGCCACCAAGTCTCTTGGGACGATCTCCAGAAACTCCTCAAGGCTGCGTATCTTGAGGTCGTCACCGCCACCGTCTTCAACTTCAACAGTGACCTTCGGTTTCTCCTCCTTGTACTCAACCTTTACGACGCCCCTCGTTTTCTCAACCGTCCGTCCCACCACCTCTGGCACGACAACGACCGGCCAGTCCTCTCCCGGAGACATTTGATAAAGCTGCATTTCCACCAGTCCGATGGTAAAGTCCAGTCCGGGTGCGCTTTGGATGGCTCGTGAAAGCAGCACGATGTTTGGTGAGATGCGGTCACCGACAATAAGCAACAAGAAGTTTCCCGTGGCTAAGCTCGTCGCAACTCCTTCTTGAAACTCATGCAGCGCAATATCCGAATCCCGCAAGGCGTCGGAGACCTTTTCCTCCAATGAAGCCTTCTCGGATTCCCCTCGGCTACGTGATGATGCAAGAATCGCCTCACAAAGGTGCTCATAATCCCAGGTCACGAGCTCTTTGGCATAGTCGATCACTTGAGCCAGGACCGTGCGTTGCTTGTCTGGATTTTTCCAAAGCTTGGTCTCGACAATGGTGATTCCGCCGTCAGGACTGACGTAAAGATTGTCGAGAGAGCCACTACCGGTTGCTATTTCACGTCCTATGGGAATCGGCGGAGCAAAGATGTCGTCAAAATCTTCGACGGGCAACAGTTCAGGATGATCATATAGCCGTTCTTGGAGCCAATGCTCGCTCGTCGAGTCTTTCGCTTTCACCTCGGAGCGAATGAGGTGACGACCTTTATCGTCAAGCGACTTGAGGATGAGTGGAGAGGATTTCATGGTTTGCCCTTTGTGTGGGTTCTCTGCAGGGACTACGAAGAACCGCTCGGAAACGCCAACTGCCGCAGTTTCGGCATATCGTATACCGTCACAATTCCCATCGGAGGCTCTTTCTTGCCTCCCGTCTGCGTGATGATGATCGCATCAACGGAATACCCCTTGTGGTAGAAATCGTCGAAATGCGCAAGTGCGTCATCTATGTTGGCCTGCTTGCTCATGATCTTGTAGGTGGACGTGGACTCCCTAAAACTGAGATGCACCAGAATGTGCTTTGAATTCCACCTCGCTGTTGAACTGAGTCTGCTTGACCACAAGTGTCCGATGAGCAAGGTTGAAACAATTCAAAGACAAGACTCCATGCTGATCATATACGCACACCATTGCCCCACGAAAAAAGGACTCGCGCCGATTTGACGTAAGTCCTTTTCTCATATAATGCCGGAGGTGGGAATCGAACCCACACTCTCTTGCGAGAACTGGATTTTGAATCCAGCGCGTCTGCCAATTCCGCCACTCCGGCTCTGAGGCAATCACTCCATGCGGTCGTCGTCGCGCTGAGTGCGACGAGTCTCTTCGCGGGAAGAGACGGCCGCGTCCCCGGCACCCGCTTGGCGACGAGGCCCGTCAGGCAACGGCACCCGTCAGGCAACGGCACCCGTCAGGTAACGGCACCGAGCAACGAATTCTAACGACGCGGTACCGGCGAGTTCAACGGTGTACGGGCGGTGTGGGCAGTCGTCGCCGGCGGACGGCGACGGTGCTTGCCAGGGATTGGCGCGTGCCAGACGGTGCTTGTCAGGGACAGACGCGTGCCTGGAAGTGGAGTGGCGTTGACCATGTCTTGGGGGGAGCTACAATCATGAGATTGCCTTGATTTAGCGGGGCGTAGCTCAGCTTGGCTAGAGCGCTGCGTTCGGGACGCAGAGGTCGAAGGTTCAAATCCTTTCGCCCCGACT